>NZ_JBFATZ010000028.1:0-101785 GCF_040678635.1 Thermopolyspora sp. NPDC052614
CCCGGTAGTTAAGCTTTCCAGCGCCGATGGTACTGCACTCGAAGGGGTGTGGGAGAGTAGGACGCCGCCGGACATCTTTATAGTGTGAAAGGCCCTCGGGCCGGGAGTTTCGATTCCTGGCGTCCGGGGGCTTTCGCATGCCCGTATTCTGCTGACCCACCCTCAATGCTTACCGGTCAGGGTTCGTTCGAGGGCAGCGTGCCGGCCCAGCGGATGCGGTCATACGTCACGAATGGCGTTGCTTGGTGCCGTGTTAGTCGACTTTGCAGTACAGGCTGAAGGGGTTGCGGTAGTCGTAGAAGGCGGCGTATGCCTTGGGCTCGTTGTATTGCTCGCGGCACTGCCTGGTGACGTCGACCTTCCTGACGTCGTTCGGATCGTTTTCGTTGACGCATGTCCAACTGTCGACGTTTGTGAACGGAACCATGTGCGCCATGAATCCCTCACCGTGCTGGCGTTGGCACGCGTCATTCATGTCCAGGCCGCCAAGGTCCACCGCGAAGGCGGGGTCGGCGATTACGCCTATGACCGTGCCGCTGGCGAGCGCGGCAAGGCCCAGCGCGGTAAGACGCCGCCGAAGACGGCCGGGACGGTTTTGTTTCATAGCGGTAGCGGATGTCGGAGATCGCACGGATAAATCCTCCTACGCTGTTTGCCCGGGAGCGCCATCGACTTTCTTGCCGGCCTTTAAGTCCTGGCCGGGCCGGACGGGGACCATTGAACTTTGGCCCCTCTGAGGGATCAAGCCTCGGAGTGGTCATGCATCGAGCGGCGCGCCGCTCCTTGAGTGGTTGTTCCAGTTCGTCGGCGTCTAGGCGGCCGTTGAGGTCTCCGAATCGAGCTCCACACCCTGAAGATTTCACTGCGACGTTTTCGCATCTTCCGGGGCGCTCCCGGCCTCTCTCGACGTCGTCCGGGCCGGGCTCCCGCCTGAGGGACGATTGGCGAACGGCGGCCACCGCAGGCCCGGCCACGGGACTCCGGGCGTGAGGGGTCCCGCAAGGGCGAGGCGAACGACTGACCCGAACGACTGACAGCGGTCGGCAGGGGCCTTTCCGCCTCGTGACGCTGGCTCTTCGGCCGATGGTGGTGCGGGGGTCCGACCCGCCGCCACACGAACGCGGACGATCTCTACCGAGTGTGGACATGTGAGAACTTTCATCCGGGTTCGCGCGTCATAGCAAATGTGACAGGGCGATCGCGGAGCGGAAGCCGGCGCGCAGTGGTAAGGGGGCGCGATGCCGAGTGGTGCCGCCACAGACGTGTGCCGAGCCGCTGCGCGGGGTCCTGGAGCCTCTACCAGGGCCGGGCGTCGCGGGGGAGAGGTGGGGCCGTGAGGGACGCAGAAAAGTCGCAGGCGACCTGTACGGTGAGCCTCGCCGAGGACCTCCCGCGGCCTGGTGCGGGGGCGAGGTCTGTTGCCGACGACCGGGTTGACGTGGGGGAATGTCCGGAGGTTCCTCGGGTATAGGGGAAAAGGGATTCAACGGATTTTTGCCTTGAGCGGGGATGGCCTTGGGTTACCTGGATATATATCGGTTGCGTCACAGAGGTGGATGGCCGAACCTAGGAGTGTCGTCTTCTGATCACATCGATCATTCAGGAGCCCTTGGGTGTCGCTTGACCTGGTCTGGGGTGGGATTTCGGGACGATAACGAGGCGCCGTTTAATGCTCGGGCGTGTCGCGTGGCCAGAGCCGAACCGTCGGTTAACGTCCTTTGTGGTTGGACAAGGTGAATGCGGCTGGTTCTCGTGGAAGGGGCGAGACGATGGGGGCAGTTCGTAAGGTGGCCAACTACCTTGGGTTGGGCGTTGTCGAAGCGTACGGCGACGATGAATACGACGTTGAGTATGAGGATGACTGGATGCCCGCTGCGGAACGGGCGGCCAGGCGGTGGCAGCAGACGCAGGAGGAGAGCGAGCCTGCGCGAATTGTGATGGTCCGGCCCAGGAAATACGACGATGCGCTCACAGTGGGGCAGCATTTTCGTGAGGGCTGCGCCGTCGTGATGGACGTGGCAGGAATGGCGACCGCGGAGGCCACGCGGATGGTGGATTTCGCGGCGGGGCTTGCGTACGGCTGTGACGGTCGTATCGAGCGAATTGCGGACAAGATTTTTCTGCTGGCACCGGCCGAGGTCGAGGTCTCCTCCGTCTGACGCGATCCGCGGCACGACCGGGCCGTCCGGTTCGTTGTCCGCGGATGGCGCACGGCCGCGGTTCTGACCGCGTGATGGCAGCGCCGTACATGACCACCCACTCGCGCATGGGGGAGTCGCCGGGCGCCAGGCACTGGCTGGCGGAGGCGACCCACCTGGCGGACCGCGCCGAACGCAGATGCTGGCGGTCGCCCGCGCGGCGCTGGAGGCGGGCTGGTACCGGTACGTCTCGGACTGGCGGCGATTTCGGTGGTGTCGGCGAGCCCAGGCGCTGCTCCCGCTTCCCTCAGCTCGGAGCCGCCCGGCTTCCTCACCGACTACGCAGCCGTTGCCGCTCGGGCACCAGGGGTGTCTGTGCGCGGCCTACGGAGCCTACGAGGCGTCTTAGGCCCCCGTTTGGTCTTCCGGGACCGTCTGACGCCTATGGCCCGTCCTAGGCCGCCGTGGTCGGTTCGGCGACCGCTCAAGGCGCGCTCCACGGCGGGCACGAACAGCACGAGTGGGGCGGGGTGCTGTGGGGCTAGGCGGCGCGGGGGCCCCGGCGGAGGAGGCGGCTGAGTTCGGCGAGGTCGCGGGTGGCGGCCTCGGAGCGTTTGGCGGACTCTCGCGCGTACTCGTGCAGGGCGAAGACGGCCCGGTCGGCGAGTTCGCGCAGCTCGCTCAGCTGGCCGTCGATGTACTGGGTCTCGGCCTGTTCGCGCTGGCGGCGGCGCCAGAGGAGGAGGCCGCCCGTGCCGCCGATGACGAGGCCGCCGACGGCGAGCAGCATCGAGATGACGAACGACAGGCCGAGGACGAGGACCGAGATGCCGATCAGGGCCTGTGGGAGCCACGGGTAGGGGTCCGGTGGCAGGGCCTGGGAGCGGATCCGGCGTTCGGCCTCCTCGATGGAGGCCGGGTCCGGGCCGTCGGGGCGCAGGATGATGGGGTGGCCCATGATCGGGACGGTGACCTCGGCCGGGGGGACCGCTCGGGTGGCGTCGGCGAGTTCCTCGGCGGCGCGGCGGATGACGGGGGCGGCGACGTGCAGGGCGAGGGCGGCCAGGTTCGGGTCGGAGCCCGGCTGGACGTCTTCGAGCAGGTGGCCGGTGAGGGAGCTGAGCGGGCCTGGGCGCGCGTTCGGGTTGATGAGCGAGCGCAGCACGTCGAGGGGCTCGGTCTCGGGCCACATGGCGACGCCCTTGCGGCCCGCCGCCTGCGGCTGCGGGGTGGGCTCGGGCTTGCGCGGCGAGGTGATCTCGGTGCAGCGGGCGCGGAGGCGGGCCAGGCGGTCGGCCGCGTACGCGGGCACGCCCAGGGCGGGGATCTCCGCCAGCTCGGGGAAGTCGAGCAGCGACGGCGGGATGACCACCTTGGGCTCGCCGGGCAGCAGGGCCTTCAGCCACCGCTCCGGCTCGCTCTCGTGCGGCGTGGCCACCGCGTCGAGGCGGCGCAGCACGAAGATCTTGCCGGCGGGGCCGTACGCACCCCTGGCGGCGGCGACCCAGACGGCGCGCTGGCCGGGGGTCACCGGGCGGTCGGCGGACAGGTCGCCGAACGCGGTGGCGAGCCAGGAGGCGTGCACGCGGTCGCCCAGGCCGGCCAGGGCCAGGGCGAGGCACAGGAACAGCGCGGTGCGGGCCTCGTCGTGGCGGGCGGCGCGGGTGAGCGCGTCGAGCGCGTCCTGACCCGCCATGATCTGGACCAGGGCGTCGATGGCGGGCGCCAGCCAGTAGCCGGGGACGTCGGTGACGCCCGGCGGCGGCTTGGGGACGGTACCATCGGCGACCAAGTGGATCAGCAGCGCCTCGGCGAAGCGATGTAGCTCCGTGGCGTCGATGAGCCCAGAGAGGTCGGGGCCGGCGGTCAGGTCCATGCTCACGCTGAAGCTCCCCGAAAGGTTACGGAAGGCCCGCGGGGACCGGGATCGGCGGACTCTCCCAACGACCGCGTTAAGCCTAGACCTTCGTCAGCAAGATTTCTCGTAAGCCGCGCGGTTTGGGCCCCGATCCTTCCGACACGGACCTTCCCACCGCCCATCACATCCGCTCCGGCACCTCGATGCCCAGCAGGCTCAGCCCGCGCCGCAGCACCCGCATGGTGAGCGCGGAGAGCGCGAGCCGGGACTCGCGCACCGCCTCGTCCTCGGCCGTGAGCACCGGGCAGCTCTCGTAGAAGGCGGTGAACGCCTGGGCGAGGTCGAACAGGTACGCGCACAGGCGGTGCGGCTCGGCGCTCTCGGCGACCTTCTCCACGACGGAGGCGAAGCCGAGCAGGGTCAGCGCGAGGGTCCGTTCGGCCGGCTCGCCCGGCAGGATCCTCCCGGTGGCACGGTCGGGGTCGAGGCCGCCCTTGCGGAAGATGGACCGGATCCGGGCCGTGGCGTACTGCAGGTACGGGCCGGTGTTGCCGGTGAGCGCGAGCATGCGGTCGAAGTCGAAGACGTACTCGCTGTCGTGGCTGACCGACAGGTCGGCGTACTTGACCGCGCCCATGCCGACCTGGCGGGCGATCTGCGCGCGGGTCTCCGGGTCGTAGTCGCGGTCGGCGAGCACGGCCTCGGCTCGCTCCACCGCCTCCTCCAGCAGATCCGTCAGCTTGATGGACTTGCCTGACCTGGTACGCAGGAGCTTGCCGTCGCTGCCGAGCACGTTGCCGATCTGCACGTGCTCGGCCCGGACGTCGTCGGGGAGCCAGCCGGCCATCCGGGCGGCGGCGAACACCATCTGGAAGTGCAGCGCCTGGGGGGCGCCGACGACGTACAGGATGCGGTCGGCCTTCAGGTCGCGCACCCGGTAGCGGATCGCGGCCATGTCCGTGGTGGCGTAGCCGTACCCGCCGTCGCTCTTGCGGATGATGAGCGGCAGCGGCTGCCCGTCGCGGCCGGTGAAGCCCGGCGGGAACACGCACAGCGCGCCCTCGCTGTGCACGGCGACGCCGGCGCGCTCCAGCTCGTCGCACACGTCGGCGAGCCACGGGTTGTACATGCTCTCGCCGGCGATGTGCTCGTCGGTGAGCGTGACGCCGAGCTCGGCGTAGACGCGGTTGAAGTAGCGCTTGGTGTGCTCGATGAACTCGTGCCACAGGCGCATGCTCTCCGGGTCGCCGCCCTGCAGCAGCGGGACCCTGCGCCGCGCGCGCTCCTCGAACGCCGGGTCGGAGTCGAACTTGGCCCGCGCCTCCTGGTAGAAGGCGTTGCCGTCGCCGGCGGCCAGGCGCCGCAGCGACTCCTCCTCGCCGACGTCGAGCAGGTGCTCCATGAGCATGCCGAACGGCGTGCCCCAGTCGCCGAGGTGGTTCTGCCGGATGACGTTGTCGCCCAGATGCTCGTGGATCCGGGCGAGGGCGTCGCCGACGATCGTGGTGCGCAGGTGGCCGACGTGCATCTCCTTGGCCGCGTTCGGCGCGGAGTAGTCGATGACCACGGTCTGCGGGGCCCGGTGCTCGACGCCGAGGGCCTCGTCGTCGCGCATGGTGGCGGCTTGGGCGGCGATCCAGTCGTCGGAGAGGGTGAGGTTCACGAAGCCGGGGCCGCTGATCTCGACGCTCGCGCACACGTCGGCGACGTCGAGGGCCGCCACGAGGGCCTGGGCCACGTCCCTGGGCGCCCGTCGCAGTCGCTTGGCCAGGCTCAGCGCCACGTTCGCCTGGAAGTCGGCGAACTGCGAGGGCCGGATCAGCGGATCTGCGTCGGCGTACTCGGAACCGAACGCGGTGGCCAGCGCGTGCTGGACCCGTTCGGCGAGCACGACTTGCGGGTCGACCATGAACTCTCCTTGGCGGCCGTGGAGGCGAGCGTGCCGGAAGTCGCCGCCCGCCCACCGGCCCTCGGTACGTCCTTCAAGGCTATCGACGAATCGAGACCGATCCCTCCCATTATCCGTGTCCCGGCGGGTCCGGCCGTACCAGTCGGCGGTTACCGGGGCTACCAGAGGCGGTTGTGGGCGCGGGTGGCGGCGATGCGCTCGCCGATGCGGGCGACGATGCCCTTGGCGGCGAGGGTGGCGGCCAGGGCGCAGGCGGCGCCGATGCCGCGGGCCTTGGCGGCGCCGTGGGCGATCACGACGGTGCCGTTCAGGCCGAGCAGGACGGCCCCGCCGTACTGCTCGGGGTCGAGGCGGCGGGCCAGGCGGCGCAGGGGGCGGCGCTGCAGCAGGGCGCCCAGCCGGGCGGGGCGGCTCTCGGCGATCGCCTCGCGCAGCTCGGCGAGGGCGTAGCGCACGCTGCCCTCCATGGTCTTGAGCGCCACGTTGCCGGTGAAGCCGTCGGTGACGATGACGTCGACCTTGCCGGACAGCAGGTCGTGGCCCTCGATGTTGCCGGCGAAGTCGAGGCCCGCGGTGTTCGAGAGCAGTTCGTGCGCGCGCCGGGCGAGCTTGTTGCCCTTCTCGGTCTCGCTGCCGATCGTGAGCAGGCCGACGCGCGGGTCGCGCAGGCCCAGGGCGGTCTCCCCGTACGCGACGCCGAGCTGGGCGAACTGCACGAGCATCTCGGGTTTGACGTCGGCGGTGGCGCCGGCGTCGAGCAGGATCGTGGGCGTCGGCACGGTCGGGAGGGTGACGGCGATGGCGGGGCGCAGCACGCCCTGCTGGGCGCGCAGCCGCAGCCGTCCGGTGGCGACGACGGCCGCGGTGGAGCCGGCCGAGACGACCGCCGCCGCGTCGCCTCGGCGTACCAGGTGGCAGGCGACGGCGACGCTGGAGCGGGGGCGGCGCAGCGAGGCGAGGGCGCCCTCGTCCATGGACAGGGTCTCCTCGGCGCGCACGATGGGGATCTCGGTGGTGGCGTCGTGCGCGGCGAGCGCCTCGTACAGAGGCCGGGGCTGGCCGACGAGCACGACGGGCACGCCGAGGTCTCTGACGGCGTGTACGGCTCCCGCCACCGTCTCGCCAGGGGCGTTGTCCCCGCCCATCGCGTCGAGGGCTATGGGCGGGGTGTCAGGCAAACGGTGTCACCTCGCTGTGTCACGGCGCTGGCTGTCACGGTGCTGGCTGTCACGGCGCTGGGTGTCACGGCGCTGGGTGTCACGGCGCTGAGTGTCACTTCGCTGGGTCACCTTGCTGGCCACCGGCGTGCTCCTTTCGCGGGCGGTGCGAGCGCCGGGGCGTGCCCAGGCGCTGCCCGCTGTCCACGCATCGTAAGCGCCGGGTGGCGGGCTTCGGCGCGCAGGGCGGCGGGAGTGTCGGCAGATCGGGCTCGTGACCTGAGGTCTCACCAGTGCAGATGGCGGATCTCGCCTTTCCGGGCGAGGACGATCTTGCCGAACTTGGCGTTGCCGGTGACGCGGATCAGCGGGCCCGACGCGTCGCCGCCCGCGGGCAGGTCGCCGCCCGAGACCTGGCGCTTGGAGAACAGGGCGCCGCCCTCGTCCACCACGTGGGCGTTCGCGGGGATGAGGACGATCAGCTTGCCGAAGGTGGCGTCGAGCTCCAGGGTGATCTCGCGGCCGGGGAGCACCGCCTCGGTGAGGTCGACGATCAGCGCGCCGAAGAGCGAGCGCAGCCGGGTGTGCCTGCCGGGGACCCACCGGCCCCTGCGGATGATCTTGCTGAAGACGGCGGCGACCTCTTGGGTCTCCTGCCCGGGCCGGGCCGCCGGAGTCGGCAGGTCGTCGGGCAGGTCGCGGGTGAGCGGGAGCAGGTCGCCGAGGGTGACGGCCGCGTAGGCGGCCTCCAGGCGGTCGGCGTGCTCCACGCTGGTGAGCCGGCCGGCGGCCAGCGCCTCGCCGAGGACGGCCGCGACCCGGTCGCGGTCGGCGTCGGACGCCCGCTGCTCCGCCTGATCTACACGGCGCTGCCTGTCGAAGGGGGTAAGAGAGCTCACGCTGCCCAGCGTACCTCTCAATCGCGATATGTCGCGAGATGCGGGAAAGTTACGCCTGGATACGTAAAGCCTCATCCGCAACCTTGCGTTTCGGCTAACCGCAGGTCCTATCGTTACGTCCGGGTATAGAAAGGACAAAGACGCGCGAGACGGCTCACAGGTTTACACAGACCGAAAAAAGAAGGGACTTCGGGTGATCTTGAAGGAAGGTACGCGAGGGTACCGTGCGTACACCGCCAAGCATCTGGACGACCTGCTGGTGCGCGCCGGCTTCGACACCGACGAGCGCCTGCGGGTCCGCGCGGTCGCCACGGTGCTGCCGTTCCGCACCAACGCGTACGTCGTCGACGAGCTCATCGACTGGTCGTCCGTGCCCGACGACCCGATCTACCGGCTCGTCTTCCCCCAGGCGGACATGCTCCCCGAGACCGATGTGTCGCGCATCGCGGCCCTGCTGCGCAAGGGGGCGCCGGCCGCGGAGGTCCAGGCGGCGGCCCACGAGGTGCGGATGCGGCTCAACCCCCACCCGGCGGGGCAGCTCGAACTCAACGTGCCCCGCGTGGGACAAGAGCCGTTCCCCGGCATCCAGCACAAGTATCCGGAGACCGTGCTCTTTTTCCCCAAGCAGGGGCAGACCTGTCACGCGTACTGCACGTACTGCTTTCGCTGGGCGCAGTTCGTGGGCGAGCCCGACCTGAAGATGGCCTCCGACGACGTCGGCCGGCTGGTCCGCTACCTGAAGGCGAACCCGCAGGTCACGAGCGTCCTGCTGACCGGCGGCGATCCCATGATCATGGGGCGGCCGGTGCTGGGCCGCTACATCGAGCCGCTGCTTGAGCTGGAGCAGATCGAGTCGATCCGCGTCGGCACCAAGTCGCTGGCGTACTGGCCGGGGCGGTTCGTCACCGACCCGGACGCCGACGACACGCTGAAGCTGTTCGAGAAGGTGGTCGAGTCGGGCAAGACGCTCGCCTTCATGGCGCACTTCTCGCATCCCCGCGAGCTGGAGCCGGAGGCGCTGGGGACGGCGGTGCGCCGCGTGCTCGACACCGGGGCGGTGATCCGCACCCAGGCTCCGCTGATCCGGTCGATCAACGACGACCCGGCGGTCTGGGCGCGGATGTGGCGCAGGCAGCACGCCATGGGCATGGTGCCGTACTACATGTTCGTCGAGCGCGACACCGGGCCGCAGGACTACTTCGCGGTGCCGCTGGCGCGGGCGCATGAGATCTTCCGGGACGCGTACGCGCAGGTGTCCGGGCTGTGCCGGACCGTGCGGGGGCCGTCGATGTCCGCCACGCCGGGCAAGGTGTGCGTGGACGGCGTGGCCGAGGTGGCCGGGCAGCGCGTGTTCGTGCTCCACTTCATCCAGGCGCGGGACCCCGACCTGGTCGGCCGCCCGTTCTTCGCCCACTACGACCCGCACGCCGTCTGGCTGAACGACCTACGTCCCGCCTTCGCCGACCGCTTCCCCTTCGAGGCCGCCCCCGCCGGCGCCGACGCGTCCGAAGCCGCGTTAACGCTTCCGCGCCTGACCGCCTGACCGCCTGACCGCCGGATCCCCGGTCACGCGCACTCTCCCGCCGTGACGCGCAGGTGAGCCGGCGCATCCGCCGCCCTGCCGACGGGATCGCGGCGCGTCACCCGCCGCCGGCCGTACGGCCGAACGCCTTCGCGACGACCCGGGCCGATTCCCCGCAGCCCGCTCCGGCCGAACCAGTCGAACCGCGACGCGCTGAGTCGTCGGTACGCCATGCTCCCCGTGGCTCACGGCACGCCCGGACGGGCCCACGATGGCCCAGATGCCAGAAAAATGAACGTCTCGCCAACGAGAAAGCGGCCGGTGCCCGGATATTTCCGGACACCGGCCGCCGGTCGTCGTCGGCCGTCAGCGGTTCCGCCGCCCCCCGGAGCCGTCGTGCGCCCTCGATCCCTCCGGCTCCCGCGTGACGGGCACGCGCAGACAGGTACGGCGAGCGATCTCGGCCTGCAGCCTCGCCATCTGCCAGTGCAGCTCCAGCAGCTGCTCGGCGACCTGCCCCACGGGCAGATCGGCCGGGTCCTCGTCGGCTAGAAGGTCAATGGCGGTCGACAGCTCTCGCATGTGCGCACCCCATGTCTGCCATTCCCCTGATCGAAATTCCGTTCGAATCATAGTGGAACGGCGGTCACGGTGTCAGCTCGTTCGCCCTCGGCGTGTCCGTCGCAGGCTCGCCCCGGCCCGTCTCAGACCTCGAAGATCGGCGCGATGAAGCCGCGGGCCAGCGTGTTCGCCGTGATGGTGAAGCCGACCACGCCGGGCATGCTGTCGCCGTCCACGCCGAGCTTCTCCACGCTCAGCGCGTGCACGGCGAACAGGTAGCGGTGCGGGAAGCCGGGCGGCGGCGCGGCCCCGTCGTAGCGCTTGTTGCCGAAGTCGTTGCGGGCGTGCTGCGCCCCCTCCGGCAGGCCCTTGAAGTCGCCGGAGCCCGCGCCGGTCGGCAGCTCGGTGACGCTCGCCGGGATGTCGAACAGGATCCAGTGCCAGAAGCCGCTGCCGGTGGGCGCGTCGGGGTCGTAGCACGTCACCGCGTAGCTCTTGGTGCCGTCCGGCGCCCCGGACCAGCGCAGGTGCGGGGAGAGGTTCTGCCCGGACATGCCCCAGTCGTCGAAGACGTGGGCCTCGGGTTTCCGCTCCCCGTCCCGCACGTCGTCGCTCTCGACGGTGAGCGCGGGGACCGGGGGCAGGAAGTCGTAAGGGATCGGTGGCCGTGCGGACACGACATACCTCCGTTGCAGACGGGTGGTCTTGCCGGTCCTATTGTCGTACGGCGCGATCAGTTCTTGGTGTAGGCCGCCAGCACCGTCTCCGGGTCGCCGTCCATCTTGATCTTGCCCTTGTGCAGCCAGATCACCCGGTTGCAGGTCTCCTCGATGACGTCGAGGTTGTGCGCGACGAGGAAGACCGTGCCGGCCTCCTGGCGCATCTCCTGGATGCGCTGCTGGCTCTTGCGCTTGAACTCCCGGTCGCCGGTGGCGAGCGCCTCGTCCACGAGCAGCACGTCGTGGGTCTTGGCCGAGGCGATCGCGAAGCGCAGCCGGGCGCCCATGCCGGAGGAGTAGGCCGACATCGGCAGGTTCACGAAGTCGTCGATGCCGGAGAACTCGACGATCTCGTCGTACTTCTCCTTCACCTGGGCGGGCGTCATGCCCATCGCGTAGCAGCCGAGCACGATGTTGCGCTCGCCGGTGAGCTCCTTCATCAGCGCCGCGTTCACGCCCAGCAGGGACGGCTGGCCGTCGGTGTAGACCGCGCCCTTCGCGGGGGGCAGCAGGCCGGCGATGGCGCGCAGCAGGGTGGACTTGCCCGAGCCGTTGCGGCCGATGATGCCGATGGCGTCGCCGTGGTGGGCCACGAAGGACACGCCCTTGATGGCGTGCACCTCCTTCATCTGCGGACGGCCTTGGCGGCGGATGATGCGCATGAGCGCGTTGGCCGCGTTGCCCTTCTCGTGTCCGCTCGCCGCGCCGTACACCCGATAGATGATGTGCAGGTCATCGACGATGACCGTGGGCATGCCGGTCTTGTCGGGCGCGGCCTTCCCCTTGGAGGCCTGCGGTTCTTCGAGAGCCACGTGGAAGCGCTCCTTGATCATCTCAGCCACGGCCGTACCTCTCCTCGGCCCGCCAGAAGTACAAGAAGCCGACGATTAGCGCGCACACTGCCCAGAATACGCATGTGATCCATGTCCACTGTTCCGGGACACGCCCGTAGATGAGCAGGTCACGCATGAACTGGATGTACGCCGCGGCCGGGTTGGCCTCCAGCACCCAGCGCAACAGATCGGGCAGGCCCTTCGTCTGCTCCTCGATGCTGTAGAAGACCCCCGAGGCGTACAACCAGGTGCGCAGCGCGAACGGCAGCAACTGGGTCATGTCGCGCACGGCCGCGCCGACCCTCGCGACGAACAGCGAGGCGCCGAGGTTGAACATGGTCTGCAGCAGCAGCACCACCGGGATGAGCACCCAGAGCCAGGTGATCGGCTCCCCGGTGACCAGCACGATCAGGAACAGCACCGCCATCGACCAGCCGAGCTGCTGCAGCTCCTGCAGCGTGTACGCCAGCGGCAACGAGGCGCGCGGGAAGTGCAGGGCGCGGATGAGCGACAGGTTGCCGGAGACCGACTTGGCCCCGCCGAGCACCGAGCGCTGGGTGAAGGTGAAGACCATCACACCGGTGATGAGGAAGGCGGTGTAGTTGCCGCCCACGCCCGGCTTGTCCTTCTGCCCGAGGATGAGGCCGAACATCAGCCAGTAGACCGCGGCGTTCAGCAGGGGGGTGAGCACCTGCCACAGCTGGCCGAGGACCGAGTTCGAATATTTCGATACGTTTCGCGAGGACGCGTACGTGATGATGAAGTGCCGTCGCTGCCACAACTGACGCAGGTAGACGGGCAGGGCTGGGCGCGCGATGGAACGGCGTAGCCCGTGGCGCTCGGCTAGCGCGGCCAGCGACTCCCCCTTCGGGGTGGCGCCGCCTGCCCGGCCGCCCGCCTGGGCGTCCGCGACCGCGGATTCCGGCTGGCTCATGGCAAGGACTCTATTGGATATGGGGGTATGGGATGCCTTCGATGGTGATCCGTTGTGCTCCCGTAGGGAGACTGATACGCGATCACCCCGTGGGGCACTGAACGGATCGGGTCAAAGGTAGCCCACCACGCGGTCGAGTGCGGGTCACGCCTGGGTCAGTTCGCCGGGACTCGCCGCAGTAGGCCCCTCCGTACCCATGCCGGATGTGTAGCTTGATGGGCGGTTATTTCATGCACCGGCGATAGGGCGGATCATAGAACCATGCGCGTGACGTTGGGCAGACGCGCATGTGACCGAACCGCAATGATCTGGATACAAGCTGGTGGACGCCGCGGGCGCAAGCTCTCGTAGGACCAGCGAGGTGTAACCGATGTCACCATCATCCGCCCTACCCGAACTTGCGCCACCGGTGCCCCCCGTGAGCGCGCCTCGGTCCGTCGTCCGGGCCGGAGGGAGGATCCACCGACCATGCGCGTGATCGAACGCACCCGGCTCATCGCCGGTGTCGTGACGCTCGCGATCCTCGCCGCATGCGGAGGGGCCGGCGCGGGCGCCCAATCCGGGGCGGCGCCGGACCGTCCGGTCCGCATGCGCATCGGCGAGCCGCAGAACCCCCTCGTGCCGGGCAACACCAAGGAGACCGAGGGCGCGGAGGTGCTCGCCGCCGTCTTCACCCCGCTGGTCGACTACGACGAGGACAAGAAGCCGGTCGAGGACGCGGCCGAGTCCATCACCTCGCCCGACAACCGCGTCTGGACGATCAAGCTCAAGCCCGGCTTCACCTGGCACAACGGCGAGCCCGTCGTCGCGCAGAACTACGTCGACGCCTGGAACTACGTGGCCAACCAGGAGAACGCGCAGTCCAACAACATCTTCTTCTCCCGCATCGCCGGCTACCCGGCGCTCAACCCGGGCCGCGGGGAGCGGCCCGCCACCGACCGGCTGCGCGGCCTGCGCGTGATCGACGACCTGACCTTCCAGGTGACGCTCGCCGAGCCGTTCTCGCAGTTCAAGACCATGCTCGGGTACACCGCGTTCTACCCGCTGCCCAAGGCGGCCTTCGGCCCGGACGGGAAGATCACCGACCGGTACGGCGAGCAGCCCATCGGCCAGGGCTACTTCAAGCTGGACCGGCCCTACCACAAGGGCGTCGACCAGACGATCGACCTGTCCAGGTACGAGCGGTATCCCGGCCCGAAGCCGAAGTTCACCCGGCTGCAGTTCCGGGTCTACACGAGCCTGGACGTCGCCTTCTCCGACCTGCTCGCGGGCGACGTCGACATCATGGACCAGATCCCGTCCACCGCCCTCGGCAGCGCGCGGGCGCGGCTCGGCGAACGATTCATCGACCTGCCGGACGCCGGGGTGGGCTACATCGGCACGCCGCTGCAGTACAACCACGTCTACAGCGACGTCCGCATCCGCAAGGCGATCTCGATGGCGATCGACCGCAAGACGATCACCGAGGTCGTCTTCTCCGGCAGCCGCGTGCCCGCCGACGACTTCATCAACCCGGCCATCGAGGGCTACCGGCAGGGCGTCTGCGGCGAGCCGTGCACGTACGACCCGGCGAAGGCGCGGCAGATGTACGCTGCGGCGAACGGGCCGAGGAAGATCGAGCTCGGCTACAACAGCGACGGCGGCCACCGCGAGTGGGTGGAGGCCGTCGGCGAGAACCTGCGCCGCAACCTCGCCGTCGAGGTCACCGTCAAGGAGTTCGAGAAGTTCGGCGCCATCCTCGACCAGCTCGACGCCAACAAGTACGGCGGGCTGTTCCGGATGGGCTGGGTGATCGACTACCCGTCGGCGGAGAACTACCTGTCCCCGGTCTTCTCGACGGGCGCGATCGCCCACGGGCAGAACTTCGGCGGCTACTCCAACCGGCGGTTCGACGAGCTGATCAAGAAGGGCGACGCCGCGCGCACCCCGGAGGAGGGGCTGAAGTACTACCAGATGGCCGACGACATCCTGATCAAGGACATGCCGTACATCCCGGTGTACTTCTACCGGCTCAACGCCGCCTACTCGCAGTACGTCAAGAACGTGCACATCAACCTGCTCAACCACGTGGACTGGCTGTCGGTCGAGTGGGCGTGACCCGCTGCCGCGACCTGGTACGGCCCGTCAGTGGGCGGGCGAGAGCCGTACGTGGGCGCCCGGGGGCAGGCCGAGGCGTTCGGCGGCGTCGCCGGAGTTGACCGCGAAGGCGACCAGGCCGGCCGAGTCGGCGAACGCCACCACCTCGCCGGGGGGCACGGCGGCGAAGGTCTCCCGGTACGGCACCGACATCTGGCGGCGGCCGAGCCGTACGGCGAGGGTGTCGCCGTTCTCCACGCCGAGGGACTGCAGGTCCTCGGCCCGGATGGACAGTTGCACGTTGCCGAAGTGATCGACCGACAACACCTCGCCCTCGGCCGAGCCGTCGCGCACCCGGGATGTCGGCTCGGGCAGGGACACCAGCCGCTCCACCGGGAGCCCGGTGCCGACCTCGGTGAGCGCACGCCCCTTCGCCAGGTGTGCGGCCACCGGCGCGAAGATGTCGCGGCCGTGGAAGGTGCGGGAGACGGGTGTGAGGAACAGCTCCTCGTTGGTGAGCTCGTACGCCTCGTCGGCGCCGCCGGCCGCGTGGACCGCCCACGACAGCACCCCGTTGTCGGGGCCGACGAAGACGCGCTCGCCCGCGCGCACGGCGACGGCCCGCCGCGCCGTGCCGACGGCGGGATCGACGACGGCGACGTGCACGCCCTCGGGCAGGTAGGGCACGGTCTGGGCGAGCACCGCCGCGCCGCGCCGTACGTCTCCGGCCGGGATCAGGTGGCAGACGTCGATGATCCGGCTCTCGGGCGCGATCTTCATGATCACGCCGTGGCAGGCGGCCACGAAGCCGTCCTCCAGGCCGTAGTCGGTGAGCATCGTGATAACTGAGGTCACAGCTCGCGACATTACGTTGTGCGTCCCGCGCTGAACAGCGTTTGCCGAAGGCGGTTCCGAAGTGTGGCGCGGTATCCGCGGGCGGGGGCGAACGCCCGGGTTGACCTACTTGGTGAATGATCGAGGGATTCCCGGCGGCCGATGGAACGTCGGTGTCAAGTCCTATGCTGGGATGGTTCGCATGCTTTGCCGGTGCTTGAGAACCGGGCAAAGGTCGGCGCAGGCCGCATTACGATGGCCAACGGGCTGCGCGTGCACGGTGCGATCATCGTGCGCCTCACCGAGGAGGAGAGCATGGACACTGCACCGGTCCACGGTGACAGTGGCGCCCACGAACCCACCCCCGCCCAGAGGTCCGAGCCGTCCGGACCGACGTCCAAGGAGCTCTCCGAGCGCGAGCGCCTGCTGCTCGTCTTCGAGCGCCAGTGGTTCCGGTACGCCGGGGCCAAGGAACAGGCGATCAAGGAAACTTTCGACATCTCCGCCACCCGGTACTACCAGTTGCTCGGCGAGCTGATCGAGCGGCCGGAGGCGATGGCGTTCGACCCGATGCTGGTCAAGCGCCTGCGGCGGCTGCGGGCCGCCCGGCAGCGGGAGCGTGCCGTGCGCAAACTGGGCATGGATCACGATCGAACCTGGAAGTAGCCCAACAAACCTGCAGAAAAGGGCCTGTAGAAAAGGGAAGAAAGCCTAGGCGACCCGACCAAGCGGGGGTGACGGGAACATGGGCGTTGACGGGTTCGGCCTGCGGACCGAGACGGGCGCGGCCGGGATGGCGGCGATCCTGGCGGATCCGGCCGGGGCGGTGATCGCCTCCGACTTCGACGGCACGCTGTCGCCGATCGTGGCCGACCCCGAGGCCGCGTACGTCCACCCCGACGCCCCCGAGGTGCTGATCGAGCTCGGCCGCAGGGTCGGCGGCATCGTCATCGTCACCGGCCGCCCCGTCGCCCAGGCGATCGCCCTCGGGCGTCCCCCCGGCGGCGGGCCCGGCCTCGCCGACGTGCCCGGACTGGTCGTGCTCGGCCAGTACGGCGCCGAGCGCTGGGAGGACGGCCGCGTCAGCGCGCCACCGCCGCCGCCCGGCCTCGACCGGGTGCGGGCCGCGCTGCCGGGGCTCGTCGCGGACCTGCCCGGCGCGCGGATCGAGGACAAGGGCCGCGCGCTCGCCCTGCACACGCGCAACTGCGCCGACCCGGCGGCGGCCCTGGCGGCGCTCGCCGACCCGGTCGCGAAGCTCGCCGCCGAGACCGGCCTGATCGTCGAGCCCGGCCGCATGGTCCTCGAACTCCGGCCGCCGGGCGTCGACAAGGGCCAGGCGCTGCTGGCCTTCCTCGCCGAACGAGCGGCCCGGTCCGTCCTGTTCGCCGGGGACGACCTCGGCGACCTCGCCGCCTTCGACGCCGTACGCGCCGGCGCCGCCTCCGGCGTCCCCGGGGTGGCCGTCTGCAGCGGATCGGCCGAGGTGGCCGCCGCGCTCACCGAGAGGGCCGACGTCGTCGTCGAGGGCCCGCCCGGCGTCATCGCCCTCCTGCGTACCCTGGCGGCGGCGCTCTCCGGCCGTTCCTGAAGCGTCCTAGCCGCCGGAAACCGGGCCATCCGGGAGGGCGGCGAGCTGGTCGGCGAACCACTGTTTCGGGGGCAGGGCGGTCGCGGCGGCGCGCAGGCGGCGTCCGCGCTTGAGGCGCTCGTCCTCGGCGAGCGTGAGCGCCTCGTGCAGGGCGGCGGCCGTGCCGGAGACGTCGTAGGGGTTGACGACGAACGCGTCCTCGCCGAGTTCGGCGACCGCCCCGGCCTCGCGGGACAGCACCAGGGCGCACCGCGGCGACAGGATCGGCCCCTCCTTCGCCACCAGGTTCATGCCGTCCCGGATCGGGTTGACCAGCAGCACGTCGGCGAGCCGGTACGCGGCGAGCGAGCGCGGGTAGTCGTCGTGCACGCTGAGGATGAGCGGATCCCAGTCCTCGGTGGCGTACTCGTCCTCGATCTCCTTGGCGCAGCGCTGCACGGCCGCCGTGTACTCGCGGTACTCGGGCAGGTCGTGCCGGGAGGGGTAGGCGAAGGCGAGGTGCACCACCCGGCCGTGCCATTCGGGGTGGTCGGCGAGGAACTCCCGGTAGGCGTGCAGGCCGCGCACGATGTTCTTGGACAGCTCGGTCCGGTCGATGCGCACGATCAGCCGCCGGTCGCCGACCAGCTCGCGGATCGCGTCGACGCGGGCGGCCACGTCGGGCTCGCGGGAGCGCGCGACCAGCGCCTCGCCGTCCACGCCGAGCGCGTGCACCCCGATCCGGGTGGTGCGGCCCTCGTGCACCACGGTCCGCGCGGCGTGGTCCACCTGCGCGCCGAGCACCGCCTCGCAGCAGTCCATGAACGCCGTCGCCCACCGCGCGGTGAGGAACCCGGCGTGGTCGGCCCCGAGGATGCCGGACAGCACCTCGCACGCCACGTCGTCGGGCAGCAGCGAGAAGTACTCCGGCGGGGCCCACGGCGTGTGGGAGAAGTGCGCGATGCGCAGGTCGGGGCGCTCGACGCGGAGCATCGCCGGGGCGAGCGCCAGGTGGTAGTCCTGGATGAGCACCCGCGCGCCGTGCGCGGCGTCCTCGGCGAGCGCCACCGCGAACATCGCGTTGTAGTCCTGGTACGACTCCCACTCCCGGCGGAACCGCGTCCCGAAGTGCGGGGAGTTGGGGGTGTCGTAGAGCAGGTGGTGGACGAACCACAGCGTGGAGTTGGCCACGTCGTTGTAGGCGCGGTGGAACGTCGCCGGGGGGATGTCGAGCATGCGCACCGGACCGGTGTCGTGGCCGGCCAGGTCCAGCCTGCCGCCGGGCGCGCCGCGCGCCGCGCTGCGGTCGCCGTCGGACAGCGCCGCGCACACCCACAACATCGAGGTCTCCTTGGCCACCTCCACCAGGCCGGACACCAGCCCGCCGCCGCCGCGGCGCATGGTCAGCACGCCGTCCTCGGACAGGGTGAACGAACACGGCCCCCGGTTGGAGGCGACCAGGACTGCGTGCATCGATCCGCTCCACTCGCTTGGGCCCTCGCCGGCGGCCTTGTCAGCAGGCTAACCAAAAGCGGTCCTCGCCAATAGGATGACCGCGCAGGACGGAATCGCCGATGCGTGGTTCGGCCGAATGGGGGTTTGACGAGGATGGCGCTTGACGAGACGACGGAGGAGCTGGCCCGCGCAGCCGCCCAGGGGGATCATCGTTCGCTCGGAGAGCTGCTGCGGCGCATCGAACCCGATGTGTTGCGGCACTGCGCCCGCCTGCTGCCCTACCAGCAGGACGCCGAGGAGGCCTGCCAGGACACGCTGCTCGCCGTGGCCCGCAACATCGGCAGGTTCGAGGGGCGGGCGAGGTTCAGCACCTGGCTGCACATCGTGACGGCCAACTGCGCCCGCACGACGTACCGCAGCCTCAAGCGGCGCTCCTCGGAGCAGGCCGAGGAGCTGCCCGAGCAGCGCCCCGACCCGCGGCGGGTGAGCGTGATCGCCGGGTCGCGGCTGGACCTGCTGGACGCGATGGAGGCGCTGGAGGCCGACAAGCCCGAGCTGGCCCAGGCCCTGGTGCTGCGCGACATCTGCCAGCTCGACTACGCGGAGGTCGCCGAGCAGCTCGACATCCCGCTCGGCACCGCCAAGTCGCGCATCCATCAGGCGCGCAAGTACGTGCAGTCCGCGCTCGGGGAGGCGTACGGCTGACGCCTCCGGGGCGGCGCGGCGGTCACGCTGGGCAACCGGGGCGGCAACCGGGGCGGCAACCGGGGCAGGGCCTGGAGGGGGCGGGATCGGACGGGCCGGTCTCGCGGAGTGAGACACGCCCTCGGTTCGCCGTTACCCCGTTGTAAAGTCTTTATGGATACCCGTGCGGTTCGGCCCATGCGCTGCCGCGATGTCGGGTTTCCGGGGATCGGGGCCGCCGCCGGTTGTCTGCTCACCGGCTGTAATCACTCGATCGGGCCCCGCCGTGGGTACAACTGAAGATTGCTCATCCAGAGGGGTGGAGGGACCGGCCCGTTGAAGCCCCGGCAACCCTCCCGGTGTAGCTGCGCTCGCGATCCGCGGGGCCGCCCGGGACAGGTGCCAATTCCGGCCCGCGACCAGGGTGGTCGCCGGGTGAAGATGAGGAGAAAGGCCTCGCTTCATGGCGCTTGCAAGCACGGAATCCGTCTCGACGTCCACCTACGACTTCGGCCCCGCCATCGGCCTGTCCTGCCGAGAGTGCGGGGCTTTGTATGATCTCGGCCCTAACTTCGCCTGTATCGAGTGTTTTGGGCCACTTGAGGTGGCATACCCGTGGAACACCGAGCAAGGTCCGGCCGCCGACCAGGTCGGCGAGGCCCTGCGGGCGAGGATCGAGTCCGGCCCGGTGAGCATCTGGCGGTACGCCCCGCTGCTGCCGGTGCCGGCCGACGTCGCGGCCAAGCCCAACCTCGCGCCGGGCTGGACCAAGCTCGTCAAGGCCGACAACCTGGCCAAGGAGCTCGGCCTGCGCAGTTTGCACGTGAAGGACGACTCGGGCAACCCCACGCACTCGTTCAAGGACCGGGTGGTGGCGATCGCGCTTGAGGCGGCCCGCACGTTCGGCTTCCACACGCTGTCGTGCTCCTCGACCGGCAACCTCGCCGGCGCGGTCACCGCGGCGGCCGCCCGCGCCGGGCTCGACGCCTGCGTGTTCATCCCCGCGAACCTGGAGGAGGCCAAGATCGTCATGGCCTCGGTGTACGGCAAGCGGCTGGTGGCGATCGACGGCACCTACGACGATGTGAACCGTTTCTGCTCGGAGCTGATCGGCGACCCGCTGGGCGACAAGTGGGGCTTCGTCAACGTCAACCTGCGGCCCTACTACGGGGAGGGCTCCAAGACGCTGGCGTACGAGATCGCCGAGCAGCTCGGCTGGCGGCTGCCGGACCAGATCGTGATCCCGGTGGCGTCCGGCTCGCAGCTCACCAAGATTGACAAGGGCTTCAAGGAGCTGATCAGGCTGGGGCTGGTGGAGGACCGGCCCTACAAGATCTTCGGGGCGCAGGCCGAGGGCTGCTCGCCGGTGTCGGCGGCGTTCAAGGCCGGGCACGACGTGGTGCGGCCGGTGAAGCCCGACACGATCGCCAAGTCGCTGGCGATCGGCAACCCGGCCGACGGGCCGTACGTGCTGGACATCGCCCGCCGGACCGGCGGGGCGGTGGAGGATGTCACCGACGAGCAGATCGTCGACGCCGTGCGGCTGCTCGCCCGCACCGAGGGCATCTTCGCCGAGACGGCGGGCGGCGTCACCGTCGGCGTGCTGCGCAAGCTGGTGGCGGACGGGAGGATCGACCCCGACGCGGAGACGGTCGTCCTCAACACCGGCGACGGCCTCAAGACGCTCGACGCGGTGTCCGCCGGGGCGCGGCCCACCGCAGTGATCCGCCCGTCTCTCGACGCTTTTCGCGCTGCATTCCCCGACAACTCCTGAAAGGGTCGTTATTATGAGCGTATCAGTACGGATTCCGACGATTCTCCGCACATATACGCAGGGTGTCGCCGAGGTCACCGGAGAGGGGGCGACCCTTCGCGACGTACTGCAGAAGCTGGACGCGGACTATCCGGGCATCGGCGGGCGAATTCTGGACGAAACGGGCAAGATTCGCCGTTTTGTCAACGTCTATGTCGGGGAAGAGGACGTCCGTTTTGCCGATGGACTGGACACCTCCATCCCCGAAGGGGCGCAGATCTCGATAATCCCCGCCGTGGCCGGAGGCTGACTCTCCGCATCGCCCGACGCCCGCGTACGGCCTTGCCGACGCGGGCGTCGTCGCGTCCAGGGCCGGTGACGTGCTGGGCTATCAGTAACGAAGTTTAAGAAACGGGATACAAAATACCTAAATTGTCATTCGCCTCCCGGAAGCGGGCCCAATTGCGTCCCGCTTAGAGCGAACGTCAAGGGTGAGTTTGGCGATTGACTCTGTTGCCCCACGGCATGCCACAGGTATCGTCGAGGACGATCGACGTGCCCGGGAAGTTGGCGACTTCCCGGCTCGGAGGTCAGGGACCTCGCGGTGAATGGGCGAGGTTCCGAAGCCCAGTAAGAGGAGTCGGAAAGTGGCGCAGGGCACCGTCAAGTGGTTCAACGCGGACAAGGGCTACGGCTTCATCGCGGTAGACGGTGGTAAGGATGTATTCGTCCATTACTCCGCAATCCTGATGGACGGGTACCGTTCGCTGGAGCAGGGGCAGCGGGTCGAGTTCGAGATCACGCAGGGCCAGAAGGGTCCGCAGGCCGAGTCGGTCCGGTCTGTCTGACGGCAGCACGACAGACGGCAAGGGCTCGGTCCCGGCTGAAGGCGGACCGAGCCCTTTTGACGTCGCGGACGCGTTGCCGGACACGTCGTCGGACGCGTGGCGGACGCGTGGCGGACACCTTGCGGATCTGGTGCCGGGCAAAGGAGCTTGACCGGGCGTTGTGCCAGTTGGGAGACACGTATCTCCTGGTCAAGGGGCTTGCGCTTGCACTCCCCCGGGTAGAGTGCTAAACAGTTCGTTGGCACTCTCATGTCGAGAGTGACAGCCGAGAGTGACAACAGGATCGAGGCGATGGGGCCTTGCCGAGCCGCGGCGTGTGGTGCCGCGTGGAGGCGGGACCATAGCCGTCGCGGGCGTCGGCTCGATCCGTAGCAAGCCACCCTTTGTCTGGGAGGTCTAGCCGTATGGCAGCCAAGATGATCGCGTTTGACGAGGACGCCCGGCGCGGTCTCGAGCGCGGTATGAACCAGCTCGCCGACGCCGTGAAGGTGACGCTTGGCCCCAAGGGCCGCAACGTCGTGCTGGAGAAGAAGTGGGGCGCCCCCACGATCACCAACGACGGTGTGTCGATCGCCAAGGAGATCGAGCTCGAGGATCCCTGGGAGAAGATCGGCGCCGAGCTGGTGAAGGAGGTCGCCAAGAAGACCGACGACGTCGCGGGCGACGGCACCACCACCGCCACCGTGCTCGCCCAGGCGCTGGTTCGCGAGGGCCTGCGCAACGTGGCCGCCGGCGCGAACCCGATGTCGCTGAAGCGCGGCATCGAGTCCGCCGTCGAGCGCGTGAGCGAGGAGCTCTCCAAGATCGCCAAGGATGTCGAGACCAAGGAGCAGATCGCCTCCACGGCCTCCATCTCCGCCGGCGACGCCCAGATCGGCGAGATGATCGCCGAGGCGATGGACAAGGTCGGCAAGGAAGGCGTCATCACCGTCGAGGAGAGCAACACCTTCGGCCTTGAGCTGGAGCTCACCGAGGGCATGCGCTTCGACAAGGGTCTGATCTCGATGTACTTCGTGACCGACCCCGAGCGCATGGAGGCGGTCCTGGAGGACCCCTACGTCCTCGTGGTGAACGGCAAGGTCTCGGCGAACAAGGACCTGCTGCCGCTGCTCGACAAGGTCGTGCAGGCCGGCAAGCCGCTGCTGATCATCGCCGAGGACGTCGAGGGCGAGGCCCTGGCCACCCTCGTCGTCAACAAGATCCGCGGCCTGTTCAAGTCCGTCGCGGTGAAGGCCCCCGGCTTCGGCGACCGCCGCAAGGCCATGCTCGGTGACATCGCCACCCTCACCGGTGGCCAGGTCATCAGCGAGGAGGTCGGCCTCAAGCTGGAGAACGCCACCCTCGACCTGCTCGGCCGCGCCCGCAAGGTCGTCGTCACCAAGGACGAGACCACGATCGTGGACGGCGCCGGCGACGCCGACGAGATCGCCGGCCGCGTGAACCAGATCCGCGCTGAGATCGAGAAGACCGACTCCGACTACGACCGCGAGAAGCTGCAGGAGCGCCTCGCCAAGCTGGCCGGCGGCGTCGCCGTCATCAAGGCCGGCGCGGCCACCGAGGTCGAGCTCAAGGAGCGCAAGCACCGCATCGAGGACGCCGTCCGCAACGCGAAGGCGGCCGTCGAGGAGGGCATCGTGCCCGGCGGTGGCGTGGCCCTGCTGCAGGCCGGCGCCAAGGCGTTCGACAAGCTTGAGCTCACCGGCGACGAGGCCACCGGCGCCGCCATCGTGCGCAAGGCGCTGGAGGAGCCGCTGAAGCAGATCGCCGTCAACGCCGGCCTTGAGGGCGGCGTCGTGGTGGAGAAGGTCCGCAACCTCACCCCGGGCGAGGGCCTCAACGCCGCCACCGGCGAGTACGTCAACATGTTCGACAACGGCATCATCGACCCGGCCAAGGTCACCCGCTCGGCGCTGCAGAACGCGGCGTCGATCGCGGCCCTGTTCCTGACCACCGAGGCCGTCATCGCCGAGAAGCCGGAGAAGGAGAAGGCCCCCGCCATGCCCGGCGGCGGCGGCGACATGGACTTCTAGTCCACTCTCCCACCCGGGTATCTCACCTGGGGTTTCCTCACCCGATCAGCACCCATCGGGCGACGAGGGGCGGTCCACACCGGGCCGCCCCTCGTCATATCCCCCGCCCCCCTCCTTGAAGGCACAGGGCCTCACAGGGCCTTCACAGGGTCAGGGAGCCGTTGCGGCGCTCCTCGTGCACCGGGCCGCCGTTCTGGCGCAGCCGCAGCTCCTGGGTGCGCTGGTCGACCAGGTCCGCCAGACGCGCACGGGTCTGGGCCTCGGTCGTACGGCGGGCCACGTCGATGTTCTGGCGCCGCCTGCGCCGCTCCTCGTCGGCGGCGTACGCGGCGAGATCGAGCTCGTCGATCTCCCCCTTGGCCCGCAGCTCCGCCTCCCTGGCGTGCACCTCCTCGCGCCTGCGGATCTCGGTGGCCACCATGCGGTCGTACGCGGTCGTGCCGCCCATCAGCTTCACCAGCACGGGCAGGCAATCGATCACGATCAGGAAGAGCCGGATCAGCCAGCTCGCGGCGAACAGGTACGGGTTGGCCGCGGTGAGCTCGTGCAGGGCCTTCATGCGTTCGAGCA
The DNA here is from genome assembly GCF_040678635.1 of Thermopolyspora sp. NPDC052614. Lineage (NCBI taxonomy): Bacteria > Bacillati > Actinomycetota > Actinomycetes > Streptosporangiales > Streptosporangiaceae > Thermopolyspora > Thermopolyspora sp. NPDC052614. The sequence continues at coordinate 24,351 of NZ_JBFATZ010000028.1, forward strand.
GCCCGATCGGGTCGTCCTTGGTGGGCAGGTCGTCCAGCCGTTCGCGGATCGCCCGATCAAGGCGGGCCTCGAAGTCCGCCTCCTCGGCGGCGAGCGGGCCGCGCAGACGGGCGATCTGGTCACGCAGCCCGTTCAGCCGGGTCCTGTCCTTGTCGAGCCCGCTGCGGGCCTCGAAATCCGCCGCGTCGGCCCGGTTACGAATGCAGAGCGGTCCCTCCCCTCGTTTGCCGCTGAGGCCCTCTCCGTCCTCTCCCACACATTCCTTCCGCGCCAGCTCGACCAGATCCGACAGGTGCTTCTCGGCACGGTCGATGCGGGTCTCCAGCCTGCGCGCGCTCGCCTCCAGCTTGGTGATCGTGTCCGACCTGGACTCGACCCCGACCGACGCGAGCCGTGCGGCGTCGCAGTCCCGCCGGGTCGGCGGCGCGGGCGGTTTCGGATTGCAGCCGATCCACCGCGCCTGCTCCAGCTCCCGCGCCTGCTCCCGGCCGTCTTTCACGTGCTGCTCCACCGCGGTCTCGAAGACGCGCAGCACCAGGGGCTCGGCGATGACCACGCCGAGCAGCGCCGCCATGAGCAGGCGGGGGAACATCATGAGCACCCGGCGCTGCCACATGCCGGTGGCCGCCGAAACGAGCCAGCGGTCGAGGTTGAGCACGATCAGCGCCCACATGACGACGGGGATGAGCATCGCGACATGCCAGCCGCCGAGGACCTGCCCCACCGCGAACCACATGGACAGCCCGGCGACCGCCGCCGTGCCGAGCACCACCCCGCCGAGGCCGGTGAAGCGGGTGCGCTCCAGTGGCACCTTGTCCAGCATCTTCTCGTCGACGCCGGCCAGCACCCTGAGCCGGCGGCCGAGGGCGAGCCGCTGCCAGGCGGTGGCGGCGGTCGCCGTACCGGTCCGCAGGGGCGCCTCAGTCATCGAGATCCTCCAGATCGATCGGCCGGGGGCCGTCCGCGTCGTCGGCCCTCGCGTGCCTGCCGCCGCCGAGCTGCGGCCGGTTGTCGTCGGAGGGCTCGATGACGAGCTCCACGCCCGTGACCGACTTCATCACCTGGTTGAGCAGCCGATGGGTGTCCACGGGAAGGAAGTCGAGCGCGCCGTCCGGCAGGCGCTTGAGCAGGTCGGACAGGTGGGTCAGCCGCTGCTCCTCGGCCTTGCGTACCAACTCGACGGCGTCGGGCATGAGGAGCTGCTCCCGGGAGATGCCGAGGGCGGCCGCCGCCTCCGGGCCCCGCCGGAAGATGTCCTCGATCCGGGCGACGTCGCGGTTCTCGATCGCCACCAGGAGCTCCTTGCTCTCCCGCTCCCACTGCAGCCGCTTGATGCCCTTGCTGTGGACGACCACGTCGTCGGGGAGCCGGAGGTCCACGCCGGCGAAGGTGATCCGCATGCCCTCGATCTCGGGGGGATAGACCTCCAGGTACGCCTGGATCCGCGCGGAGACCTCGGGAATCAGGGCATAGGTCTCCTCGATCGGCCGGTTCCTCCCCAGCTGCATGAGCTTGACGTCGCCCCGAAGGTGACTCGCCAGGATCGCGGCGACGTCGGCGACGTGATGCTCGACGACGAGTTCCGGCTCTACGACCCGGCATTTGAACTCGACCCGGACCGGGAAACGGTATCCAAGATCCTGAGAGGGGATGGGAACCTCGACCGTCACGGAACGGGTGCGGACGTCGACGACGCTCACCGAGACCGCGTTGACCACGGCCTCCTCGGACCCTGTCAGGTGACGCCGCTCGGAGAACGCCCTGAACCCGCCCTCGATCTCGAAGACGAGGATGGCGCCCGCGGGCGTCTCGGGAAGCTCGTCGACGTCTCTGCGAGCGAAGAGCCCCCAGCGCCGCCGGGCGGGCTTGAGGGAACGTTCCTGCACTATGGGATAGCTGCCGCCCATGGGATTTCCTTGATCGTGATCAGGCCCGCCCGGCGCCCGCGTCCAGCAGGGCGAGGACGAGCTCTCGGGTCTTGTGCGAGTTGACGCGGGACCGGGAGGCGACGGCCTGCCGGATCGACTGCTTCACCAGTACGGCGAAGCCGTCCGGCAGCGCCGACCACAGCGCCGCGCCGAGCGCTCGGGCCGCCTCCAGCGCGCCCGGCCGGCCTTCGAGCGTCTCCAACGTGCGGCAGAGGGCGCGGATGGCGTCCGCCCGGTGAAAGGCGCTGGCCAGCGTCCACCTCCACAGGACGCCGAGCCACCGGGCGCTGTCCGGCTCGGAGCGGAGCACCCACGCCGCGACCGGCTCGCCCTCTGCCCCGAGCCGGTCGCAGTCGAGAACGGCCAGCACGGCGGACAGCGCCCTGCGGGCCCGCGCGAATTCCACCTCGTGCATGTCGCGGTCGACGTACGCGGCCAGCAGGCGCAGCGCCGGCAGGATGTCGCCGGTCCGCTCGGCCGCGCTCTGGAACAGCAGCGTCAGGGCGCGCTGGGCGGTCGTGCTGACCCGGATCCCGCGCAGCGACAGGAACCACAGCCAGGCGACGCTGTCGGCCGGGTCGCGGATGGCGAGCCCGCCGGCGAAGGCCAGCGCCGCGGTCATCGCCCGCTGCTGGCCGGCGTTCTCCACCCACCCCAGGGCCGTGCGCCGCGCCGCCAGCGCCGGCTCGTCGTCGGCGCACATCATCGACAGCACGTTCGCCGCCGCGAGCCGCTCCCGCCAGGTTCCGTTGGCCCAGGTGTCGAGGAATTCCTGAACCTCGCCCAGATTCTCCCTGGCGAGCAGCGCCACCCCGGCCACGACCTGCAACTGCACCTCGGGGAAGTCCGTCGGCAGCCGGTGTATCCACAGCCGGAGCGGCTCCCACAGCTCGTAGCCGTAGCGATCGACCAGCTCCTTGATCACCTGCTCGCGGTGGTGGGCGCCGGGGGAGACGATCCGGCGCTCGCCGCCCTCGGCCGGGTCGGCGCGTTCGACCGTGATCAGCGGGTGTCCGCTGGTCCACTTGCATCGTTCCTGCGGCAGATCGTCGTCGTCGGGGCGCCGTTCGGGCTCCCTGCCCTGCCGCCGTACCTCGTCGGCGAGGGCGGTCAGATCGACCAGCAGCCGCTCGAAGACGCGCTCGGAGGCGCCGTAGGCGAAGGCGAGGGCGGCGACCACCAGCACCTCGGACCGGCGGGGCCCCGCATCGAACCACGCCCTGACGTCGTCGCCCGAGATCTCGGCGAGCAGCCCGGCCGGGGCGCCGCGCCCCTCGCGGATGCGCCGGGCGAGTTCGGCGATCCGGCGCGCCGAGCGCAGTTCCCCCACCTGTTCGCGGACCTGCTCGATCTCCGCGGTGACCTCGACGCCGCCGAGGTGGGCGTCGAAGACGGCCTGGGGCGCGGGGGGCTCCCAGTCGATCCGGTAGCCGTCCGCGCCGGTCGCCGTCACCCGCCGGGCGAGGGTGATGACGAGGTAGGCGTCGGCCTCGGCGAGCTTCGCGCGCAGGGCGTCGAACTGGAACCGCTGGAGGGCCGAGGCGGCCTCGGCGGCGGTCCAGTCCCGGATGAGATGGCCGCGTCCCTTCTTGAAGGTGGTCGTGGACACCAGGTGGTCGAGGTCGCGGGCGGGGGAGTGCACGGTGATCCTGCGGTCGGCGAGGGGCATGCGGGTCAGCAGCTTGACCGCCCCCGTCCACTTGCCGGTCTCGGCGGGGCCGGTGAGCAGCAGGACGCGGCGTTCGCGCAGCCTGGCCACCATCTCCTCGAATCGCGGCGGGGCGACGAAGCGCGCGACGGCCGCGTCGATGTCCTCGATGCCGAGGCTTCCGGTGACCGAGCGGCCGGCCGGGCGCGTCCCGATCCCGAAGATGGACGCGGACGCGTCCACGTCGGCGAAGAAGTTGTTGATGACGGTCGCGCTCTGTCCGAGGTCCTTCTCGTCGACGTCGTCGTCCTCGGGGTCGCGCTTGGGTGGCTCGGACGCGTCCTTCTGATCGGACTCCTTGGGCGTGCGATCGGACCCCTCGGGTCCGGGCTGTTTCGGGTCCGCGTCGTCCGCGGATGCCGCGGAGGGCGTGGGGTCCTGCTCCGGGGCCCCCGGTTTGTTCTCCTCGGTCATCGGCTATTTCTCGCTGACGCCGAATACCGAGCCGCGGGCGTCGAGCGACCCGGTGAAGTTGTTGATGTTCTTGGCCCGTTGCGAATAGGTGACGGTCTGCGCCGGGCCGTGGCCCGCCGGGGCGTCGTCTCTCCTGTGGCCGACATAAGACCGCAAAACGCTTATATCCACATCAGGTGTCCAAACCCATGCGGATCCCTCGTACTCCTTCTCGTGAACATGAATGTTGACGAAATCGTCCGGACGGTAGGACGTGTGCTCCTGCCGTACGAGATCGTCGAAGACGCGTTGCGAAAGAATCAGAAGCAGATTCACTTTCTCCTGATCCTCCAGGATGCGTTTGATGGTCCCGGACGAGACCAACCTGCTCGCCTCGACGACCGCCTGACCGGCGAATCCGTTCGACGCCGGGTAGGCGGTGCCGAAGGCGACGGCGATCCTGAGCCGCAAGCGATCCGCCGCCGGAACCCCCTCGTTCCGCTCGCGCAGCGCGCGGGCGAGGGCCCGCATGTACGCGTCCACCACCGCGGGTTCCGACTCGGTCGCCGGCAGGACCGCGAGCTCCCCGTCGCCGCCCTCCTGGATCACCCACTCGTCCCGCCGCAGGCCGGCGACCTCGGCGGCCTGCCGGTGGATGGCGACGAAACCGGCCTGCAGGAATTCCTGCTTCTTATCGGTGCTTCGTCCGTACCCTTTGAGATCGCTGCTCACGACGAGGGCACGACCGAAAATGTCCCTTTCCATCGATATGGTGCGTCACTTTCGTTGGCATGATTGCTGTGATACTCCAAGTATGTCCTGGGAGAGGAGCGCAAGATTCCCTACTTGTAGGGCATCTGACCCCACCTGATGGAAATAGGCCGCCGTGAGGGTACTAATCCATACTCACGGGGTGGCTGCGGTAGTCCGCTTGAACTAGTCCATTGGGAGGATGAGATGAGACTGTTCAAGGGACCGGGCCGAACGGTCGAGGATCCGGCCGCCATGCACGCCATCGTGACGATATTCCAGAATTACGTTCAGCAGGCGGACGGAAAGGCGGGCGTGCTCGTGGTCATCCACACGGCCGCGGTGGCGGCGGCCATCGCGCCGGGCCGGGCGGCGGCCGAACTCGACGGCGCCGGCGCGGCGGTCGGGTACGTCCTGCTCGCCCTGTTCCTGCTGGGTTTTCTCGTCTCCGGCTACCACGTCCTGCGGGTCCTGTGGCCCCGGCTGACGCCGCCCGGCTCGCCCAGCAGGTACGGCATCACCGGAGTCGTCAACGGTCCACCGGCGGACGCGGCCGCCTTCGCCGAGCCCGCCGAGGCGTGGGCGATGGTCCGGCTGCTCGCCGAGATCGCCCAGTGCAAGCATCGCCACATCCGCAGGGCGCTCCCGTGGACCGGGTTGGCGCTCGTCTCGGTGGTCTCCTGGGCCATGGTCGCGATCGCCTGGCCGTAATCGCCTGGCCGTAATCGTCAGGCCGTAATGGTCAGGCGGGCTCACCGGCCGCCGAGAAGGCGTGCAGCCCATCAAGGTCGGTGACGACCACGTGCCGATACCGCGTCCGCACCAGGCCGACGTCCTTGAGCGCCCTGACAGCGTTGCCGACCGCGGCCTCACGGGCGCCGATGAGCCGCCCCAGCTCCGCCTGGGAGAGGCTGATGCCCAGATCGACGCCGCCCGCGACCGGCGTCCCGTGCCGCCGCGCCAGCATGAACAGCAGCCGGGCCAGGCGTCTGGGCACGTCGAGGGAGGAGAAGTCCAGGCGTCGCTCGTTCGCCCACTGCAGGCGGTCCGCGATCGTCGCGGTGAGTACGGACCACCGCCGCGGCTCCCGGTCGAGGAAGGAGACGAAGCTGTCGGCCGGGATGTGGAAGACCAGCGTGGGCACGCACACGGTCACGGTGGCCGTCCGCGGGGTGTCGCGCACCACGCCCATCTCGCCGACGATGTCACCGGTCACCCGGATGCCGAGCAGCGTCTCGGTCCCGTCGCCGAGGCCGGCCGTCACCTTGGCGCAGGCCGACGGCCGATCACGCACGCCACGCAGCAGGTAGACGTGATCGCACCGGCGGTCGCCCTGCCGGATGAGCACGTCCCCCTGCCCGTACGGCCGGGGCTCGCCGAGCGCGAGAAGCTCCTGGCCGCTCTGCGGGCTCAGACCGGCCATGAGCGTCCCCGCGGGCCACCGGCCGGCGGAGACGCGCCGTGCCTTATCGGGCGTCCTATCGGATGCATTACCAGATGCCTTACCTGACGACGCCCTATCGGACGCCCTATCAGACATCGCCCTATCGGGCGTGGGACGCGCTCCGCCGGACATCTCCTGCCCCCTTGCTCACGCACGCGAGCGGTCGCCTCCATTCTCCCCGGGCCGTACGCGCATGGGCGAGGAACGCGGATCTAGGACGTCAGCTGCGCGGGCAGGGGCCTGGTGTGCAGGACGGTCAGGGTGGTGACGGCCCTGGTGAGGACGACGTAGAGACGGGCGAGGCCGCGCGGTTCGGCCTCGGCGATGTCGGCGGGCTCGACGACGATCACATGGTCGTACTCCAGGCCCTTGGCGAGCGTGGCGGGGACGATCATCAGACGGTGGTCGCCGGGGGAGTCGGGGCCGAGGACCTCGTGCGGGACGCCGTCGAGCGCGGCGCGGACGGCCGGGACGGCGGCGTCGGCGGCGATGACGCCGATGGAGCCCTCGCGGGCGAGGGCGGCCCGGACGGCGGCGGAGAGGGCCTCGGGCAGCCCGGGGGCGGGCCGTACGGCGAGGGAGCCGACGCCGGGGCGCAGGGAGCGCGGGGCGGCGAGGCCGGGCGCGACCGAGGGGAGCAGGCGGGCGGCGTAGTCGAGCACCTCGCGGGGGACGCGGAAGCCGAGGGTGAGCTCGGTGACCTCGCCTTCGGCGACGCCGAGGTGGGTGAGGACCTCCTGCCAGGAGCGGGCCGACCAGGGCGTGGTGCCCTGGGCGAGGTCGCCGAGCACGGTCGCCGACCCGTTGCGGCACCTCCGCCCGAGGGCGCGCAACTGCATCGCCGACAGATCCTGGGCCTCGTCCACCACCACGTGACCGAGCGAGGGCGTGCGCTCGATGAGGTCGGCCAGCTCGTCCAGGAGCGCCGCGTCCGCGACCGTCCACTTCGCCGACCGCACCGACCGGTACGGCTTGCGCCACAGCAGCCGCTCCCGCTCGGCCTCGGTCAGGTCGTTCCGCGCGGCGGCGGCGAGGAATTCGGGGTCGGAGAACAGCCGGAACAGCACCTGCTGCGGGGTGACCTTGGGCCACACCTGGTCGAGGAGCTGCCGGACCGGCCTGGAGCGGGCGACGGCGTCCTGGATCCGGTCGTCGGGAGCCTCGCCGCGCTGCTCCATCCGCACGAGCACCGCGTGGGCCAGGCGCTGGGCGAGCGCGGCGCGGCCGGGGCCGTACCGGGTGGTGCCGCGCAGCGACGCGACGATCTCGCGGACCTCGTGGTCCGGCACCCGGTGGCGGTAGGCGCCCTTGGGATACACCAGGCCCTCGGTCGGCTTGACGATGTGCGCCCACAGCGCCCGCCTGAGCACCGCCGCCATCCGCGCGTCGCCCTTGACCGCCGCGGTCTCGTCGTCCTCGGGGACGGCGTCGGGCGCCCCGAGCAGGTCGAGCACGGTGGCCTGGTCGACCTTCACCTCGCCGAGCGCGGGAAGCACGGCCGAGATGTAGGACAGGAACGCGCGGTTCGGCCCGACGATCAGCACGCCGCTGCGGGACAGCTTCTCCCGGTGCGTGAACAGCAGGTACGCGGCCCGGTGCAGGCCGACGGCCGTCTTCCCGGTGCCGGGGGCGCCCTGGACGCAGATCGTGCGGGCGAGATCCCCGCGGACGATCTCGTCCTGGTCGGGCTGGATGGTGGCGACGATGTCGCGCATCGGGCCGGTGCGGGGCCGCTCGATCTCGTCGGTGAGGATCCTGGAGGTGCCGAGCGACTCGCCCTGCTCCAGGTGCTCGTCCTCGTACGCGGTGAGCTCGCCGCCCTGGTAGCCGAACCGGCGGCGTAGCGCGACGTTCATCGGGTCGGCCGGGCTGGCCTGGTAGAACGCCCGCGACACCGGTGCCCGCCAGTCGATCACCAGGGGACGGCCCTGCCCGTCGTGCACGTGCCGCCGGCCCACGTGGATGGTGTGCGGCAGATCGTCGTCGGCGGACCGGTCGAGGCGGCCGAAGAACAGCGGGGTGTCCGGGTGGTCGGCGAGGGCGGCCACGCGCTGGTCGAGGGCGTGCTGCAGGATCTCCTGGGACACCCAGTCCCCGGCGGCGTCGGCCGACAGCGACTCGGCGTGCTCGCGCATCGCCCGCAACGCGGTGCGCGCGGCGGCGAGGTGGGCGCGCTCGGCGGCGAGCACGTCGGCGGGACGGTCCTCGTCGGGTATGTCCGGGGCGAGCTGGTGGGCGGGCATGCGGAACGGCCTCCAGGTTCTCGGTCAACGCGGAGTTTCGGCGGTCTATGCGGTTGTCGATATCGGTTGTCGTCGGGTCGTCGGTACCGGTCGTTGGGGACGGTCGTCGCGCCGTGGGCACGGCGACGCCCGGCGGGCCGGAACCGCCGGTCGCGATCTGACGAAGGGTGAGCGCCCGCCGCGCGGGGCGTGGCTCCCTGCCCGTCCCCGGCGTCGGCGCGCGAACCCAGCAGCCTACTCGTCGCCGCCATGGGCCTCAAACGAATTAACGGCGACGCGCCGTCGACGGGTATCGGCCGTTCCGTAATCGGAGGCTTTCGGCCTTTGCCGCCCGGCAGGAATCCACTCGCTTTATGAGGATTTTAAGGATGACTACTTGAGAAGTGGGGAAGCGGGTACTTTGAAGCCGTGAAGCCGACCTCTGACCGGCCGGACGACGCCCCCGGCATGTGGGTGTCGCCGGTGATCCCCACCGTGGCGAACCTGCTGCTGGCCGCGCTGTGGGGGCTGTCGGTGTTCGCCGGGTGGGGGCTGGCGGCGTTCTGCACGGCGGGCGAGGAGGCGGAGGCGTGCCGTGACCGCCTGGGATCGGCGGCGTTCACGTCCGGGGCCTTCGCGGTGACGGCCGCGCTCTGCACCGCGGGCGCCTGGCTCGGGCCGGTCGCCAGAAGGGACCCGAGCAGGTTCACCGTCCTCATGGTGGCGGCCGTGATCGCCTGGGTCCTCGCGGAGGGCGTGCTGTTCGTCGCCGGAGTTCTCCATCGGTAAGCCCGCCGACAGCGCCGCGTGCCGTTATCGAAAAAACTGCGCATTCAACGTGCTTTGGCCTGAGTATGGGGTACGTCGCGAATGACGTTGAGGGGGTTATCAGCGAGGGGGTGAAGAGGCTTGAGGAAGGCCCAGGGTATTTCTTGGACCTGAGCCTCTCCCAGGCATCAGGGGAGGGGAGGACGACGTGCCCGCGGGGTCAGTCCCCCGCGAGCACGTCGTCGGCGTCGATGATCTGGTACGCGTACCCCTGCTCGGCGAGGAACCGCTGCCGGTGCGCGGCGAACTCCTGGTCCTTGGTGTCCCGGCTGACCACCGAGTAGAACCGGGCCCCGCCCCCGTCGGCCTTGGGCCGCAGCACCCGGCCGAGCCGCTGCGCCTCCTCCTGTCGTGACCCGAACGTCCCGGAGACCTGGATGGCGATCGCGGCCTCGGGCAGGTCGATGGAGAAGTTCGCGACCTTCGACACCACCAGCACCTGGATCTCCTTGTCGCGGAACGCCTGGAACAGCCGCTCCCGCTCCTTGACCCGCGTCTCCCCCTTGATCACCGGGGCGTCGAGATGCGCCGCCAGCTCGTCGAGCTGGTCGATGTACTGCCCGATGACCAGCACCTGCTCGCCCACGTGCCGCCGTACCAGGGCCTCGATCACCCGGTTCTTCGACGGGGTGGTGGCGCAGAAGCGGTACTGCTCCTCGGGGTCGGCCATCGCGTACGCGAGCCGTTCGTCGTCGGTCAGCGTCACCCGGACCTCGACGCAGTCGGCCGGCGCGATCCAGCCCTGGTTCTCCATCTCCTTCCAGGGCGCGTCGTAGCGCTTGGGGCCGATCAGGGAGAACACGTCCCCCTCGCGGCCGTCCTCACGGACCAGCGTCGCGGTGAGGCCGATGCGCCGCCGCGCCTGCAGGTCGGCGGTCATCCGGAAGATCGGCGCGGGCAGCAGGTGCACCTCGTCGTAGACGATCAGGCCCCAGTCGCGGGCGTCGAACAGCTCCAGGTGCCGGTAGACGCCCTGCCGCTTGGTGGTCATCACCTGGTAGGTGGCGATGGTGACCGGGCGGATCTCCTTGCGGCTCCCGGTGTACTCGCCGATCTCGTCCTCGGTGAGCGAGGTGCGCTTGAGCAGCTCCTGCTTCCACTGGTGCGCGGATACAGTATTCGTGACCAGGATCAGCGTCGTCGCCTGGGCCCGCGCCATCGCCGCCGCGCCGACGATCGTCTTGCCCGCCCCGCACGGCAGCACGACCACGCCCGAGCCGCCGTGCCAGAACGCCTCGGCCGCGTCGTGCTGGTAGTCGCGCAGCTTCCAGCCGTCCTCGACCAGGTGGATCGGGTGGTGCTCGCCGTCCACGTAGCCGGCCAGGTCCTCGGCGGGCCAGCCCAGCTTCAGCAGCGCCTGCTTGAGCGTGCCGCGCTCGGACGGGTGCACGGCCACCGTGTCGTCCTCGAAGCGCTCGCCGAGCAGCGGCTTGATGCGCCTGGCGCGCAGCACCTCCTCGAGTACGGCGCGGTCGGTGGTGGTCAGCACCAGGCCGCGCGCCGGGTGCTTCTCCAGCCGAAGCCTGCCGTACCGGGACATGGTCTCGGCCACGTCCACGAGCAGCGCGTGCGGCACCGGATAGCGGCTGTAGGTGATCAGCGCGTCGATGACCTGCTCGGCGTCGTGCCCCGCCGCGCGGGCGTTCCACAGCGCCAGCGGCGTCACCCGGTAGGTGTGCACGTGCTCGGGCGCGCGCTCCAGCTCGGCGAACGGCGCGATCGCCCGGCGGCAGTCATCGGCCTTCGGGTGATCGACCTCGAGCAGCAGCGTCTTGTCCGACTGCACGATCAGCGGGCCATCGTTCACAAAGCGGCTCCTGTCAGTGCGAGATGTGGGCGAAATGTGGGCGAGATGTGGCGAGATGTTGGGGCGGCCGTACGCGCCACGCCGTGCGCGGGCCGTGCCCGCTCGGTCGCCCGGGTCCGGGCGCTCGGCGGGTCGTGCGGGCCGGTCTCTCGGCGCGGGCCGAGCAGGCGCACTCCCTATCCAACACAATCAGGCGACGCTTGAGTCCCATATTCGCGATGAGCTTTGCCGAGACTCGTCGCGACAAGCCGGGCAAGCCGTCGGTACGGCCGCGATCAACTGGAGGACGCCACAATCAGGTCGCGCTACGCATTGTCCACCTCGGACACGCCGGTGATGCGGTGCAGCGCGAAGCGGTGCACGGCCGCCCGGGTCTCGTCGTACGCGGTCAGATATCCGCCCTCCATCCGCGCGGGCTCCAGAATCCTGCTGGTCGCGTGCCCCTGCGAGTCGAGGTAGCCGATCCACACGCGCGTCCCCCTGCGGATCGCCTCCTGCAGCACGGACATCGTCAGCGAGGCCGGTGACCTCGGCACCTCCCCGTCCGGCGCCTCGGCGCGGCGCAGCGCCGCCCGCCGCGCCTCGTCTCCGGCGCGGATCGCGCGCACCGCCGCCGCCACCACGTGCGGCTCGGGCCCGGCCGCCACCGGCGTTCCGCGCTGGGCGGACGCGGGCTCGGCCCGCCGGGTGTCCGCCCGCGTCACCAGCACGGCGCCCTCCAGCGACTCGGCGACGGGCGCGTACCCCATCGACCGCAGCGAGTCCACCAGCGTGGTGCGGGCCGTGCGCGACACCACCACGGTGGGTGCCAGCCGCCGCAGCCGCAGCGGCCCGGCCCGGCGGTCGGCCATCACCTCGTCGAGCACGGCCGGGTCGTCGCAGCGCACGTACGCGCTCGCCGTGCCGACGCGGATGCGCCCGTGCCGCCGCGCCACGTCGGCGACGAGGTAGCGCAGCGGCTGCGGCACCGGCGTCGTCGAGTGCCGCTCCAGCGTCGACAGCAGTTCGTCGGCGGTGTGCCCGGCGTCCAGGACCCGCCGGATCGACTCCTCGCCGAACCGGTACACGGTCGCGCCGCCCTTGGACTCCACGTCGGCGGCGAGCGCCAGCCAGCGGCCCAGCTCGGTGGTGAGCGGCCCCGGCGCGACGGCGGTCAGGTCGGCCTGCAGCAGCACGTGATCGACGGGTTCAGGCAGCAACGGGCCGAGGACCTCGGCGGCGCGGCCGGGGCCGTCGTCGATCAGCGCGCGCCCGTGGGCGGACAGCACCCCGAGCCCGGTGACGCCGAGCTGCTCGGCCTCCCGCAGCGCGAACTCGGCGAACCTGTCCCGGTACGGGCCGCGCCGGCGCGGGCGTTCCCACTCCAGCCTGGCCTTGACCGCGCCGGGGTCGACCGCCAGGCCCGGCTCGGCGGCGGCGAGCACGGCGAGGGCGGCCAGCCTGACCTCGGCGGCGGCGGGCCGGCGCAGGTCGGGGTGAAGCGCGTTGAGCAGCCGGTCCCGCTCGTCGCGGTCGCCGACGAGGCCGGGCGCGCGGTCGCCGGTGAGCCAGGCCGCCGCGAGCACCGCCCAGCGGGCCTCGGCGGGCTTGACCCGCCAGGCGTCGTACGCCGGGGTGGGGAGCCACTCGCCGTCGACCGAGCCGCCCGAGGCGACGAGCCCGGCCGCGTGGGCGACCTCCACCACCAGGGCGGCGGCCTGCTCGGGCAGGTCGAGCAGGCTCGCCGTACGGCGCAGGTCGCGCACGGCCAGGCCGCCGGTGCGCAGCACTCCGGGCGCGTCCACCCCCCAGTGCTCGCACAGCTCCTCGACCGAGCGGGTGAACGTGAACGCCTGCCCGGCCGCCGTGCGGTCCGCCCGCGTCTGCTCGCGCCGCGTCCCCTCCAGCTCGGCGGGCGAGTACCGCAGGTCGCGATGCACGCGTCCGCCGCGCAGGAACAGCGCCACCTCGCGCGGCAGCGTCACCGTCTCCTCGCCCGTCGCGGCCAGCAGGCCGCGCGCGAGCAACGCGTCCAGGGGGCTGCGCGCCGTCGCCACCCGCACCTCACGCCGCGCGTTCGGCACCCGGCCGCTCGGCGGCCCCCAGGTCAGCTCGTCCAGCGCCGACCGCGCCTTCGGATCCACCTCCGCCACCAGCCGCGCCACGACCTTCCGGTCCGCGAGAAGCCCGGCGAGCCGCTCCCGCGGATCGCCTGTCGGCCCGGCGTCGGCGTCACAGCCGTGCCCGGCCACGCACGCGCCCAGGTCGTCGATGATCTCGGCGAGCCGCTCGGGCGCGTAGTGCCGGAACGCCTCGCGGGCGGGCGGCCCCAGCCCCGCCGGCGCGTCAAGCGCCTCCCGCACGCCGGGCGCGGTCCGCAGCGCCGCGTCGGGCCCGTACACCAGGGCGAGCGCCCGCAGTCGATCGACGGTCGCCCGCATCGCCGCGCCGAAATCCGCGCCAAACCCAGCGCCGTCGCCGCCGGAAAGCGCCTTGCCGACCACTCCCGCCAGCGTCTCGTACGCCACGGGCCCGGACTCGACCACGAGCGTCTCGACGACGGCGAGGGCGAACCGGTCCAGCCGGTCGAGCGCGCGGCCCACCGCCGACGGGGAGGTCGCCCGCGCCACGAGCCCTTCGATGTGCGCGGGGACCGGGGTGATCAGCTCGGGACGCGCGGCCACCAGGGCGCGCAGCTCCTCATCGCTGCGGCCCCGGACCCACGTGGCGAACTCCCCGGTCATCCCCTCAATCGTAGGGAGCCCCCCCGACAGGCAGGCTCGCCCCCGCCCCGCCGCCGGCACCGGCGACGGCGGGCGTGGGGGAGGCGGGCGTGGGGCAGGCGGAGGTGGTCAGCAGGCCCTGCGCCAGCCGTACCCAGGTGGCGACGAAGTCCTCCTTGGCGGCGTGGCCGGGCGGCTCGCCGACGGTCTCCTTGAACAGCCGGTAGTGCACGATCGCGCCGCCGAGGACGGCGGCGACCGCGGGCCAGTCGACATCGAGGTCCCGGTACTCGGGCTGGGCGCGGAACCACCCGGGGATCGCGTCGAACATCGGCTGCAGCAGCCCCTCCCGCACGATCGCCACCAGCTCGGGGAACTGGCTGAGGTCGCGGAAGAAGACCTGGATCAGCTCGCGCTCCTCGCGCACCTTGCCCAGGCCCGCGCGGCACAGTCGGCTCAGGCGCTCCTCCAGCGCGACGCTCGCCCCGACGGCGTGCATCTCGGTCAGCGCCTGGGCGACCTGCTCCCGGGAGCGCGCCGCGTGCTGATGCATCGCCGCCGCGAGCACCTCGTACTTGGACCGGAAATGGCGGTAGAGGCCGCCCGCCCCCGGCGACAGGCCGGACGCGGCCTCGATTTCCGCGACCGACGTGGCCGAGTATCCCCGCTCGGCGAAAAGCCGGAGTGATTCGCGGATGATTCGCTCGCGCGTGGATCTGGGCATGGTGGTACCTCCTGCGTGAGCCTAGTGTCCACCGCCGTTGTCAAACCCGATCCACCGGGTTGGTTGTCACATCCGCGCGGAGCGGCGGACGCGCGATGACCTGTGACCCCCGGGACGCTGATATGACCACCGGGTTACGACATTCGCGCCTGAATTTGGCATGCTTCAAGTGTGGGGAGATCGGTGGGTTTCGACCTCGACCTGACGCTGGCCGACACACGAGACGGGATAGCGGCGGTCTACGACGCGTTGTCGGAGCGCCTGGGCGTGTTCATCGACGGCTCGGTCGCGGCGAGCAGGCTCGGGCCGCCGCTTGAGGTCGAACTGGCGCACTGGCTGCCGCCCGAGGAGATTCCCGAGGCCGCGGCGCTGTACCGGAGCGTCTACGCCGACATCGCCGTGCCCGCCACCACGGCCATGCCCGGAGCGGCCGAGGCCGTCGAGGCGGTACGGCGGGCCGGGGGCGGCGTCATCGTCGTCACCGGCAAGAACGTCGCCGACGCCCGTCGGACGCTGGGGGCCATCGGCCTGGAGGCGGACGAGGTGGTCGGGTCGGTGTTCGGCGCG
Organism: Thermopolyspora sp. NPDC052614; assembly: GCF_040678635.1. Lineage (NCBI taxonomy): Bacteria > Bacillati > Actinomycetota > Actinomycetes > Streptosporangiales > Streptosporangiaceae > Thermopolyspora > Thermopolyspora sp. NPDC052614. Next base: position 39,424 of record NZ_JBFATZ010000028.1, read on the forward strand.
GACAAGGGCGCGGCGCTGGCCGACTTCGGCGCGGCGGCCTATGTCGGAGATCACGTCGCCGACATCGCGGCGGCCCGCGCGGGCGCGGCGCTCAGCGTCACGGTGGCCACCGGACCCTATACCGCCGATCAACTGCGCGATCATGGTGCGGATGTCGTTCTCGCGGATCTGACGGGATTCGCGGAGTGGTATGACGCCTGGCGGTTTCGCGAAATAGGGGCGGTTTCGACGGTCACCTGAGCTCTCAGGTGGGCATAACCTAACTCCATTCATCCTTCACGACTGTCTGAACGAGGTCACCCCTGTGCCGAGTGGCAAGGTCAAGTGGTACGACGCCGACAAGGGTTTCGGTTTCCTCACCCGCGACGACGGCGGTGAGGTGTTCGTGCATTCCTCCGCGCTCCCCAAAGGCCATGAGTCGCTCAAGCCCGGCCAGCGAGTCGAGTTCGGCGTGGCCGAGGGGCGTCGTGGGCAGCAGGCGCTTTCGGTCCGTATCCTGGAGCACCCGCCGACGCTGGCCAAGCACGCCAAGGCAAAGGGGAAGCGGAAGAAGCCCGACGAGATGGTGGTCATCGTCGAGGACCTCATCAAGCTTCTCGACGACGTCTCCACGTCCTACCAGAAGGGCAAGCACCCCGACGCACAGCACGCCAAGAAGATCGCCACGGTTCTGCGCGCGGTGGCCGACGACATCGAAGGCTGATCCCGATCCTGCTCACCCGTACGGCCCGGCCCGGCCGGACGCGGCCGTCGTCAGCCGCGCGGCTGGGTGAGGGGCTCGGTGGCCGCCTGCCGGTCGGACGAGGCGGCGGCCTGGCGCCGGGCCTCGCGTCTGGCGGCGCGGGCCGCCACGACCCTGCGGCGGCGGTTGACGATCAGCCAGACGAGCGTGACGACCAGGCCGGTGGACATGACGCCGAATCCGGCAGGGCCGCCGACGAAGCCGGACAGCAGCAGGCCGAGGAGGCCGCCGCCGACCCAGCCGATCTGCAGGACCGATTCCACGACGCCGAAGGTGGACGAGCGCACCTGCTCGTCCACCTCGTGCTGCACGATGGCGTCGAGGGCGAGCTTGCCGAGGTTCTGGGCGAACGCCGCCACGGCGGCCACGGCGACCGCCGACCACAGCGTGAACAGGAACGCGCCGACGACCGTGGTCACCGTGGCCAGGGCGAGCGTGACCAGGACGATGAGCTGCGGGGACCGGCCGCGCATCCAGGAGGCGACGCTGGAGCTGAGCAGGCCGCCCGCGCCCGCGGCGGCGGCGAGGACGGCGATCGTGACCTCGGTGGACAATCCGGGCAGGCCGCCCTCCTGCACGAGGAAGAGCAGGAAGAACAGCAGGAAGCCGCCCTGGACGCGGGTGGCGATGTTGGCGTACATCGATTCGGCGACCGCTGGGCCGACGTCGAGCAGAGCGCGCAACCGCTGCCGGCGCCCGGCGCGGGCGGTGGGCTCGTTGCCCTGCTCGGCGAACGCGCCGACCTCCTCGGCCGGGCGCGACGCGTCGTGGTCCTCGTGGTCGTCAGTGTCCCTGTGGGCCCCGTGATCGTCGTGGTCCCCCTGGGGCTCGGACGGCGGTTCGTGCAGGGGCTCGGGCAGGGGCAGAGTCCGGTCGGCGGCGGAGGCGTCGGCGGGCCGGAGGGCGGGAAGACCGGGCAGGGTCTCCCCGTCGTCGGCCACAGGGGGAGCGCCGGGCTGCGTGTAGGGGCGGGTGCCCGCCGCGTCGCCGGGCTCACGCGGAGCGTCGCACCCCACGTTCGGTGCGTCCGAGACGTCCGGGCCGTCCCCGGCGTCGCGCGTCTCGCCGGGCGCGGCGTACTCGTCGCGGTACTCGTCGCGCTCGTCCTCGATGTCGGGGGAGTCGACGTGACGCGGCAGCCGTACCGTGGCCACCCCGGCGGCGAGGAACAGCACCATCGTGCCGCGCAGCACCCACGCCGCGCCCAGCCACGCGGTCAGCCCGGTCGAAAGCGCCGCGCCCGCGCCCGCCGCGACCAGCGCGAACAGCGTCACCCGCGCGTTCGCCCGCACCAGCGTGACGTCCGGCGGCAGCACGCTCGGCATGATCGCCGCCCGGGAGACGTTGTACGCCTTGCTCAACACCAGCACGGCGAGCGCCGCCGGGAACAGCGTGAACGTGTCCGCGGGCCCGACCGCCGCCGCCATCGCCCAGCACAGCAGCCCCCGGGCGAACATCGTGCCCGCCATCACGTACCGCCGCCCGGACCTGAACCGGTCGAGCACCGGCCCGACGAACGGCGCGACCACCGCGAACGGCGCCATCGTGATCAACAGGTAGAGGGCGACCTGCCCGCGCGCCTGGTTGACGGGCAGCCCGAAGAACAGCGTGCCCGCCAGGGCGACCGTGACGAACGCGTCCCCGGCGCTGTGCGTGGCGGTCACCTCGATCAGGCGGCCGAGCCCGGTACGGCCCGCCCCCTGGGCGTGCGTCAGCCGGCGGGTGGCCTGGCCGATCCCCCGGCCGGCCCGTGCGGTGGTGTGCGCGGCGGCGCGACCGGCGCGGAACGTCTTCCGGCCGGCCCGCGCGGTGGTTTTGGCGACCCCCGAGGCCGTACGCCGGGCCCGCTCCCACGCACCCGCCATGTCACCCCCTTTCCGGCAATCCAGTCTTACCGAACCCGACCGGTCCTGTCCGCTCGCGGCATGGGGGAAAATTGAACCGTGAGTCGTACCCGCACCCGAACCCCCGTCGCCGACCAGGCCTGCGCGGACGCCGTCGACTTGGCCCGGCAGGCGGCCGAGGAGATCGCCCGGCCGGGCGAGGTGGGCGAGCACCTGGGTTTCGACGTCGAAGGCGATCGTGTGGTCACACACTACTTCGCCTGCCTTGACCGGGCCTACCGCGGCTGGCGGTGGGCCATCACCGTCGCCCGCGCCTCCCGCGCCCGCAACGTGACCGTGAGCGAGACCGTGCTGCTTCCCGGCTCGGACGCGCTCATGCCGCCCACCTGGGTTCCGTGGAGCGAGCGGCTGCGCCCCGGCGACCTCGGCGTCGGCGACCTGCTCCCGACGCCGGCCGACGACGACCGGCTCGTGCCCGGCTACACCATGACCGGCGACGACACCGACCGGCAGATGATTTTCGAGTACGGCCTCGGGCGGGCGCGCGTGCTGTCCCCCTACGGCCGTGACCTGGCCGTGCGGCGCTGGCACGCCAGCGAGCACGGTCCGCACACCCCGATCGCGCACGCCGCCCCCGCGCAGTGCTCCACCTGCGGCTTCTACTGGCCGCTCGCCGGGACGCTCGGGCGCGGCTTCGGCGTGTGCGCCAACGAGTTCGCGCCGGACGACGGCCGCGTCGTCGCCGCCGACCACGGCTGCGGCGCCCACTCCGAGGCGAGCGTGCAGCCCGCCCCGGTCGAGACCGCCGCGCCCATCCTGGACGATCTGGGCTACGACCTGGTGGACGTGCCCGCCCCGATCGCGGCCGGGGAGGAGGGCCGCGAGGAGGAGGAGCCGCCGCCGGGCTCGGTCGACGAGACCGCGTCCGAGCCTCTCGGCCACTCCTGACCCTGCTCATCGACGGCGACGCCCGGTGCACCCGGGCGTCGCCGCACCGTTTCCTAGGGGACACCGCACCATGAGCGATACCTTTGACACCGCGCGTCTGCGGCAGACCGTGCTCGCGGCCTGGGCCGCGTCCCCGGCGCGGTTCCGCGAGGACGCCAACGCCGAGGAGGACTTCGCGCTCGGCGGCTACCGCGACCGGCTCGTCGTCGAGCTGGCGCAGAACGCGGCCGACGCCGCCGCGCGGGCCGGCATCTCCGGGCGGTTGCGGCTCACCCTGCGGGACGGCGTGCTGTACGCCGCCAACACCGGCGCGCCGCTCGACGCGGGGGGCGTGGAGGGGCTGTGCACGCTGCGGGTGTCGGCCAAACGCGACGAGACCGGCGTGGTGGGGCGCTTCGGCGTTGGCTTCGCCGCCGTGGTGTCGGTGTGCGACGAGCCGCTGATCCTCTCGCGGGCGACCGGGGGCGTGCGCTGGTCCCGGGCCGAGACGACCGAGCTGGTCGCGGCCGAGGCGGCGCTCGCGGCGGAGCTGAAGGTCCGGGACGGGCACGTGCCGCTGCTGCGCCTGCCGTTCCCGGTCGCCGCGGCGGACGCGCCCGAGGTGCCGGAGGGGTTCGACACCGTCGTCGTGCTGCCGATGCGGGACGAGGCGGCCGAGATCGCGGTACGGCGCATGCTGGAGGAGACCAGCCCGGCGCTGCCGCTGGCCATGCCCGCCCTCGGCGCCATCGAGATCGAGGTGGGCGGGCAGGTCCGTACGGTCTCGGCCGAGGGGTGGCGGGTCGTCGAGTCGTCCGGGCGGTTCACGCCCGAGCAGGTCGCCGAGCTGTTCGCGGACCGGCCCACCGAGGAGCGGGCGCGGCCGTACTGGCTGGTCCGCTGGGCCGTACCGGTGGAGGGTGGGCCGGGGAAGGACGGGGGGCCGAGGGAGAACAGGGGGCCGGGGGAGCCGTGCCCGCTGCCCAAGGACGTGCTTCCCGTGGTGCACGCGCCGACGCCGAGCGACGAGCCGCTCGATCTGCCCGCGCTGCTCATCACCACGTTCCCGATGGCGACCGACCGGCGGCACGTCGCGCCGGGGCCGCTCACCGACTTCCTCGTCGAGCGGGTCGCCGAGGCGTACCTGGACCTGCTCGCCGCGTTGCCGCGTACGCCGAGGCTGCTGGACCTGGTGCCCGGTCTGATGGGCAGGAGCGAGCTCGACGCGGCGATCCGGCGGGCCATCCTGCGGCGGCTCCCCGAGGTGCCGCTGCTGCCCGCGCTCTCCCCGCCCGCCGACGCCGAGGAGGCCGGATCCGGGTGGTCGGCCGGGCGCGGTCCCGGAGACGGCGGTCCCGCGCGGGATCTCGCGGGGGGCGGCACGGACGGGACCGGGGCGAGCGCGCCGTGGATCGTCAGCGGGCGGCAGGCGTCCGTGGTCGCCGGTCCCGCGGAGTTCCTCGCCAAGATCGCTGAGATGGTGCCGGGGCTGCTCCCGGCGGGCTGGCCGTACCGGAGCCCCGCGCTCACCACGCTCGGGGTGCGGCGGGTGGAGATCGCCGACGTGGTCGACATGCTCTCCGGCGAGGCGGTTGAGGGCAAGGATCCCGCCTGGTGGCGGTCCCTCTACGAGGTTCTGCCCGCCGACGACCTGGAGGCGATCGGCGCCATCCCGGTCCCGCTCGCCGACGGCCGCCTGGTCCGCGGTCCCCGGGGCACGCTGCTGCTGTCGGTTCCCGAGCCCGGCGACGAGGACGTCTCGGACGAGGAGAGGGCCGCGGCGGCGCGGCTGCTCGCCGGGGACGCCGACGGCGCGTCCGGCGGGGACGGGACGGTGGACGAGGCGGCAGACGGATCGGCGGACGAATCGGCGGACGGATCGGCGGACGAGGCGGCGGACGGGGCGCGGAAGGCCGGGCGGCGTGCGCGGCTCGACGCCGCCGTGCTCGCCCCCCTCGGGCTGCGGATCGTGCACGCGGACGCGGCGCATCCGCTGCTGCTGCGGCTCGGGGCCGCCGAGGCGACGCCGCGTACCGTGCTTGAGGATCCGCTGACGCACGCCGCCGTCTCCGCGTCGATCGACAGCGCCGACCCCGAGCCCGTCGCGCAGGCCGTGCTCACCCTGGTGGAGGCCGCCGGGCTCACCGCCGGGGAGGCGCCCTGGCTCGCCGAGCTCGCGCTGCGCGGCGCCGACGGCGAGGTGTACGCGGCGGGCGAGCTGCTGCTCCGCGACGGGGCGATGGCGCGGATCGTCGACTCCGACGTCCCCTTCGGCGTGGCCGCCCCCGACCTGGTCGAGCGGTACGGCTCGCGCGTGCTTGAGGCGGCGGGCGTCCTGGACGGCTTCGCCACCGTCTCCGACGCCGACGTGGTGCTCGACCGCGAGGAGTGCGACCACGACCTCGACCTTGAGGACGAGTGGGTGGACGCCGTCCTCGACCTGCTGCCGGACTACGACGTGCCGCCGGTCGTGCGCGAGTTCGTCGCCGTCCGCGACCTGGAGTACGTCGCCGACTGGCCGGCGGCGCTCGCCCTGCTGTCCCGGCCGCCGCTGCGCGCCGCCCTGCAGCCGGCGCGGATCGTCGTCGACGGCGAGACGATCGAGGTCCCCTCCTACACCTCGTGGTGGCTCAGCACCCACCCGGTGCTCGACGGCCGGGTGCCCACGTCCCTGCGCCTGACCGACGCCGACCCGCTGCTTTTCGGCCTGTACGGCGACGCCCCGCCGGCCATCGACCGCGCCGCGCTGTCCCTGATCGGCGTGCGTACGACGCTGCCGGACCTGCTCGCCTCGCACGGCGGCCCCGACGAGCTGCTCGGGCTGCTCGCCGACCCGGCCCGCGAGGTGGACCGCGCCCAGCTGCGCGCCATCTGGACGGCGATCGCCGCGCTGCCCCCCGAGCGCGTCACCCCGCCGCAGACGATCCGCGCCGTGCTCAACGGCGAGATCGTCGTCGCGGACGCCGAGGACGGCACCGTCATCGGCCCGGACGGATCGAGCGCCCCCGGCGACGAGGCCTCCGTCGCGCCGGGCGCCCCCGTCGTGGTGGAGGCCCCCGACCTGCTTGCGCTGGTCGCCTCCCGGCCCCTCGTGCTCGCCCCCTTCGACCTGGCCGAGGCGCTGTCGGAGGTCCTCGACCTGCCGCTGGTGGGCGAGCTCGTGTCCGGCGAGGTCACCTCCTCCGGCGTCGAACGGCCCGTCCCGCCGCAGGTCCGCTCCTTGCTGCCCGCCGCGCCGCCCACGTACGTCGAGCACGAGCGGCTTCTGGTCGACGGGCACCCGGTATCGTGGCGGTTCCACGAGGGCGTCATCCACGCCTCGGGCATCGAGGGCCTGGCCCGCGGCCTGGCCTGGGCGAGCGGCCAGTGGAGCGACCGGCTGGCCGTGGCGGCCCTGCTGCACAACCCGTCGGCCGTACCGCTGCTCCTGGCCGAGGCGGATCTCGACGGCTCCGCCTGAGCCCGGCGGCCCGTTCGGCGCGGACGGGCCGCGTCAGGGAGCGCCGCCGGAGCGCCGCGGCGGAATGGGCTCCTCCACCTGCGCCTCCTCGGCGTCCGGTGCTCCCGTCATGCGTTGCGTGTCCGAGGTGCTTGAGGTGCTTGAGGCGTCCTGTACGTCCGGGGCGCCTTGGCCGCGCTGCGTGACCTCCGCCTGTTCCCCGGGCGCGGCGGCCGGTCGCCGGGCGCCGCGGGCGCGGGCGGAGCGGCGGACGTACCCGAGGCCGAAGATGCCGCCCGCGATGCCGGCCACACAGGTCCAGATCCACCAGCGCTGGTCGGGGCCGGGCTGCGCGATCAGCAGGACGATCAGCGCGATCACCCACAGCGCGGTGCCGACGAGGATCGTCGCCGTGTCGTTGGTCTGCAACGGCTCCAGGTCCCGGCGGTTCGGCTGGCTCACGTCTAAAGACTAAGCGACGGCCCGTCCAAACGGTCGGGTCACTACGCCCGGAGGCAAAGGGCCAGGTAGACGCCGGTGTCCGGGGCAGGGGCGGACCCGGTGCGAAGGGGCGCGAGTCGTGCACGAAATGGTTGCGAAAGCGTCACTGTCTCCGCGTGGGTCTTCCCGTGTCGGTTACCGGCTGTCACTCTGCGCGCGTGAGCGAACCAACTGACGAAACGCCCCTTGAAGCCCCGAAGCAACCTAAGACAACCGCAAACAGCACGCTCGACCGTTTCTTCCGCATCTCTGAGCGTGGCTCGACCGTGGGCCAAGAGGTACGCGGCGGTCTGGCCACGTTCTTCACGATGGCGTACATCGTGGTCCTCAACCCCTTGATCATCGGAACCGCGAAGGACGCCGACGGGCAGTACCTCGGCGACGGCGCGGCACCGAACCTGGCCCTGGTCGCCGCCGCGACGGCGCTGGTCGCCGGCCTGATGACGATCCTCATGGGCGTGGTGGCGAACGTGCCGTTCGCGCTCGCGGCCGGGCTCGGGCTCAACGCGTTCGTCGCCTTCGGCATCGCCTCCCAAATGTCGTGGGAGGACGCGATGGGATTGGTCCTGCTCGAAGGACTCATCATCACCGTGCTGGTGCTGACCGGGTTCCGCACGGCGGTGTTCCACGCCATCCCGGCCCAGTTGAAGACCGCGATCAGCGTGGGCATCGGCCTGTTCATCGCGCTGATCGGCTTCGTGGACGCCGGTTTCATCCGGCGGATCCCGGACGTCGCGAACACCACCGTGCCGGTCGAGCTGGGCATCGGCGGCGTGCTCACGAGCTGGCCCATCCTGGTCTTCGCGATCGGCCTGCTGGCCACCGCGGCGCTGGTCGCCCGCCGGGTGCGGGGCGCGATCCTCATCGGCATCGTCGGCATGACGATCGTCGCGATCATCGTGGAGGCGATCGCCAAGGCCGGGGGCGCCATCGGCCCGAACGGACAGCCCAACCCCGGCGGGTGGCGCCTGAACGTGCCGCAGTGGCCGAGCGCCGTCGTCGACCTCCCCGACTTTTCCCTGATCGGGCAGGTCAGCCCGTTCGGCGCCTTCAGCAGGGTCTCGGTCATCCTCGTCGTCCTGCTCGTCTTCACCCTGCTGATCACCGACTTCTTCGACACGATGGGCACCGTCGTCGGCGTCGGCGGCCAGGCGGGGCTGCTGCGTCCCGACGGCACCCTGCCCAAGACCCGCGAGATCCTCCTGGTCGACTCGATCGCGGCGGCCGCTGGCGGCGCGGCGTCCACCTCGTCCAACACCACCTACATCGAATCCGCCGCAGGCGTGGGCGAGGGCGCCCGCACGGGCTTCGCCAGCGTCGTCACCGGCGTGCTGTTCCTGCTCGCCACGTTCCTGGCGCCGCTGGTCCAAATCGTGCCGTACGAGGCGGCGGCTCCGGCCCTGGTCGTCGTCGGCTTCCTGATGATGACCGCGGTCCGCGACATCGACTTCGGCGACTACGAGATCTCCATCCCCGCGTTCTTCACGATCGTCCTGATGCCGTTCACGTACTCCATCGCCAATGGCATCGGCGCCGGGTTCATCGCCTACGTGCTGATCAAGGTGGTGAAGGGCAAGGCCCGCGAGATCCACCCGCTGCTGTGGGTCGTCGCCGGACTCTTCGTCCTCTACTTCGCGCGCGGCGCCATCGAGATCCTGACCGGCGTCTCCTGACGCCCCGGACGTCACGGGATCGCCTCCGGGGCCGCCCGGAGGCGATCGGCCCGGCGCGGGGACGAGGCGTGGCTTTCGGCATTGACTCGCGGTTGATCGTGTCGGGCCCATATCATCATGCGGCATCATCGTGCGGCGGCGATCCAGACCTCGGTGGTGTGACGATTCGTGTCCGGCGGGAAGCCGGCGGCCGCCCCATGCGCGGGGCGGGCACCCGCCGTCGTGTCGATGGACCACTCGCGCATGGCGGGACGTCGATGAGCGGCGATGAGCGGAAGGTGTCAACCCGATGAAGTCTGATCGGATGTCGGCGATTAGGGAGATGGACCTGCACGCCGCTCAGGCCTGGCCCGCGGCGATCGTCGAGGAACGCGACGGGTGGCTGCTGCGCCGTACGCCCGGGGTGTCGCGGCGGCGGTCGAACTCGGCGCTGACGCCGATCAACGGCGCGAAGTCCGTCGAGGCGGTGGAGGAGTTCTACCGTGAGCACGGCGTGCCGGTGCGCGTGCAGGTGAGCCCGGTCGAGTGCCATCCGAGCCTGGACGCGATGCTGGGCGAGCGCGGCTACAGCGTCGGGGGCCGGACCGCCGTGCTGACGGCCGCCGTCGAGGACGTCGCCGCGGACCCGCAGGTGCCGGTCGAGGTCGAGGAGACGCCGGACACGTGGGTCAAGGTCTTCACCGAGCTGGACCACCACGACGACAGCGAAGTCGTGGCGACGTCGGTCATCTCGCGTATCTCTGCGCCCGCGGCCTTTCTCAGCGTGTGGGAAGAAGGGCACCCGGTGGGGATGGGGCTCGTCGTCGGCGGGTCACGATGGGCGGGCGTCTTCTGCATGGCGACCGCGCCGGAGCACCGCCGCCGGGGCGTGGCGCGGTCGGTGCTCGGCGCGGGCGCGCGGTGGGCGGCCGGGCAGCGGGCCGAGCGGCTCTACCTGCAGGTGGAGCGGGACAACGGCGTGGCGCGGCGGCTCTACGAGCGGGCCGGGTTCATCTACTCGCACGGCTATCACTTCTGGACGTCTCCCTGACGGCGCCGGCGGCCTCGCGGAAGGCGGCGGCGAGGCGGGTCAGGCCCTCGTCGATCCGGTCCAGGGGGATCGCGCCGTAGCCGAGGACGAGCGCGGGGCGATCCGGGACGGTCTCGGCGTGGTAGCCGGCGACCGATTCGACGGCCACGCCGAGTTCGGCGGCGCGGGCGAGCACCTGGCGCGAATCGACGGCGTCGGTGAGGCGTGCGCACAGGTGCAGGCCAGCGGCGGAGGGGATCGGGTCGAGCCAGGCGGCGAAGTCGAGGCGCAGGGTGGTGAGGATGCGGCCGTGGCGGGCGGCGTAGACGCGGTTCGCCTTCCTGATGTGCCGGGCCAGCAGGCCCTCGTCGATGAAGCGGGCCATCGCCGCCTGGTGCGGGTAGTGGCCGTGCCAGTCGGAGAGGCGTTTGGCCGTCAGCAGCGCGGGCCGCAGCGAGGCGGGGGCGACGAGGAAGCCGAGGCGCAGCATCGGCAGCGTCGACTTGGAGAACGAGCCGACGTAGATCACCCGTCCGCTGCGGTCGAGGCTCTGCAGCGGCTCCAAGGGGCGGTCGGAGAAGCGGAACTCGCTGTCGTAGTCGTCCTCGATCACCACCGCGCGGCGCCGCTCGGCCCAGTCGAGCAGGGCCGTACGGCGCGCCAGCGACATGGGCGTGCCGAGCGGGAACTGATGTGACGGCGTCACGTAGACCAGCCGGGCCGCCGAGGGGATGGCCGCCACGTCGAGCCCTTCGGCGTCCACCGGCACGCCGGTCACGCGTGCGCCGAGCGAGCGGAACAGCAGCCGCGCGGGCGGGTATCCGGGCTCCTCGACCGCCACCTGGTCGCCCGGCTCGATGAGCACCCGGCCGATGAGGTCGAGGGCCTGTTGCGCGCCGTTGGTGACCAGGACGTCGTCGGCTCCGGCGCGGACCGAACGCGAAATGCCGATATGTCGGGCGATAGCCGTACGGAGGCCGTGGTGCCCGGCGGGATCGATGTAGTCGGCCGAGTGCAGCGTCGACGAGCGCAGCTCCCGCGACACCAGCCGCCGCCACGACTCCAGCGGGAACAACGCCGGGTCCGGGACGCCCACCTGGAAGTCGTACGGCGCCTGGGCGCGTCGCTTGGGCCACAGCGGGATCGCTTGCCACAGCGGGCGCGGCCCGACCCCGCCCCCCACCGGCGCGTTGCGGGCGAGATCGCCGGGGGCGCGGCGCGGTCGCGGGCGGGCGAGCGGGTCCACGGACACGAACGTGCCCGCGCCGACCCGCGCGGTGACGAACCCCTCGGCGGTGAGCCGCTCATAGGCGACGGCCACCGTGTTGCGCGACACCTCAAGCCGCCGCGCCAGCTCGCGCGTCGGCGGCAGCCGTTCCCCGGCGCGCAGCCGCCCGTCGAGGATCGCCTCAAGAAGCTGCCGGTAGATCCGCGCGGCCAGGTCGCCGCGGCCGGTGAGGGTGACGTGGAAGTCCACCGCTCCTCCTCCCGATTGGCCCAGTCAACTTGCCCAAGAATTGGATCTTATTGAGGACAAATGACCTTTCTAAGGTAGGGCACGACTTCCGATGGGCCCGTACGGCGGCGCGCGCCGTACGGCCGGACACGAGGAGGGGATGACCGTGACCGCTCGCATGAACCTAAGCGCACTCGAACCGGCGGCGTACGAGGCGATGCTCGGCCTGGAGAAGTACCTGAGCCGTTCCACGCTGCCCGCGCCGCTGCTGGAGCTGGTGAGACTGCGTGCCAGCCAGATCAACGGCTGCGCCTACTGCGTGGACATGCACTCCGCGGACGCCAAGAAGGGCGGTGAGACCGACGAGCGCCTGTACGCGGTGGCCGTCTGGCGGGAGGCGCCGTTCTTCACCGAGGAGGAGCGCGCGGCCCTCGCCCTGACCGAGGCCGCCACCCGGCTGAGCGAGGGCGGCGACCGCGTGCCCGACGAGGTGTGGGACCAGGCCGCCAAGCACTTCGACGAGCACACCCTCGCGCAGCTCGTCGTCGCCATCGCCACCATCAACGCCTGGAACCGCATCGGCGTGGCCACCCGCATGGTGCCGGAGTCGTACAAAGGCTGACACAACCCGAAAAGGGCGACCTGGCCGCGAGGGCCCGCCGCGCGTGTGGCGGGCCCTCGGCGGGAGCCCGGGGCGCGGGCCTGGAACGCGCCGGGGGCGGCGTCCTGGCGGGGGAGAGTGCCCGATTGGGGCGGATTCGCGGGTGGGGCGGGGACGAGCGTCGTGGGGGCGTGCGGCTTGGGTCATTCTTGACAGACGGGTACCGAGGCTTTGCGGGTTGGGGGATCGGAGAGGGCCGATCCGCTCGCGGAGCCCGGCGGAAAGGGACCCGCTGGAAGGAATGCCGTGACCGCTGATATAGTTAGCAAAGGTAATGACCTATGCTAACGAATCCACCCAGAACGAGCCTACGCGGGGACGCGAGGCTGGCCTCGGCGCTGCGAGTGTCGCTGGCCCGGTTGAACCGGCGCCTGCGAAAGCAGGCGGCCGGGCACTCACTGACAGCCACCCAGGTCGCGACGCTTGCCACCGTGGAGCGTCATCCCGGGATAACCCCCGGCGAACTGGCCGAGTTCGAGAAGGTGCAGCCGCCCTCGATGACCAGGGTGATCGCCGTACTGGAAGATCGCGGGTTGGTCGAGCGCACGCCGCATCCGACAGACCGGCGCCAGGTGAGCGTGAAGTGCACCGATGCGGGAGCCGCGCTGCTGAACGAGGAACGCCTCTTGAAGGAGGCGTGGCTGGCCCGGCAGTTGAAGGAGCTGACGCCGGAGGAACGGGCCACGCTGCGCGCGGCGGCGCCGATCCTGGAGAAGCTGTCCCAGATGTAGGCGGCATCTCCGGCAGGGGCGCCGTAAACCTGAGCGCCTCCGGCGCGGGCGTCACCGCCCTGGAGCGCCCGGTTGCCGGCGCCCCCGCCCCGAGCGGCTTGAGCGTGGGCTCAGGTGCCCCCGGTTCGGACGCCGCTCACGCCGACGCGGCCAGGGCGGTCGCGGCCTCGGACGCGGCCGTGGCGGACGCCGCGGTGCCCGTCGTCGAGACTCGTCCACAGCCTGTGGACGACGAGGCGTCGGACTCGACCCCACTTGGACCGGTCCCGCAGCCCGAGAGGACCCGGAAGACAGAGGTCCGTCAGACCGAAGAGACACCGGAAACCGGCGAGACCCCGAAAGAACGCGGCGGCATGTTCCGGTCGCTGCGCATCCGCAACTACCGCCTGTTCGCCTCCGGCGGGGTCATCTCCAACATCGGCACCTGGATGCAGCGCACCGCACAGGACTGGCTGGTGCTCGACCTCACCGGCGGCAGCGGCACCGCGCTCGGCATCACGACCGCGCTGCAGTTCCTCCCGGTTCTGCTGTTCGGCCTGTGGGGCGGCGTGATCGCCGACCGTTACGCCAAGCGCCGCGTCCTGGTGATCGCACAGACCCTGATGGGCCTGCTCGCCCTCACCACCGGCCTGCTCGTCGTGACCGGGACCGCGCAGGTGTGGCACGTCTACCTGATGGCGTTCGCGCTCGGTTGCGTGGCGTGCGTGGAGGTGCCGACCCGTCAGTCCTTCGTGGTCGAGATGGTCGGCCCCGACGACCTCACCAACGCGATCGCGCTCAACAGTTCCAGCTTCAACCTGGCCCGTGTGGTCGGCCCCGCCGTCGCCGGCGTGCTGATCTACTGGTTCGGCGGCACCGGCCCGATCTTCCTGATCAACTCGCTGTCGTTCGCCGCCGTGATCTGCGGCCTGCTGCTGATGCGCCGCTCCGAGCTGCACCCGTCCAAGCCCGTCCCACGGGCGAAGGGCCAGCTCCGCGAGGGCCTGCGCTATGTACGGCAACGCCCCGACCTGCTGATGCCGATCATCGTCGTGGCCTTCATGGCGCTGTTCATGCAGAGCTTCTCCACCAGCGTCGCGCTGATGGCGAGGGAGGTCTTCGGCGCGGGCGCGTCCTCGTTCGGCATCGCCTCCAGCGCGTTCGCGATCGGTGCCCTGGCGGGCGGCCTGATGGCGGCACGCCGGGTCCGCCCGTCGCGGCGGCTCCTGCTGGGCGGCGCGGCCGGCTTCGGCCTCTTCCAGATCGCGGCCGGTTTCGCCCCCGTCTACCCGGTGTTCCTGGTCCTGCTGGTCCCGGTCGGCATGGCGCTCATCACCGCCAACACGACCGCGAACTCGACGGTGCAACTCGGTGCCTCCGCCGAGATGCGCGGACGCGTCATGGGCCTGTTCATCCTGGTCTTCACCGGCGGCGCCCCCATCGGCGCACCCTTCATCGGCTGGCTCGGTGAGATCGCCGGTCCTCGCGTCGCCATGATGGTCGCGGGCACGCTGTGCGTCGCGGGCACCGCCACCGCCCCTCTGATCACCAAGCTCATCACGCGTCGGCACCGCCGCCCGAAGACACCGCCCACCCCGCCGCAATCCGCCATCGCCCGCACCTCCTCTTGACCACTTGACGCACCCGCCCGTCACCGCCTCCCGGGCGGTGACGGGCGCGGCCGTCCGGAGCGCCTGGCAGCAGCCACCGGTCCCGCGTACGCGGAAATGCTCCGGTGGCCCCGGCGGGGCGGATGTCCGTGGTCCGGTCGCTCCGCAACCACGAGAAGAAGCCACCGTGTGATCGTTCCCGCCCTCGCCGGGCGCCCATCCGGAGCGGGAACGCCATAGCCGTGTGGACCGTGCCCCACAGCCCCTCATCCATCGGGCGTTCTGACCCGCTTCGCTCTGTTATTTGTAGGTAAGCAGCGTATGCTTGGTGACCGGCTACAGGGAGGCGATAAGTGGGTGGGTCGTCCCTACCAGAGTTCGATCCGACGATCGCGGCGGACGCACGTATCTACGACTACCTGATCGGCGGCAAGGACCACTTCGCCGCCGACCGCGAGGTCGCCTCCGTACTGATCTCCCTGAAGCGAATCGTCGGCCGCTGGCAGTACCCGACCGTGGAGAACCGGCGCTTTCTGGAACGGGCCGTCCGCTACCTCCTCGACGCCGGCATCCGGCAGTTCATCGATGTCGGCTGCGGCATGCCGACGGACCGTGACAACATCCACCAAATCGCCCACGAGATCGACCCCACCACCCGCGTCGTCTACGTGGACTACGACCCGGTCGTCTTCATCCACTACCGCACGCTGCTCCACCGCAACCCGTACGCGAAGGCCATCCAGGCGGACGCCCGACGCCCCAAGGAAATCCTCAACCACCCCGACGTCACGGCCCTGATCGATTTCGACCGCCCGGTCGCGGTCATGCTCGTCGCCCTCCTCCACCTCATCCCCGACGAGGACGACCCGGACGGCCTGGTCGCCTGCTTCCGCGACGCCATACCATCCGGCAGCTACCTGACCATCACCCACATGACCTCCGACGGCCCGCCCCCCGAGTCCCTGGAGCCCTTCGTACGGGCCTTCGACAAGGTCCGCGAATCCATGACCCTGCGCACCCGCGACCGCATCCGCGAGTTCTTCACAAACCTGGACCTGGTAGACCCCGGCCTCGTCGACGGCGCCGACTGGCACCCCGACGTGGACCACGCCCCACCCTCCACCTGGCTCGCAGCCGGCATGGGCCGCAAGCCCTAGCCCACACTCATCCGCGCCAACCTGCCGATCGGCACCGAGCACCCCCAACAAGAGCCGGGATGAAGTAGGGATACGGTCACCACCCGACAGACGACCGCCCTTCAGGAGCCGTCCACCTTGACCTCGAACCAGACGGTCCGCCCAGCCGCGTCGTCGCAGACACCCCAACGCTCCGCGAGGAAGTCGACGAGGAAGAGACCCCGGCCGCCCTCGGCAGACGAATCCGCCTGAACCCGCGGCTGGGACTTCGACCCCTCATCGATCACATCGACGTGAATCAAACCGCCGCATTCGGTAACCACCACCGTGACTCTGCCGCCATTACGCGAATCAGAGTGAACCACCGAATTGGTGACCAGTTCGGACACCATAAGCGTCGCGTTCTCCAGCGCCGGATGCTCGGCCCCCAGAATCTTCCTGATGAATTGCCGCGCTTCGGACACCGACTCTTCGTGCCCCGGCAAGTCCAGCGACCCCAGCAGATTGCCCGCCGCCATGTCCACCACCAATCGTCCGCCGAATACGGCCGTTTGACCGCCAGCATGGTGAACACCGCACTACTCTTGGTAGTCGATTTACTCGACCGGAGTAGACAGTCTTTGTCGGACAGTCCGGGAAGGCAAGGTGAGGACCAAATGGCCCGGATGCTAACAATCGACCCAGAAGAGTCCCCTCGCCATAATTTCGCCTACGAGTTGCAGCGTCACCGCCTGGAGGCCGGCCTCACCCAGCGCCAACTCGCCACCCGTGTGGGCTGCTCCGAGTCCCTGATCGGCTACATCGAGAACGTCAAACGCAAGCCCTCACGCCAACTGGCCGAAATCCTGGACAGAATCCTCCCATCACCCCCAGACCACTTCCTACGCCTGTACAAGCGCGCAACCTGGGAGGAGGCCCCCGAACACTTCCGAGGCTGGCTCGACGTCGAGCATGACGCGACAGCTATCAGGAGTTGGAGTCCGCTACTGGTCTGGGGGCTTCTCCAGACCGAACAATACGCCCAGGCCGTGTTTGAGGCGGAACCTATGATCAGTCCCGAACAGATCGAGGAGCGAGTGGCCGCGCGTCTTCGACGTAAATCGATCCTCACAAGGCCCGCCCCTCCGATGGTCCTAGCTCTGATCGACGAAGCCGTTCTGAGCCGATGTGTCGGCGGTCCGAAGGTGATGAGTGATCAACTCGCATACATCCTAGAGGCCAGTCGATATCCAAACGTCACGGTTCAAGTTGTTCCTAAGGATTCCCCAGCCGCCATCTGTGGCCTGTTGGGTGGTTTCTCTCTGGGGTTCATGGGAGGCACACCGTATGCCGCCTACATGGAGGCTCAACCAAAGGGGCATATGGCCGCAGATCGAGGTATAGTCGCGCAGCTCAGCGCCCGTTACGATGCAATTCGGGCTGATGCTCACCGACAGGACACTTCTCGACGGATCATTGAGGATGTGATGAACCAATGGGCCCAGCAGATCTGACACACCTCAACTGGCGCAAGAGCAGCCGAAGCGGTGGCGATGGCGGCGACTGCCTGGAGGTGACCAGCCTTCGAGATGTCATAGCAGTTCGCGACAGCAAGAACCCCGCTGGCCCTATGCTGTTCTTCTCCACCGCAGAGTGGCGGACCTTCTTGGACTCAGTGCGGTCAGGGGGGTGAGTCGACGGGCTCAATCCGAGTTCAGCCGAGGGGACAGGCGACCGGCGATCGTGGTCATGGTCACGCAGCTTGCGTCTCGATACGATGTGATTCACACCGATGCTCACAGTCGAGCCGTGTCCATGCGAATCACCAAGGATGCGATTGTTCGATGGACGCAACAGATCTAAGCTACGCCGTCTGGCGTAAGAGCAGTAGAAGCGGCCATGACGGCGGCGACTGCGTGGAGGTGGCTAGCCTTCAAGGTGCCGTAGCCGTTCGCGACAGCAAGGATTGGTCAGGGGCGGGCTGCCAGGGTGATGACCTCCTCGGTGGTGAGGGGGGATGCGGGGTGGTGGGTGAGGCATAGGGGGGTTTGGATTTTGACTGGGCGGTGGCCTTCGGTGGCTGTGTAGAACTGGCCGGTGGTCAGGCGGGAGATGTCGGAGACGTTGCCGCCCTTGGCGCGGGCCATTTCCTCGGCGGCCTGGATTTGGGCCGGGGCGTTGAGGAGGCCGTAGAACTGGGTCGCGGCGTTGCCGGGGATGCGGTTGTGCAGGGCCTTGGGGGACTGGGTGGCGAAGATCAGGCCGAGGCCGTACTTGCGGGCCTGGGTGGCGAGGGCGAGAGTGCTTGAGGTGCAGGGGGTGGTGGCTCCGGCGGGGGCGAACGTTTGGGCCTCGTCCATGATGAGGAGGCCTCCGAGGGGGCCGGTCGCGGGGTGTTTTTTGATCCATGCGAACAGGGCCATTTGGAGCTGGTTGACGAAGCTCTGGCGCTGGTCGTCCTGCTGGAGGCCGATGAAGCTGATCACTGAGACCCTGGCTCGTTTGCCGGGGGGTGGGGTGAGGAGGATACCGGGGTCCGCCGGGGTGCCGTCGCCGCCGAACAGGGGGTCGTTGACGCTGGCGGCGGTGAGGGTCTGGGCGATGTCGGCCGCGATCTTTTCCGCGCCGTCCAGGGCGCTGACGCCCTCCGGGAGCCAGGTGAGCAGGTCGATGAGGCCCTTGAGGCCGCCTCCGCCCCGGCGGCCGTAGTGGATGATCGCCTCGCGGAGTACGGCACGGCCGCGTTCTGCCTTGACGGTGTTTCCGGCGAGTTTGGCTCGGGGGGCGATCGACGCGACGGCGATGTCCACCGCCTCGCCGAACTCGTCGGGGTGGTCGGCGACGCTCGCGAAGTCCGGCAGTGGCTGGAAGCTGAGCGGGCGCCCCATGCTGCGTCCCGGCGTCCAGATCGCGACGTCGGTGTGGGTGAGGTACTCGTGTGCCTTGGCCGCGTCGCCCGGCCCCCACTGCGGGGGCGGTGTCGGCCACGGGTCGCCGAGTCTGGCCAGGTCGTTGTTGGGGTCGAGGACGATGGCGGAGACGCCGTGCAGGGCGCATTCCTCGACGAGACGGCGGATCAGGACGGTCTTGCCCGAGCCCGAACCGGCGAAGATGACGGTGTGCTTGCGCAGGGCCTCCAGTGGCACGGTGACCGGCGGGCCCGAGGGCAGCATCCTTCCCACCGCTATGTGCGGACTGGTGTCGGGCCCTGTCGGCTGACCAGGGGTCGTGGTTGGGGCTGTGGCTGAACGGTAAGGCGATGGGGCTTCGTCGGCCGCCCGGGGTCTGGCATCGAACCAACTCGGCTGACTGGGAGCCGCGGTTACGGCTGCGGGTTGATGGTGAAGCGGTGGCGGGGCAGACTCCCCGGTCGCCTGCGGTCCGGCCCAGGGTGGCGACGACGTGCCGGGAGCCGGGGCCGGGTTCGGGCCGTCGGTTTGGCCGAAGTGCTGCGCCGCGCCCGGAGCAGGGCGGGACGTGGCGTCGTCGCGTGGAGATGCGGCGGGGAGCGGTACGTCAGCATGTGAAGGCGCTGTGGGGATGGGTTGGCGGAGGGGGCTGGGAGCGGCATCTGCGGGGGTGTTGGCGAGGCCGCTCGGTCGCCATTCGTCCGTGGTCGTGAGGCCGCTCGCGGTCGTCGTGATCGGGCCGCCCATGAATCCCTGGGGGGCGGCTGATGCAGGGGGTTTGGGGTCGCTGAGGACGTCGCCGGGGACAGCCAGCGCTGCGTAGCCTGCGGGGCCGAGGCCGCCGTGTCGCCTCACCGGCGCGCTGGGCGGGAACTGGTCGGTGGGAGGGGGCGAATATGGATCGGTCCAGGAGTCGAGTGCCGCGCGGAGGAAGCCGACGTGCTCGACCGGCTTGCGGGAGGCGAGCCAGGAGCGCAGGTGCGGTGGGTTTTCGGCGATCAGGTCGCGGAGTGCGGCGAGGATTTTGAGGTCGTCCTCGGTGAAGCCGAGGACGCGGCCGCCGGCGGTGGCGAAGAGCGTGACGGCCTCGTGGGTCTTCGGGCCGGTCGGCCAGGGGTCGTTGCGCAGCACGAAGAGGCGGCGCTTGGGTACGTCGGCGGTGAGGCCCGCCTCGACGGCGGCCTTGCGGAGGCGGGTGATGACGGCTCGGGCGTTGGTGGCGGCGATCGCGCGGAACGCCCAGTGCATCTGGTCTTCGGTGGATTCGTCGAGGTTGCGGCGCAGGCGGGCGTGGAGGGCGGGGTTCGCGCTCGGCTCCGGATCCTGGGTGAATTCGGTGCCGGGCTCCCCGAGGGCCGCGACCCACGCCTCCAGGCCGGCGGCGAGCAGCTTCGGCATCGTCTCGTCTTCGGTCGCGGCGTTCGTCGCCATGGTGACGTCGGCGGCGGCACGTAGCGCGGCGAACCGCTCGTCGAGGGCGAGTAGCGCGCGTTCGGTCCGCCCGGGGGTGACGACGGGCCGCGGCGCCGGGGCCGGGGCGTGGCCGGTCAGGGTGTCCATCTCCCGGATCTCGCCGCTCAGCAGGCATGACCGGATGTGGTCGTCGATTTTGATGAGCAGTGCGCGCGGTGTCCAGTTCGCGGCTTCGGCGAACACGGTCGGTTTGACCGGCCATGTCGGGTACGGCGGTGTGAAACCGATCGCGTCGTACTGGGCGGTGAACCGCTTCTCCACCAGCAGGCGGGCGGTCTCGGCGTCCGGCAGCACGCCGAGCTGGAACGTCGTTCTGAAGCGGTCCTGAACGGTGTTGGTGGCGTGCGAGACGATGAGCTCCCAGGTGTCGGGCAGGCAGGAGACGATCGTCAAGGTGCGGCGGGTGTACTCGCGCAGCGACAGCAGGCCGTGGGCGACATGTTCGAGGAGCAGCGCCCCCCGCCAGTCGTGCTCCGCGTGCTGGGACCTGATGCCGGACTGGGCGACGAGCATGTCGATCTGATCGACCGCGATGACCGTCGGCCCGGTGAGCGCCAGCAGCCGGGAGATGTCCTGGACGATCTCCTGAGGCGACTTCGCCGGATGCCGGATGCCCCACAGCGCCCATTCGCCCGGCGTCTCCTCGGAGCCGCAGGTC
Source organism: Thermopolyspora sp. NPDC052614 (assembly GCF_040678635.1). Classification (NCBI taxonomy): domain Bacteria; kingdom Bacillati; phylum Actinomycetota; class Actinomycetes; order Streptosporangiales; family Streptosporangiaceae; genus Thermopolyspora; species Thermopolyspora sp. NPDC052614. The sequence continues at coordinate 60,151 of NZ_JBFATZ010000028.1, forward strand.
AGGTACGCCTCGCCGATGTCCTGGGCGGTGAAGTCGGCGGAGGCGCGGAGCACCAGGGCGCGCAGGGTGTCGCGGCCGAGCCGGATCACCTGGTTGTCGATCCGGGCGGCGGCCTGGACGAACGCGTCCAGCGCCTCGCGGGTGAGCGGCGCGTCGCCGCACATCGCCGCCCGGATGTCGGGCGGCGGCGCTATCCGGGACGACAGCCGGGCGAGGAAGATCTCAAGCTGCGTTCTGCCGTCCTCGCCGGTGCGGCACAGGCCGTCGAGCATCGCCACGACCACGCTGTCCCAGAAGCTGCGGGCGTCGAGCAGGCCCACGAGGAAGAAATAGCCCTCGTGCCGCTGCACCTGCTCGCGTACCCAGCCGAGCAGGTGGGTCTTGCCGGTGCCTCGCGAGCCCTTCACCACCAGGCCGATCGGGCTCGCGTCCCGGCTGTCCCGAGCCTCCTCGATGCCGGCGAGCAGGAGCATGGCCGTATCGCGGTGCAAGGTGTCGACGTGGTACGGCGAGCGCCGCCACACGTGGTCGGGAGCCTGGGTGTAGTCGAGCCGAAGACCGGCGAGGACGCTTCTTTCGTCCGCCATCAGCGCACCTCGATGGAGATCAAATGCTTGTCCTGGTCGGCGATGCGCACGGCCGCCGCGCGCTCCTCCGGGGTGAGGATCTTCTGATTGGCCTGTGGGTCCACGAACACGTCCGGGAGCAGGTTCATCCGGGTCAGCGCGGCGTCGACGTCCTCGCGCGGTAGGTCGGTCAGGAGCGCGCGCAGCCGGAGGAGGGGGACGTGGCGGCCCGGTCCCGGCGCCAGTTCGGCGTACGCGGCCCGGATGCGCTTCTCAACGTCCTCCGGCGGGAACGGCATCGCGGCGGGCGGTGCGGGAGCGGCCGGGGCCTCCTGGGGCGTCGCGGAGGAGATCGGTGCGGCCTCGGCGGTCGGGGCGGGCTCGCTCTGCGCGGCCGTGTACGGGAGGAAGACGTCGGAGACGTTTTGGCCGGTGCGCTTCAGGTAGCGCTGCAGACCGCGCAGCACGGCGAGGCACGTGGCCGCCGCGGCGCCCGTGCCCAGCCGGATCTCCTCCTTCTCCAGCTCGGCCTTGGCGCGCGCCCAGCCGCTGTCGGTGAGGACGTGGACGTACGCGCGGCCCTGCTTGCGGCTCTCCACCAGCTTCTTGCCGTTGAGCTTGGTACGCGGCACGCCGGTGAGCGTGTAGCCGTACCGCTGCTTGAGGTCGATGTTGGAGACCTCGTCGGCCTCGGCCATCAGCAGGAAGAGCGCCTGAAGCTCTGGCGCCGACAGTTCCTTCTCGGACATCTCATCGTCCTTCCGACGTTTCGGTATGGCGGCGCTTCAGGATGAAGCGTTGGATCTGGTGGACCACCAGTTGGGTGTCCTGCAAAACGTGATCGTTGGTGAAGCGCAGCACGGCGTAGCCGTCCAGCTGGAGTTGCACGTCGCGCCGCCGGTCGGCGCTGAACTTGAACGGCCTGCGGTGGTCGTCGCCGTCGATCTCGACGACGCACCGTTCGTCGCGCCACAGCAGGTCCACCCGGACGGGAGGGGCCAGAGGGTTCGACTGGTGGAGCTGGTTCCACGCCCGGCCGGTCGCCCAGTCGCATGTCGCGAGCGCGGCCTCCAGCGCATGCTCCGCCCTGCTGGCCGGGTGCGGCCTCCCCGACACGGCCGGGTACGTGACGACCTGCCCGGAGGCGGGGACGGCCCCCGTTTCGGCGGTGCGGTCGCCCGCTTCGGTGCCCGGTACGTCGGCGGGAGGTGTCCGGGGGTGCGGCACGAGTACCGGGATCGACTCGACGCGGTCGACGGCGACGAGCGGCGTGCCGGTGAGCCAGACGCCGAAGCCGCCCGCGTACGCGAGCCATTCGCAACCGGCGACGAACAGCTCCTCGTCGGCGGGGGAGAGCCCGGCGGGCACGTCCACCAGGAGCGTCGTTCGGGTCCGTCCGAAGCTCGCGGCGAGTACGCGGGCGAGTCCGGCGGCGCGCACCTCGCGGGCGAACCTGCGCGACCACCGCGTGCCGCCGTTTCCGCCGGTTCCGCAGAGCGCCGCCTCGGCGAGGTCGGCGAGGAAGGGGCCGAAGTGCGGGGTGCGCGCGGCCATGCGCAGGGCGAGCCTGCGGACGGCATGCGCTCCGGGACCGCCGCGAGGGGCCGGGCGCGCGAGACCGCCGGCGTCGGGCAGCCAGGCCGGAAACAGCCGGACGGCGGCCTTTTCCAGTTCCTCCAGTGCGCAGGCGATCATTTCAGGGGCCGATCGCCCCGGAACAGCGGAGTATCCGATGATCGCCGGCGCGTCCTCGGGGAGCACCTGCAGGTCCGCCGCGAGGGCCGCTCTTCCCGCCCCCGCAAGGCATATGACACGGCCCGTCGGCAGTTCGGCCCACCACCGCGCCACAACGCCCGCCTTTCACGTCCGCTCCTGGTGACGTCGGGAGGTTATAGCAATGAGAATGGATATAGGCGAGAGTCGGAAAACTATTACGTAACGTTCCAACAACCGCCGTCCGTCGCGCACGGCCGCGGAAGAACCACGGCGCGGGGGCGCAGGGAGGGTGGCTGACCTGCGGCGAGGGGCGATTTGCGTGCCAACGGGGCTGGTCGGCAGGGTACTTGGGCGGACGCTCCCGAGACCACTGGTGGGCGACGATCCGCCGGTCGCCGGCGAAGCGCGTTGCGTCGCGCCACCTGCGGCGAATTGATTCCAGAATCAAGGATCGGCCATTGCCTGCATGAATGCGTGGGCGACCCGAATCGCTTGTCGGAGCATTTCATCAATTCGCGAACAGCTGAATTGTCAACGATTGCTCACGGTCGTGATCGCCTGTCGTGCCGAAGAACGAGTGTAACCATGGTAATGGATATGGAATTGTGATCGCCGGGCCGGATGTCAGGGGAGCGGCGCGCGAAGCGGCAGGCCAGAATTACAGCGCGGGACCTGTACCGGATTAGGTCTTGACGGTGGTTGATCGCATACGTAATGTTCCTGTGACATTACAAAAACCATTGGTCGTTGCCGGCGACTACTGATGGCGTCCCCCCGTCCCCGCACACAGGAGTGACAGATGAGGGTGACCCGACTCATTGCCATCGCCGTTGGCGCTTCGGCGTTGCTCGCCTACGGGGCGTTGCCGGCGACGGCCGTTTCACCGCGGGATCCCGGAACGGCCGGATTTGAGGGATTCGGTTCGCACGGACGGCACAAGGGACAGTTGCGTGACGTGGCGCCGAGGGGATTCGCGATCGGCGCCGCCGCCGCGGGTGGCGGTCACCACCTGGAACAGGACTATCCCGATCCGTTCACATTCGACCACACGTACCGAGGCGTGCTGGCCGAGCACTTCAGCTCGCTCACCCCCGAGAACCAGTTGAAGTGGGAGTTCGTGCACCCAGAGCGGCACAAGTACAACTTCGGGCCCGCCGACGCGATCGTGCGCTTCGCGCAGAGACACGGCCAGAAGGTACGCGGCCACACGCTGCTGTGGCACAGCCAGAACCCGGCCTGGCTGAACGAGGGCAACTTCAGCGCCGAGGAACTGCGCAAGATCCTCAAGGAGCACATCTTCACCGTCGTGGGCCGCTACCGCGGCAAGATCCACCAGTGGGACGTGGCCAACGAGATCTTCGACGGCGACGGGAACTACCGTACGTCGGAGAACATCTGGCTGCGCACGCTTGGCCCCGGCATCATCGCCGACGCCTTCCGCTGGGCGCACCAGGCGGACCCGAAGGCGAAGCTGTTCCTCAACGACTTCGGTGCCGAGGGCGTCAACGCGCGCAGCACCGCCTATCTGAACCTGGTTAAGGAGCTGCGGGCGGTCGGCGTGCCGGTCCACGGCTTCGGCGTCCAGGGCCACCTGAGCCTCGCCTTCTCCTTCCCGTCCGACATGGCGGCCAACCTCAAGCGCTTCGACGACGCCGGGTTCGAGACCGCCGTCACCGAGGTCGACGTCCGCATCCCGCTCAACGGCGGCACCGCCACCGAGGAGCAGCTGCGGACCCAGGCCGACTACTACCGCCAGGCCGTCGAGGCGTGCCTGAGCGTCCGGGGCTGCACGTCCTTCACTGTCTGGGGAACCACCAACAGGTACTCCTGGGTCCCGGTCTTCTTCCCGAACGAGGGCGAGGCCACGATCTTCACCGACGACTTCCGCCCCAAGCCCGCCTACACCGCCCTGCAGACGGCGCTCGCGAAGGCCCGCCGCTGACCGGCGCCCCGCGTCACGTGCGGCAGGCACGCGCACCGCAGAGTCCCGCGCCCGGCCACCCGAACGAGGTGGCCGGGCCTCTGCGTACGGCACGGGCGACCGATGCCTCCCGCAGGTCAGCGCTCATACAGGCGACGTAGGTCGATCAGCCGGATCCGGTCGTCGGCGGCGGCCTGGGCCTGGAGGGCGGGGTCGAAGCCGGCGCCGCTGTAACAGACGAGAACGGTTTGGCTGGTGTCGTAACTCTTGACGGCAAGCAGGTCACGTGCGCGTCGTAGGCGGTCCAAATGGCGCAGACCCATGACCTTCCCCCATTTCGCCTCGCCCAAGGAGATCACCGTACGGTGGTTGGCGGCGTCGCCAGGCGCCAGTACGGCCACGTCGATCTCGATGGTGGTTCGGTTCGCGGGATCGGCGACCGTTCCGGCGGAGACGTGACCGGGGAGGGCGCCGAACAGGTCGATCGACGAGCGGAGGGCGAACTCACGGCAGAGCTCCTCGAAGTGGGGGCCGACGACCTGGGAGAGGAAGGTCTCGCGGGACAGCCGCCAGGCGTCTCGTGCCTGCCCGCGTTCCAGGAAGCTCCACGTGCGGCGCATCACGCCTTCGTAGAAGGAGATCAAGGGCTCCGCGATCCGGTAGACCGCCCTCCCCGGGCGGAAGGCGTCCTGTTCGCGCCTGACCAAACGGCAGTCCTCAAGGACGACCAAGGGGTGGCTGATGTGTGTGGAGGGACGTCCCAGATGGTTGGCGATGCCACCCCGCGTGGTGTGACCGGTCGCGATGGCGCCGAGCACGGCGTGGTAGAGCGCGGGGTCGCGGATCTCGGCTTCCTCCGCCAGCAGGTAGCGGGCCTCGCGGAACAGCGGTACGAGCGGGTTCAGCACGGTTCTGATCACCCACTCGTCGAAGTCGTCGAGCGAGTCGGGAGCGTCGGAGTAGACGAGTTCATGTCGATAGGCGGGGGTACCCCCGACGATGGAATGCAGCGGTACGGCCAGTTCGGGTTTGTCCTCGCAGCCCCAGAAGCGTGCGGCCGTCAGGTAGTCCAGCGGTTGTACGACGAGTTCGAGGCTGGCCCTGCCACGTAGCGGGGCGTTTCCAGCGAGAAGCCCCCCCATGACGGACATCGCCGACCCACAGAGCAGGAGTTTCACCCGGCTCTCGCGGGCGATGCCCCCAGGGTCCAGGGCGCGCTGCAGGAGGGAGGGCAGCACGGGGCTGGCCTTGGCCAGGTAGGGAAACTCGTCGATGATGATCACACCGCTCGGGACGAGGGCGTACAGGCGCTCGATGGCCTCGTCCCAGGAGGTGAAGTGGAACCGGCCTCCGCCGCCGGTGTGCAGCGCGAGTGCCTCACCGAACCGGCGCAGACCTTCCACCTCGGTGTCGTCGGCCGCCACGAAATGGAAGCCGCCAACGGCGTGGGCGAGCGCGTTGAGCAGGAACGTCTTGCCCTGCCGCCGTCTGCCGCTCACGACGCCCAGCCGTACGCTGGGGCTCTCGGCCTCGACGAATCGGGTGAGGCCGGCCCACTCGGCTTCTCGGTCGAAGATGTGCGCAGGCTTTGGGATCGTCATGGCCGGGCCTTCGTTAGAGGTGTACCTCTTAGAACTATAACTCTTAGAAGTACGCCTCTAAGGGCGGCGAGGGAGGCGAGGGAGGGTGTCGTGCGGTTGTTCGTGGCCTTGTTGCCGCCGGAGGAGGCGCTGGCGGAGATCGCGCAGGCCGTTCGGGGGAGGCGGGGGGAATGGTCGGAGTTGCGGTGGGTGCCGGAGGAGTTGTGGCATGTGACGCTCGCGTTCCTCGGGGAGGTGGACGAGGGGCTGCTGGGCGGGCTTGAGGTACGGCTGGCGCGGGCGGCGGCGCGGCATGCGGCCGTGGAGGTGGCGTTCGCGGGGGCGGGGGCGTTTCCGTCGGCGGGGCGGGCGAACGTGTTCTGGGTGGGGATGAGGGGGGTCGTGGCGGATGAGCGGGGGCGGCCGTTGTTGTCGGGGTTGGCCGGGTCGGTGACGGCCGGGGCGGAGAAGGCGGGGGTGGGGCGGGGGGAGCGCAGGCGGTTCCATCCGCATCTCACGCTGGCCCGGTGCCGGCAGCGGACCGATCTGCGTGCGCTGGTGGAGGGGATGAGCGGGTTCGCGGGGCGGCCGTGGCGGGCGGGGACCGTTCACCTGATGCGCAGTTATCTGGGCCGGTCGGTCAGGTACGAGTCGATCGCGCAGTGGCCGATCGGGGGAGACCTGCGGGACCGGACGGTCGCGGACGCCGACTAGGCTCCAGTGCGTGGACCGTCCCCGACGTTGGCTGCTTCCCGCGGTGCTCGCGCTCTTGGTGATCATCGTGGTGATCGGCGCTCTGCTCACGTGACGCCTGGGTACGGGTGGTGCGGCCCCCGCGGACGACGGGAACCGCACCCCATGTGATCGTTAAGGCTGCTCCCCGGTGAACCGGGGGTTCGGGTGTGTTACCAGGCGTACGCCTCGGGAGCGGGGCCGCCGGGGCCCGGGAAGATCTCGTCGAGGCGGGCCAGGGCCTTGTCGTCGAGTTCATCCGCGAGTTCGACGGCGCGGACGGTGCCGTTGAGCTGCTCGATCGTGCGCGGGCCGATGATCGGCCCGGTGACCGCCTGCTGGCGCAACAGCCAGGCGAGGGCGACGTTGGCCGGCTGCTCGCCGATCTCGTCGCAGAACGCCTCGTACTGCTCGATCGCCGGGCGGTGCTTCTCCAGCTGCTCGACCATGTGCGGGGACGCGGAGCGGCCCTTGTCGATCTTGCGGAGGACGCCGCCGAGCAGGCCGCCGCCGAGCGGGCTCCACGGGATCACGCCGAGGCCGTAGTCGGCGCAGGCGGGCAGGACCTCCAACTCGACCGTACGCGTGAGCAGGTTGTAGTGCGACTGCTCGGTCACCAGGCCGTTGAAGCCGCGCCGCCGCGCGGTCTCCTGGGCCTTGGCGATGTGCCATCCGGCGAAGTTGGACGACCCCACATAGATGATCTTTCCTTGTGTTCGCAGGACCTCCATCGCCTCCCAGATCTCATCAAACGGAGTGTCCCGGTCGATGTGGTGCATCTGGTACAGGTCGATGTAGTCGGTCTGCAGCCGCTTGAGCGAGGCGTCGCAGGCGCGCCGGATGTGCAAAGCCGACAGCTTGCGCATGTTGGGCCACTCGCCCATCGGGTTGTGCACCTTGGTCGCGATCACCGTCCGCTCGCGGCGGCCGCCGCCCTTGGCGAACCAGCGTCCGATGATGTTCTCGGTGACGCCCTCGCCCAACTTCCGGCCGTACACATCGGCCGTGTCGAAGAAGTTGATGCCAAGCTCGTGGGCACGATCCATGATGGCGTGCGAGTCCTCCTCGGAGGTCTCGGGGCCGAAGTTCATCGTGCCGAGGCAGAGCCGGCTGACCTTGAGTCCACTGCGTCCGAGCTGCGTGTATTCCATGCCTTCACCCTAGGTACCTGGAGTGCACTCCAGTCGAGTGCCTTTGGTGAGCGGATACGCGGGGATGTGCATGGACTGTCGGACCGACAGTGCATTATGGCGGAATGGGGTCACGAGCGGGGGGTGCGCTGGTTCGGCTGCTGGTCGCGTTCGGGTGTGTGTTCGCCTGGCCGGGTGGCGCGGCTCAGGCCGCTCCCACACGGGCGGATCAGGTACGGCCGGCCGACGCCCGCGCGGAGGGCTCCTGGACGAGCGACCTGGCGTGGCGGGAGGACAACGAGGAGATCCTGTTCCGGTTCAAGGACAAGCGGATCACCGAGTCGAGCGGGATCGCGGTCTCCCCGACGCACAAGGGCATCTACTACACCCACAACGACAGCGACGACGGGCCGCAGTTCTTCGCCGTCGGGCCGGACGGCCGTACCCGGGCGACGTTCCGGTTGGCGGGGGCGGCGGCCAGGGACTGGGAGGGCATGGCGGCCTCGGTGGACCGGGCCACCGGCAAAGGGGTGCTGTGGTTCGCGGACATCGGCGACAACCTCGACGGCGCCTGGCCGGATATATCCGTGTATAAGGTCATCGAGCCGGAGTCGATGACCAACGCCACCCTGCGCGCCACCCGCTACCGCTTCCGGTACGCCGACGGCGGGCGCAACGCCGAGGGCATCATGGTCCACCCCGGCACCGGACGCCTGTACATCGTCAGCAAGGAGTTCTCCGGATCGGTCTACCGCGCCCCCGCCCGGCTCCGCACCGACCGCGTCAACATCCTGCGCCGCGTCGGCCCCGCGCCGATCATGGCCACCGACGCCGCGTACGCGCCCGACGGCTCCAGCTTCGTCATCCGCACGTACTTCTCCGCCTCGGTCTACAGCGCCCCCGGAAAGCTGATCGCCCGGGTCGCCATGCCCGCGCTCGACCAGGCCGAGTCGATCGCCTACACCCCCGACGGCCTGTACCTGCTCACCGGCAGCGAAGGCTCCGACAGCCCCGTCTACCGCGTCGCCCTCCCCGAGGACGTGCTCAGCCACACCGCCTCCGCCGGGACGTCGACCGGAGAGGGAACCGGGGAGGGGGCCAGGGAGGGGGCCGGGGAACCCGGAGAACACGGCGGGAGCGCCTCTCCCGCCGCGACGACCGAGGCCACCCGGCCCGCCGGGGCCTCCGGCACCTCGGCCGCCGCCGAAGAGGAGAGCGATGAGGGCGTCCCGCTCAACATGATCCTCCTTTGGCTCGCCTTCGCCGCCGGAGCCACCGCGATCATCACCCTCATCGCCCGTACGGCCCGCTGACCCTGAGACTCAGGGGAGGAAGCCGCCGTGCCCGAGGCTGGGGGGCACGTTGCGCCGCACGAGGTCGGCGAGGGCGGCCTGGCCGGCCCGGTTGAGGTGCAGGATCGCCTCGGGGCCCTCCTGGCCGAGGGCGTCGAGACCGCGGTAGAAGGGGGCCCCGCTTTCACACAGCGCGTGGCCCTCGAACGAGGGCTGCAGTCGCACGGAGTCGATGAAGGGGCTCACGAAGTCGACGTTGACGTCCTGGGCGCGGGCGGCGTCGGCCGCGCTTCGCAGTGTCGCATCGACCCGCTCAAGGACCGTGTTGCCCTGCCGCCGCTCCTCGGGGGTGAACACGGCGGGGTCGCAGATCGGGTCGTGTTGTACGCCCTCGGCGTTGGGGCCCGCGGTGAGCGGCCGGCCGTACCCGGTGAGAATGATCTTGGCGCGTGGGCTGCGCTCCTGAATGTCGCGCAGCAAGGTCGTCAGGTTCTCGCCCATCTGCGGCATGGCGTCGAGGATGGCGCGGGTGGGCTCGCCCGAGCAGTCCGCCTGTATGCAGACGCCGCCGTACCCGGCGAAGCCGATGTCGGTGCCGCCGATGCTCAGCAATACCAGGTCGGTGCCCCACTTCAGCGCGTCGAACTGGGGACTCTCACCCTTGAAGGATTGCCGCAGCGTCGAGATGGCCGAGCCGCTGCACGTGACGTTCGTGAAATTGACGCGCCTGCCGCGCTCCCGGAGTTTCTTGACGACCACCTCGGAATATGAATTCGCGCTGCGGAAGCAGTTGCCCGCCGTCCCCTCCTGGTAGTCGCCGGCGCCGGTGCCGGAGCCAAAGGAGTCTCCCATGGCCACCACATCGAGTGACCTCGCTGTTTCGGTGGCGGCCGAGGCGGAGGTCGCCGTCACGGGAAGAACGCATAGAGCGCCGATCGTGAGAACGGCCAAAGATCGTCTCATGCGGACATCGTAAACGCCCGCGAACGGGATTGATACATTCGGTTGTTCGGCGGAGTAAGCATTTTTGTCAGCGTTCGGTGACGCTCTGGATGGATTGGCCGTTGACAAGGGGATTTCACCCGGAAGATTGCGCGACCTTGGCGCGATAAAACCGAATGAATCACATTCGGGGAGTGAAAGGTTCGCCGCGCAGGGCGTGTTCGACCAGGTCGATGGCCTCGGCGAGGCGGATCAGGCGGGGGCCCTCGCGTCGATAGGCGTCGTGGACGGCCTCGATGGCGTGCGGGGGGAGGTGGTCCTTGAGATCGACGGCGGCGCGGCGGTAGCCGGTGCGGGCGGCCTCGATGTTGGAGCGCACGTGGTAGCGGGCCATGCGGGCCAGGGCGAGGGGGTGGCGGCGCAGCACGCCGTAGGCGCGGTAGTCGGGAGGTACGGCGTCGAGGAGCCAGGAGACCGCCGACACCTCCCAGTCGGGGGTGCCGGGTGGGCGGACCTCGGACGGCCATCCAGGAGGCACATACACGCCCCCAGTGTATCGATGAAGTGTTCGATTTATGGCTATCTGTCCAGTTCAGCGGGAAGGTCGCCGGTTTCCTGGCGGAAGCCGTTCAAAACTAGAACAATGGCGCACTGTGAGTGACGACAGCGAGCAGTCCGCCGAGCGCCCCGGCGACCCGGGCGAGGGCACCGGTCCGACGGGACCGGCGAGCGTGCGCCCGAGCGAGAAGATCGCCGTGGTGGGGGCCGGGATCGTGGGGCTGGCGGTCGCGCGGGAGCTCGCGCGGACGCGGGGCGCCCAGGTGACGGTGCTCGACAAGGAGGATCGGGTCGCCGCGCATCAGACGGGGCACAACAGCGGGGTCGTGCACGCCGGGATCTACTACACGCCGGGCTCGCTCAAGGCGAGGCTGTGCCGGGACGGCGTGGCCATGCTGCGCGAGTACTGCGCCGAGCACGGCATCCCGTACGACGAGGTCGGCAAGCTGGTGATCGCCTCCACCCGGGCCGAGCGGGCGGGGCTGCGGCGGCTGGCCGAGCGCGCCCGCGAGAACGGCGTGCCCGGCATCGCCGAGCTGGACGCGATCGGGCTGCGCGAGGTCGAGCCGTACGCGGTCGGCGTGGGGGCCGTGCACTCGCCGCACACCGCGATCGTCGACTTCCCCGCCGTCGCCCGCCGCCTGGCGCGGGACGTGGCCGACCTCGGCGGCGCCGTACGGCTCGGCGCTGCGGTGCGCGGCCTGCGCGAGCGCGGCGGCGGCGTCGAGATCCTCGCCGGGAACTCCCGGCAGGTGTTCGACCGGGTGGTCTGCTGCGCCGGCCTCGGCACGGACGCGGTCGCCGAGATGGCCGGGCGGCCGGGAGACGTCCGCATCGTCCCGTTCCGCGGCGAGTACTTCCGGCTGGCCGGAGCCGCCAAGGACCTGGTCCGCGGCCTGATCTACCCCGTCCCCGACCCTCGCTTCCCGTTCCTCGGCGTGCACCTGACCCGCCGCATCGACGGCGAGGTGCTGGTGGGCCCGAACGCGGTGATGGCGCTGGCGTACGAGGGGTACTCCTGGCGCTCCATCAAACTCCGAGATATCCGAAAAATCGTGACCTGGGAGGGGACCTGGCGGCTCGCCCGCCGCCACTGGCGCACCGGCGTCCGCGAGGTGTACGGCTCGCTCGCCAAGCGGGCCTTCCTGTCGGCCGCCCGCCGCTACGTCCCCTCGCTCACCGCCGCCGACCTCGCCCGCACCACCGGCGGCGTCCGCGCCCAGGCGGTCGCCCGCGACGGCACCCTCCTCGACGACTTCGCCATCGACGTGCACGGCCCCATCGTCCTGGTGCGCAACGCGCCCTCCCCGGGCGCGACCTCCAGCCTCGCCATCGCCCGCCACATCGCCTCGGTGGTCCCGGGGAGAAGCTGAAGTTTCCGGCGGCCTTATCCGCGACACGCCACTATGGAGGACGTGACCGAATCGCCTGAAGCGCGCCTGCTGATCGTCGAGGACGAGCCCAACATCCTGGAGTTGCTCGCCGCGAGTCTGCGATTCGCCGGATTCGGGGTGCAGACGGCCTCCAGCGGTCTCGACGCGGTCTCCGCCGCCCAGCGCCACCGGCCGGACCTGATCGTGCTCGACGTCATGCTGCCTGACATGGATGGATTCGACGTGGTCCGCCGCCTTCGCTCCGGAGGGACGTACACGCCCGTCGTCTTCCTCACCGCACGCGACGCCACCGAGGACAAGATCAGAGGGCTCACCCTCGGCGGCGACGACTACGTCACCAAGCCGTTCAGCCTCGAAGAGGTGATCGCCCGCATTCGCGCGGTGCTGCGCCGTACGGCGGGGGACCCGATGACGCCGCCGCCCCGGTTGACCTTCCACGACATCGAGCTGGACGAGGAGAGCCACGAGGTGTGGCGTGGCGGCAGGCAGGTGTCGCTGTCGCCCACCGAGTTCAAGCTGCTGCGGTACTTCATGGCCAATGCGGGCCGGGTGCTGTCGAAGGCGCAGATCCTCGACCACGTGTGGGACTACGACTTCCGCGGCGACGCCGGAATCGTGGAATCGTACGTCTCGGTGCTCCGCCGGAAGATCGACAACCGCGATCCGCGGCTCATCCACACGCTGCGCGGCGTCGGCTACGTCCTGCGCCAGCCCTCGACCGTAGGACCGTCGTGAACCTCCGGCCCCGGCCCCGACCCGGCCCCCCATCCTCCGATGACGGCCTCAATTGACCCCGGATGACCCCGGATGACCCCGGATGACTCGGATGACGACGACGGCCCGGCTTCCCCTGCCGCCTGACGACCCCGGCCTGCACGGCGCGGGCCGCACCGGCGTGGGCGACGCGTACGCGGCGAAACCGAGGCCCATCAAGGCGCGCCTGTCCGCGCGAGCCGTGACGAACGCGGCGCGGTCCCTGTCCCGGCGCGCGCCGCTGCGGGTCAAGCTGACGGCGGCGATGCTCGCGCTCGTCGCCGTCGCGCTCACCGTCTTCGGGATCGGCAGCGTCTCGGTGCTCAGCGACTACCTGGTCGCCCGCGTGGACCGCCAGCTCGCCGTCGTCAGCTCGGACGTGGAGCGCCGCCTCGAACGGGCGATCATCCGGCCCGTGCAGCTCCGCATTCCGCCCGAGGCGCTGGTCCGCATCCGCGACCCCGACGGCGTCATCGTCTCCCGGCTCGCCGGATCCGCCGTCGAGGACCTCACCTGGCCGGTCGCCTTCCCCGACCGCCCGTACGTCGTGGAAACCGTCGGCTCGATCGGCGGCGACGGCCGCTGGCGCGTGCGTACCGCGCGGATCGACGGCATCGGCACCGTGGAGACCGCGGTCACCCTCAGCTCCGTCGATCAGATCATCGTCCGGCTCGTCGCGATCGAGCTGCTGGTCGGCGGCATCGTGCTCGCCGTCCTCGCCGGAATCGGCGTCCTGATCGTACGGCGCAGCCTGCGACCGCTGCGCGAGATCGAGCACACCGCCGGGGCCATCGCCGCCGGGCGGCTGGGCCTGCGCGTGCCCGACCACGATTCGCGCACCGAGGTCGGCAGCCTCGCCCGCTCCCTCAACACCATGCTCACCCAGATCGAGACCGCCTTCCGCGACCGGGCCGAGTCCGAGGCCGCCGCCCGCCGCTCGGAGGACCGGATGCGCCGCTTCATCGCCGACGCCTCCCACGAGCTGCGCACCCCGCTCACGTCGATCCGCGGCTTCGCCGAGTTCTTCCGCCAGAACCCCGAGGCCGACCCGGTCCGCCTCATGGCCCGCGTCGAGGCGCAGGCGTCCCGCATGGGCCTGCTCGTCGACGACCTGCTCCTGCTGGCCCGCCTCGACCAGCAGCGCCCGCTGCAGACCCAGCCGGTGGACCTGCTCGCCCTCGCCGCCGACGCCGTCAACGACGCCCAGGTCCTCGCCCCCGACCGCGACATCTCCCTGTCCATCGAGGGCGACGCCGCCCTGATCGTCACCGGCGACGAGGTACGGCTCCGCCAGGTCATCGGCAACCTCACCGGCAACGCCCTCGCCCACACCCCGCCCGGCACCCCGGTCACCGTACGCGTCGGCACCCGCCCCCGGGACCGCCACGCCCCTCCGGGAGCCCCCGCCGACGCCGCCTTCATCGAGGTCTGCGACAAGGGCCCCGGACTCACCGCGGAGCAGGCCGAACGGGTCTTCGAGCGCTTCTACCGCGCCGACCCCGCCCGCGCCCGCCGTACCTCCGACGCCCCCGCGCCCTCCGGCGGCAGCGGCCTCGGCCTGTCCATCGTCGCCGCCCTCGTCACGGCCCACGGCGGCACCGTCTCCGTCGAGACCGCCCCCGGCGCGGGCGCGACCTTCCGCGTCATCCTCCCCTTGGCCCCGGAGGCGCGGGACACCGGCCCGCTCCCCGCGTCCGGCCCCGATACTCCGTAAAAGGGACCTAGGCCGCAGGGCGGGCGGTCACGATGAGGTTGGGGACGGGCTCGCGCCGAGACCGGGGAAGGTGCCGTCGGGGAACCCGCCGGAGGAGGCCGAGCCCGGGAGCACGACCCGGTCGCCCTCGCGGAGGCCGTCGAGGACCTCGACGTACTGGTCGCCCCGCACGCCGACCTTGACCGTGCGCTGCGCCGTACCGCCGCCGGTCTCGACCGTGACGACGGCGGTGCCGTCGGACTGCGACCGGACGGCCTGCGCCGGGATGAGGACGGCGTCGTCGGACTCCTCGACGGTCACCGTGATGGTGGCGTTCTGCCCGAGAAGCAGGTCCGGCGGGCGGCGGCTGAAGGCGATCAGGACGCCGTACTGGACCAGGTCGCCGGAGGTGGTCGCCACCGGGTCGATGTGGGTGACCCTGCCCGCGTAGCGTTCGCCGGCGCGGGTCGCCAGCGTCACCGTGGCCCTCTGGCCGACCTTGAGCTTCTCCACATCCGACTGTGTGACCATCGCCTTGATCTGGAGTTCGTCGAGGTTGCCGAGCTGGATGAAGGTGGCGCCGGCGGTGACGTCGGTGCCGACCGTACCGGCGATCGACAGGATCGTGCCCGCGACCGGAGCCTTGATCACCACCCCGGCGAGGGCCTCCCTGGCGTCCTCCAGATCGTTCTTGGCCTGGGTCACCGCCGCCTCGGCCTGCGCCTCGCTGGTCGCCTGGCCCCCGCCGGTACGGCCGCCGCCGCTCGCGCCGCCGGCGCCGCCACCGAACGCGCCGCCCGCGCCGGGGGAACCCTTGGCACCCTGCCCTTGGCCCTTGCCTTGACCCTGGCCATTGTTGCTCGGCCGGGCGCTTGGGCAGGCCGTGGACGCGGCCGGGGCCGCCGAGGCCGCGGTGGCGCCCGACCCTCCCCTGAGGGTGGCGCCCGCACCCGTCCCTCCGCTCGACGGGCAGGCGGTGGTGGACGGCCGGGCGCTGGGGGTCGCCGAGGGAGCGGCGGAACCGCCGCCACCAGGGGCGCCCGCACTGGGCGAGGAAACAGGGGGAGAACCGCCCGGCGGCGACGAGGTCGCGGTCGGTGCGGAGGTCGGAGCGGCGGTCGGAGCGGCGGTCACGATGACCGTGCGAGTGGCGGTCACCGTGACCGTGGGAGTGGCCGTCACGGTGACCGTGGGGGTCGCCGTGACGGTGACGGTGGCCGTCGGCTTGGGATTCGGCGCCGTCGCCGTGACGGTCACCGTCGGGGTGACGGTCACGGTCTTGCGTGGTTCGGCCGCTACGGACTTCGTCGGCGTGGCGGTGACCGTCCTGGTGGCGGTGGGCCTCGCGGTCACCGTCTTCACGTTCTGCGGCGTGGCCGTGACGGTCACGGTGCTCCGCGCGGTCACCGTACGCGTGACCTCGGGCGTGGCGGACGGGCCCGGATTCGGAGACCCGCCGTACTCGCTCACCACGAAGGCGGCCGGCTGAACGGTCGCACCCCCGCTCGTGCCGTTCTGCACGTTCTCGAGGTTCTCCTCCGCCGCGGCGAGCTTCGCCTTCGCCTCTTCGTACTGCTCGCGCGCCGCCGTATCGTCGATCTTGGCGAGCAGTTGCCCCGCGTCCACCTTGTCGCCGACCTTGACATAGACCTTCTCGACGCCGCCATCGGCCCCGAAGGCGAGCTCGCGCTGGTTCGCGTCGACGGTGGTCCCGGCGGCGGACACCACCGAACTGACCGTGCCACGCTTGGCCGAGACCAGTTCGATCCGCGCCTCCGGCGGCGAGCCCCCACTGCTGAGATACAGGAGGCCGGCGCTCACAATGACGACGCCGACGAGGACGATGACTCCAATCCTCACCACGGCGGACGAACCAGGCGATCTCATGGCCGACATGCTGCCGAGACCACGTGACCCCAGGCTGCGGTGAGCCTGAGAGTTTCCTGTCAATCGCCGGTCGCGGCCCCTCTCATCAGCGTCGCCATGCCGGGCGCGACACGAGATCTTCTATTGTCAGGAAACCCTCAGGAACGGCTGAGGTGGGTCCCAGCGCGCCGTAGCAGAGTCGGGGACCGTGAAGTTGTCGACGAAGCGCAGGGCGCTGTTGGTCAACGGGGTGCTCGCGGTGCTCCTCGTGGCCGGGGCCGGGGTCGCCTACGCCTCCCTGAACGGGGAGTCGCAGGAGCCCACGACGACTGGGCAGGTCACCCGGGTCACGCGGGGCACGGTGCTGGCCACGGTGTCGGCCTCGGGGGCGGTGGAGAGCGCGAAGACCCGGGCGCTGGGCTTCGGGACCGGCGGAACCGTGGAGAAGATCTACGTGGAGCCGGGGGACCAGGTCAAGAAGGGGCAGGTGCTGGCGCGGCTGGACGACACCGCCGCGCGGGAGAGCCTGGACGCCGCCAAGGCGTCGCTGGACGCGGCCGAGGACGGGGACACCGACACCGCGGCCGGGTACGCGGAGTACATCAGCGCCCGCAACGCCTACCGGGAGGCGCGCCGCGCGCTCGCCGGGACGGTGCTCAAAGCGCCGTTCGCGGGCACGGTCACGGCGGTCAACGGCACGGTCGGCGGCTCGTCCAGCGGGTCCTCCTCGTCCAGCGCGTCCTCATCCGGTTCCTCCGGTACGTCGGGGAGTTCCGGCGGCGGCGGCAGCGGCGGCGGCGGGGCGGGCGCGTCGGGATCCTCGGGCTCGTCCGGTTCGGGCGGGTCCGGCGGCTTCATCGAGCTGGCCGATCCGAACAAGCTGCAGATCGTCGGCGACTTCACCGAGGCGGACGTCACCCGGCTCAAGCCCGGTCAGGCGGCCACGTTCACCTTCGACGCGCTGACCGGCGTCACCGCGCAAGGCAAGGTCAGCCTCATCGACCCGGTGGCGCGGACCAGCAACAACGTCGTGCAGTACGCCGTGACGATCTCCATGACCGAGGTGCCCGACCAGGTACGGCTCGGCCAGACGACGACCGTGCAGGTCGTCGTCGACCAGGCCGAGGACGTGCTGGCCGTGCCCACCTCGGCGGTCACCACGGCGGGCGGGCAGAGCACGGTGACCGTGCTGGAGAACGGCGTCGAGACGCCCAGACGCGTCGAGATCGGCGTCAAAGGCGACACGCTCACCGAGATCAAGTCCGGCCTGAACGAGGGCGACCAGGTGGTCCGGCGGCTCACCCAGACCAACGGGAGCCAGGGCGGCGGCTTCCCGGGCCTCGGCGGTGGCGGTGCAGGACTCCGCGGTGGCACCGGAGGCATCCGCGTCCCCGCCGGAGGCGCCGGCGTGTTCGGCGGAGGCGGCCGATGAGCGGCCCCACGGCCCCCGTACTCGACGTGCGCGAGGTCACCAAGGTGTACGGCAGGGGCGAGACCGAGGTGCGCGCCCTGCGCGGGGTCTCGCTCACCGTCGAGAAGGGCGACTACGTGGCGATCATGGGCGCGTCCGGCTCCGGAAAGTCCACGCTCATGAACATCCTCGGTTGCCTGGACGTGCCCTCCGGCGGACGCTACCTGATCGACGGCACCGACGTCGGCCGACTCGACGACCGCCGCCTCGCCCTGCTGCGCAACCGCAAGATCGGCTTCGTGTTCCAGTCGTTCAACCTGATCCCGCGCATGAGCGCGCTCGCCAACGTCGAACTCCCCCTGGCGTACGGCGGGGTCAAACCGGCCGAGCGACGCCGCCGGGCCCTGGCCGCCCTGGAACAGGTGGGGCTCGCCGACCGGGTGCACCACGAGCCCAACGAGCTGTCCGGCGGCCAGCAGCAGCGCGTCGCCGTCGCGCGGGCGCTCGTCACCGCCCCGGCGCTGCTGCTCGCCGACGAGCCCACCGGCAACCTCGACACCAAGGCCACCGCCGACGTGCTCGACGTCCTGGACCGGCTCAGCGAGGCGGGACGCACGATCGTCCTGATCACCCACGAGGACGACGTCGCCGCGCACGCCAAGCGCGTCATCCGCCTGGTGGACGGCGAGATCGTCGAGGACCGCAGGCAGGCGGAGGTGGACGGGCCGCCGCCCCGGCGACGGCATGCCGTCATGCGGGTGCCCGTCACGGGACTGCAGGAGCCGGGTGGCCGATGAGCGCCTTGGAGATTCTGCGATTCGCGTCGCGCGGGCTGCTCGCCAACAAGCTGCGCAGCGGGCTCACCATGCTGGGCATCCTCATCGGTGTGGCGGCCGTGATCCTGCTGGTCGCGGTCGGCCAGGGCTCGTCGGACGCGATCACGGCGAACATCGCCCGGCTGGGGTCCAACACGCTCACGGTCTCCCAGTCCTTCGCCGGCGGCGGGGTACGCGGGGGCGGATTGGGCGGCTTGGGCGGATTGGGGGGCTTCGGCGGAGGCGCGGGGGCCGGGCGGACGGCCACCGGGCCGCGTACCCAGGCCAAGCCGCTGAGCCTGGCCGACGCGCGGGCGCTCGCCGACCCCGAGTCCGCGCCGTCGGTCAAGAGCGTCTCCCCGGTGGTGACCGCGACATCCCAGACGGCCACGTACGAGGGGGCGAGCCACTCGATCGGCCAGCTCGTCGGGACGTACCCGAGCTATTTCGAGGCGACGAACAAGCCGGTGGCGAAGGGGTCCTACTTCGTCAACGACGACGTGCTCGCCTCCCGCAAGATCGTGGTGATCGGGCAGACCGTCGCCGAGGCCCTGTTCGGGCAGGTCGATCCGGTCGGCAAGCAGATCAACATCACGGGCGTGCCGTTCACCGTCGTCGGGGTGCTGAAGGAGATCGGATCGCAGGGCGCGCAGGACGGCGACGACATCGTCATCGCGCCGCTGCCCGCCGTGCAGCAGAGCCTGACCGGATTCGGCTCGCTCAACCAGATCGTCGTGCAGGCCCGCGGCGGCGACGTGGTGGACCAGGCCGAGGCGGAGATCACCACGATCCTCAACGAACGGCACGGCATCACCGGCGCGGCCACCGCCGACTACCGCATCCAGAACCAGGCGAGCCTGCAGGAGACGGTGAGCGCCGCCGTCGGCACCTTCACCGTGCTGCTCGCCGCCGTCGCCGCGATCAGCCTCGTCGTCGGCGGCATCGGCATCACCAACATCATGCTCGTGACCGTGACCGAGCGGACCCGGGAGATCGGCATCCGCAAGGCGATCGGCGCGCCCCGCAGCGCCATCCTCGGCCAGTTCCTCGCCGAGGCGACGATGCTCAGCCTCGCGGGGGGCCTGCTGGGGGTCGCGATCGGGGTGCTCGGCAGCCGGTTCACGATCGCCGGGGTGACGCCCGTGATCGTGCCCTCGTCGATCGTCCTCGCGCTCGGGGTGTCGGTGGCGATCGGGTTGTTCTTCGGCAGCTATCCGGCCAACCGCGCCGCGAAGCTGCGGCCCATCGAGGCCCTTCGCCACGAATGACGCATACGGCCGATGCCGTCGATCAGCAGGGAGAGATTCGGACAGATGAGCGTGACCAGGCGCAAGCCGTACCAGGGGGCGGAAGCGTCGGCGGAGGGGGCGCTGGACGCCTCGCCGTTCGGCGGCGACCTCGACGCCGAACTGGCCGCCGCGCCGCGCCGCGGCGGGATGTCGAAGCTGACGATGGCCCTGGGCGCGGGCGTGATCCTCGTGGCCGGCGTGATCATCGGCATCCAGGTGCAGAAGACCTTCGGCGGCACCACCGGGGCACGCCAGAGCGGGGCCGTCGCCGTCGGGCAGGGCGGCCAGGCCGGCGGGACGGGAGCCGGGCAGGGGGCGACCGGTCGTCGGAGCCCCGGCCAGGGGGGGTTCGGCGGCGGCTACGGCAACGCGACGATCGGCACGGTCAAGCGGATCGACGGCGACAAGATCTACGTCGAGACGGCGCAGGGCGAGACAATCACCGTCCAGACCAGCGGCGACACCCGGATCCAGGTGACGAAGACGGGCAAGGTCGCCGACCTCGACCAAGGTGGCACCGTGGTCGTCCAGGGCGAGCGGACCGCCGACGGCGTCGTCAACGCCACCTCCGTCAGCCAGGGCGGCGCGGGCTTCCGAGGCGGCTTCGGCGGCGGACGGATCGGCGGCGGGACGGGTAACGGCGGCTAGTGCGATGTCCGACACCCGGCCGCGCCGGTGCCTCCCGAGGCGTGGCGTCCGGCGGCCGGGAGCGAGCCGGGCGGCGAGCGGGAGCGAGGAGAGGAGTTCCACGATGACCAGCGGGGACGGTAGCGAGCGGCAGATCGAGGGGCGGCTGCTGGTCGTCGATGACGAGCCGAACATCAGGGAGTTGCTCTCGGCCAGCCTGCGGTACGCCGGATTCGACGTCATCACGGCGGCGGACGGGCGTGACGCCGTGCAACTCGCCGAGCGCACCCGGCCGGATCTGGTGGTGCTCGACGTGATGCTGCCGGACCTGGACGGCTTCGCCGTGATCAACCGGCTGCGGTCGGCGGGGCGGCGCGTCCCGGTCGTCTTCCTCACGGCGCGGGACGCCACCGAGGACAAGATCGCCGGATTGGGGCTGGCGGACGACTACGTGACCAAGCCGTTCAGCCTGGAGGAGATGCTCGCCCGCATCCGGGCCGTGCTGCGCCGTACCAGGGGGGAGCACTTGAGCCCGGCCCGGCTCCAGGTCGCCGACCTGGAGATGGACGAGGAGAGCCACCAGGTGTGGCGGGCGGGCAAGCCGGTACGGCTCTCGCCCACCGAGTTCAAGCTTCTGCACTACTTCATGCTCAACGCGGGCCGCGTCCTGTCGAAGGCGCAGATCCTCGACCACGTGTGGAACTACGACTTCGGCGGCGACCGCAACGTCGTGGAATCGTACGTCTCCTACCTGCGCCGCAAGATCGACACCGTGGACCCGCGGCTGATCCACACGCTCCGCGGCGTGGGCTACGTGCTACGCGCCCCCCGCACCTGACGCGCGATGAAACCGATCAGGGTGCTGCGCAGGTCGGCGGCCCGTACCCCGCTGTGGCTGCGGCTGGTCGCGGGCACGCTGCTGCTCGTCACCCTGGCGATCATGTTGACCGGCGGGGCCGCCATCGAGCTCCTGCACGGCTACCTCGTGGCCCGCGTGGACAGGAACCTGGAGATGGCGAGCGCGGTGCGCCCGCCCCCCGAGCCGCCGCTCGACAACCTCAGACGGGTCACGGTCCGCCCCCAGCGGGCCCCCGGCGCCTACTACGTCGTGATCCTGGACGCCCAGGGACGCGTGGACCACACCGTCTCCGAGCCCCCGAACGCCGACCTCCCGAACCTGAGCCTGTCCGCCGACGAGACCGCCGCGCTCGGGGGCAGGCCCTTCACCGTGGAGTCCCCCTCCGGCTCGACGTGGCGGGCCGTCGCCGTCGCCGAAGACGACGGCGGCACCAAGGTGATCGCGGTCGGCCTCACCGACGTGCAGAACACCGTCTCCCGCCTCGCCGTCATCGTCGTCTGCGTGGGCGCGGGCGTGCTGCTCATCCTCGCCTTCGCCGGTCACTGGCTGGTACGGCGCAGCCTCCGCCCGCTGACCGAGATCGAGACCACGGCCCAGGCGATCGCGGGCGGCGACCTGTCCCGGCGGGTGCCCGCGCGGCATCGCCGTACCGAGATGGGCCGCCTCGGCGCGGCGATCAACGGCATGCTCACCCAGATCGAGGCGGCGTTCCGGGCGCGCGAGGCGTCCGAGGCCGCCGCCCGCGAGGCCGCCGAGTCGGCCCGCCGCTCGGCCGTGGAGGCCCGCCGCTCGGAGGACCGCATGCGCCGGTTCGTCGCCGACGCCTCCCACGAGCTGCGTACCCCGCTGACGTCGATCCGCGGCTTCGCCGAGCTGTTCCGCCAGGAGGGCGCCGCCGACCTGGCGACGGCGTCCCGCCTGCTGCGCCGCATCGAGGACGAGGCCCGGCGCATGGGCCTGCTCGTCGACGACCTGCTGCTGCTCGCCCGCCTCGACCGGCAACGGCCCCTGCTGCGCCATCCCGTGGACGTGCTCGCCCTCGCCGCCGGCGCCGTCCTCGACGCCCGCATGCTCGCCCCCGACCGCGAGATCGACCTGATCCGCCTCGACGGCGCCGACACCCCCCTCGTCGTGATCGGCGACGAGCCCCGCCTCCGCCAGGTCATCGGCAACCTGGTCGGCAACGCCCTGCGGCACACCCCGCCCGGCACCCCGTTCCGCATCGGCGTCGGCGCGAGCCCGTCCGGCGAGGTCGTCATCGAGGTCGCCGACGAGGGCCCCGGCATGAGCCCCGAGGACACCGAGCGCGTCTTCGAACGCTTCTACCGCGCCGACCCCGCGCGCAGCCGTACCGAATCCGGCGGCACCGGCCTCGGCCTCCCCATCGCCGCCGCCCTCGTCCAGGCCCACGACGGCACGATCACCGTCACCAGCGCCCCCGGCCAGGGCACCACCTTCCAGGTCCGCCTCCCCGCACAGGGCCGTTCCACCGACCACATACCCCCTCACCCGATCACCGCGGCGGAGCCGGGGGTGTTGACAGCGGACTCTCAGAAAGACCGCAGGTGACTTGGAGCCGGATGAATTGAGATGGATCCACCGAGGCCCTCCGGTTCGACGCGTAGGAGTCCCGATCGTGAAGCGCTATCCCTTCGCACCATCGGCGAGGAGGCGGCAAACCTCGTCGAGTGCACGCGCGACAGCGGCGTGACCTCACCCACTGACCGTCCACCCCTCGCTCAGGTGGCACATTCAGTGGGGTCACGCACCGCCCGCCCCGGTGTTTCCCCGTCCACCCCGGCCGGGCGGCGAACCGGAGGGCCTTGCCGCCCGAATCACGCGATGACCGTCCGGAAGTGACGGCGATGATACGGTGCGTAGCATGTCGAGCCCGCCGGACTACTGGCCGTCGCCTCCTCCCGGGGGCTGGACATCGGAGGATCTTGACCGCCTGCCACCCGAGGGTCCCCACGGTGAGCCCGACTTCTTCAAACACGTGGAGCTCATCGATGGAGCCCTCGTATTAGCGTCCCCCCGCCGACGCTTCCACGAGTCGGTGGGTTTCGGCCTTCGGGTCGTTCTCAACGCCCAGGCCCCCGGGAACCTCAAGGCGATGACCCACATGGACGTGCGCCTGGGCCCCCGCACCCGCCCGTGCCCGGACGTGCTCGTGGTCGACGCTCTCGCGGCGGCGGACCGTGACCGCACCTGCTACACGCCCGACGAGGTGCACCTGGTCGTCGAGGTGGTCTCGCCCGAGTCGGTCGATCGGGACCGCGATCTCAAGCCGCGCAAGTACGCCGCCGCCGGGATCCCGCACTTCTGGCGCGTCGAGGAGAGCGACGGCAGCCCCAACGTCTACGTCTACGAACTCGACCCGGCCACCGCCACGTACGCCCTCACCGGCATTTCCCACGGCCGCCTGAAGGTGGCCGTCCCCTTCCCGATCGACATCGACCTGGAGAACCTCCCGGACTGAGCCGGGCCGGATGATCGGGTGGGTCAGCCGGACGAGGTGCGGTCCTGCTGCGATTCGGAGAGCAGGGTGTCGGCCAGCGGGTCCGGGGTGGGGGAGCCGGGGCCGAGCTGGCGGGGGCCGATGCTCTCGTCGGCTTCGGCCTTGGCCTGCTCGGCGGCCTGTTCGGCCTCCCGGGCGGCCTGGTCCGCGATGGCGGTGGAGGCCGCGGCGGCCTCCTCGGCCCGGTCCGCGGCGCTGGAGCGCGGGAGCGCCTCGGTGAAGGCCCTGGAGACGCTCTGCAGGGCGGAGGTCACCTCGCTGGGGATGACGAAGAAGGTGCTGCCCTTGCCCTGGGCGAGCTGCGGCAGGACCTGCAGGTACTGGTAGGCCAGCAGCTTGGGGTCGGGGTCGTTGCGGTGCACGGCCTGGAAGACCTGGTCGATCGCCTTGGCCTGGCCGTCGGCCTTGAGGATGACGGCCGAGCGCTCGCCCTCGGCGCGCAGGATCGCGCTCTGCTTGTCGCCTTCGGCGGTGAGGATCTGGGACTGGCGCTGACCCTCGGCGGTGAGGATGGCGGCGCGCTTGTCGCGCTCGGCGCGCATCTGCTTCTCCATCGCCTCCTTGATGGTCTTCGGCGGGTCGATCGCCTTGATCTCCACGCGGTTGACGCGGATGCCCCACTTGCCGGTCGCCTCGTCGAGCACGCCGCGCAACTGGCTGTTGATGGTGTCGCGCGAGGTGAGCGTCTTCTCCAGGTCCATGCCGCCGATGACGTTGCGCAGCGTGGTCACGGTGAGCTGCTCGATCGCCTGGATGTAGTTCGCGATCTCGTACGCCGCCGCCCGCGGGTCGGTCACCTGGAAGTAGAGCACGGTGTCGATGTCGACGACGAGGTTGTCCTCGGTGATGACCGGCTGCGGCCGGAACGAGACCACCTGCTCGCGCAGGTCGATCAGCGGCCGGACCCGGTCCACGAACGGAATGACGAAGTTGAGCCCCGGTTCGAGCGTGCGGTAGTAGCGCCCCAGCCGCTCGACGTTCCCCGCGCGGGCCTGCGGCACGATGCGGACCGCCTTCAGCACGGTGATGACGACGAGAAACGCGACGACGAGAGCGGCGAGCAGGGCGGCGTCCATGGCTTCACTCCCTCGGGTACACGAGAGCGGTGGCGCCCTCGATTTGCATGACGTCCACGGTGGCGCCGGCGGGAATCACGAGCGTCTCGTCGTAGGCGCGGGCCGACCATTCCTCCCCGCCGATACGCACCCTGCCCTCGCGCGCCGTCACCTCACTGACGACGTACGCCTGCTTGCCGACGAGCGCGGAGATCCCGAAGCGTTGCGGCGGCGGCTGGAGCAGATGTCGCCGGGCGATCGGCCGGACCACCACCAGCCCGGCGATCGACGCCGCCACGAACACGATGAACTGCACGGGGACCGGCAGGCCGAGCGCCGCGACCACGGCGGTCAACCCCGCCGCCAAGCCGAGCAACCCCAGGGCCGCCGTCAGCGTGAAGATCTCGGCAGCGCCGAGCGCCACCGCGAGAATCACCCACAAGACCCACGAGTCCACTGTCCCGGCCTCCTAGACATAGAACGTCCTTCGACGCCGGATGGTTCCGTCTCCCTCAACGGTAACGCCGCGACGGCGTGATATCACCGGCCGGTACGAGCCGGAAACGGCGGACCCCCGGACTGGGCCGTCAGTGGGCCGTCAGTGGGCCGTTGGCGGGCCGTTAGCGGGTGGAGTCGAGGTAGGCGGAGAACTCTTCGAGGGAGATCTTGCCGTCGCCGTCCGCGTCGATCTTGGCGATGGCGGCGCTCGCGGCCTCCGGGGTGATCTGCCGGCCCATGACGTCCATGAGGCGCACGAGTTCCTGCGCCGAGATCAGCCCGTCGTCGTCGCTGTCCACGAGGTCGAAGGTCGCCGCGTACTCACTCACTGCCGTTCCTCGATTCTCCCGTGCTGGACCGCCCAGGCCGGGTCGCCAGTAGAGTAGCGAGGAACAAGCGACCCTTTCCGGATTTGCCGTCATTTGCCGGAATCATTTGCTGGAAATGTGGTACGGGGGGCGCTCAACCGTGGTGGGAGGCCGTGCCGTTCCCCACGCGTGGCTGCGGGATGCCGGGGCGTCGCATGCGGAGCCGTACGACCGAGCCGCGGCCGTCGGCGAAGATCTCGACGCTGTCGCAGAGCTCCCGCATCAGCCACAGGCCGTAGCCCCGATGGGAGCCGGGCGGGGGCGGGGACATGCCCGCGTTGGCGTCGGTCAGCAGCCCGGCCGTGTCGCTGATCTCGGCGGTGACGTGCCGCTCGTCGTGGGCCAGCGTGAGCGTGCCCACGGCGTGTGCGTGATCGAGGACGTTTCCCAGCGCTTCGTTGACCGCGAGGACGAAGTCCATGCGCCGCCGTTCGCCGAACCCGAGCGGGATGAGGTACTCGTGCACCTGGCGACGGAGAAACGCGAGATCTTCGTTTATGGGATAGCGCAGGGACGTGCCTCGCTCAGGTGGTTCTGGCACGGTCACCTCATCAGCGATGGCTGTCGCGTCGCGACGTGGCGCGACCACGGGGGACGCGACGTTCGCTGGTACTCACCATAGGGCACGAGCATCCTGCGGCGCGTGGCGGGCGGCCCGAACGGGCGGGTCGCGTCTAGTGGGCCGCGGGGGCGACGCGCGGCGGGTCGCGTCGCGCGTCGTGCTCGCTGACGGGGACGGCCCGCGTGCCGGTCGTCGGCGCGCCCGCACGCCCGCTCCCGATCGGCGTCGGCGACGTGCGGACCGAGGCGGGCCAGACGCTGTTCACGATCTGGCCGCGCCGCGGCTTGGGCGGCTCCTCGGTCGTCAGCAACGTCAGCCCCGCCGCCAGGGTGGCCAGCGACAGGCCGGACATCGCCGCCCAGGCCGGCCAGGTGTGCCGTCGGCGACGCCGCTTGACCGTCGCCCGCGCGAGGATCTCGGCGGCCTGCTGGGCGGTGGGCCGCCGCTGCGGGCTCTGGCTGAGGCAGGACTGGCACAGCAGCGCCGCCTCCGGCGGCAGGCCCGGCACGTCGGGCAGCGGCGGCGGCCCGATCCGCCGCACCACCTCGATCGCCTCCCAGGTGCGCTCCGGATACGGCAGCTCGCCGGTGAGCATCTCGAACAGCAGCACGCCGAGCGAGTACACGTCGACGGCCGGGGAGGCGGTCACCCCGTGCAGCCGCTCCGGGGCCACGTACGGCGGGGTGCCGAAGTCGGCGAGGCGCTCGTTGCCCTGGTCGTCCGCGATGGCCGCGATGCCGAAGTCGAGCAGTTTGGCGCCGTCGGCGGTGAGCAGCACGTTCTCGGGGGTGACGTCGCGGTGCACGATGCCCTGCTCGTGCGCCGCCGCCAGCACCAGGGCGAGCCGTTCGGCGATGTGCAGGGCCTCCCACCAGGGCAGCGGGCCCTCCAGCAGGCACTCGGCGAGCGGACGCCCGTCAAGCAGGCGCATCACCACGAACGCGGCCACGCGCCCCTGGCCGGTGACGGTCTCGCCGTAGTCGTACACCTCGATGACGTCGGGATGCTGCAGGCGCGCGACCGTACGGGCCTCGCGCCGGATCAGGTCGCGGCACTGGTGGTCGCCGTCGAACGAGCCGTCGTGGACCTTCACCGCCACGCTGCGCTGCAGCGCCTCGTCGAAGGCCCGCCAGATGACCGACATGCCGCCCGTGGCGATACGCTCCTCCAGGCGGTAGCGGCGCATGAGGACGTCACCCTCGCTGAGGCCGCCCGCGTACTCGCCGTCCGGTGCCACGACCGAATCATCTCGCGCGAGCTTGAGGCTTCGCCGCGCTTTCCGCCAGGTTTCGTCGTCGGCGACGCCGTACAGGCCCGTGGCCAGGGCGATCGCCACGTCCCTGGCCGAGTCCCTGAGCCGTCGCGGCCCTCTCGCGGATTCGTCGAACTCAAGTGGATTCACGAACCACCAACTCCGCGGGGAGGATCGGGTTGTCCTTCGGCGTCTCGCCCGACATGCCCGCCAGCAGGAGACGGACGGCGATCGAGGCGAGATCCTCGATCGGCTGGCGGATCGTGGTGAGCGGCGGCCGGAGGTGACGGGCGATGGAGCTGTCGTCGAAGCCCACCACGGCCACGTCGTCGGGCACCTTGCGCCCGGCGTCGCGCAGCACCCCGATGGCCGCGGCCGCCATCGTGTCGTTGGCGGCGAAGATGGCGTCGAGATGCGGCATGCGCTGCAGCAGCAGGCGGGCGGCGTGCACGCCCGAGGCGTGGGTGAAGTCCCCGTACGCCACCGGGCCGTCGCCGATCCCGGCGGCCCGCAGCGCGGCGCGGAAGCCGTCGAGGCGGTCGCGCGCGGCCGGGAAGGTGGCCGGGCCGGCGATCACGGCGATGTGCCTGCGCCCGCGCAGCAGCAGGTGCTCGGCGGCCTGGCGCGCGCCGTCCACGTTGTTGACGTCGATGTAGGGGAGGTCGATGTCGTCCGGGGGACGGCCGACGCAGCGTACGGCGACGCCCGAGGCGGCCAGGGTGATCGCGAGCGGATGCCGCGACCTGGCCCCCACCAGGAGCACGCCGTTCACCGCGCCCGAGACGAGCGGGGGAGCGGCGGTCGTCGACGTGGTGGCGGCGGCGCCCATCACCATCATCGCGACCCCGTGCTTGCCCAGCACGTCGTCGGCCGCTCCGAGTAACCGGGCGTAGAAGGGCTCGGCGAAGACGCGGTGGATCGGGTCGCACACGACCACCGCGACGGCGCGGTCCGACCTGCGTGGCGCGCCGCCGCCGCGCGGGGCCCGGCGACGCACGTATCCGAGTTGCGACATGGCCTCGTGCACCTGGCGTCGGGCCGAT
Source organism: Thermopolyspora sp. NPDC052614 (assembly GCF_040678635.1). Classification (NCBI taxonomy): domain Bacteria; kingdom Bacillati; phylum Actinomycetota; class Actinomycetes; order Streptosporangiales; family Streptosporangiaceae; genus Thermopolyspora; species Thermopolyspora sp. NPDC052614. The sequence goes on from NZ_JBFATZ010000028.1 coordinate 88,591, forward strand.
GTGCTCACTCTCACCGAGCCGGTGAGAACCCGCGAGGCTGTGGCCGGAGAAACCCCCGCCGCTGCCGCAACCTGCGCGAGGGTGGGCTGCTCTGCCATTGACTCTCCTCAGCGAAGCCGTGGGAGCGCTCCCAAGCTAGGCTAGCACTGTTTCACGCATGTCAACAGGGATTACCTTGGTTGAGAAAAAAGTCATTTCTTCCGCTCCGTCCCGACATTGACTGATGATCATCTGAAAAGGTTCTTGTCAATGTGGGGAATGTAAGATCACGATGGTGGTCCAGGAGGCCCCCGTGACCGAACTCAATGCTAGCCATCACTTCCCCGGGTGCGGCCGTGAAACGGGGCAAATCTTCCGGCGGCCCCGCCGCGACCCGTCCGCGTACCCGCTTCGGGCGGCCTCGGCCCGGCCCGCCGGGCGGGCGAGGGCCGGACGGCACGCCTCCGCCGCCGGCCGGGACGTACGGCGTAAGCGCACGATGATGCCCGCACCGACCGCGGCGGCGATGGTGAGGGCGATGGTGAGGACGGCCCGGGAGCGGACGCCGGACCCCGCGCCGATCGCCGTTCCGCGCGCCGCGCGGCGGGGCCCCGCAGGCGGCCGGGAGGCGACCCGATCCGGCATTCGGGACGCGCCGAGCCGCCCCGGCAATGCGCGGCGGCGACTCCAGAACCATATTCCATTAGCCGTTTGCGCCCGAGGGTGTATGCATATGAGCACTACTCAACCGAACGCCATGACAACGGTGTGTATGACCATCCGCGGAGGCGCGGGTTCGCGAGACCGCCGAAAGTTACAGGGGCGGCCAGGAAAAGTTCGAGCGATTTGACCATTTGTAGCCATGTCCCACAACATTTGACGCTCACACACTAGGAGGTGGGACAGTGGGCACGGGGGCGGCCCTCCCCAGCGCGATCGGCCAGGCGCTTCTCGCGCTCGGCGATCAGTGGACGCTGCTGATCCTGCAGCGCGGGTTCACCAAGCAGATCCGCCGATTCGCCGACTGGCGCGACGAGCTGGGCATGTCCGAGTCGGTACTCGCCGCCCGCCTCAAGGAGATGGTCGCGGGAGGGCTGCTGGAACTGGTGGCCTACAAGGACGGGCGGACCCGGCACGAGTACCGGCTGACGCCGCGCGCCATCGAGTTATGGCCGATGCTCGTCGCCATCTGGTCGTGGGAACGCATGTGGGTGGACCGGCCCGAGCCGCTGCCCGACCTGATCCACCACGTCTGCGGGGCCAGGACGGACGTGGTGCTCGGCTGCGGCGTCTGCGACAGCGCCCTGGTCACCGTGCGGGAGGCCGAGCCCCTACGTGGCGAGAAGGCCACCTTCGCCCAGGTCTCCGTGGTCCGCCACCATCGCCGGACGGTCCGCGACCGCGTGCCGTACGACGCGCTGTCCTACCTGCCGGAGACGATGGAGATCCTCGGCGACCGGTGGAGCACGGTGGTGCTCACCGCCGCGTTCCTCGGCGTACGCCGCTTCGCCGACTTCCAGGCCGAGCTGGGAATCGCGCCCTCGGTGCTCAGCGACCGGCTGCGCCGTTTCGTCGACGTGGACGTGCTGGCCAAGGTCGATGGCCCGCAGCGGCGGCCGCGGTACCACCTGACCGACAAGGGCAGGGCGTTCTTCCCGGTGTTCGCGTTCCTGGTCGACTGGGCGCGGCGCTCGTATCAGGGGGCGCCGGGCACCGAGCTGTCCATCCGCCACACCGTCTGCGCCGCCACGCTCGCGCCGGTGCTGCGCTGCACGGCCTGCGGGCGCGTGATCGAGCGTACGGAGGCGAGCTTCGACATCCCGGCGGCCGCGCCGCGGGGGCGCGAGGGCGTCGCACGCGACCCCGGCCGCCGCTACGAGAAGGGCCGCTACGAGAAGGGCCGCTATGAGAAGGGCCGATACGAGAAGGGTTCGGCCTAGCCGGCGGTCCTGTCCGTCCAGGAGAGGGCGAGCACCGTGTGCTGTTTCTCGATGGTCGGCGTGCCGGGCGGGATCTCGATCGGGGCGGCGGTCCTCGGGTAGGCGGTGATCCGCAGGTCGTCCGCGCCGGGGCGGCCGGCCTCCTGCCAGGCGCTCAGGTGCGCGGCCAGTTCGTCGGCGATCGCGGGGCCGCCCCGTTCCGGTCCCGATCTCCAGCACGCGCTGCCTGGGTTCGAGCCCGAGCTGGTCGAGCATGATGGCCATCATGGTCGGCTGGGACGAGGAGCTGATCGGCGTCCCCGCGGAGTCCCGCATGGTGACGATGCTTCTGTCCTGATACGCCAATTCGAGCGGCGTGTCCGGCAGGAAGAGGTGGCGCGGAACCGTCCGCAGGGCGTCGGCGACCGCCTCGCTTATCTCCGGGTACCGCTTCCGGACCTGTTTCGTCAGGCTCTCCCGCAATCGAGACGCATCGCCCATGATCTCAGAGTAGGTCGGCGATGTCCTGTTGGCTTGCGGTATCGACGGACGGCGGAGAGCCCGTGGGCCGGGGTCCTATCGGCGGCCGTCGTCCCCGTGGATGTCCCCGTGAATGTCCTGGGGCACGTTCTCGTGGGCGTCCACCGGGACGTCCTCGCGGGTGTGTTTGGGGCCGTGTGACGCGGTGCAGTGTGGCTGGTCGGGCGAATGGTCGGGCGAACCGATGGTGAGCAGGCGCGCGGGGGCGTGGTCCACCTGGAGGGTCGTGTGCTCGATGCCGTACTCGTCGTGGACCAGGCGCTCGGCATGGAGGCGTACGGCGTGGCAGTCCGCGCCGGGCTCGACCAGGATGTGCGCCGACAGCGCCGGGTAGCCGGAGGTGACCTCCCAGATGTGCAGGTCGTGGACCTCGACCACGCGGTCGATGGCCGCGGTCCTGCGGCCGATCTCCGAGGGGTTCATGCCGGCGGGCGCGGCCTCCATGAAGACCCGGCCCGCGTTGATCACCAGACTCCAGCCGGCCTTGAGCATCAGGGCCGCGACGAGCAGGGCGGCGATGGCGTCGGCCCTGGTCCAGCCGGTCACCCAGATGATCACGCCGGCGACGGTGGTGCCGATGAAGGCGTACAGGTCGTTGAGGATGTGCTGGAAGGCGCCCTCGACGTTGAGGCTGGTGCGGTTGGCCCTGCTCAGCAGCCAGGTGGCCGCGATGTTCACCACGATTCCCGCCGTGCCCGCGGCGACCACCAAGGGAGCGTCGACGTCGGGCGGCTCAACCAGGCGGAATATGCCCTCGTACACGAAGTACGCACCGAGCAGCAGCAGCGTGGTGCCGTTGAGCTGGGCTGAGATGATCTCGGCGCGTTTGAGGCCGTAGGTGAAGCCGCCCTGCGGCGGACGGGCGGCGATGCGCATCGCGACCAGGGCGAAGACGATCGCGATCGCGTCGGTGAGCATGTGCCCGGCGTCGGTGATGAGCGCCAGAGACCGGGCGATGAGGCCGACGACGACCTCGACCGCCATGTACGCCACGATCAGCAGCAGTGCGGCGGTCAGGTAACGGCGATCCGCATCGGTGCTGATCGCGTGTCCATGCCCCGCGTCGTGTCCGTGACCATGCCCGTGACCATGCCCGTGCCCCTGATGATGATCGTGGACGTCGGTTCCCTGCCTGCGGCGCGGCCGGGGGAGGCGGAACCTGCCCCCCAACCCGTCACCCATCGCCTCGTTCCCCATCAGGGTGCCCCATGTGGGCGATGGCGAGATCGAACAGCATGCGCACGTGGGAGTCGGCGAGACGGTAATACGCATTCCGCCCGGCCCGCCGTACCGTCACCACCCGATGCATGCGCAGCAGGCGCAGGGCGTGGGAGGCGGCGGACATGCTCTGCCCGGTGGCGGCGGCGAGGTCGCACACGCACATCTCGCCGCCTTCGAGCAGCGCGCTCATCAGTCGCAGCCGCCCGGGGTCGGCCAGCAGGCCGAAGACCTGGGCCAACTCCTGGACCGCGTCGTCCGCGGGCAGGACCTTGCGCACCGCGGCCACCCGTTCGGCGTCCACGACCGGCGTCGCGCAGGAGTCACGGTCGAGCATCACCACAACGTTTGAACGATCATTCATATGTTTGAGTATAAAAACGGCACGTTCGCCCGCTCAAGAGGGCAGCCGGTCAGGCGCGGACGCCCGGCACCCGCGTTGTGTCCGCGTGCGTCCGGATCAGATCTCGACCGTGCCGCCCGACCGCCAGTAGACGCCGTTCTCCCGGGTCAGCAGGTCCTCGTCGATGAGGTAACGCCGCAGGGTCGCGTAGTCGTCGTGAAACGCGCGCAGGGCGACGTTCACCTCCTTCTCGGAGTAGCGCACGCCGGGCTCGAAGACCCGCACGATGTAGTCGAGCACCTCAAGGCGCTTGCCTCGCCGGGTGGGGATGGCCCGCAGCCGCCCGTCCACGAGGAAGGTCCGGATGATTCGCTCCTGCGGGGACACGGGCTCGGGCGGGGGCGCGATGGCGTGCAGCAACTCCCGGAACCGCTCCGGGCGGGCCCGCCAGGAGCCGTCGTCGTCCCGTACGACCAGCCCGCCGCGTTCCAGACGGTCCAGCGCGCGTGCCGCGGCCTCCCGATCGAGCCCAGCCGCATCGGCACCTCCGGTCAGGACCAGCGCCGACATCATCCGCAAGGTGTCCTGCTGGTACATGAGGCCGAGGACCCGTCTGACTTCTTCATCGCTCATGGCCTCTACTCTGCCGGTGATCGCCTGGTTCGCCGTAGCGGTTTTCGCGGCCCGCCGACCCGTCGCACCAGTGCGCCGTCGGTACAGGAATCGTGTGAGCTTGCTCACATATCGTCGATGACCCTGTGATTCTTATACCCTAGGGGGGTACCGTTTAGGGTGTCGGCGGCGGAACGAGGCCGGACGACGCGGGCCACGCCGAGCGCCACACCCGACGTGGAGGAAGGTCCCGGGCGGACAGATGGTTGGATACACGAAGGCCAAGGAAGACCACCTCAGGCGGTTGCGGCGCGTCGAGGGCCAGGTCCGCGGCCTGCAGCGGATGGTCGAGCAGGACAAGTACTGCATCGACGTCCTGACGCAGGTGTCGGCCGCGAACCGCGCCCTGCAGTCGTTCGCGCTGGAGCTGCTCGAACAGCACATGACGCACTGCGTCGCGGAGGCAGCGGCCAAGGGCGGCGCCGAGGCGGACGCCAAGGTGCAGGAGGCGGCGGCCGCGATCGCCCGCCTCGTGCGCTCCTGACCCGTGCGCGGAGAACGCCCCCGGGTTCGCGACCCCATCAGATCAACGGAGAAAGGATCGTCATGAGCACCAGCACCTACACCGTCAAGGGCATGACCTGCGGCCACTGCGTGAGCTCGGTCAAGGAGGAGGTCGGCGAGGTCCCGGGCGTCACCGGCGTCGACGTCGAGCTGGAGTCCGGGCGGCTGACCGTGCACAGCGACGGCCCGATCGCGGCCGACCTCATCGAGGCGGCCGTCAAGGAAGCCGGATACGAGCTGGTGGCCTCGTGATTTCCGGCCCACGGCCCCGGCCGAGCCGCCCGGACGTCGTCCGGCGGAGTCGCGCGCGGGTGGCCGTGGGCAGGGCGCGACACGCCGTTGAGGAGTAGTGATGAACACCGGTGTCAAACTCGGCACGTACGTCGCCGCCCTCGCCTTGATCTTCGGTACGGCGTTCGGCCTGGGGAACCTGGTCGGCGGCGATCGAGGGCCGGACGGCGGCGACGCGGCCCCGCTCGCGAGCGGCCGCGGCGACCAGGCCGGTCATGGCGAGCAGAGCGGTCACGGCGGGCAGGACGATCACGCGAGCGCCGAGCCGGGCGCCGCCGCGATCGTGCCGGCCGGGCTGCAGTCCGCGCAGGACGGATACGGCCTGACGCCCGAGACCACCACGATCACGCCCGGCGAGGCGACCGACTTCCGGTTCGTCGTCACCGGTCCCGACGGCAGGCCGGTGACCGGCTACGCGACCAGGCACGAGAAGAAGCTGCACCTCATCGTGGTGAACCGGACCCTGGACGAGTTCCAGCATCTGCACCCGGAGCTGACCGGGGACGGCGTGTGGACGACGAGGCTGACGCTGCCCGAGGCCGGTGACTACCGCGCCTTCGCCGACTTCGCGCCCGAGGGCGGCAAGGACCTGACGCTCGGCGTCGACCTGCACGCCGCCGGCGACTACACGCCGCGCACGCCGGCGGGCGTGCGCCGTACGGCGGAGGTGGACGGCTACACCGTCCGGCTCGACGGCGAGGCGAGCGTGGGCTCGGCGAGCAAGGTCACGCTGCGGGTGTCCAAGGACGGCAAGCCCGTGACCGACCTGGAGCCGTACCTCGGCGCCTACGGCCACCTGGTCGCGCTGCGCGCCGGAGACCTCGCCTACCTGCACGTGCACCCCGACGGCGTGCCCGGCGACGGCAGGACGACGGCCGGGCCCGACATCGCCTTCCAGGTCGAGGTGCCCAGCCGCGGCGACTACCGGCTCTTCCTCGACTTCAAGCACGACGGCGTCGTCCACACCGCGGACTTCACGCTCCGGGCGGGCGACCCCGGCGCATGGCCGGCGAGCCGCGACGACGCCGAGACCGAGAAGGCCGCCAAAAGCGCCCATGAGAACGACGGCGACGACGCCCACTGACGCCGGGAAGGAGGAGTGATGGCCCCCGTCACCCATGACAGGCCCAAGGCCGCGCCCAACGCGATCGAACTCTCAATCGGCGGCATGACCTGCGCGTCCTGCGCCGCCCGCATCGAACGCAAGCTCAACAAGCTGGACGGCGTCACCGCCACGGTTAATTACGCCACCGAGAAGGCGAAGGTCACCTACCCGGACGAGGTGGACCCGCAGACGCTGATCGCCGAGGTGGAGAAGGCCGGCTACACCGCCACCCTGCCCCCGCCGCCCGAGCCCGAGCGGCAGACCGGCGGCCCCGCCGACGGGATCGACGCCGAGACGCGGTCCCTGCGTACCCGGCTGATCGTCTCCATCGTCCTGTCGGTCCCCGTGATCGCGATGGCCATGATCCCGGCCCTGCAGTTCACCTACTGGCAGTGGCTGTCGCTCACCCTGGCCGCGCCGGTCGTGGTCTACGGCGGCCTGCCGTTCCACCGGGCCGCCTGGACGAACCTGCGCCACGGCGCCGCGACCATGGACACGCTGATCTCGCTCGGCACGCTCGCCGCGTTCGGCTGGTCGCTATGGGCGCTGTTCCTCGGCACGGCCGGCATCCCGGGCATGGTCCACCCCTTCGAGTTCACGATCGCCCGCGGCGACGGCAGCGCCGACATCTACCTGGAGGCCGCCGCGGGCGTGACCGCGTTCCTGCTCGCCGGCCGCTACTTCGAGGCCCGCTCCAAGCGCCGCGCGGGCGCGGCCCTGCGGGCGCTGATGGAGCTGGGCGCGAAGGACGTCGCGGTGCTCCGCGCGGGCGTCGAGACGCGCGTCCCCGTGGACCGGCTCGCCGTCGGCGACCTGTTCGTCGTACGGCCCGGCGAGAAGATCGCCACCGACGGCGTCGTCACCGAGGGCTCCTCGGCCGTGGACGCGAGCATGCTGACCGGCGAGTCGGTCCCCGTCGAGGTACGGCCCGGCGACGAGGTCACCGGCGCCACCGTGAACGCGGGCGGCCGCCTGGTCGTGCGCGCCACCCGGATCGGCGCCGACACCCGGCTCGCCCAGATGGCCCGCCTGGTCGAGGAGGCCCAGACGGGGAAGGCCGAGGTCCAGCGCCTCGCCGACCGCATCTCGGCCGTGTTCGTGCCGATCGTGATCGCCCTGTCCGCGGCCACGCTCGGCTTCTGGCTCGGCACCGGCTCCGGCCCGGAGGCCGCCTTCACCGCCGCCGTCGCCGTGCTGATCATCGCGTGCCCGTGCGCCCTCGGCCTCGCCACCCCCACGGCCCTGCTCGTCGGCACCGGCCGCGGCGCCCAGCTCGGCATCCTGATCAAGGGGCCGGAGGTCCTGGAGTCCACCCGCCGCGTCGACACGATTGTTTTGGACAAGACCGGCACCGTCACCGAGGGCCGGATGACCCTCGTGGACGTCGCCGTCGCCGACGGCGAGGACCGCGATACGGCGCTTCGCCTGGCCGGCGCCCTGGAGAACGCCTCCGAGCACCCCATCGCCACGGCGATCGCCCGCGCCGCCGCCGAGCAGGCGGGCCCGCTGCCCGCGCCGCAGGACTTCGCGAACGTCGAAGGGCTGGGGGTGCGGGGCGTCGTGGACGGGCACGAGGTGTTCGTCGGCCGCCCCGCGCTGCTCGCCGAGGCGGCGTCCGCGCCGCTTGCGCCGGAGTTGGCCGACGCCTTCGAGGAGGCCAGGGCGGCGGGCCGTACGGCCGTCGCGGTGGCCTGGGACGGCCGGGCGCGGGCGGTCCTGGTGGTCGCCGACGTGGTCAAGCCGACCTCGGCGGAGGCCGTCGCGAAGCTGCGCGGGCTCGGCCTCACGCCCGTGCTGCTCACCGGCGACAACCAGGCGGTGGCCGCGTCCGTGGCCGACCAGGTCGGCATCGCGGACGTGTTCTCCGAGGTGCTCCCGGACGGCAAGGTCGATGTGGTCAAGCGGCTGCAGGCGGAGGGCAGGGTCGTGGCCATGGTCGGCGACGGCGTCAACGACGCCGCCGCGCTCGCCCAGGCCGATCTGGGGCTCGCGATGGGCACCGGCACCGACGCCGCCATCCAGGCCGCCGACCTCACCCTGGTCCGCGGCGACCTGCGGGTGGCCGCCGACGCCATCCGGCTCGCGCGCCGTACGCTGGCGACCATCAAGGGCAACCTGTTCTGGGCGTTCGCCTACAACGTGGCCGCCCTGCCGCTGGCCGCCCTCGGCCTGCTCAACCCCATGATCGCGGGTGCGGCGATGGCCTTCTCCAGCGTCTTCGTCGTCAGCAACAGCCTTCGCCTGCGCCGCTTCTCCTGAAAATGGCGAATGGTGACAAATAGTGCTGGTGAGTCGTAGAGTGCATCAGGTACCCCAGTAACCAACTGCCGACATATTGCTATCTGGGCGATCTTTCATAAAGATCTGCAGATACGGCCTGTGGGGACTTTGCGGAGGCGAGCATGCTGCCTGGCTGGATGATGCCGATCGACGAGCTCATCAACAACGTGCTCAGCGCGCCCCCCTCGGAGGCGGCCCGACTGCTGGTCGCCCTGCCGCCGGACCGCTTCGAGCCGGTGCTGCAGGCGATGCGCATCCAGGACCTGGTCCACGTGGCGACCGCGGCGAAGGCCGACGACCAGGCCGAGCTCATGGCCCGGCTCCCCATCACCAAGATCCAGGATTTGGTGCACGCCCTGCCGCCCGCGTACTCGGCCACGCTGCTGGCAACATTGTCGAACAAGCGCTTGCTCGCGGTGATGGAGGGCGTCGCGCCCGCGGAGACCTCCGAGCTGCTGCGGGTCATGCCCGAGGAGCAGCGCGTGATGCTGCTGAACTCGATGGACCGCCGCAACGCGGGCTCGCTGCTGGCCTCCGGCTACGAACTCGACATCGCCCAGGTGCTCGGCCGTACCAACGTCAAGGTCAGCTCGCTCGGCGAGGGGCAGACCGACGCCCTGCTGGTGGGGATCTTCGGCAGGTACATCCTGGTCACGATCCACTACATCGACCACGGCGAGTTCACCGCGCAGGACCTGCAGAAGGCCGAGGCGCGGGCGCAGGGCATGCAGGTGAGCGCCGTGCTCGCGGTCACCAACGCGCGGATCTCGATGGACGTCCCGGAGTACGGCCGCGAGGCGCTGCGGCGCGGCAGGCTGATCGACGTCGTCACCTGGACCGACTCCGGCCACGACGGCATACTGCAGCGCACGCTGGTGCAGTTGGTGCGCTGACCCGCTCCCCTCAGTGCCCGGAAACCGGGCGATGTCCCCGCCCGCGCCCGCGGCCTGTGGCTTAGGTCCCGCTCGGCTCGGGCGTGTGGCCGGGACGGCCCAGCCCCATCAGCCCGCCGATCCCGCCGTCCGCGCCCGCCCGCCTCGGCGGCGCGTCGGCGGCGTCGACCGCCAGCTCCTCGTGCAGGCGGACGAGCCGCTCGCCGGCGTCGATCAGATCGGTGTACGGCAGGCGGGCGGGCACGCCGTCGTGGCTCCAGGTGAAGGCCCCGTCGCCGCAGTACACCGTGACCCGCGGATGCAGCGGCACCAGCGCCAAGTGGTGGTCGTGCCACCGGATCGCCCGCAGGATGCCGCGCGCGGCGAGCTGATCCTGGATCGCGTACGCCGCCTGCGCCGCCGTCAGCCGATCGACGGCGGGAACGCCAGGGGAGACGCGGGGCTCGGGCGGCGCGGGCACGGCGAACCAGACCACCTTCCCCGGCACGGCCCGGCCCTCGCCCAGCCGCGACCGGGTGAGATGGCAGCCCCACTCGGCCACCACCGCGTCGACGATGCCGAGGCCGCGGCCGTGCTCCCCGGCGTTCTCCGTCAGCGGTCCCCGGGAGGGCGGCGGCGCGTGGTCGCGGCAGGTGTCGAAGACCTTGCATACGACCTGGCTGGACTCGGCCCGGCCCCGCCGGTACAGCCACAGTTCCAGGTCGGTCCGCCCGCCCGGCCCGCGAGCCCCGTGCCGCCCCCCGATGACGTGCAGGTAGGCGTTGGAGACCAGCTCGCTGACGGCCAGGGTGGCGTCGGAGACGACCTCGTCGGCCAGGCCCATCTCCCGCAGCGCCCGCCGCACCCGCGTGCGGGCCGCTGCGGCGCAGGAGGGATCGGGCGGCAGCGGCCATACGGCGCAGCGCCCGCTTGACGCGTGAGCGGCGCCCAACGAGGGGCCGGACAGGGGGACGAGGGGGCGATCGGATGAGGGGCCGAACGGGGGACGGGTCATCGCCGATGCCTCGCCCGCGTGCTGATGGCCGGGGCGCGGCCTGCGTGAGGACCTGAGAGAAGACCGGGAACAAAACCGGGAACAAGACCGGGGAAAAGACCGGCGAGAGGACCGGGGAGGGGTCTTCGCATGCGATGCGGACGGGCGCGGCACCGCCCGCCGCCGGCCCCGTTCGTCCACGGCACGTTCACGGCGACCCCCGCTCCGGGTGACCTCCGGCGATCGATCAGCTCCGCCGGCGGGCGGACCGTACGGCCCGGCCCGAGACCCCGGCGGTGCCGTGGTGCGTCGCATGAGTGGTGGGCACCATGCTCCGCGACTCCCACGGGTACTACTGCTCGACCGTCTTTGGCAGTTACTGTCTCGCAACAGTCGGAAATTTCGGAATGTCACGAGTATGGGGCGTCTTGATCCCCTATCGCAAGCCGTGATCGCGAATGGGGGCGATTGACCGGCGCACGCGGGGAGGAGGCCGGAGCCCGACGTCCCTCCCGCGTGCCCTGATCGCCGTCACTCCGTCGGCCGGGGGCCTACCCCCGGCCGGGCCCTGCGGCCTTCATCCCGGCGATGAACGCGGCCCACTGCCCGGCGGTGAACTCCAGCATCGGCCCACGGCCGCGCTGCTTGGAATCCCGTACGGCGACGCCGCCGTCGGCCGCGCGGGCCACTTCCACACAGTTGTCGTCACCACTGGATCGCACGGATTTGCGCCAATTGGTGTATTTCGCGGTCTTGCCCATTCTCGTTCCTATGGTCGAGTGCGTCGGTGTCACGATGGACAGGCGACGCTGCCTGGGGGAGCACGGCCTGGGGGGCGGGCCGTACGGCGGTGGAGGCACTGTGCCGCGAGAAGTCCGGTGCCCCCTGCTCGCTCCCCGCGCCCGCTAGCGCGATCCGGGGGGCGAACCTGATGGCCTGACCGCACCCCGGGCGAACGTCCCGCCCCGGGGGCCGGGCACCACGGGCCGATCGCTCTCGGTCTCCGAACAACGCGGATTATGAAACAGCAGGAAATCCACCGATGTTAAGGATAGCGGCATGTTGATCCACACCTGACCTGAATCGTGCGGAGCCGCCGTTCCACCGACGGTGGGGAGGAGACGCGCCTGAGCGACCGGCCGACCGGTTCGCGACGTGCTCTTGCAGAGGCCAATACAGCCCTGGATACTCGGAAAGTTCAGGATTTCCGACAGCACGACGCGGTGGCCTGCCGCGAAACACCCGATGGTCGCGCGAGGCGGTCCGAACCACGGCCCGCCGCACGCGAACGCGGGAGGCGGGCCACGGGCACGCCCCCTCACCGAGCACACAGGCACAGCTACGATCAGGAGGCCAGCAGATGATCAGCCCCTACGTGCGCCGGCTGCGACTCGCCGACGAGGTGCGCACCCTGCGGACCAAGGCCGGGCTGACCCAGGCGCAGGTGGCCGCGAAGAGCGGGCTGAGCCGCGTGGTGCTGTCGCAGTTGGAGAACGGCCACGGGGTGGACCAGGCCGACATCATCGCGATCCTCGACGCGCTCGGCGTCGACGGCCCGTACTGGACCAAGGTCATGACGATCGCCCGGGAGGCCGCCGAGCGCGGCTGGTGGGAGTCGAACAAGGCGATGGGGGAGCGCCAGGCCCTGTTCGCCAACCTGGAGGCGGGCGCGGCGACGATCCGCGAATTTCAGATGATTTTCATTCCGGGGCTGCTGCAGACCCCCGAGTTCACCGCGGCGCGCATCCAGGCCGACGGGCTCGCCGACCGGCCCGGCTACAAGGCGGGCAAGGCCGTCGAGGCGCGGCAGATCCGCCAGCGCATGCTCCGCCGTCCGGACGGCCCCGGCTACGAGGTGATCATCGACGAGATCGCCGTACGCCGCCGCTGCGTGCCCGCCGACATCATGCGGCGGCAGCTCCACCACCTGACGGCCGTCGTCCACGACAACCCCAACATCACCGTGCGGGTGCTGCCGCTGGAGGCGGAGATCCCGGGCTACCGGGTGCCGCGGTCGGCGTTCGGCATCTACACCTTCCCCGACCCCGAGGACCCGACCGTGGTCACGGTGGACACCGTCACCGACGATCTGGTGCTCACCCAGCCCGCCCAGGTCGAGCGGTACCGGCAGTTGTACGACCTGCTGCGCGAGGCGGCCATGCCCCCGGCCGACAGCCTCGCCTTCCTGCGCGAGGCCGCCGAGGAGCCGACCGGCTGACCGGCCGCGCGCGGGCCTTTCGCGTCTCGGCGGGGGTCGCCAACTCGCGGGTTGTCACTTAGAGTAATTATTACGCTACTCTTACGTGTCACCGCGGGTGAGCGTTGCCGGAAGGAGGCACACAGTGGGTCGTGTGCGAGGGAAGGTCGCTTTCATCACCGGTGCGACCCTGCTGGTTAACTCGCGACATGCGGCGGTAGGTTCGTGACCTGAGCCCTTGATGTTCGGGATCATGCGGTCGCGGCCGGTGTTTTCCCCTC
>NZ_JBFATZ010000029.1:0-87839 GCF_040678635.1 Thermopolyspora sp. NPDC052614
TGGCCAAGGAGAACCGGGCCAGCCGCGACTGACCAATGCCGGGGGGTTAATTTTCCCGGAACCGCGCGGGGTCACTATCGCGCGTCCGTTGACAGTGGAGAGTCACCCAGAGGGACGGACGCTCCCAAGCGATGCGGCCTCCAGGGTCGTGACTCGTTGGGGTGCGGTCCGTGCCGCAGCGCTCCCAGTACGGCCGTCGTTGGCGAGGATCAAGGAAGCGAGAGATCAATGGACTTGAGTAGGGCCGAGTGGCGGAAGTCCAGCCACTCAGGCGGGGATGGCGGACAGTGTGTCGAGGTGGCCACGAACCTCCCCGGCGTTGTTGCAGTGCGTGACTCCAAGGACCCGAACGGCCCTGTCTTGTCGTTCACCACAAACGAGTGGAGAGCGTTCCTGAAGAACGCGAAGGGCGGCATGCTCGGCATCTGACCCCGCACGCTGAGGCCCTCACCGCCCTGGTGGGGGCCTCCTGTCCGCGTACGACCTCGCATGTAGGTCGGGTCGGCGTGATCAGTCTGGCCGCGCGGCGGCACATGCTAGTTCCGGCCGCGCTCGCGTCGCCGTCGGCGTGTTCTACCCGCGGCCCGTCAGAGTGCTACATCCCCCACCATGACCAGCCCCAGTGGGGCCGGCTCAAAGTGCTGCGGTGGGTCCATTTCAGAGTGGCACGGCTACACGGGGCGTTGGGCGCCTCGGCTTCCGGGAAGCTGCCTCCACTTGCCTACCTTCGTACCGATCTCGCTAGCCGGTCCTACCACGCCCTCTCCGAACATGGGTTAGGAATCGGCGATACCCCAACCCCGGTACCAGTCAACTCTGCCCCTCCGCTGGATAGCCCCACGCCGCTCCCGTTAGGGTGATGCGAATGAACGTCCCATCGGCTGACCTCGGCATACCCCGTAGCTCTGCCTACTCGGCCAGATCAGACGGGAACCTCGATCATGGAGAGGTGTTCACTCGGCGCTGGGTCGTAGAGATGATCCTCGATCTTGTCGGTTACACCAATGACCGCGATCTGGCACAGCTGCGGCTAGTGGAGCCGGCCTGTGGCGCTGGCGCGTTTCTCGCCGTGATCGCACAGCGGGTCAGTGACGCCTGCCGTAAACATGATCGATCGATTGCTGATGCCGCCGATGCCGTCCGCGCCTTCGATCTGCTGCCTCGTAACGTCACCCATGCTCGTGCGGTCGTACGCGATCTCCTTGTGGCACAAGGATGGGCTGGCACGGCGGCCGAGCATATAGCCACGACCTGGGTGCAGCAGGGCGACTACCTACTCCGCACAAGTGACGACGACGTAGATGTCATTGTGGGAAACCCTCCCTATATCCGCATTGAGGATGTGCCCGAAGAACGGATGGCACGGTATCGATCGCTATGGTCCTGCATGACCGGCCGTGCCGACATCTACGTAGGCTTCTTCGAAGCTGCTCTTCGTTCGCTTGCTCCTGGCGGCGTGCTCGGTTTCATCTGCGCTGACCGGTGGATGCGCAACCAGTACGGCGGTGCTCTGCGGGAGCTGATCAGCACATCCTTCGCGGTGGATGCCTGCATCATCATGCACGATGTGGACGCCTTTGATGAGCAGGTGGCCGCCTATCCGGCAATCACCGTGCTCCGCCGCGCCGCGCAGGGCGAGGCCGTGGTCGCCGACACAACCAAAGGTTTCGGCCCATCCGCCGCCACGCAACTCACCAACTGGGCCCGTGCTCCCCACCAGCCAGAGCCGGTCGACACTGAGTCCTATCAGATCGCGCGCCTGCCCCACTGGTTCACCGGTACCGACTCCTGGCCTCTAGGATCACCGGCCCGGCTAGCAGTACTGGAAGACCTCGCCGATCGCTTCCCGGCCCTGGGCGATGAACAGGCAGGGGTACGCGTGGGCATCGGTATTGCCACCGGCGCCGATAAGGTCTTCATCACGACGGATGATCAGCTCGTCGAGGGCGACCGGCTTCTCCCATTGGTGATGGTCCGCGACACCACCACCGGCTTCCTGCAGTGGGGCAAGCGCTACCTCGTCAACCCCTGGGATGAGCACGGCCAACTGGTCGACCTGGATGACTACCCCCGACTGAAGCGCTACTTTCATCAGCACCACCAGGCCCTATCAGGCCGCTATATCGCCCGTCGGAACCCCGCCGTCTGGTACAAGACCATCGATAAAGTCGAAGCCGCGCTCACCGCCCGGCCCAAGCTGTTGTTTCCGGATATGAAACTCACCAGTCATCCGGTGCTCGACGAAGGCGGCCACTATCCCCACCACAACCTGTACTTCATCACCTCTGACGTATGGGACCTGGAAGTCTTGGGAGGGCTGCTGCTATCCAAGGTCGCCGAAGGCTTCATCGAGGCTTACGCGGTGAAGATGCGTGGTAAAACGCTGCGCTTCCAGGCCCAGTACCTTAGGCGTATCCGTGTGCCCAGCCCTGAGACAATCTCCTCCCACCATCAGCAAGCGCTCATCTCGGCTTTCCGTGCTCGTGATGTTGACGCCGCCACCGCCGCCGCGTTAGAGATATATGGCTTGAGTGAATGGCCGGGCTGAGGCGACCAGGAGGATACGCAGGTGGCGGTGACGCGGGCCGATTTCGAAGCCGCTATGCTCGCCTACTGGGGGGCTAAGGAGCTGCAGTTGCAGTCCTCGGCGATCGCTGAGGCAGTCGGGGCCGGCACGGCGGGATCGGTACGGGGCGGCAAGCACTTCGATGCGATCGCCGCCCTGCTCGCGAAGTTCTTCGTCGAGGCGGGTTACCCGCCCGCCGCCATCAGGATCAAGAAGAGCGACCGGCTTGAACTGCCAGGCTACTACCGGCCATCCAAGCAGTGGGATGTCGTCGTCGTGCACGATAACACCCTGGTCGCGGCCTTCGAGCTCAAGGCCCTCGGCGGCCCATCCTTCGGTAACAACTACAACAACCGTGTCGAGGAAGCCCTCGGCAGCGCCATTGATCTGCGCCGCGCCGAACTCGCGGACATCTTCCCCGGCGAGAAACCCTGGCTGGGCTACTTCTTCATCATGCAAGATGCCGAAGGGTCACGCAGACCGGTGGCTCCCCAGGTCGGTGCTTTCGACGTCGACCCGATTTGGAAGAAAAATCAGTCCTACCAAGAGCGCTTCGCGGTTTTTTGCCAGCGTCTGCTGGACGAGCGGCTCTACGATGCAATCTGTTACCTCACCTCCTCGGCAGAGGATCCTGCCCATCCCGGTGAGCCTGTCGATGAGCTGAACTGGCAACACTTCGCCGCCCATATCAACGCCCGGATCCGCTACCTGCACGACGTGGGTATCCCTCGCTAGCCGGACCTTAGGCTGATCTGGGATCGCTTCGACAGCAGTTCGCGGCCATGTCGTCGGGGAAACCGATCCGCGTGGCTGGTAAGCGGGCCTTCCTGGACTGGCGCGGGGCCTCGATCGCCGGGCCGGTACAGCCGGCCTTCGGCGTGAAGCCGTCGGCGACATTCGTCGGCAGGCGAAACCAAGCTGACCGTGCCGTCGATCTACGGGATCCCCAAGGCGGGCAACGGCAAGTCCGCCTACGAGTTGTGGCCGGCCGCAGGCAACACCGGCACCGAGGCCGACTTCCTGGACTCGCTGAAGGCCCGCCGGAACCTGCCCGCCCGGTTCGCGATGACGTTCGAGGGCGTCACCGTACGATGAGCGAGGTGTTGGTAATGGTGGTCACGAGCCGGCCGCCGGGGTTGAGCGCGGCCGGCCAGGAGCCGGGGATGGGCCGCACCGACACCACCGCCACGATGCGATCGAAGCTCCCCGGGATCGGCCCGGTGGCGTCCACGGTCGCGACGTGCGGGTGCAGCCCGAGCTCGCCCAGCCGCCGCGCGGCGGTCGTGGTGAGGTAGTCGTCCACGTCGACGCTGTTCACCCGCGCGTCGCCGAGCAGGTGACAGAGCAGGGCCGCCGTACCCCGAGCCGGTCCCGACATCCAGCACGGCGTCCTCCGGCCCGATGCGGGCGTGCCGGTACATTTTCAGCACCAGGCCTGGCAGCGTGCCGAAGGGGTGGGCCAGGGGCTGCATCGCCGGGAAGAGAGTGCTGCTCGGATGTCCTATTTCTTCTTGCCGCCGCGCTTATCCGGATTTTTACCTTGCTGCTCGCTCTGCGTAGTGGCCGGAGGCTTGAATTCGCTAACCGGAGTCACTTGCATTATCGCAGCGCAGTTCTGAAAAAGGCAGTACTGCACCATGTTATCGCCTACCCGTTGTATTGGGCCTGGTCTATGCGCACCCCTACACGTCATGAGTCTTCCTTGTGCGAGAGAAGAATTTAGCGTGTGGTTTTCAGTGGCGTTTGGGCTGGCCGCCTGTGCCGAGGTGGCGAGTGCGGGCTGATCCCGGCGGCCTCGCGGCCGAAATCCTCCAGCGCTGATCGATCGGCAGGGAGCCCGGGATGACCGCCTGGCGAGGATGCACGGGCGGGCTGCGGGCCCGCTCCTCCAGGATTGCCTGCCGCCGCACCCGCTCGGGCATTCTGTCTCCTTCCGTTCAGTGGAACTCACCGAGCAGGTGCCAGTCGATGTTTTTGGGATGGAGATCCAGTTCCAGGACGATTCCGTAGTGGTCCGAGTGGCACTTCGGATCGATCCGGTTGTAACTCTTGAGGGCGCGCCGGAGCGCCAATACCGCCTCGAACCGGTCGACGCGCATCTGCCCGTACACGCCTGTGGGGGCACGTAGCTCCGGTCGGCCGTCGCGGTCGGCGATGAATGCGGCGGCGTCGACCATCTCGCCGGCCAGAAGCTGTTCTGCGACCCGTGTGTTGGGCCGCCAGGGGCCCTCCCACGGGCACAGGGGGTCCTCCGGGACGCCGCGGATCATCCGAAGGTGCGGCTGCAGGGCGGCGAAATCGGGGGGCGGGTCGTCCAAAGGGGGATGATTGAAGTCACCCGCGATGAGACCCAGCCCGCCATGGCGACGGGCCCGCGTCACCAGTGGCTGCACGTCGATGAGACCCTGCTGGACGCTGTATGGGCTCACGTGAGCCGATATAACGACTAAGGGGGCGGGTAGGTCGGCGACGGCGAAGCGCCCGGCGCTATACCCGCGGGAGACCTCTTTCACACGGCCGGCGTCGAAGCCCTCCAGGGAGAGCCCAGGCTTTGGCCGGTAGGCGATGGCCGTGTTGGCGGTTCGGCCCACGCGGACCTCCATGCCGAGGTCCTCGGCGGCTTGCTTCGCCAGCGCGTAGCCGTTGTGGTCCCACCGGTGGGTTTCCTGCAGGCACAGGATGTCCGGCTTCTCCTGGGTGATGAGACGCACCAGTCCTGGCCAGCGGCCTTCTGGGATAGCGAATTTCTGAATGTTCCAGCTCATGATGCGAACCAGAGGCCCCTGCTCTGAGGGCTGATTGCTGTCTTCGCTGGATTGCGACACTGCGATGGGCACGCTGACCCCCTTACACGTCACAGGGAGCAAAGCTCCTGGAAGGTGTAAAAGATGACGAAAGCGGCGAAAGCGATGATGAGCAGGATCACTACGACGTGCACAGCGCTGCGGAGGCGGGAGGAGCGGGGGTCGTCATGCCTGCCCATGGCCACCTCCGAGGGCCCGGCAGTACCAGGCGCGCATCCGGAAGGGGGGATGCATGGGCAAGATCCGCATGGGCAGCGCGAGCAGGCGGGCCCATGCAGACATCGCGGACCGCAGGCGTCGCGCCTGGTCGATCCGTCGGTTCCAGTAGGCTCGGGCCCCAGCCCCGTGGCGTCTAGCGGCACGGATGTCGCAGCCGATTTCATTGATCGCGTACCAGAGGCTGCAGAAACAGCGCCAGGCCACGAACCCGGTGATCAGTGCCAGGCCATCGGCGTGGAGACCGATCACCGCGAACCCCAGGGAGTTCGCTGCCGCCCATCCGTTCTGGGACAGCCGATGCGGGCGGCCGACCAGGTGGCCGACCTCGTGTGCGAGCACGAAGCGCAGCTCCGCAGGAGCGTCGAGGCGATCCCCGACGGCGAGGATCGCGTAATCCTTGCCGAACGGAGCTACCGCAGCTCTGACCCGCCCTTCGCACACACACTGCCGGGTGCGGCCGCAGGTGCACGTGATGCGGTACAGGTCGACCGCATACCCGTGCGCCTTGCACTCGGCGACGGCCTCTTCCAGGATCTCCATCGCCGTGGAAGGCGTCTCCGCCTGGAGCCGTTGGGCATATGTCGTCACGCTGGCGGGGTCGAAGCCGGGCCGCCCCCTTCTCCTGGTCACGAGGTAGCCCGTGATCAGGACGCCGGTGCCGATCAGAGACCCGTACGGCAGGCCGCCCAGCAGCAGGCCTACCACGGCGCCCACCGCGGTCATCAGCGCGGGCAGCAGGTAAAGCCCGGCGTACCGCCGCGGCAGTGTGTCCTGGAAGACGCGTCGCCCGAACTCTTCGAACGTTACAGTTGAGCGTTTTCTTGAAGCAGTACTCGGGGGCATGATCCTCGTTGTTTTATTGGTCTAAGCGATCCCGCCCCCGAGGCGGGACCGTAACCGGGGTGATCTCCGTGCCGGACGGCACGGGCAGGGTGCTGCTAGCGGGTGACGACCTGCGTATCGAGCCGGCGCCGCCGCGCCATGTTCCGGGCGAGGTCGGCTCTGGTGAAGACCATCAGGACCATGTCCAGAGGGAGTGTGGCCCTTCTGATGAACTGAAACCCAGCGGACTTTGCGAGCGCGCGGTATTCCTCCTCGGTCCGCTCACGTCCCCCGGCGAGGCCCAGCATCACCAGATCGAGGTCCAGCGCCAGGCCCATCTGCCTGTCCTGCTCGGGCAGCGGGGTCTCGATCACCCACAACTCCGAGTGGTTGGGCATTACATGGGCGATGTTCCGCATCAGGTCCAGAACGCGGTCTCTCGGATGGTTGTGGATCACCCTGGACAGCAGGTAGGCGTCCGCTCCCGCGGGAAGTGGGCTGGAGAAGATGTCTGCCGCTCTGGCCTGGACGCGAGTCGCGAGATTCTCGGTCGCGAACAGTCGGGCAGCGCGGCCCGCGCTTTCCGGCAGGTCCACGAGGACGCCCTTCACATGCGGGTTGGCGTGCGTGATGGCGCGCAGCATGGTGCCGGTGCCACCGGCCACGTCGACGATGGTCTTGATGGCTCCTCGGGTGAGCTCCGGCTGACTCGCCAGGGCGCTGCCGACCTGTCGGGCACCGGACTCCATCGCTGCGTCGAACAGGGCCCGAAGCTCAGGCTCCTGCTGTAGGAGTCCGTAGATGCCGCCGTGTTCCAGCACCATCGGCGCCGCGCCGCGCCGCACGGTGGTGGACAGGTCCGCCAAGGCGTCACGCCAGGGCTTCAGCCCGCGCATGATGACCATGGGCCACTGCGAGTCGGGGTGATGAGTTATGAGAAGCTCACCGACCAGCGTGAGCTCGTACATGTCGCCATCGGTGATGACACCGTCCACCTGCACCCGGCGCAGCACACCGAGGCCGGCGAGGTACCTCATGATCCGTCCCAGAGGCGAGGCACTCACTCCGAGATCGTGGGACAGGTCCGCTGCCGTCCTCGGCCCGGGCACCATGTAGTCGGCGACCTTCAGCGCCGCGAAGGTGTAGAGCGCCTCGAAAGCGCTCACGCCGCCGATGATCTGGCGCACGGCCTTGGCCGCCTGATCGGTACTTGTCATGCCACCCTCCCGGACGCGGCGCGTCCCATCGCGCGCATGCCGACCTTGATCGGCTCACCGCTGACCGGGGTTGCCGGCTCGCATACGCCGCCACCCGAGGCGAGGGCGGATGGCGGCGATGTGCGCGCCGTTGTGAATAGCGCCGATACTGCCGTAAGCAGCATCGCCACTACAGTACGTAACCACATGTGATGTGTTGCCTCCATCGCTATTGATGACGGGGGTGCGCGCCCCGAAAAGGGGCGGCGACGTGGAGGGGAGGAGGGTTCGAACCTCCGAAGGCGCCTTTCGCAGGCTGTAACGCGTAACAGCCCTTTTCGTCGATATTGCGGAAGGTCGCCGCCTTCCGGCATCGCATGCGAGGTTTCGCTACTCGGCCCTGCATCCGCGCATGGCGGATCGCCCTTTCTTCCGCTTATTTCCCCTCCGGGTGCCCCTGGCCGCTGTTACGGGGTGTGGGGTGGCGAGCCAGGGGCGTTCCCGGCGGTGGCTACCGGGACACCCGGCCCAGGTGCTCGCTTGAGCGTCACGCCTGGGCGGGAATTTCCATACCGATCAGTGTCGTCTTGGGTCCCTGGAAGCGGTGCCGGCCCGACTCGACCTGAGCGACGAACCGATCCCAGGCGTGGACGGTGGTGATCACCACGCTTCCGCGCCCGAAAATCGGCGCTGAATGCACCTTTCCCTCCAGGTAGACGGCAGCCACCTCGCCCCGCGTCTGCGGGGTGAAGGCGCCGCGCCTGATGTCGTCGAGAAAGGCGTTCCACTCGGGCATGGCGACCTTCACATGCCCGAGATGGGCAATGGTTGCGCTGTCCCGGAGCCGGACGTGGTTCCGGTGCTCATCAAGCTCGATGTGGATCATCGGCTCAGCCCGTGCGGCCGACGACGCACAGCAGCGGCAGCCGCGCCAGCGGGCCCTCGTCAAGGACGCTGCCCACGTCGAACTCGTCGAGCTCCAGCCAGGCACGGACGTGATCGACACCCGGCGGGACGAGTTCCAGCCCCTCGAACAGGTCGGCGATCTCGGCCGCGGTGCGGGCCCGGACCGGTGTGACGGTCTCGGAGTACACATCCTGCGCGCCTTGGACATCGTGGCCCGCGATCGCGGCGAAGTGCGACATCACGATATGGCTCCCGGCGGGGAGCTGTCTGCGCAGGATCTGGACGATCTCCCTGGCGACGCCCTGCCGCGCTACGAAGTGCATGACGGCGATCAGGAGCACCGCGATGGGCTGGGTGAAATCGAGGTGGTCACGCACATCCGGGTTTTCCAAGATTCCCCAGGGATCGCACAGGTCACCCTTCACGACGAGGGTTCCGGGATCCCCCTCCAGGAGGGCTCGGCCATGGACCAGTACCACCGGATCGTTGTCGACGTACACGACTCGCGCATCGGGGGCGACGCGCTGGGCGACCTGGTGGGTGTTGTCCACGGTCGGCAGGCCGGCGCCGATGTCGAGGAACTGACGGATCCCGGCCTGGGCGGCGAGGTGGCGGACCATCAGCCGAAGGAAGCTGCGGTTGATCACCGCGCCGAACTTCGCGTCCGGGAGCTGCTGCAGGAGTCGCTCGGCCGCATCCCGGTCTGTCTGAAGGTTGTCCTTTCCGCCCAAGAAGTCACGCAACTTGGGGCTAGGTACGGCCTCCCTGGCCAAGGGGTCGATGTGCGGCCTGAGCTGGGAAGATGCGATTTGTGAGGTTGGGGGTTGTCTCACTGGTACTCACCGAATCTCACTGTGGATCACGGTTCGCGGGCCATGCACGGGCCGGATTGGCGGCCTGAACTGGGAGGTTGGCGGGGGTGCGGCACGCATGCGGCGGTGCCCGCCTGTCATCCCGTCCGCCGTCGCCCACCTGGAAGGGAGCGGGCCACGGGCAGGGGGGCAAGGTGGAGCCCCCGACTGGAGGAACGACCTTGCCCCCCTGCCCGTGGTCTGCTCGGCTCGTCCTGGGCGACGGCGGGCGGGATGACAGGCCGAGCCTGGCCACAACGGATCTCGGGCGTGTCCCGGCGATCCCGGAGCCGGAGCCCCCGCCGGAGGCGTGGCTGACTCGGCGTCAGGGCCACGGTCCTATATCCCTGCGGCGGGGTATGCCGGGCAGGGGCCGGACACCCATCCCGGCTCTCCGATGATGACGACCTCCCGTTTGGAGGTCAGGGCGCGCTCGATCACGTCGAACACGTAGTTGATCTCGAAGACGCTGCCCCGCTCGGTGATCTCGCCGTCCCTGCGGAGCGCGGCCTGATCACCGCAGCGAAGCTCCTCCAGCGTGATCCCCTGGACGTTGAGCGTCCGCTCTACTCGCCACTGGTTGGTTTCCATGCCCCCCAGGAAACACGGATGATCGTGATTGGGGAGTAGCCACCGGGGGTGGCCGCCGGGGGACGATCAGGCATCAACGGGCACAATGTAGACGTTCGCGAACCATGTTCCGACATGGGCCGCGTGCAGGTGACCCGATATGCCCTTGTCGCCCTCGACGGCCATGACGGCGTGAACATGCGGGTTGCCGTTAACGATCTCACCGGTTCCGGTCATCTCCGCCGGAAGGTCGTAGTCGGTGACGATGTCCTTGGTCGCGTCATCAGCGGGCATCGTCGAGATGCGGAACGAATCGACGGCACCGATCAGTGAGACGATCGCCCCGCTGGCGATGCCGAGTTCGGCAACGCGCGTCTTGAGCGTCTCGATCAGCTCACCGTTCTTGATCTCGATCAGATACACGGGTCTACTCCGTTCAGGATCATGCCGATGGTCCGGATGTTCTCCGGAATGGGCTCAGATCGTAGAGCAGCGCGAAGCGCCGATGTGACCACCGGGCTGTCTGTGTTCCGCAGCAACATCGCCGAGCACCATCGCGCCCCCGCGTCCCGTGTGTTGTACAGCTCTTTGAGCAGCGCACGAGGGTCGGTACCCACTCGGTTTTCGACCGCTCGCAAGTAGAGGTCACGGATCTCTGCGTCTCGCCGTAGCGCATGGGCCGCCGAGTCGATCAGGTCGAGCTTGGCCGTCTTCGCCACGATGCCGCAGGCGTTGACCCTAAGTACGGCCGGACCTTCGTCAAGCCAGTGGGCCAACCGGCGTACGGTGGTGACGTCCTGTGACGCCAGGTGCGAGATGAGTAGGTCCGTCTCGTGGGATGTCTGTACGTTGGCCAGTGGGCTGGGGTCTCCGCCCGCGATCGATGACACGATCTCGACTGCCGTGTCCTTTGTAATGTCCGACATCAGCGGGCTTACCGCAGACAGAGCGGTACTGACGACGAACGTTCGCCGCTTCACTTCCCCGATCTCCAACACGCTCAAGGGAACGTCCAGAGCCGCCGCAAGATGCGGAAGCCAGAACGTTGGAGTCCGCTTCCCGTTCTCCCATCGGGAAACCATCTCACGCGTGACGGTAGATCGTCCCGATACATCACATAGGAGACGGGCAAGTTCGGATTGCGATAATCCGGCTACTTCGCGAAGTTCCTTGAGCAGGGGGCCGATGGACACGTCAGGATCGTACGTGCGGTGGCTCCCATGTGGCGAGGGTTTACCGGGCTCAGAGCGCGTATTGCCGCTGGTACCAGTGGGGCATCGGGCTGGCGGAGGTTCGGGCAGGTTGGGGATGGGATGTGGAGCGGCCGGCGGAGTGCCCGGAGGGCACCCGTAGGGCGAGCGAAGCGAGTTCGGCCGGCGGCGGAGCGGTGCGGTACGGGTGAGGTGCCGGTGTTCCGGGCGCGGTATATGAAGAACGTGTGTGTGCACGCTTCCGCAGGAACCTGAGCGGGAGAGTTCCGGCGCGTGGTCCTGCGGTGGAAGGGGTGGGCGGACGGTTGGTGTGTCGGTGATCCCCCCGGGTATCGCCGTGTGTCCAGCCGTCGCGCCGTGATGATCGGGAGTGTGGTGATGCGATCTCGATCACCACGCAGAGCATAGCATTACGGTGTGTCGCCGATGCCCCGCTTTAAGTGATTATCTGGTCGGGTTTCGTCGTGTGTGCGGGCGGGGCCGCTCTGGAGCGGCGGGCGGCGGGCGAGCACGGCCCCCCAGGGCCGCGCGCAGGCCCGCCTGGCCCGGGAGCGGAGGCGCGGCGGCTCCGCCCGTGGCGCGCGGAGCGCGCCCTTGAACCAGTAAAGAACCTTTGAGCCAGCTATAGGGCGAGGATGACCGGGCCGTCTGGGTCGATGGTGGGCCATCGGCCGGTCTGCTGGCGGTGCTCGTCGATGTCGATGTTCTGGTCGAGCAGGTATTCGGCGTATTCGGCGGAGTGCTCGGGGTCGTCGTCGTGGATGTGGGCGGTCTCGAACTCTTCGGCGGGGGCTTTGACTTCGGTGACTTCGATGGGCTGGCCGTCGCGGTTGGTCATGGTGCGGCGGATGAGCAGGATGGGCGCTCCGACTTCCAGGTGCAGGCGTAGGCGTTCGGTTTCGTAGGGCATGCGGGCGGTGACGGTGGTTCGCCAGATGATCGGGGTGCGGCCGGAGTCGGCTTGAATGGCCTTGTAGAAGGCGTGCGGGGTGGTCTGGTATTCGGTGGCGCGGTTCGGCCAGTCGGGGATGAGGTCGGCGTTGGTGTAGGAGTTGACCTCGATGTAGCGCTGTTTGGTGTGTTTCCACAGGCTGTAGCGGTGGAAGACGCGGTGTCCGATTCGGGTGTACAGCAGGCCCGCGATGTCGCGGTTGGCGGGGATGAAGGTCTGTCGGCCGTAGACCTCGGGGTCGTCGTCGGTGGCTTCGTCGGGGATGGGCGCGCGCTGCCATCCCCATGTTTTGGCGGTGTCGGTGAATGTGGGGCTGGCCAGGTCGGGGGCGGGTCGTGCGCCAAGCAGGATGGTGAAGCGGTCGGGGATGGGGCGGACGAAGGTTCCCCGTCCGCGTACGACGCTGACCAGCCCTTCGAGGACCAGAGTCTTCAGGGCGTCGCGGACGGTGGGGCGGGAGACGCTGTAACGCTTGGCGAGATCGTTCTCGCTCGGCAGAGGGCTGCCGGGGGTGTGGTGGCCGTCAAGGATGTCGGCGCGTAGGGCTGAGGCGATCACCTGCCAGAGCGGGGGGTCGTCGGGGTTGTGCGTCGGGCCGGTGGTGTGGGCCGGTTCGGGATTCATACCTACTCCGCATGTCTGGGGTGCCGGATCGTCTCGTCCCTCCACTTGTACTACATGTCGCGCTACACTAACAAGCAGGACGACATGTCCTACAGGTCGGATGACAGGTCGGGTGAAGTGGAGGTGATGCCCCTGTGAGCACGGGGGCAAAGGACGGGGCGGGCGACGGCGAGGCGCATCGGCACGGCTGGATGATCGATCCGGTCATTGCCGGGGAGCTGGCGGATGTGGCGCGGGTGATGGCCGATCCGGGTTATGTCCGGTGGCGGTCGATGGTGGCGGCGACGGGCGGGTGCGCGCACCCGGTGCACCTGTCGGGACGGTCGATGATCGTGGACACCACGACGGGCGAGGTGCTGCACGAGTACCGGACGGCGGATGAGCCCTCGGGGCGGCTGCTGGTGGCGTGCGGCAACCGGCGTTCTGCGGTGTGTCCGGCGTGTTCGCGGGTGTATCAGGGCGACACCTTCCAGTTGATCCGTGCGGGGTTGTCGGGTGGGAAGGGTGTTCCGGAGTCGGTGAGCGGGCGGCCTCGGGTGTTCGTGACGCTGACCGCGCCGTCGTTCGGGCCGGTCCACACCCGGACCGAGAGCCCTGATCCGTCCGGGGAGAGGGTGATCGTGCGGGCGTGTCGTCCGCGCCGGTCGGGCGGGGTGTGTGAGCACGGGCGACCGGTCGGCTGCCCGGTGCGGCATGAGGCGGGGGATGCGCGGCTGGGGCAGCCGATCTGTCCGGAGTGTTACGACTACGTCGGGGCGGTGCTGTGGCAGGCGCACGCGGGCGCGCTGTGGCACCGGTTCACGTTGGGGGTGCGGCGGGAGCTGGCGCGGCTGGCGGGGATGAGCCGTCACGCCTTCGGCAAGCGGGTGCGGGTGTCGTTCGCGAAGGTGGCGGAGTATCAGCGTCGGGGGCTGGTGCACTTTCACGCGATCATCCGCTTGGACGGCCCGAAGGGAGCCGGGCAAGATCCGCCTTCCTGGGCGCATCATGGGCTGCTGGCGGCGGCGATCCCGGCGGCGGTGCGGGCGGTGGAGATGACCTCTGCGGTGAGTGCGCTGGGCCGGTGGCGGCTGGCCTGGGGCGATCAGCTTGATATCCGCCCGATCATCCTGCCTGACGGCCTGGAGGGGCTGAGCGAACGGGCGGTCGCCTCCTACATCGCCAAGTACGCCAGCAAGGGGGCCGAAGCCTCCGGCACCGTGCAACACCGCATCTCGTGCGCGGCCTGCAAGGGGCGCGGCGTACACGCCGAATCTCTCGCGGCGTGCTCGCGCTGCCGGGGCACGGGGCTCAAGCCGGGGTTGCACCTGGAGGAGTTGCCGGTGACCGAGCACGCGCGGCGGATGATCCGCACGTGTTGGGAGCTGGGGGGCCGGGTGGAGTTCGCGCATCTGCGGCTGCGGCCGTGGGCTCACATGCTGGGCTTTCGGGGGCATTTCTCGACCAAGTCACGGCGGTACTCGGTGACGCTGGGCGAGTTGCGCAAGGCGCGGGCCGAGTATCGCGCCGACCAGGCCCGGCAGCGTCATGGGCTTCCGGCGGTGGATGACGTGACGACGCTGGTTGTGGGTCATTGGCGGTTCGCCGGGACGGGGTACACGGCCGGTGAGGCGATCTTGGCCGGGCACATCCGGGAGAGGATCGCGCAGGCCCGGGTGATCGCGTGGAAGCAGGCCGACCACGACGGGCACGGCAAGGACACCGGCGGTGATGAGGGGGCGGGCCGCTGATGTCGGCCGGTGTCGTCCCTGGTCAGGGCGATGATCGGGGCAGTGCTCCCGGTGACGGGTGCTTAGTCTGCGGGTCGGGCCGGACGGTGCTGGGTGAGGGTCGCCGCAGAACAAGGCGTGCCGAAGGCTCCGACTGCATTGCGTGTTGCCCGCTGGGCTCCGGCACGGGCGGACGGGAGGCGAGCCACGACGGACCCCCGGGCGGGTGGGCGGGCTCGCCGCCGTTGACACAGGGTAACTGTGATCATTCGAAGAGTGGGAAGGGGGACAGGCCGGGGCCTGGGCCGTCGGTGGCTGGCCCGCTGGGCGCGGACCGTGGATGCGCCTTCCCGGGAAAATCGGCCGAAAGCGCAGGAATGCGCGATTCTAATCATCGGGAAGGGCCACTTTCCCAATCGAGGAACGGCGATCAGAGTGAGGATAATTCCGCGGGGGCCGCAACGGGGCATGCGACCGCTGGCCCGTGGATGGCCCGTGAGAATCGGACGACAGAAAGGCTGCCATTGGCGGATAGAGAATTCCTGACCATCGATGAAGCGCGGGCTGTCCTGCGGGTTCCTCGCTCGACTTTCTACCGCTGGCTTTCTACCGGAAGGGGGCCAAAAACAGTCAGAATGCCGAACGGTAAACGTAGAATAAAGCGAGAGGAATGGATAAAATGGTTGCAGGATCGCGAAACCGATTAAGGGGGTCGCATTAATGGCGGCAAGCCTGGACCTGCAATTCTGGGCCATTCGTAAGCGGGCGGGCCGGAAAAAGCCCTGGGAACTGCGCTGGCGCGTCGGCACGAAACAGCATTCTAGGTCGTTCCTCACCAAAGCCCTAGCCCAAACCCATCAAGCCAAGCTCACCAAAGCGGCAAAGGAGGTCGGGGAAGAGTGGGACCCCACCACCGGAGAGCCGGTGAGCTGGGGCCGCGCCCACCGCTCCTGGTTCGATCACGCGGTGGAACTGGTCACCACCGAATGGGACCAGGCCAGCGCCAACTACCGCAAAATCCTCGCGGGCATGCTCACCGACGTCACGATGACCATGGTCGAAGACTCCGCGCGGGCCCGCCGCACCCGTCCAGACGACAAGATCCTCCGCAAGGCACTCAACCTGTGGGCCTTCCGCCCCGGACGCGCCGACAACGAACCGGTCCCCGAACCGATCGCCCAAGCCCTCACCTGGGCGGCGGCACACACCCGCCCCGTAGCCGACCTCGCCGACGACGAACACCTACGCGCCGTGCTGGCCCGCCTCGGCAAACTGCAAAACGGCAAGCAAGCCTCGGCGGGCACCCTCACCAGCCGCCGCGCCGCGCTCTACCGGGCGCTGGATCTGGCCGTACAACGCAAACTGATCAGAACCAACCCCCTACCGGCGATCAAGACCAAACGCCGCGTCCGCGATGAGGCCCTGTCCCCGGTCGTGGTCCCCACCCTCGACCAGGCCCGGCGGCTGCTCGCCGCGCTCCCCGCGCTCACCAACCGCAAACCCGCCTGCGAAGATCGCGGCAAGCGGCTGCATGCCTTCTTCGCCATCATGTACTACGCGGGCCTGCGACCCTCGGAGGTCACCGCCCTGTGCGCGGCCGACTGCACGTTGCCCCCAACCGGCTGGGGCAAGCTCACCCTGCGCGGGGCCTGCCCCTACGTCGGCGAACTGTGGACCGACGACGGCCAACGCCACGACCCGCGCGGGCTCAAACACCGCGCCGACAACGCCATACGCGTCGTCCCCATCCCCCCGCTGCTGGTCGCCATCATCCGCGACCACATCGACACCCACGGCACCGCCGACGACGGGCGGCTGTTCTGGGTGGAAGGGCCACAGCGCCCACCCCTGCCCCGATACGTCTACGTCGCCACCTGGAACCGCGCCCGCAAGGCGGCGCTGACCCCCCAGGAGTACGCCTCCCCGGTCGCGCGGCGGCCCTATGACCTGCGGCACGCCAACGCGTCCATGCTGCTCGCGGCAGGCGTGGACTCACTACAGGTCGCCCGTCGGCTCGGCCACACCATCCGCGTCCTGCTGACCGTCTACGCACACTGGATCGACACCGGCGAAGACGCCGCCAACACCAAGATCGAAGCGATATTCGACACCCCCACCCTCAAGGCTGTGACCAGCGAAAACGACCCTGCGGGCCACGGGCCACCCACGGGCCAACACCCCCAACACCCCGCAGCATAGCCACAAAACACCAGGTCAACCGCCTAGTCCCCAAGTCGCGCGATTTCTCCGCCCAGCAGGTAGTCGTAGACGCGGGCGACGTTCGGTTTGTTGGGATCGATCGCCGGGGCGGGGACCGCCCCGGCGCGGGGAAAGGCCGCAGCAAGAAAGCTCCGCGACCCGCCATCTTCGACGTTGGTGTGTGGCACAGATCGACCTCCAGGTGGCCAAGGGGGAATTTGCCGAGTTCTTCTGGGCCGGCATGTGGGGTTTCTAGCAGTGGGGCGTTGAAAGTGCGACCGGCCTGCGCACCAAGGGTTCACCCTTGGTTATGTGGCTGACCAGGTCATCTCATTGCCATCCACCCGTCGTCTTCTCTACCGTCAGGTGGGCATCTACCTGACTTCTACCTGACTTCCTTGACGCATCCCGCAGCCCGGCCACATGACCGCCTAGCCGTAACCCGTGATGTGCTCTACGGTGGGGAGTTAAGAGTCGCGCTCGATGCAGATACATGCCCGTGAGGACAATGGCCGAGAACGGAAATAGTGCCCTGAAACGGGCACGAGAGGAACTGAACCTCTCTCAAGAGGCTGTCGTGGAACGCCTCGCAGAGCTAGGGCGCCAGATGTACGAGATGCGTCAGTTTCGGCGACCGATGTCTATCGGCATTCGACAGTACGCACGCTGGGAGTCCGACTCGCCCCCATGGCCATATGCCGATAATCGTCGACTCCTAGAGGAATTCTTCGGCAAACCAATCACCGAGCTTGGTTTCAAACCGCCGCGTCAGCGAACCAGTCGACCTGAGCTGGAACCGTCAGAAAATGTGATTCTTGATCGGCGAGAGCTGATCGTCGAGGCCGGGCTTCCCTGGTTGCTGTCGAGTGGCTCACCTCTCGAAAAGGGTGAGAGGGAACTGAAGGTCGGCGAAGACGAAGTCGGTCTATTGCTCTCTATCGCCAGGGACCTGGACGAGATTGACCAACAGTTTGGCGGCGACCGGTTGTGGCGCTCGGCAACAATCCATCTTAAGTGGGTGCACTATCTGATTGAGCAGGGCACGTATCCCCCCTCCATCGCCAGCGACCTACATGCGATCGCTGGCCAACTCACGACCTCGCTCGGCTGGTACTGCTACGACGCCAACCAACAGAGCCAGGCGCGAGTGTACTTCAGCGAGGCTCTGAATACTGCGATGCTCAATAACGACGACATGCTGGCTACGCGGACTCTTGCCAACATGAGCCGTCAGTCCGTAGATCTTGGCAAACCCCGTGAGGCGATACGGTTCGCGCAGATCGCCCAGGCACACGCCAGGAAATGGGCGACGCCTCGCGTAACTGCTCTTCTCGCCATCCGGGAAGCCCAGGGGCACGCGCGGAACGGCGATGATATCTCCTGCCGCAACGCGGCCAGGACCGCTCGGCAAGCGTTTGAAAGGGGCCCCGACGAACGTGACCCGCACTGGGTCGCGTTCCTTATCGAGCCCGAATTAACCACGCTGGAAGGCATGTGCATGCTGGACCTCGGCCAACACGGCAGCGCGGTACCTCTGCTGGAGGAGGCCGCCCGACAGCAACCCGCTAAATACTCCCGCAACCGGGGCATAGCGTTGAGTCGCCTGGCCCACGCGGTACTGGCTCACGGAGACCTGGACCGCGCAATCGACATCACCCAAAACTGTTTGAGCCTCATCGCTAGTGGCGTAAGTTCCGCCCGCGTCAAGAATCATCTGGCGATCGTTCGCGGCGGCCTGGAACCATACAAGAACAACAACAGCAGGGTCCGTGATATCACAGAGCAAGTTGGGCTCGCTATCGCGTAGCCTCCATTAGGAACAGGAACATGCTCGATCTTCAAGTCTGTGACCGCAATGCCGTGGCAGCGATGTTCAACGAGTTCGTGGACGTCTACGCCGAAGTCTACGGTGTGCCCCCATACGCGGATGACCCGTTCTTCTCGGTGGAGACCTTCGCCGATCGGCTGCGCGCCACCATCGAGCTCGATGGTTTCGAGGCTGTCATCGCCAAAGTGGGCGGACAGCTCGCTGGCTATGTGTACGGCCCTAAGCTGCCGGCCACTCAGCCATGGTGGGTTGCGCTTGCGGAGGCTCGCCCCAAGGCGGTGGACGAGGCCGTATGGAACGGACAGGTGTTCTGGCTGCGCGAATTGATGGTCTGTGAAAGCTTTCGCAGCCAGGGCCTTGGTCGACGACTACACGACGCCATCCTTGAGGTTCGCGCCGAACCGTACATCGCACTGACGTGCATAGTGGGCAACGAGCCCGCGTACAGTGCGTACCTACGTTGGGGGTACCAGATTTTGGGTCGGATTAAACACGCTCCAGAATCGCCACTATACGACGCAATGCTATTTGAGAACTCAACGAATTAGAGGCTCACAAAGATGGTCCTTGGTTGCGAGGCATTTATTGTGTCACATGCTTTGATATGGCCATCTAGAAGTGTGAGGAGTCCATCCGAAATATCGGCGGAGAGAACTGGATACCACCATGCATAAAGGCAAGCCTTGGGGGCTGCGGTTCATGAGCAACCGGCTCTCGGCGGCACCCGCCTCGTATGAAAAGGTCGCACTAGACCCGGTCACGCAGACCGCTCAGTATTTCGACGCGACCGGCCGACTGTTGGAGATGATGGGCAAGCATGGAACCAACAAGGAAGTGAACACTCCATCCAGATCGATCCCTCGAGGAGACGGTGGAGCTCCTCCGGCGGAAGTGACCGATGATCAAAACAAGGATTACGTCCCGGACTGATCATGGCCGCAGTGTTGATCCTCACGGCTCTTGAAGACATCACGGCCGATCTGGTCATCCACGTGCTCAACGGCCGCGGCATACCAGTAGTCCGCGTCGATCCGGTCGATATCGGCCCCGACCTTCAGTTCAATGCCAGGATCGGCCCGGATCGACAGTGGGCAGGCCGGCTCCGAACCCCGAGCAGGAAGGTGAATCTAGAGGAAATCACGGCTGTGTACTACCGTCGCCCTACTCCTATTCGTTTCCCTCACCTGGAAGCGTTCGGGCAACAGGTTCATGACTTCGCGGTAGATGAGGCAAAATACGGGTTCAACGGCCTGCTATGGCATCTACCTAATGCCGTCTATGTCAACCCACCCTTCTCCTCTACGCGGGCCGAATTCAAACCCGCACAACTCCAAGTCGCCACCCAGATGGGATTCCAAATTCCGCCGACGATCATCACGAACGATGCCGCCGAAGCCCGAAAATTTGCGTTCGAGCATGCACCCATCGTCTACAAGACGTTCAGAGGTGTCCCCCCATCCAACGACGGATACTACGGGGTGATTTGGACTCAAAGGGTGGATGCGGACTGCTTCGATGACTCAATCGCGGTGACCGCACACATGTTCCAGGCAGAGATACCCAAGATGGCCGACGTACGACTCACCGCTATCGGGCCGCAGATTTTCGCGCAGCGAATCGAGACCCCGGACAGAGCGTTGGACTGGCGGTCCGGCGACTGGGACGACCTCATCCACACTCCGATCAAGGTCCCGGATACGATCGCAACGGCGGTCCGCTCCTACCTTGACCACTTCGATCTTGTCTTCGGCTGCTTCGACTTCGCCTTGGTCGGCGATGGAACGTCGCCAGAGCACTGGATCTGGATGGAGTGCAACCCCAACGGCCAATGGGGATGGCTACCCGACGCGGACGATATCGCCGAGGCGTTCGCCGACGTTCTTCAGGGAGGGCTTGGCAGTGGGTGACACTCAGGCCGATGCGCAGTTGCTTCGCATGCGACTAGCGGAAAAACTGACCGTTGAAGGGCGCGATCCCGAATGGTGCAAAGTGGTGGGGAGTGTCCCTCGCCATAAGTTCCTGCCCGGCTTCTTCGTCCCCGCCGGAGAACAGAACGGGATGACCGTCTGGGAGCCCGTCACCGAAGCGCTGGATCGCGAGCGGTGGCTGACATCGGCCTACGCTGACGAGACGCTGATCACGCAAATCGACGAAATCGAACCGGGTTGGGACGCTCCGACTCCCCACGTGGGCGGTCGCGCGACCTCCTCCGCCACCTTGCCATCCCTGGTGGTCCAGATGTGGGAGGACGCCCAACTGGAGGACGGCCATCGCATCCTAGAGGTCGGCACCGGGACGGGTTACTCCACAGCCCTGCTTTGCGAGCGTTTCGGGTCCTCGAACATCGCCTCAATCGAGATCGACCCTCATCGCCTGGCGCAAGCCGCAGACGCCATCCACTCCTGTGGCTACGCGCCATGGATCGCCGCCGCTGATGGCCTGTACGGATACTGGCCTCGTGCCCCCTATGACCGAATAGTGGCGGCCTGCTCAGTACGGGCGGTCCCAAGGGAATGGGTGAACCAGACGCGCAACGGAGGAAAAATTCTCACCACTCTCGGTGGGTGGCTGTACGGCTATGCACGAGTCCTACTGACGATCAGAAGGGACGAAACGGTCAGTGGCCCCCTGCTGCCGGGAACCATCTCGTTCATGTCCGCTCGGGGACATGAACGGCCGGCGCCCGGGAACCCGGCCCATTGGGAGAGCCTTCCCGCATCTGATCCGAAGGAAGCCCGCCACGCCCCGTGGTTCCTTATGGAGGCGTCGACGGATGCCTTCGCCACCAGATTCATCGTTCAAGCCGCGATTCCCAACGCCCAGCACATGCCGGGCCTGGACGGGTGCCTTCACCTTGTCGATGTCGTCTCTGGATCCGTGGCGACCCTTACCCCGAACGACGGCACATGGACGGTACGACAGGGTGGTCCACTCCGGCTATGG
Organism: Thermopolyspora sp. NPDC052614; assembly: GCF_040678635.1. Lineage (NCBI taxonomy): Bacteria > Bacillati > Actinomycetota > Actinomycetes > Streptosporangiales > Streptosporangiaceae > Thermopolyspora > Thermopolyspora sp. NPDC052614. The sequence goes on from NZ_JBFATZ010000029.1 coordinate 21,401, forward strand.
GACCGAGTAGAGGAGACACTCGATCGGTACGAGACCGCTGGGCGACCCCCCTTGGACACGTTCAGCCTGGACGTTCATGCCGACGGCCAGTACCTTTCCCACCCCGATATGCCTCGGCTGAGGATCTCGGCCTGAGTCGTTTCGTCGCTCACCTTGTCTCGGTGTAGCCCTGGCTACCAACTAGTCACGAACGACATCGCCCGCCTCGTGTCGCCCATGTAGAGGAACCTCAACCGGTCCCGGTCGGCCTTCGCCTGGTGGTGATGTCGGTCACGCCGCCCACTTCTCCTTCTGAGATTCCACCGGACCCCTGCTGCGACGCCGAGCGTCGTTACATAGATCGCGCAGATCAAGAAGGCCTGGCAGGCCCGGCGGCGGGCGGCGCGTCTACCGGCCGTGGGTGCCCGAGCCGGGGATGTGGCTGCAGTGGGACTGGGGCGGTGCGACACGACGTGGCGCATAGCGAGTGAACTCACAGATTGGAGGTCGGCCATGTCGGATGCGTAGTTCCCGATGAGTGTTCGAGATCGGTCCCCGCCCTGACGTGCGTCCGCAGGTCCTGCCTGCCGGGGTGCGGAGCTCAGGGAAGACGCCCAAGGGCCTCCGTTCCGTCCGGAGGAGCAACCATCGGTCGGCCTTGATGCGGTCGATGGCGACGAGCGTGCCGTCCAGGATCAGGTGGTCCAACCCGTTCTTGGCGGCGGCCGACAGCAGCTTGATCGCCTCTTGTACGTACCGCCACGCGGTCACGAACGAGACTCCGAAGCCTGCGGCGAGTTCGGTGAAGGTCTCGCCTTGCGCAGGTGAACCAGGACGAGCAGGGCCTGCTGGGCGGGGGTGAGTTGGCGCTAGGGCGAGCCGATCGTCTTGCGGTGGTCCCTTCTTTCTGGCAAGCGACAGCCTGGGCTCCGGAGACGGAGGGCGGGCCTTCGATCGTTCCGGGCTGTGTGGCGGCCGACGTGATGCGGGCACATTCTCCGTGGTGACGATGTGCGGTGGGCACATACTTTCCGCAGGTCATGAAGGTTAGCGTGGGGTGGAGCGCGCGTGGACCGCCGTCTCCGGTGGACACGCCCATCACCGTTTGGAGGGCTGCTCCATGACCGCCTACCGTCATTCCGACTGCCGTGAAGCCGCCGCGCAGCAGAGTCGGGAGAAAGGTGTGTCTGCGGGCGGGCCCGGGGTGAGGTTGTCCCCGGAGCGGCGTGGGCGCGTGGTGGACGAGGCGGTGGGGGCGACCAGGATTCCGGTACGGGTCGCCGCCGGCTTCACGGTCAACGGCAGGGATGTGCCGGTGCCGATGGCGATCGAGGATCCGTCGGTGGTTGCGGGGGCTGCGGAGATGGCTCGTGTGGCGGGTGCCAAGGGCGGGTTTGAGGCGGTGTCGATGTCGCCGCTGGTGCAGGGGCAGATACAGATTCTCGATGTCGCGGATCCCGCTGCGGCGCGGATGCGGCTGTTTCAGGCCGCGCCGGAACTGATCGATTTGGCGAACGCGCAGGAGCCCCGGCTCGTTGCGCTGGGTGGTGGTGCCCGGGAGATCATCGTACGGCTGGTGCGTGGCTCGCGTCAGACCTACGTCGTCCTGCACCTTCTCATCGATGTGCGGGACGGGCTTGGGATCGGGCCGGTCGAGACGATGATGAGGGCGGTCGTCGCGCGGGCGGCCGAGGTCGCGGGCGGTCGCGCCATCGTGCACGGGGTGGCGGCTAAGGCCGATTTGTTGCTCACGCGGGTGCGGGCGGTGTTCGACGCCGCCTCGCTCGGTGGGGCGCGGGTGGTTGACGACATGATCGACGCCGCTGAGTTGGCGGAGGCGGACGCGTACCGGGCCGCCGGGCAGAACAAGGAGATCATGGACGGCGTCGCCGCCGTCGTGCTCGCCACGGGGAACGACACCCGGGCGGTGCAGGCCGCCGCGCACGTGCACGCGGCCGGAGAGGATGGTCGGTACACCTCGCTGTCGCACTTCGCGAAGAATGAGGACGGCGATCTCGTCGGCACGATCGAGTTCCCGGTTCCGGTCGGGCTGGCCGACGTCGCGGCGCACCCGATGGTCAGGGCGAATCTCGCCCGGATGCGGGTGCGCAGCGCGATGGAGCTTGCGCAGGTCATCCTGGCCGTCGGGCTGGCGCGGAACGTGGCGGTCCTCCACGACCGCGTCGCTGGGAATACCGAGCACGACAGGGGTGCCGAGCACGGTAGGGGCGCTGCATACGACAGGGCCGCTGGGGACGGCGGGTCGAGCGGGGGATCGAGCGGGTCGAGTAGCGGGTCGAGCGGATCGAGTGGCGGATCGAGCGGGTCGAGTAGCGGGTCGAGCGGATCGAGTGGCGGATCGAGCGGGTCGAGTGGGTCGAGTGGCGCGGGCGGCAGGCGAGGCGGGTTTCGCGCCCGGTTCGACGCCGTGACCGACGCCGTGACTGGGGTGGAGGCGGGCCTCGACGTGGGCTACGGGATTGACGGGGCGGACGGGATCGACTGGGCGGACGCACGGGTGTGCGCGCCACGTCGTGCCCATGAGCAAGACCGTTTCCGTGAGCGTGAGAAGGTCGAGACGGCTTTGCGCTCCTGACCGCCTGCGAGCCTCACGCCGTTTCGGGTGCCCGTGCGGCGCTGAGGCCGTCGCCTTTCAGCTCCTGTAGCCGCAGGGCGATGTGCAGGTCGAGCCGGCGCGGCGATTCGCGCCAGCCCGCGCCGAGCAGACGGTCGATCCGTGTGATGCGCTGCGACACGGTGTTGGCGTGGATGCCGAGCCTCGCTGCGGCGGCGGCCGGGCTTTGTCCCGCCTCCAGGTAGGCGGCGGCGGTCTGCACCAGCGTGGTGCCGTGGCGGGAGTCGTAGTCGAGGAGCGGGCCGATCTGCGTGTCGATGAGGTGGTCGAGGCCCTCGGACGCGCCCTCGGTGAAGAGCATCGCGTAGATGCCGAGCTCCGCGGTGGTCGCCCAGAAGGAGGTGCGTCCCAGCCGGTGCATCAGTCGCAGGCATTGGACCGCCTCCCGGTGGAGGTGACGCAGGTCCAGGGGCGAGGCCGCCGGGCCCGCGGCGGCGACGGTCGCGGGGGCGCCGGCGGCGGAGCGTAGCCGCTCCCAGAGCAGCGCGGCGACCTTGGTGGGTTCGGCGGGCTGGATCACGACCAGGAGGTCGTCGTAGCGGGCGGCCAGGCCGCCCTGTTCCGCGCAGAGCGCGGTGGCGGCGGTGAGCTGGGCGTTCGCGCGCTCGCGTACGGGGTCGGCGACCGCGACCGTGATCGGGCCGGTGGAGAGCCGATGGCGGCGGGTGACCCGGTCGAGTTCCTCCGGGCTGTATCGGCTCGGGTCGATGAGCCGTCTGACCAGCTCGGCGGAGGCCCGGATGTCCGCCTCGGCGATGGCCGCGTCGGCGAGGCGGGAGACGGAGACGGTCTGGGCGACCTGTTCGAAGGTGCGCAGCTCGGTGTCGGTCAGCTCGCGGTCCGCGGTGAGCAGGACCGTGCCGAGGACGGTGTTGCCGGCCGCGGCGGTGCCGACGTACCAGAGACGGCCGTCGGGCCCGTCGGCGCGCGCCGGCCGTCCCGTTCCCCGGCTGCGGTCGAGTGCTTCGCGGATCGGCGGCGGGAACGGAGGCTCCGGTGGGCACGTTCCGTGCCGGGCCAGGACGACGTCGTCCGCGTCGAGGATGGTGGTCGGCATGCCGAACGTCTCGCCGACCACCGCGGCGATGGGCCCGGCGCCCTCGCCGCGCAGCAGCACCTGGGTGAGCCGTTCGTGGACCTGGACCGACGCCTCGATGGCGGCCTTTTGGGCCTGCAGCAGCAGTGTGGATCGTTCCAGGGCGGCCATCGCCTGTTTCTGCGCCTCGAACAGCTGCGCGTTGTTGAGCGCGACCGCGGCGTGCGCGGCCAGCGAGGACATCAGCGCCACCTCGGCGTCGGTGAACAGGCGCCTCTCCCGCCGGGCGGCGAACAGCAGGCCGAGCAGGCGGCCGTCGAACTCCAGCGGGACGCCCAGCAGCGTGTGGAGGTCTTCGGCGCCGACACGGTGGTCCAGGTAGTCGTTGTGCTTGATCGCGGCCGCCTGGACGTAGTCCTCCACCTGCAGGGGCTGCCGGGTCGCGGCCACCGCGCCGCCGACGCCGACGCCGATGCGCACCCTCGTGCCCTTGAAGTCCGGCGAGAGCTTGCCGGACCAGGCGCGCACCGCGAACCACTCCTCGTCGATGCGGTCCGACAGGTAGGCGGCGTCGCAGCGCATCAGCCGTTTCGTCCGTTCGCAGACGGTACGCAGGGCGTGGTCGACGTCGCGGATTCGGGTGAGGTCGTGGGCGGCGCCGTACAGCTCCTCAAGCTCGGCCTCGCGCCGGACGTGCTCGGCCATGACCTCGCGCAGTCGCGTCACCACCGCCGCGGTCTGGGGCGCGAGCGCCCGTCGTCCGTCCACCGCTCGGCCGTCGAGGGCGGGCGTCCCGTGGCGGAGGCGGGTGGCGTCGTCGATCAAAGCGGTCACGAGATCGTCGAGCTCCCGCGCTCCGGGCGGTTCGGGGCGATGCCCTGTCATGAAATCGGTCCTCCATGCGGAACCCTCCCCAGCAGAGTCTGACACGGATAATCAACCCATTACGCTATTGATTGCTCATTTAACCGCAAAAGACGCCGAGGCGTACCCGCGCCGTGCCGCCGGGACGGCCAGGCTATTGGCCGGGGTGTCGGCCGGGTAGGTCTCAGATCTCACGGGGTGGATCACCGGACGTCCCCGGTCGTGTCGCCGCTCCGGGCCGCGACACGACCAGGGGGCTTGATCGGCGACGGGTGGGAAATAGGTAGTATGCGTGGTATCGCCCATATTGCGATCCGATGAGCTTGGTGGCCGACCTCGCTGCCCGCCGTACCTGGGACCGCCCTGAGGCTTCGCGGATCGCCGCGTGAAGGAGGACGATCGCGCGTGGCCGGTACGGGCAAACTCCTGTACGTGATCGTCTGTGCGGCGGCCCCGGCCCGCCAGGCCGGTCGTCTCGTCGCGCTCGCGCAAGACGAGGGCTGGACCGTGCAGGTCGTCGCCACGCCCTCCGCGCTTCGCTTCGTCGACGTCCCCGCCCTTGAGGCGCAGACCGGGCGGCCCGTACGCAGCCGGTATCGCGATCCGAGCGAGCCCAAGCCTCCGCGCGCGGACGCCATCGTCGTCGCCCCCGCCACTTACAACACCGTCAACAAGTTCGCCAGTGGCATCGCCGACACCTATGCGCTGGGCGTGCTCGCCGAGGCCGTCGGCCTGGGCATCCCCGTCGTGATGCTGCCCTGCGTCAACGACGCGCTGGCCTCCCGCGCCCCCTTTCGCCGGGCCGTCGATTCCCTTCGGGCCGAGGGCGTCCGGGTCATCTTCGGCCCCGGCGAGCTTGAACCCCATCCGTCGAACTCCGGGCCGAGTCTGATCGATACCTACCCCTGGCACCTGACCCTGCGGAGTCTTTCGAGCTGAGGCGCGCGGCGGCCGGGTCGGGCGGGCCGGATCAGTCCGATATCAGCTTCGTCGCCACCCTCATCGCCACCGCCGCGCGTTCCTCCTGCGAGAGCTCCGGGCCGAACAGCACGGGGACGCCGGTGAGGATCACGGCGATGACGGCGAGTTTGGATTCGAGCTGTTTGACCGGATCGGCGTCGGGACTGGTCAGGACGGACAGCAGGTCGAGCATGTGATCCCGGAGGCGTTCGCCCGCCGGGATACTCTTGATGACGGTCTCGTTGAGCCGGGCGAATCTCGCCAGGTGGCCCATGCTGCCGCCCATGAAGTCGGCGATGCGACGCAGGATCTCCTGGCGGGCCTCGGGGGTGGCGGGCTGGGCGCGGGCCCACTGGATGAGTTCCTCCATGGAGGCGGTGAGGTCGTCGATGACGCTGACGAGGATGTCCTCCTTGGCCTTGAAGTGGTAGTAGAGCGCCGGGCGGGTGATCTGAAGGCGGTCGGCGACCTCGCGCAGCGTCGTCTTGTCGTATCCCTGCTCGGTGAACATCTCCAGTGCGACCTGCTGAATCCTGGCCCGTGTGTCCGTGCGCCGGCCGACCATCGTGCCCTCACTCCTTGACGCTCCCGCCTTCATTGCTTACTTTCGTGTAAGTAAGCAATGAAGACCACCATGTAAGGAGCAACCTTATGGCGCATCCCTTCCCGATCAAGCGCACCTGCCCGGTTGCGCCCCCCGACGAGTACGCGGCGCTCCGGGCCGAGGCCCCGCTCGTGCGGGCGCAGTCGCCGGGCGGCCCGCTCTGGCTGGTGACCCGGCACGCCGAGGCGCGGCAGGTGCTCATCGACCCCACGGTCAGCACCAGCCCGGCGACGCCGGGTCATCCTCAGAACCTCATGCGGACCGCGCCGCCGCCGGGGGAGGAGGGCGAGAGCGAGGGGATCGGCGGGGCGGAAGCGGGCTTCTTCATCGACATGGATCCGCCGGAGCACACCCGGTTCCGTCGGCTTCTGATCCCGGAGTTCACCGTTCGCAAGATCAAGACGATGCGTCCGGGCATTCAGCGGATCGTCGACGCGCTCATCGACGACATGCTCGCCGCCGGTGACCGGGCCGACCTGGTCGAGGCGTTCGGGTTGCCGGTCCCGTCGCTGGTGATCTGCCAGTTGCTGGGCGTGCCGTACGAGGAGCGGGAATTCTTCCAGTCGAGGACCAGGACGATGGTCAGGGACATCGAGGACCCGGAGCGGGGGGCGGCGGTCAACCGGGCCATGCAGGAGATCGCGGAGTTCCTCTCCGGGCTCGTCACGGCGGCGGAGAAGAGCCCCGGGGACGATCTGCTCGGCGTGCTGGTCTCCTCGGGCGAACTGTCGCATCAGGAGATCGTCGGCGCCATATTCCTGCTGCTGGTCGCCGGGCACGAGACGACCGCCAACATGATCCCGCTGAGCGTGCTGACGCTTCTGCGTCATCCCGATCAGCTTCAGGAGCTCAAGGCGGATCCGGAGCTGTGGCCCGCGGCCGTCGAGGAGTTGCTGCGCTACCACTCCATCGTCGACTGGATCGCCTTCGACCGGGTCGCGACGCGGGACCTGGTGGTCGGCGGGCAGGAGGTGAAGGCGGGGGAGGCGATCTTCGTGCTGGGCGCGTCGGCCAACCGGGACGAGCGCGCCTTCGAGCGGCCCGACGAGTTCGACATTCATCGCGACAGCCGCCACCATGTCGCCTTTGGGCACGGCGTACACCAGTGCCTGGGCCAGAACCTCGCGCGCGCCGAGCTGGAGATCGCCCTGCGGACGCTCTTCACGCGCATCCCGGACCTGCGCGTCGAGGCCGCCGACGAGGAGCTTTCCTTCAAGTACGACGCCGCCGTCTTCGGCCTGTACGAGCTGCCGGTCGCATGGTGAAGATCATGGGCAGGATCATCGCGGATCGGGATCGGTGCATCGGCGCCGGGCGATGCGCCTACACCGCGCCGGAGCTGTTCGACTCCGGCGACGACGGGCTGGTCTGGGTGCTGGACCCGGAGCCGTCCGGGGAGCGGGTGCGGCGGGCCCGCGAGGCGGTCCGGCTCTGCCCGGTGGGCGCGCTGGCCCTGGACGAGAGCGACGGCGCGGGCGGGGGCGACGGCGAGGGCGCGTAGCAGAAGCCGGTACTCCGCCTCCCGGCGAGGGGAGGCGCCTGTGCGGAGGGGAGACGGGGCCACCGGGGCCCTGAAGACAAGCCCGAAATGTGCTTGTTTATGACGGTGAAACCCTGGTGATGATTTCTACGCCCTGCTAGATACCTTTATAGGGTGATCGTGCCCCTTCTCCCCACTTCAGCATGACCTCGGCAACGCTGACCCGTGCCCGTCGCCTGCACCTCCTCGTCACCCTGGGCGTGCTCTCCGCCTTCGGCCCCCTCTCGCTCGACCTCTACCTGCCCGTCCTGCCGGAACTCGCCGCCAGCCTGGACACCACCGACTCCCTCGGCCAGCTCACGATCTCGATGTGCATGATCGGCCTGGCCACCGGCCAACTGCTCGCCGGGCCGCTGAGCGATCGCACCGGCCGCCGCGTCCCGCTGCTGGTCGGGGTGGTCCTCTACGTCGTGACCTCGGTGCTGTGCGCCCTCGCCCCCAACATCTGGACGCTCATCGTCCTGCGCCTGCTGCAGGGCCTCGCCGGAGCGGCCGGCCTGGTGATCGCCCGCGCGATCGTCCGCGACCTGTTCGACGGCGCCGAGGCGGCCCGCGTCTTCTCCCTCATGGTGCTGGTGACCGGGCTGGCCCCGATCCTCGCCCCGCTCGCCGGGGGGCAGATCGCCCGTTTCACGGACTGGCGGGGCCAGTTCGTCGCGCTCGCCGTCATCGGCGCCGTGATCGCCGCCGCCGCGTTCACCCTCCCCGAGACGCTGCCCGCCGCGCGCCGCCACGACGGCGGCCTGCGCGAGGCGCTGCGGCACTTCGGCCTGCTGGTCAGGGACCGCTGGTTCCTCGGCCACGCCCTGGTGATCTCCACGAGCTTCTGCGCCCTGTTCGCCTACATCTCCTTCAGCTCGTTCGTGCTGCAGAGCGCGTACGCGATGAGCCAGCAGGGCTTCTCGGTCGTCTTCGCGGTCAACGCGCTGGGCCTGATGATCGCGGGCCAGGTCAACGGGGCGGTGGTGCGCCGGTTCCCGCCGCGTCGCATGCTCGCCTTCGGCGTCGCCTACGGCCTCACCGGCACGTGTCTCGCGGTCGCCGCCGTGCTGCTCGGCTGGGGGCTGCCCGGCCTGCTGCCCGGGATCTTCGTCACGGTCTCCGGCATGGGCCTGATCATGCCGAACGCGACCGCGCTGGCGATGGAGCCGCACGCCGAGCGGGCGGGCACCGCGTCCGCGCTCATCGGCATGCTGCAGTTCGTCACCGGCGCCGCCGTGCCGCCGCTGGCCGCGCTGGGCGGGGCCACCGCCCCGGCCATGACGTTGACCATGGTCGGCTCGATGGCGGTGGCCCTGCTGCTGCTCCTGCTCCTGCGGACGATCCGTCAGCCGATCACCACCCCGACACCGCGGTGATGTGACCGAACCCGCCGTCGCGCCGCCGGTAGAGGAGGGCCCCCCGCCCGGTCAGCGCGTCGGCGTAAAACAGGAAGAGCCGGTCGGCCGGCGCGAGGCGCTCGATCGCCTCGTCCAGCGTGAGCGCGGGCGTCGGCTCCTCGTCCACGGACACCGGCAGGTACGTCACCGGCGGCCGGACCGCCTTCAGCCACGCCATCCGGTACCCGTCGCCGGAGCGCCACACCACCGCGTCGCCTCCGGTCGCCGCGTCCGTGAACAGGTAGAAGTCGTAGTCCCGCAGCTCCATGTCGAAGATCGCGTGGTCCACGGTGGTCGGCTCCGGCTCGACGTACTTGCGCCGCAGCACCGCCTGGCGTCCCGGGGCGAGGGCCGGGGTGGCCGTCCGGATCGTGTTCCGGTGCCGCCTCCCCTGCAGGGACCGCCAGTCGCGGGCGGTGCGGTCCAGCCGCACCCGGAGCCGTTCCAGCAGCTCGGTGAGGGCCTCCCGGACGGTCATTCCCTCCGCCTCGGCGCGGACCATGCGACCGTTCACGTTCAGGCTCGCCTCGGCGATCGGCAGCCGGTCCGGGCCGGGCTCGGCGGGCCGGGTGAGCTTCACCCGCGCGGACAGGACGGGTTCCCCGCAGTTCTGGGCGAGCGCCGCCACCTTCTCCTGCGCCCGCGTTACGACCGCCCGCGACACTCGGCCACGCGTCACCGTGTGAACGTCCTGGGCGGCCAACGCGGCATGCGCCGTTCTGGTCATAACGGCCCCTCCTTCTCAGTGGTCCCACTGATGAGCCTTCCGCCCTAGACGATCAAGCAAAAGGGACCTTCGTCCCCCGCGCCGCCGGTCCTAGGTCCCGCCGCCGGGCGGGCCGTACGCGATGAAACCGCAGGTGGCGGCCGGTCAGACGGCCTCGCGCGACGCGGCGATCGCGTCGGCGAGCCCGGAGGGGAGCGGATAGGGCCGCTCGGGCGGCAGCAGCGCGGCGGCCCGCTCAAGGTCGCCGGCCCGCACCGCCGCGTGCACCGCCCGGGCGTCCTCGGTCACATCCGTGATCGCCACCGTCCACTCGTCCACGTACCGGCGCACCGCCTCGCCCGCGAGCCCGATCTGCACCGACCGGTAGGGCAGCGCGTTGAACGCGAAGTCGCGCTCCGGATCCCACTGAATGCGCACCGGGCTCTCCCGCAGCCGCCGCGCCCACGCGTCGTGGTCGGCGTGCACGTCGGCGTCGAAGTGGCTCAGGCACGCGTGCGCCAGCGCCCACTCGAACCCGTCCCGGGCGATGTCGACGGCGAGCACGTGCTCCTGCCCGGGCTTGGTCGCGTAGCCGCACCGGTACATCATCCACAGGAACGACGGCTTGATCCACGTCATCCGCTCGCGTTTGAACGGCGGCACGAACCGCTGCGCCTCGACGGCGGGGACGGCGATCTCCGGTCGATACGCCTGATAGACCCTGACCGTCGTGTCGGTGTACGCGGCGCGGATCTGCCGATAAGGAACATCCATGTCGCCCGAGGGTGCCCGTCGCACGGCCGCCCCGGCAACCGCGATTTCCACCGGGCGGTCAGCTCCGGGTCGGCGCGCGTCGCTGGGGGACCTTCTCGATGACGGTGGTGCCGGTCTCGGACTCCAGGATCGGGGCGTACCCGGCGGCGCGCAGGCCGTCCAGGGTCTCGCGTTCCGGCGCCGAGCTGATCAACACCGTGGGGGCGATGCGGCGCAGGCGCAGCGTGCGGAGGGCGCGGGCGCGGACGAGTTCGTCGAGGAGGGCCTCGTCGTCGGAGCGGATACAGCAGCCGGAGCGGACGACGCGCATCCGGCCGTGGGTGCGGCCCACGTCCTTGATCAGGTATTCCAGGGGCTGGGGGAGCGGGGATTCGGCGACGTCGGCGAGGCGGGTCAGCAGGCCGTCGGCGGTGTGGCCGGAGTCGAGGGCGCGACGGATCGTGGCGGGGGTGAAGCGCCAGACCACGGCGTGGCCCTCCGACTCGCGGTCGGCGGCGGCGTCGAGGAGCTCGGCGAGTTCGGGGGCGGGGGTGCCGCCCGCCATCGCGGTGAGGTCGGCCTGGAAGACGGCGGTGGAGCGGGCCCGCGGCAGGAGTTCGGTGAGCGCCTGTCGCAGGGACTCGTCGGCGGCCCGCCACGGCCGGCCGCCGCGGAGCAGGTCGAGGACGGCCCGGCCGACCCGGGTCAGCGCCCCGTGCGCGACCACGCCGAGCAGTTCGGCCTCGTTCAGGGTCGCCAGGACGCGTTCGGCGACCTGGGGGCCATCGCTCACCTGGTGCGGGCGGTGCCATCGGGCCCGCTCAAGCACGTACGGCACGGGCGCCCCCGGCGCCGCGTCGAGCGCCTCGAGCACGCCGTGCCGCAGCCCGACGGCGGTCCAGTCGGCGGGCCGGACGAGCGCTACCCGCGTTTCCTCCGGATCCGGCCAGTACGTGAAGATCTCGTTCGCGCTGGCCCAGGCGGCGATGATCGGCGCGAGCCGTTCGGCGGGGGGCAGCCGCAGCCAGTCGTCGTAGGCCGTGGTCGGCATCGCCGCGCTCGGCGGCTCGGACTGGCGTCCCCGCCGGCCCCGGACCGCCTGAGGCTGTTCGCTCAGCACCCCGAGCAGATCCGCCTGGGCGCACAGGTCCAGCCACAGCCGGGCGACCCGCTCCTCGACCCCCGCCGCCTTCGCCGCCCGCTTGGTCTCCCGCACCGCCACCCCGCCGGCCTTGCGCAGCCCCAGCGGCTGGGCGGCGCAGGCGGCGAGCAGCCGGTCGATCTGGGCCGCCGCCGCGATCGCCGCCGCCTGGGCGGAGCCGTCGACGTCAACCGGCGCGGGCGGCTCTGCCGGAGGCTCGGGCGGGTGGGGCGCGAAGGGCGCGCGCACGCCGCCGAGCAGCGCCACCGCCACCTCCCGCGGCAGCTCGGCCATGTCGGGGAGCCCGGCGGGCAGCAGCAGGCCACGGGCGGCGAGCCAGTCGGTGGCGGCGTCGCCCTTGCCGGCCGCGTACGCGTACCGAGGGTTCGCCAGGTGGACGAGGCCGCCGAGGGGGCGGAAGGCGAGCGTGCGCAGCCGCGACCCGTGTTCGAGGATCTCCCGCGCCCAGTCCACGACCCCCTCGGGGGCCTCGGCGAGCAGGGCGAGCACCCGCTCCGGATCGGCCAGCGTCGCCAGCACGGCCCGCTCGGCCGTGTCCCTGTTGGGGGCCTTGGGCAGGCCGAGCGCGTCCGCGACGCGGTGCACCTCGCCCGCGTTCAAGTACGCCGCCATGAGCTCCCCGGCCGTACGGCCGAGCCCGAGCCCGCCGCCGAGGTGCAGGTGGGCGAGGTTCGACACGATCACTTGGTCGCCGTGCGGCGGCAGCACCACGGCCGCGTCCTGCAGCGCGGCGAGGACGGCCTCGGCGGCGGACCGCAGCTCGGGGTCCGAGCCGCCGACGATGTCGAGCACGTCGGCGCGAGGCACGGCCCGCCGGGCGGGGTCGTCGTGGCTCCAGTAGCCCTCCTGGAACGGCCCGTACGCCTGCTCGGCCAGCCAGACGACGGCGGCGAGCACCTGGGTCTCGGGCAGCGTGCAGTGCGCGATGAGGGCGGTCGCGGCGGGGTGCCGCAGCAGCAGGTGGGCGGCGTCGTGGTCGGCGTTTCCGCGCATGACGAGTTCCGCGCGGGCGAAGATCGCCGCCTGCTGCTCGGGGGTCCGGGTGCTGAGCCAATCGGCCAGTCGTCGCTCGGTGCTCACCGTCGAAGCCTAGCGACCGGGGACGACAGCGGCGGGGAATCTCCGCTGGTCAAAACCGACATCCCGGTTGATAGGTTTTGCCGGTAATAGCGTAGACGTATGGACAATCGGAGGATTGGCGGGGTGGAAGTCGAACAGACCGTGCTGCCCGGCATCGGGTTGCGGCACGAGTTCACCACGCGTTCCGGCCGTCGGATCGGCGTCGTCTCACATCGTACGGGACGCCGAGATCTCGTGATCTACGATCCGGACGATCCGGACAGGGTATGCGAGACGGTCAAACTCAACGACGAGGAGGCGGACGCGCTCGTCGAACTGCTCGGCGCCCCGCGCATCGTGCAGCGCCTCAACGCGTTGCACCGGGAGGTCGAGGGCCTGGTCAGCCTGCAACTGCCCATCCCCTCCGGCACGCCGTACGTCGGCCGCCCGATGGGCGCGGCGAGGGTGCGGACCCGCACCGGCGCCTCGATCGTGGCGGTGGTCCGCGGGGGGCAGGTGTTCGCCAGCCCCGGGCCCGACTTCACGCTGGCCGCTCAGGACATTGTCGTCGTCGTCGGCAGCCCGGAAAGCACCGCGGCGGTCGCCGACATCTTCTCCCACGGTTAACCGATAAGGGCGGCGCGTGCACCATACGGCGATCCTGTTTCTCGAATTCGGCGCGGTCCTGCTCGGCCTCGGTGTCCTCGGGGCACTGGCCTTGCGGGCCGGAATATCCCCCATCCCCCTCTATCTGATCGCGGGCCTGGCCTTCGGCACCGGCGGTTTCCTCCCCCTGGCCACCAGCGAGGAGTTCATCGCCACGGGCGCCGAGCTGGGCGTGATCCTGCTGCTGCTCACCCTCGGCCTGGAGTACAACGCCGACGAACTGGTGACCAGCCTGAAAGGCAACGCCCCGGCGGGCCTGGTCGACCTGGTGCTCAACGCCGCGCCGGGCGCGATCTGCGCCCTGCTGCTCGGCTGGGGGCCGGTCGCGGCCGTGGCCATGGCGGGCGTGACCTACGCCACCTCCTCGGGCATCACCGCCAAGGTGCTGTCCGACCTGGGGTGGATCGGTAACCGCGAGACCCCGGTGGTGCTGTCGCTGCTGGTCTTCGAGGACCTCACGATGGCCGTCTACCTGCCGGTGCTCACCGCCATGCTCGCCGGGGTGGGCCTCGCCGCCGGAGCGGTGACGGTGGCGGTCGCGCTCGCCACGGTGAGCGTCGTGCTCCTGGTGGCGCTGCGCTTCGGGCGGTGGATCGAGGCGTTCGTGTCCAGCCCCAACTCCGAGGTCCTGCTGCTGAAGGTGGTCGGCCTGGCGCTGCTCGTCGCCGGCATCGCCCAGGAGCTCCAGGTGTCCGCCGCGGTCGGCGCCTTCCTGGTCGGCATCGCCCTGTCCGGCGAGCTCGCCGAGGACGCCCAGGCGCTGCTGGCCCCGCTGCGCGACCTGTTCGCCGCGGTCTTCTTCGTCTTCTTCGGATTGCAGACCGACCCGTCGAAGATCCCCCCGGTGGCCGGGCTCGCCATGGCGCTCGCCCTGGCCAGCATCGTCACCAAGCTGCTCACCGGCGTGATCGCCGCCCGCCGGGCCGGCATCGCCAAGGCCGGCCGGATCCGCGCGGGCATCGCGCTGGTTCCCCGAGGCGAGTTCAACATCGTCATCGCCGGTCTGGCGGTGGCCGCGGGCGCCCACCCCGATCTGGGGCCCCTGGCGGCGACGTACGTGCTGATCCTCGCCGCGTTCGGCCCGCTGGCCGCACGTCTTGTCCAGCCGCTCGTCGAGGCGATCGCGAAACGGGCCTGACGCCGGGCCGGTTGCGCCGCCAGGCCCACGCGCCGAGCGCCGCCGCTCCGATGAGGAAGGCCACGTTGTGGGCGTACTTGGCGGTTTCCGGCACGTCGCCGAACGGTACGGCGAGGAACCCGATGACCGCCCGCGCCAGCAGAGCGCCCGTCACCAGCGCGACCAGGTGACGGGTGCTCCACCGTTCCGAGCGCGAGAGCGCGGCCACGCCCGCCGCCGCGGCGGTCAGCAGGGCGAGCCCGGCGGCGACCCCCGGCCAGGTCTCCGGCAGCAGGTTGAACGCCAGCGCCGCGGCCAGCGAGACCAGCCCGGTCACGATCGGCGCGGATACGGCCCGCTCCCGTCGTGGCCGTTCGCGGCGCCACACGGTGACGGCGGCGGCGACCAGCAGCGCGATCACGACGAGCGCGCCGACGATCTGCGCGGCCGAGGCGTGGTCCCGCTCGCTCGCCAGATGGCCGCGCAGGACCAGCCAGGCCGCCGCGACGTACAGCAGCGCCGTGACGGTCAGGCCGGGCAGGCGCAGCCAGGGGCGCTTGGCCACCGGTGCGGGCCCGGCCAGCGACTCGACCAGGGCGATCGGGATCGCGAAGCTCCAGATGACGTGCCCGGGGATGAAGTTCAGCGCGTGGCTCGCGCTGATGCCCAGCGGCTCGATCAGGGTGCCCAGGCGCTGCTCGTTCCAGCCCTCGTAGCCCTGGTAGCTCTCGCTGAACAGCGACTGGTCGATGACGCCCGCCTGCGCCACGCCGAGCGCCGCCGCCAGGGCGAGGATCCCGGGCCAGTGCAGGCCGAACCGCCGCGCGAGCTCGCGGATCAGCAGGGCGGGCGCGCCGTACAGGGGGGCGAAGATCAGCAGCCCGGCGGCCAGCGCCGCCGGGTCCCCGGTGATCTCCAGGTAGCCGGTGATGTACTCCGCGCACAGCGGGGCGAGCAGCACCAGCCCCGCCGCTAGGGCCCACCGGGTCAGCCGGGGGTACGGCTCGCCCCCCGCGCTCATCGGCGGCCCGCCGATGCGGCGGCGAGCAGGGCGCCTCCCAGCACCGCGATGGACAGGTTGGCGAAGATCTCGTAGCCCCGCAGGGCGGCGATGTACGGGATGACGAACCGGTTGAAGACGTTCACCCTCAGCCCCCCATGATCTGTCGTCGACGAGACGGCCCCGGCGGCCGAGCGTGGCCTCCACCTGGTAGCGGTCCTCAGCACTCATGTTCCCTCCTTGGTCTCGTCAAGGAGGTTAGGTCCGGGGGCGGCCCGCGTAATTTACGTTCTCGCGAGCTGTGGATAACTCACCGCTGTGGAACCAGATGCCAGGCGCCCCCGATAACGGTACTGGCCGGAGGTGCCGATGTTGAGACACACGTGGTACTCGTCGTGCGCGTGGCTGGGCAGCGGGACCTTGGGGCCGCGCGGGTAGCGGTAGCGCTGCAGCAGCACATCGTCCTAGAGCCGCCCCTGCACCCGGGTACGGCCCGGCCCGTCGTCGTCGGCGCCCATGACACCCCCTGCCAGCTGATAACCGACATCCTGCGCTTGTATCCATAAACCAGATCGAAACGCCATGCGGGATCGGCGTCCTGGTGGCGAGCGGGTCGCGAGTGTCGGTGGCGTCCAATACGGTCGTGGACTCGGAAGGGGGTGTCGTGTGGCGGACCAGCGGGCGCTGAGTCTGGACTCGCTCGCGGTGAGCGACCGGTTCAGGCTGTTCAACTTCACCCGGCGCGACGATCACGTGGAGTACCTGTGGGTGCTGCGCGCGATGGACCGGCTGCGCGAGGTGCATCACGTGCAGGTGGACGGCGAGCAGGTGGCGGCGGCGCTCGCCGAGTTGGCCGAGCTCCACGACGACGTGCCCACGTTCGACGGCAACCTGCGCGACCGGCTGGACGCGCTGTACGAGGACGGGGTGGTGCACCGGTTCGACGACGCCTCGCGGGCCGGCAGCCTGATCCGCTACCGCAACCGGCAGTCGGTGTACCAGTTCAGCGAACTGGGCTACTGGGCGTACACGGCCGTCGAGGGGCTGCTCGCCGCGCGGATCCAGGACGCCAACCTGTCGCGGCTGGTGTTCTCCGACATCCTGGAGGACCTCAAGGCGCTCGCCGCCGCCAACCGGGCCGGCCGTCCCGAGCAGGTGTACCGCAGGCTGTCCCGCCTGGACTCGGTCATGGAGGACATGGGGCGCCGCTCGGCCCACTTCCACGTGACGCTCGGCGAGATCATGCGCTCCACCGACACCTCGCCGGACACCTTCCTCCGGCACAAGAACGCGCTGCTCACCCACATGTCGGACTTCATGTCCGAGCTGGACCGCTACCTGCCCCGTCTCGACCGGGCCGTACGCGAGGTGGAGGAGACCGGCCTGGCCACGCTGCTCTCCCGGGCCGCCGAGGCCGACGAGCGGCCGTTCATGAGCGAAACCGACCGGCTGGAGGACTGGCGGCGGCGGTGGGACGCGCTGCGCGCCTGGTTCGCGCCCCCCGCGTCGCCGTCCGGGGGCGGCACGTCGCGGGCGCGCGAGCTGCGCGCCGCCACCCGCACCGCCGTGTCCGGGGTGATCGCGCTGCTGCGGCAGATCACCGAGGCGCAGCGCGGCGGCGTCAACCGGTCGTCGCAGCTTCGGCACCTGGCCGAGTGGGTGCACAACTGTCCCGACGAGGGGGCGGCCCACGCGCTGATGGGGGCCGCGTTCAACCTGCGCTCGGCGCGGCACGCCGGCGGGGCGCATGACGACGACGAGCAGATCTCACCGCGATCCACCTGGTGGGACGCGCCCGGCGTGGAGATCTCGGTCACCCTGTTCCGCAGCGGCAAGGCGCCCACCCCCGGCCTGCCGCAGCCGGTGCGCGCCAACCGGGGGGCCCGCGCCGCGCTGCGCGAAAGCCAGGCGGCCGAGCGTGCCGCCGAGCGCGCCGCCGCGGGCGGGCTGGTCGCGGCGGGGGCGTACGACCGGGTGCTCGACCCGACCGAGACCCGCGTGCTGCTGAAACTGCTGACCAAGGCGCTGGAGAGCCGCTCGGTGGTGGCCGGGCGCCTGCGCGGCGGCACGGGGGCCAACGACGTGATGATGATCCGCCTGGTGCCCGACGCGGCGGGGAGCACGATCGCCACCACGCAGGGGCGGCTGCATCTGCCCGGGTTCCGGGTGGAACTCGGGGGACGTCCGTCCGGGCAGGGGTCGTCCGGACCGCTGGGGGTGGTGTGATGGCGTTACGGACGCGTGCCGCGCGCGATGTCGAGCCGGGCGACCTCGGGTCGTACCAGCAGGCCGTACGGCGGGTGCTGACCTGCGATTTGATCACGCCGACGCGGCCTCGGCCCGGCGTGCTCGACCAGGTGCTGCGCTGGGCCGACGAGCTCACCCGTGACATGCGCGAGTTGTTCGGCTACACGCTCATCGCCAGCACGCACATGGTCAGGCTCGTGCGACGGCTGGACGCGCTGGATCCGACGCAGCGGTCGGTGTTCGCGCGCAAGGGCAAGCCGTTCGACCGGCGCAGGCTGGCGTACCTGTGCCTGGTGCTCGCCTCGTTCCAGCGCTCCCGCGTCGAGATCAGCCTCGCCGACCTGGTACGGGTGTTCACGCCCGCGGCGAACGCGATCGAGGGGCTGGGCTTCGATCCGACCGTGGTCGCGCACAAGGCCGCCGTCGTCGACGTGCTCGACTGGCTCGTCGACCGCGGCGCGTTGCGGCTGTCGGACGGCTCGCTGGAGTCGTGGGTGCGCGACACCGAACAGGGCGACGCGCTGTACGACATCGACCACGAGATCTGCGCCGTGCTGTTCCGCCCGGCCCGGCCGATCCAGCATTTGACCAGCGTGGCCGGGCTGCTGGACGAGCCGATGGGGCCGGGACTGCCCCGCGACGCCGTGTTGCGCCGGGCGCGGCGGCTGCTCGTCGAACATCCCGTCGTGTACTTCGCCGACGTCGACCCGGCCATCGCCGACGCGCTGCGCACCCCGGCCCTCGCCGCCGATCTTGCCCGGCTCACCGGGCTGGTGGTGGAACGGCGGGCCGAGGGCATCATGCTGGCCGATCCCGGCGGCACGTTCACCGACCGGCCGTTCCCGGGGCGCGGCGGGGCGGTCAACCGTACGGCCGGACTGCTGCTGGCGAAGATCGCCGATCTTTTGGAGGACCGCTCGCACACGCCCTCGCGGCTTCCGGCGCCGCCGCCCGCCGAGGACCACGCCGACCTGGTCGCGCGCGTCGACGCCGGGCTGCCGCGCGAGGGTGTCGTGGCCGAACTCGCCTGGACCACCCCCGAGCCGGAGTACGGCGCCGCGCCCGGCCCGGAGCCGTTGCCCCCCGCCGAACTGCCGCTGGTGGAGATGAGCCGGCTCGAGACGATGATCGACGAGCTGTTCGAGGAGTTCGGTCCAGCGTCGTTCACGGGGCTGTGGCAGCAGGATCCGCGTGGCCTGCTCACCGCCGCGATCTCCTACCTGTCCGACCTTTCGCTGCTGCGCCCGGTGCCCGGCGGAGTGCTGGTGCCGCCCGCGGCGCTGCGCTACCGCAACATCAGGGCGGCCCTGCCCGAACGACCCCAGGACGACCAGCTTCCGCTGGAGCTGCCCACCACCGAAGGACGAGGAGCGTCGTGAACCTCCGCAGCGACCGGTTCAAACCGAGCCGGGCCGGGATCATCAACCTGTGGGACTACGCCGACGAGGAGTTCGTCTTCGGCGACGGACGGCTCGTGCTGCGCGGGCACAACGGGTCCGGCAAGACCAAGGCGCTGGAGGTGCTGTTCCCGTTCGTCCTCGACGGCGTGGCCGACGCCCGGCGACTCGACCCGTTCAGCGGCGAGAACCGGACGATGAAGTCCAACCTGCTCTACCGGGGGCAGGAAGCCGAATACGGCTACGTCTGGATGGAGTTCGCTCGTACTGCCGACTCGGGCAACGGCGCCGACTCCCGCGACGGCACCGGTTCCGGTTCTGGCCGCGGGTCGGGCATCGGCAACGGTTGTGGCCCCGAGTCCGGCGCCCCTCACCGCACCGACGCTGACACCGCACGGGGTCCCGGAGCCGACGGCGTCGAGACCGTCACACTGATCATCGGGTTGCGGGCGCACCGCAATCGCGATGGGGTGCGTACCTCGTTCTTCGTCACCGGGCGGCGGCTCGGCGTCGACTTCGGGCTGCTCACGCTCGACGGGCGTCCGCTCACCGAGAATCAGCTCAAGACGATCCTCGAACCGGGATCGAGCTTCTCCACCGCCACCGAGTACCGGGCCGCCGTGGACGCCCGGCTGTTCGGGCTCGGCCGTGAGCGCTACACGCAACTGCTTGACCTGTTGCTGGCGCTGCGCCGCCCGCTGCTCGCCAAGGACCTTGACCCGGGCAAGGTGTCGGACACGCTCACCGCCGGACTCAGCCCCATCGACGAACTGCTCGTCGACCAGGCGGCCCGCGACTTCGAGAACCTCGCGGCCGTGCAGAAGCAGTTCGACGACTACAGCGTCGCCGACGCCGCCGTCCGGACGTTCCTCGCCGACTACACCGAATACCTGCGTACGCACGCCCGGCACCGGCTCGACCGCATCGAGGCGTCCAAGGCCGTCGCCGTCGAACACGCCGGGACGATCGCGCGGGCGACCGCGGAGCTGAGCCGGGCCACCGCCGCGCACGAGGCCGCCGTCGAGGCGAGGCAACAGGCCGACACGGAGCGGCAGGCGCTGGAACGGCGGCTCGCCGCCCTCCGGGAACACGACGCATACCGAGCGCAACACGACATCGAGCTGCAGCGGCGGCAGATCGCCCGTACCCAGGAGGAGATCGTCAAAGAGCGGGCCAGGCTCGCCGCCGGCGCCGAGCACCTGGCCGCCCTGGAACGGGAGGCGGACGAGCTGGCCGAACGCCTCGAACGGGGGCGATCGACCATCGACACCCTCGCCACCCACCTCGCCGACGCCGCCGAACGCGCCGGCATCGCCTTCGACGGCGACGGCCCGGCGGACACCGGCGCGGACCTCGCCGTCACCTCGCGGGCGCGCAGCACCGCCCGCCGTGACGACATCGCCGAGGTGCGTACGCACCTGCGGCAGATGCGCGACGCCGAGCACGACCGGCAGCGGGCGGAGAGCGATCTCCACACCGCCGAGGAGGCGCTCACCGAAGCCGAAGGCCGCTGCGAGGAGGCCGGCCGCGACTTGGCGAAGGCCCGCCGCGCCACCCGGGACGACCTGCGGCGGTGGGCCGAACGATGGACGTCCGCAGACGAGCCGGTCGCCACGCCGGACGACGCCGAAGCACTGACGGAGGCGGTCGAACGCCTCGGCGAACCCGGCGCGCCCACCCTGGTGGAGATCTTCACCGCCCGCTCGGACGCCCGCCGCCTGGAGATCGCCGCCCGCGCCGAACGCCTGGCCGCCCGCGTCTCCGCGATCGACGCCGACCTGGACCGGCTCGCCCGGGAGCGGGCGGCGATCGCAGCCGAGCGGGACGACGCCCCTCCGACGAACGACCTGCGCATCGCCGACCGGGACGGGCGGCCCGGTGCGCCGCTGTGGCGGCTCGTGCGGTTCGGCGACGACGTGGACCCGGCGCGGGCGGCGAGCATCGAAGGCGCCCTGTACGGAGCCGGGCTGCTCACCGCCTGGCTCCACCCCGACCCGGCGCTCACCGAGGCCGCCGTACGGGCGGGGGAGGCGGACGGCTACCTGATCGCCGCACCCGAGGACCACCGCCCGGCCGGCCCGACGCTCGCCGACGTCCTGGTGCCGGAAGACCAGGACCTCGTCCCCGCCGAGGTCATCACCGCCGTTCTCCGCTCGATCCGCCTGGCCGACGACCTCCTCCCACCGCCGCACGATGCCGCCCCGGCCCCGGCCACGACCGGCCATGTCGCGGACCCGTCGGGCCAAGTCGCGACTCCGTCGGCCTCCGCCATGACCTCGCAGGGCGCGCTTGCGGCGGACCGGATCGCGGCGTCCGCTGCTCCGGTTTCTGCCGTGTCCCACCAGGATGTGGTTTCGGCTGGTCAGAATGGGGGTCGTGCCGGCCAGGTCCCGGGTTCGGCGGGCCGTAACGCGCTGCCCACCGCTTTGGTCCCCGTCGTGACCGTGCGGGCGCAGTTCGGGTACGGCGTGTACGTCGGCGCACGCCCCAAACCGGCTCCCGAGTTCATCGGCGCGACGAACCGGGCGAACCGGCGGCGTGCCCGGCTTTCCGAGTATGACGAGCTGCTCGCGGGCCTGCGTGCCGAGCGGGAGATCGCCGAGGAAGAGTCGGCGCTGGTGGCCGCCCTGGTGAAAGACTTTCGCCGGGCCCAGGACGAGCTGCCCGCAACCCAACCGGTCAGCAGGGCCGTACGCGCTGTCGAGCACCACGCCACGCTGCTCGCCGCCGCACGAGAGACCCGGGCACGGCACGCCCGAACTCTGGACTCGGCCGTCGCCGAGGTCGATGCCCGCCGTCGTCGGCTGCGGCAGGCCGCGGCGGAGCGGAACATGCCCACCGCTCCCGACGACGTGGACGCCGTGGCCCGTGCCGTCGATGACTTCGACCAGACCGCTCAGCGCCTCGACGCCGAACGCCGCCAGATCACCATCACCGAGAAGGACGCCGCCGCCCGCCAGGCTGCGATAGCCCGCCAGCGCGGGCAGCACGCCGACGACAGCGAGGCTCTGCGCGTCAAGGAGGCCGAGCACAAGGCCTCCGTCGAGGAGTTCGAGGCGCGTGAGCAGTCCCTCGACGCTCCGCTGAAGGAGGTGCTCGCCCAGATCGAGGGCATCGAGACCCGCCTGAAGGCGGTCCGCGCGGCGTACCGGGACGCCGACGGCCGGGCCTCTACCGAACACGACAACGTGATCACGGCGAGGAGCGACCTCAAACACGGCCGTACGTCCCTCGCCGAGGCACTCGACCACCTGTACGAGCACATCGCCGCCTTCGCGCCGTACGCCCACCGCGACCTTCGCCCGATGCTCGGCGTCACGGCCGCCGCCCCGTGGCCCGCCGAGCTCGGACGCCCCGACCCCGAGCAGATCATGGCCCCCGTCCGGGCGGCGGCCTCCGAGAGATCGCCGGGGCGTGCCTCGACGGATGATCGCGCTGCCGATCCCGCTGCGAAGACCGACGCGAGAGAGCCGAACGGCGGGCCCGGCGTCGCCGGGGCGGCCGAAGGTGGCGGGGCCGCCGGGCAGGGCGGGGCCGCTTCCGGCGTGGGGGATCACGCAGGTCCGGCCGGGGGCGCGATCGATCCCGATACGGCCGTTCGTGCGGCTCTGCCGGAGGGGGTCGCCGAGTTGCTCGACGCCTTCCGGGAAGCGTTGAGCGGCGTCCGGGTCGTCGGCGAGAGCGCGTTGAAGAGCGTCTCCGGCCAGATGTCGGCGGCGTTGCGTGCCTTTCAGGAGGCGCTCGACGGCTGCGGCGAGGACTACCGCGTCGACCACGATCCGGGCGCGACCGGCGTCGTCATGGTCTGGGTCAACGACGAAGGCGGACGCAACCCGGTCGCCGCGTTCGCCCGCCGTATCGCCGACCGCGTGCAAGAGCAGGGCGTGTTGCTGGAGGAACGGGAGCGCACCGTTCTGGAGGACGAGCTGCTGACCGGCCTCGCCCAGCAGATCCACGACCGCGTGCTCGCCGCCAAGGATCTGGTCGTCGGCATGAACCAGGACACCCGCTCGCGGCGCATGTCCTCCGGCACCGCCATCGGCATCCGCTGGGGCCGCTCGGATCGCATGACCGACCGCCAGCGCGCCGCGTCCCAGCTCCTCGAACGCGACGCGCACGGCCTCGGCCCGTCCGGCCTGGCCGAGCTGCGCGGCCTGCTGCGCGAGATGATCCGCGACTATCGCGCCACCCACCCCCGCGCTACCTACCGCCAGGCCCTCGCCGACGTCCTCGACTATCGCACCTGGTACACCTTCGAGCTGCGCCTCGCGGTCCCGGGCGAGCCCGAGGTGAAGCTCACCAAGGCCAAGCACGAGGAGATGTCCGGCGGCGAGAAATCCGCAGCCATCCACCTGCCGCTGTTCGCCGCCGCCAACGCCCTGTACTCCTCGGCGAAGCCCACCTGCCCCCGCCTGATCGCCCTCGACGAGGCCTTCGCCGGCATCGACGACCGCTACAAGCCCGAACTGCTCGGTCTCACCGTCAAGTTCGACCTGGACCTGTTCATGACCGGCCACGACCTGTGGGTGCACTTCGACACCGTCCCCATGGCCGCCCACTACGACCTGCACCACGACAAGTCCGCCCACGCCGTCTCCGCCATGCTCATGCTCTGGGACGGCACCCAGACCATCGACGCCGACGCCGGCTTCGCCGGCAACGACGACCTCGCCACCCTCCTCCTCGGCATCGCTCCCACCCGCCACGCCCCGCTCAGCGCGGACGACACCCTCCTGTCCGCGATGGCCGCGGCGGAGCCCATCCCCGAGGAGACCGGCTCCGAAGAAGTGGACGCCACCGCATGACCATCCCGCCTGCTCCGAACATCCCGCCTGGTCCGGCCGTCTCGCCGGGTTCGAGTGTTCCGTCTGGTCCGGTCGTCTCGCCCGGTCCGGTCTCGCCGGGTTCGACCGTCTCGCCTGGACCGACTGGTGTCGCGCGCTTCAACGACCCTGAGTTCCACCGTCTTCTCAAAGCCGTCAGGCGTTCGCTGGAGCGTACGGGCTGGGACCTCGGCCGCACGATCGTCGTCAAGGACCCCACGGAGGCCGAGCGCAAGGCCATCTCCGGGATCACCGGCAAATATCATCGCCCCGGCATCGGCCGTATCGAGATCCCGCTTCGCGACCTCGACGCCGCCGTACAGGCGTCGACGGGTCTCACCCTGCCGGCCCTCTTGGAGGAGATCGGCCCTCCGCTGCGCGATCGCCCCGCCGAGAACGCCGCCGACGCGGCCGCCCGATCGGCGGTGCTGGAAGCCGCCCGATCCAGCCCGTTGCACTCGTCGGCGTCCTGGTACCGCGACTGGCTGACGTCGCTGGTCAAGGACGGCACCGTGAGCAGACTGCTGCGGCGTCCCGAGACCGCTGACGCCCTTGCGCAGGCCGTGAGGGTGCTGGAGTTCCTCGAAGCCCGGCCGACAGCCGAGACGCTGATCACGCTGGCGGAGTTGGCCGTTCGAGTGACCGGGGACACCAAAGCCCTCAACATCGGACGGGGCCGGACGGCTGAGGCCCTGCCGAGGCTCGTCCTGCGGGCGATCGCCATCCGCACCGCCACCCCCAGGCCGGACAGCGCGGAGGAGCGTCGCCGGCTGTGGGAGTCCGTCGGCGTCGTCCCCGACGATCTCGCCAGCCGCGTACTCGTGCTCAATCTCCCGGCGGAAGGCGCGGGGCTGGGGGAGTGGCTCACCGGGGCGGCCGGTCTCGGCGTTCCCTTCCACGTCACCCTGCACCAGCTCACCGCCCTTCCGATCACCGTCCGCCACCCGGTCGTGCACGTCTGTGAGAATCCCGCGGTCCTGCGCCGCGCGTCCGCCGAGCTGGGCTCCGCCGCACTCCCGCTGCTCTGCACCGAGGGCCGCCCCTCAACGGCCTTCCACCGTCTTGCCGAGATCATCACGTCGGGCGGTGGAACCCTGCGTTACCACGGCGATTTCGACTGGCCCGGCATCGCGATGACCAACTCCCTCATCACCCGCCATGGGGCCGTCCCCTGGCGAATGTCCGCCGCCGACTATGTCGCCGCCGTCACCGCCGAATCAGACCACATCTCCCTCGATGGCACACCGCAGCCCACGCCGTGGGACCCCGCGCTCGCCGAGCTCATGGCCCACCACCGCCACGCCATCTACGAGGAGGCAGTCGCGGATCCCCTGATCGCCGACCTCTCCCGTCATGGCTGACGCCCCGCCGCGCGGCTCCGCCGTACCTGGGCCGCGCAGCCTCGTCCCGCAATTCGATTTGTGCTGGTTCAAGGGAACGGGTGTGACGTCCTTCGGGTGGCTCGGCGTACCGTCGTGTGGACGAGGAGGGCGGAGATCGCGCCTACGGCGTACCAGAGCAGGTCCGGGGGGTTGAAGGTGGAACCGAGGACCAGGCGGGCGAGGGTGCTCTGCCGGGACAGTTCCGCCGGGATCGGGGTGAGCTGGAGGAATTCGATCGCCCAGCTCAGGCCGAGGGCGGCGAGAGTGGCCGTGAGCGGGCGGATTCTGGGGATCGCCAGGACGCACAGCGCGTACAGCAGGACGGTGTAGAGGGCGTCGCCGACGTACTTGGCGAAGGAGCCGTCCGACAGGGCGCGGATGGCCAGGCCGGCGGCCACCGTCGCAGCCACGGCCGCCAGCGCCGTTAGGCGGGCTTGTGTGAGGTGGTTTCTCACAACTGGTCCGGAGTGTTGCGATCGGCGGTGGTCTGGTGGCGCACTTGTTGGTGCTTGTGGCTGTACGGACCAGCGGGGGCGCGGTCGGCGGCGTGGCGCTGTGGCTTGGGCTCGGCGGCGGGTCCGGTGGCCCGGGGAACCGGGGTGGTGTCCGGGTGGGCGTGGACGCGCATGTCGTGGACCTCATGCTCTCGCGGCGGGGTGGTCACACGGGATTCTGCTGGACTCTCGGGGACAGATGCGGATATTTCAGGATGGAAGGATGCCATTTCGGGGGTGAACACTGGAAATCAGTGGAAGGGACTGGAAGCGGCGGGTTTTGTGGGTGGCCTCTGCTACTGTGCCGCGCGTGGAACTGGACGTGATCGAGGCGCGCATCGCCGGGCTTCGCACGCAGGTCAGGCAGGCTGTGGCGGCAGGTGACCGCGAACGCGCCCGCTGGTTGCGGGCCGAGTTGCGGGCCGCCGAGCGTGCCTGGGAGGAGGCGCTCGAACCCGAGGCGGAGAGCGGGCCGAGTTCCGGGCCGTACGCGGGGCCGTATGAGGGGCCGAATTTCCGGCCGGATGCTGTGCCGGATGCTGTGCCGAATGGGGGGCCGCGATCGAGGCTCGGCGCGGAGGGCGGTGGGGCGGTGTCGCGGGCGCCGTTGTTGCCGGTGCGGGAGCAGGTGCATCAGGCGCTCGCCCTGCTGGGCGTGCCCACCGCCGCGCGGCTGATCGTGGCCGTGCACGAGGCGTTCTTCGGCGGGAACGTCACCGCCGCGCAGCTCAGCAGCCTGCGCCGGGACGAGGAGCGGTCGTTCCGCGCCGCGCCGTACGCGCGGCCGTACTATCTGTGCGCCGCGCTCACCGCCGACCTGTTGTCGCCGGCGCGCGGGCTGCTGGCCAGCAGCACCTGGCCGATGGCGACGCGGATCATCGGGCCGCTCAGTTCCCGTACCGGGTTTCTCACCTCGGCGATCCGCATCGCGGAGCACATCATGCGGCTGAGAGAGGCGGGCAAGGACGCCTCGCCGAGCGCGCACACGCTGCTCGCGCGCATGGCGCGCACCATCCCCGGCGCGGTCGAGGGGTACGGCGCGGCCGACCCGGCCACCGTGGTCGCCGCCGCCGGGGCCGAGCTCGCCGTGCACGAACCGGCCGACCGGGCCCGCCGGGCCGCCGCCGCGGAGCGGGCGGTGCAGCATCTGGACGCGGCCGCCCAGCTCTTCGGCGCGGGCCTGCGGACGGCCGCCAGGACCGGGAGGACCGCGTGAGCCGGCTGGACTTCCTGCGAGGCCCCGTGCCCGCCGTGGACCACAACGCGCGCACGATCGCCGCGCTCGCCGCCAATCCGGGCTGCAACCGGCGGGCGGTGCTGGACGCGGCCGGGGTGGACAAGCAGGCCACCGCGCGTCATCTGGGGTATCCGGTGCCGTTCGGGCAGTCGGTGTTCGCGATCACGCGGGCGAAGGCGTTCGAGGAGCAGGTCAAGGCGGGCGGCTGCGCCGACCTGCTGCGGCTGCTGCGCGAACTGCTCGGGCTGACGATCCCCGAGGTGGCCTACGACGACATCGCCGACGTCGGCGGCAACGCGAGTCACGCCGTACGGCACGCCCGCACGAGGACCCTGCTGCGCCGCGCCGCCGAGAACCCCGAGAACCCCGAGAACCCCGAGGACGCGGGGACGCTGTTCGACCACCCGCTGCTCCGGCTCGACGTGGGCGGGCAGGAGGTCTACCTGGAACCGGACGTGATCGCCTTTCAGGCGGCGGGACGGTTCCACGTCGTCGCGATCAAGTCGTTCGCGGTCGTGGACGGGCAGGCCGAGCCCGCGAAGGTGGCCGCGGCGGCGCGGCAGGCGGCGGTGTACGTGCACGCGCTGCGCACGATGTTCGAGGCCGAGGGCATCGACCCCGGCAGGGTCGCGCACAACGTCGTGCTGGTGTGCCCGAAGGACTTCGCCAACACGCCCACGGCGACGCTGGTGGATGTGCGCCAGCAGCTCACCGTGCTGACGCGGCAGCTCTCCCGGCTCACCCGCGTCAACCGCATCCTCGACGAACTGCCGCCGGACCTCACCTTCGACCTGCGCGTGGACGCGGACGGCACGCCCACCCGGTCGTCGGCCGACCTGGCACGGGCGATGCGGCGGGTGGAGGCCAGGTTCACCCCCGAATGCCTGGCGAGCTGCGAGATGGCGTACTTCTGCCGCGCCGAGGCGCGGGAGTGCGGATCCACCGGTGCCCTCGGCCGGGCCGCCCGCGACGAGCTCGGCGGCGTTGAGTCCATCCCGGTCGTCATCGGCCTCGCCGACGGCACGCTCGAACCCTCCGAGGACCAGGCGGAGATCGCCGGGCAGCTGCGGCTCGCGCACCGGCTCTACGCGGATCTCGTCACGCGGCTCACGCCCGACGCCGACGCGCCGCTCCGCGCGGAGTTCGTCGCCGAGGTGCACGCGGGGACCGTCGCATGAGCGTGCTCACCGCGTACGCACGGGCCAGGGCCGTGCGGGAGGGGCGCGCGCAGCCGATCGCCACCGTCCGGCATCTGCACCTGTCCGAGCGGCCGATGGTGTTCATCCCGCTGCGTCTGGCCGGGGAGGCCGCCGCGCCGCTCGCCGCGATGATCGGCACCGACCCGGCGGAGCCGTACCTGCTGGCGGTGCCGCAGCCGCGCGACCGCGACCTGCGCTTCGCCTTCATGGCCGAGCTGGCGTCGATCCTGCTCCCGTACGTCGAGGGGTTCGCCGCGCGGACCGAGACGGTCGAGGGGAGGAACCCGTACGAACGCAGCCTGGACGCGCCGCAGATCCTCGTGCCGAACCGGCGGGGGATCGCCTTCACCAAGCTGCTCGGCCGCTCCTCCCGGTTCCGCCGCGCCGACGGGCCCTATCCGGTGCATCCGTCGGTGCCGGTGCTCGGGCAGTGGCTGACGTTCCTCGCCGACAGGGGCGAGTTTCCCGGATCGTCGATGCTGGTGGCGATGACCGAGGCGCTCGCCGCGCACTGGGCGACCGGGCAGAGCCAGGTGGAGGACGGCAACCTCGCCGCGCTCGTCGGCTGGATCGCTCCGCCCGACGGCATGACCGGTCCGGAGGCCGCCGCCGCGGCCGAGGACATGCTGTGGTCCCCGCCCGCCGGGCCGGAGACCGCGCCCGACTTCGACTCCCAGGTGCTCGCGCCCGCGATCCGCGCCTTCGCCGCGTCCGGCTCGGACGCCCAGGTGCGCGACGCCGTACGGTCGCAGCTCGAACCGACCTGGGAGCTGATGTGGCGGGCCGTCGGGTTGCTGCGCGGGCTGCCCGCGGCGGCGGGGGTCGCCGGGCGGTGGGAGCGGGACCGCGCCGAGTTCACCCGGGAGGCGACGCGGCTGGCCGAGGGCGGGCCGCCGCGGGGCAGGCACGACAGCGCGGTCGGCGCGGCCGTGCGGCTGTCGAACATGGAACGGGCGCTACAGGACTTCGAGGCACGGCGGGCCCTGGACGATCCGCTCGTGATGGCCGAGCACCGGATGGCGGGCAAGGCGTTCGAGGGCACGGTCGTCGCCGTCGAGGCCGAGCGGAGGATCATCCCGCCGGGTGGGGCGCGGCCGGTCAACCGGCCGCTGGTCACCGTTGAGACCTCCGATCCGGTACGGCTCGCGCCCGGCGACCGCCTCGTCTCCCCGTCGCGGCCCAAGCAGAAGAACGAGGTGGTCGAGGTACGGCCCGGCACGGTCGTGCTCCAGGTCAACGACGGCATGGGCCGCGGCGCGCGGCCCGCGCCCGGCAGCGTCCCGGACGTCGGGGAGATCGTCTGCTACGCCGATCTCGACCTCGGCGAGGGGCGCGGCTTTCCGTTCCCTTCGCGGGAGGAGACGCCGTGGACGCACGGAGGTCCGCCCGCTGAATACGTCCCCACCGACGAGGACGCCATGGAGGAATGGTCGTGAGGTCCTCTCCCGCTCCCGGGCAACCGCATCTGATCACCCGTGAGACCTACGGGAAGAAGTGGCCCGGCACGGATCCGGCGAGCGGGCGACCGCGCCTGGCCTCCCTGCGGCAGTGGGGGGCCCGTGGGAAGAGTTCGCCCGGCACGGATCCGGCGAGCGGGCGACCGCGCCTGGCCCCCCTGCGGCAGTGGGGGACCCGTGGGAAGAGCTCGCCCGACACGGATCCGGCGAGCGGGCGGCAGCTTCTGATCACGCCGTCTCACGGCGAGGGTCTGCCGGGAGGTGTTCGATGACCGGCCCGGGCGAACCGCTCCGCGTGGCGGCGGTCGCGCCGTCGCCCGCGATCCCCGCCGCGGCCCTTCCCGGCGAGGACCGCACGGCCACCCCGGCGCAGGCCGCCGCCGCGGCGACCGCCGACGTGCTCGCCGACTTCACCGGCGGGCGGCACCAGGGCGTCGTCGTGGACTCGCCGCCCGGCGCGGGCAAATCCACCCTGGTCGTGACCGCCGCCCGCGCGATCGCCGACGCCGGCGAACCCCTGATGATCGTCGCCCAGACGAACGAGCAGGTCGACGACCTCGCCGTCCGTCTCACCACGGCCGACCCCCGGCTCCGCGTGGGCCGCCTCAGCGCCCGCGGCTACACGCCCTCGCCCCGGGTGGAGGCCCGCGACGGCATCACGATCTCGCACGCCCTCGACGACCTCAAGGGCTGCCCGATCGTGATCGCGACCGCCGACAAGTGGGCCTTCACCAAGGCCGAACGCCTGCCGTGGGCGATCGTCGACGAGGCCTACCAGATGCGCTCGGACAAGCTGCTGCCCATCGCCACCCTCTTTGACCGGGCGCTGTTCGTCGGCGACCCCGGCCAGCTCGACCCGTTCTCGACCGTGGGTGTGGACCGCTGGGCCGGGCTGTCCTGGGATCCCATGCAGAGCGCGGTGGCCGTCCTCGCCCGCCACAACGAGCTGCCCGTGCACCGACTGCCCGTCTCCTGGCGGCTGCCCGCGAGCGCCGCCCCGCTCGTTTCGCGCGCCTTCTACCCCTTCACCGGCTTCCGCTCCGGCACCGGCCCGGGGGAACGCCGCCTGGAGTACACCGCCGCCGGATTCCCCGTCGCCCACGACCGCACCCTCGACGAGGCCGCCGCGTCCGGCTGGGCCCTGCACGAGCTTCCCAGCCGCCACGCCGTACGGACCGACGCCGAGGCGGTGCGCGCCTGCGCCCTGCTCGCCGTACGGCTGCTGCAACGCGGCCCGGTCGCCCACGACGAGCACGGCTCCCACCCGGTCGGCCCCGACCGCATCGCGATCGGCTGCGCCCACAAGGACCAGGTCGCCGCCCTCCGCGCCGCCTGCGCCGCCGCCGGAGCCCCCGACGGCATCACCATCGACACCGCCAACCGCCTGCAAGGCCGCGAATACGACGTCACGATCGTCCTGCACCCGCTCTCCGGCCGCCGCGACGCCACCGCCTTCCACCTGGAGTCCGGCCGCCTGTGCGTGCTCACCTCCCGCCACCGTCACGCCTGCATCGTCGTCGCCCGCGCCGGCATCCCCGAACTCCTCGACGCCCACCCCTCGACCGGCGGCGTCCACCTCAACGTCCCGGTCAAGTTCCCCGACGGCTGGGAGGCCAACCACGCCGTCCTCGACCACCTTTCCCGCCACCGCGTCCCAGCGTGAGGGCGCGGACGGGAAGGTCAGCCGCCGCCGTACGGAACCGTGATGATCTCCAGGAAGTGGCCGTCGGGGTCCTCCCAGTAGACGCCTCGGCCGCCGTCGTTGGTGTTGTACTCGCCCGGGCGGTGCTTGCCGGGGTCGGCCCAGTAGGGGAGACGCAGCTCGCGGATGCGGCCGAAGATGTCGTCGAACTCCTTCTCGGTCACGAGGAACGCGTAGTGCTGCGGGCGGATCGAGCCGGGGACCTCCATGAAGTCCAGCGACACGCCGTTGGCGCACTGCACCACCATGAAGGGGCCGTACGGCTGGGGCTCGTCCAGGCCGAGCAGGTCGGCGAGGAAGCGCGCCGAGCGCCGCTTGTCGGTGGCGTGGACGATGGTGTGGTTGAGCTGTGCAGGCATGTGGGCCTCCGGAATGGGTCACTTCATCGGGTTGTGTGCCCGCTGTCGCTTGAGTGACTCACCCGCCCGCGCCGCAGGCGCACTCGCTGGCCTGCCACACCTGGTGGAAGGCGTCGGCGGGCAGCTCGGCGAGGCCGTCGTCGTGCGGATGTAACGGCTGGTCGGTGAGGAAGCCGTGGTCGTCCTGCGGGTGGCGCCACCAGTACCGGCGGACCTCGCCGCCGGGCGTGATCTCGATCTGCTTGACGGCCCACAGCTCGCCCTCGTCGCCCACGATCGACTCGAACAGCCACCGGCCGCCGCGGCCGTCCACGCCGTACCAGTGACGGCGCTCGGCCTGCGACTCCTCCCATGCGCGGACGAGCACGCCGCGCGGATCCTCGAACATCACCCCAGGCTCTCATCCGGCACCGACAGTTCCGGCGCGGCGAGGATCCGGTTGAGGCGGACGGCCAGGGACGTGTTGCGCCGCATGCCCCGATTGCTCACCGCGATCTCCAGCGCCCGCGCCTGGCCGACCAGCACGACCGTCCGCCGCGCCCGCGTGATCGCCGTGTAGAGCAGGTTGCGCCGCAAGACCAGCGACCCCGCCGCCGTCGTCAACGGAATGATCACGTACGGATACTCGCTGCCCTGCGAGCGATGCACGGTGATCGCGTAGGCGTGCAGAATCTCGTCGAGCTCGTCGTAGCCGTAGACGACCGTCTGCCCGTCGTCCATGGCGATCTCCAGACGCCGCTCCTCCGGCACCAGCCGGGTGATCGTGCCGGACGCGCCGTTGAAGACCCCTTCGGTGCCCTTGTCGTAGTTGTTGCGGATCGGCATGACCTTGTCGCCGGGGCGGAAGACGCGGCCGTCGGTCCAGTACTCCGGCACGCCGGGCCGGTGCGGATTGCGGCGCTCCTGCAGCAGCCGGTTCAGCTCCTCGGCCCCCGCGGCCTTCTGCCGGCCGGGGCACAGCACCTGGATGTCGTCGGGATCGACGCCGCGCCGCGCGGGGATGCGCCGGGTGGCGAGGTCGGCGAGTCGTTCCTGGGCCGCACCATCCGGTGCACGGTCATCGCGGGCAGACCGGTCAGCTCGGCCAGCCGTTTCGCGGCGCGTCCCGTGGGCGCGGCGAGCGCCACCCGCGCCCCTCCGGCCCGCGCCACCTCGGTGATCACCCGTACGGTGAAGCTCTTGCCGCACCCCGGCCCGCCGGTGAGGACGGACACGGTCTCGCGCAACGCCATCTCGACCGCCCGCCGCTGGTCCGGGTGAAGCGCCTCGACCTTCGCCCCTTCGGCCGCCCGCCGTACGCGCTCGGGCAGGCGGGAGGCGGCCTGATGCAGCCGGATCAGCTCGCCGGCGACCGACGACTCGGCCACGTGCAGCCAGCGGGAGAACACGACCGGCTCGGGCTCGGACCGGCCGCCGTCGGTGCCGCCGTCGGTGTCCGGCAGCAGCTCGACGACCGCCTTGCCGTCGGCGCGCAGCCCGTCGAGCCCGGCCCGCAGCGGCTCGGGGTCGGCGTCCAGCACCTCCATGGACTGGGCGATCAGCGACTTCTCGGGCAGGTAGCAGTGGCCCAGCCGCGCGTTCGCCCGATCCAGCACGTGCAGCAGCCCGGCCCGCATCCGCTGCGGGCTCTGCTCGGGGATGCCCACCGCCATCGCGATCCGGTCGGCGGTGTGGAAGCCGATCCCGCGCACCTCCTCCGCGAGCCGGTACGGCTCCTCGCGCACGATCCGCAACGCCTCGTCGCCGAAGACCTGGTGGATGCGGACGGCCAGCGCGGGCGAGAGCCGTACCCCCTGAAGGAAGGTCATCACCTCGCGGATGGCCTTCTGCTCCTGCCAGGCCGCGAGGATCATCCGCATCCGGCCCGGCCCGATGTTGTGCACCTCGACGAGCCGCTCGGGCGCGCCGTCGATGACCGTCAGCGTCTGTTCGCCGAAGTGCCCCACGATCGCGTCGGCGAGCTTGCCGCCGATGCCGCGAATCAGGCCCGAGCCGAGGTAGCGGCGGATCGCGTACACGCTCGCGGGCAGGATGGACACGCACTCGGCCACCGCGAACCGGTCGCCGTGCTCGCCGCCCCGCGACCAGGATCCCGTCAGGCGCACGGTCTCGCCGGGCTGCACCCCGATCAGCGCCCCACCGGCGGCGATCACCATCTCCGCGTCGCCGGAAGCCGCGCCGGCGTCGGCGTCCACAGGGGCGACGCACGCGACGGTGTACCCATCCGGGCCGACATACCGCAGATGGTCGACGACGCCCTCGATGACCAGCCGCGGCTCGTTCATGAGATCCCGTACCACTCCCTCGTTCGCACTTTACTTAGACTTACGTCCATGCGACGACTGAGCAGCACGGTGGTCGTGGTGGCGGGGGAGCGGGCCGCGGAGATCATCCCCGGCCTGGAGAGCCTGCACAACGTGCGCTCCCTCGTGCGCGGCGACCGCACCCCGGCCGAGGTCACCGCCGCGCTCGGGCGGGCCGCCTCGACGTACGTGGTGCACGACGCCGATCCGCTGGCCGCGATCGGCGACGCCTGGACCGGCTTCTTCGACGGCACGGAGCCGGTGGGCGGCCTGGAGGTCGCCATCGAGACCACCCTCGCCGATCTGAACGCCGACCGCCTCGTGCTGCCCGACTACTACATCGTCCTGGAGCCCGATGATCTGTCGCCGACCCGGCGGCACTGGTGGCTGGGCGTACTGGCCGGGGCCGCCCCCGCCCGCGTCGTGCCCGCCGCCGCCTCGGTATCGGCGGTCGCGGCCACGCTCGGCAATCTCTCGGCGGGCCGCTGGTGGCCGTCCGACCTCGGGCGCTGGCTGCGCGAGCTGCCGCGCGTCGTGCCCGATCGGGCGGGCCTGCAGAGCGGCTCCCTCGCCTGATACGCACCGACAAATCGCCGCCCTTTTGGTTTGCCTATACTGATAAGTCCGACATATCGGAAAAGATGCTTTGCCTCCGCCGGGGAATGCATGGGTGCGGACCTGGCTAGGGTGGAATGTGGCGCTAGCCGCCTTTATGGCGTATTCGGGACAACAATCAAGCGCCGCGTCGAGTCTCAGCCTCCGCTCTGGGACCTTCTTCACTCGAAATCATGGAGCATTCATGCTGAAACGAGCACTTGCCGCCGCCGTGGTGGCCGCACCCGCGTTCCTCGTCACCGGCACGATCGGGGCGCAGCCCGCCGGGGCCGTCGTCTCCGCCCCCTGCGCGACGATCGAAAAGGGCACCCCCAGGAGTGCGGACACATCCCAGCAACGATGCCGATGGCGATACAGGTATGGCAGGTACTGCAAGGAATGCTACCGGTACGGCAGTTGGCGTGTGGAGTACTGCAGAGACCGATACCGCGACTACTGAGGAGACGACCGATGCCTCGCGGGCATCGCACGTATGCCGCCCTGCGGGACCTTTCCCGCAGGGCTCCCGGTCCCATCGGTCCGATCGCGCTAAGGGCGCTTGGCCGCGTCCGCCGGTTATCGATCCTTTCAGGCGGTGCTGTCCTTGTTTAGCCGACCCATCACGTTCCGTCCATAGTCCCGTATATGCAGTTCACGACTGTATCGGACGTAGTGATCCGCACTACATCGATTGCCGGATAGCTCCCTCGTTAGACCAAGAAGCTCCGGTATATGCCCTGCCTGCGTACTCTGAGGTAGTCGACTGCGTCCAGTCCGCCGATGACCATGCGTAACCGATGATAATTCTGGTGCAATGTGGCACGTGAATGTCCCTCACAAGACAAAGAGAGGGCTATTGTTGTCCCGCGAGGTCCCCCTAAGTCCGTAAAAACGACCCTGGACCTGGCCGGATCTCTCGGGCTGGATGCCGACGACAACGGAGGTGCCCTCGTTGCCAGGGCGATCACCAGATTCGGATGAGGAATCCCCTCCCTCGGTTCCGTCCCCGCTCACGGAACTCCCCGAGGAGGAGCTGGAGCGGGTCCTCCGAGGCGCGGTCGCCCGAGTGGAGCCCGAAGAACTGCGGGCGGCGGTGAGCGGCTACCCCGCCAACGTGCAGCGCGTGATCTTCCACATGCTGGGCCTGCGCAGGCAGAAGGCGATGACCCCCTCCGTGGCCGCGAACCTCACCTCGATGCTGCGCGGTCCGGGAGCGAAGACGCGCTCCCTGCTCATCGAATTGCTGACCTCCCCCACCATCTACTGCCTGAGCCCCGGCGAGGGACCTTCGCCCGAGGAATGCGCCCGCCTTCTCCAGACGGACACGGCCGAGGCGTTCCTCCGCGAGAACGGCCGCATCGCGACCGGCCTGTACTTCGCGGTTGCGCTCCCCCTCAGCCTCGGCACGCTCGCCCTCGCCGGCGCGGCACGGTACGGCACGCCGCTGGCCCCCGCGGCCCTCGGCCTGCTCGCCGGCACGCCGGACGCGCTCGACGACACGACCGCGGAAACGGCGCGCGGCCTGTGGGGGAAACTGCGGGCGACCGCGCCCGTACTGCCGGAGAACCCCATCGGCCTGCAGGCTCTGCGAGACGTGCTCGTCAACCTGCACACCTGCGAATGCTGCCCGAAGGAGCGCACCCCCGTGCCCGAGGACGCCACCGCCCCCGTCACCCTCCCGATCACCGACACCCGTCAGCTGATGGACCGTCTGCACCAGGGTTTCGCGAACGCCGCCCACGCCGCCGATCGCGCGCGCCAGGCGCTCGTCGAGGGTGCTCGGCCGCAGGACGACGACATCCGGGCGATCGCGGACGCGGTCCAGGACTTCGACAGGCTCGCCGCCCACCTCGTCGCCGAAGCGGCCGGCGCCGGCGTCGGCGCCGAAGACGAGCCCGCCACGCTGCTCGATCTGGAGCAGGTCGCGAACGAGATCGCCACCGCGCGCGATCGGGCGGCCCGCGTCGCCGCCCTCGTCCACCTGACAGGCCCCCAGGTGCTGGAAACCGAGATCATGGAGATCCGCGAAGAGGCGTCGAAGGGCACCTCCAACGGTCTCGAGGCGCTCGCCGCTCTGATCGAGTTGTCCGCCGACGAACAGGGGGCCCTCTACAGCGGCGAAGCGGACGACCTGGAGAACCGCGCTCGCCAGGAGATGCCGCCCCGCTGGCACAAGGTGATTCGGGCCGCCACCAGGGGCCACCTCCGCCTGGAGCCCCTGCCGCAGGGCGATCCGCCCGTTCAGGGAAGCCACGACGAGCCCTCGGCGGGCAATGAGCCGGAGGCGAACCGCGAGGACGAAACCGCCCGCGAAACAAAGAACGGCCAGGACACGGAAACGGAACAAGAGCCCGAGGACCACACCGGCGAAGACGGACCGGCCCGACACACGTATCCGGATGAAGAGGGACCGGCGGGTGAGGACGACGGGGGAGGAGGTCCACCCAGCACCCTCGGCCCCCAAACGCCGCCGCCCCCCGCTGCGGACACGGATCACGAAGGCGACCCGGCACCCTACATCCCCGCGCTCGACGCCGAGCTGGCCGCCCGCTTCGCACCTCCGGCGAGAAAGCCCGCCGCGAAGCCCGACGGCAACGGCGCGACCCCCGCGGACGCGTCCGCCCCCACCGTCGAGGCCGCGGACGGCACGAAACCGACGTCCGAGGCGAACCCGCCCACCCCCGAAAGCCACGCCTCGGGCTGGCAGTACGGCGAAGCGGAGACGGAGGCGCTCCGCACGCACCGGCTCGGCCTCGCCGCATGGCTGCGCCGCGCCGCAGGACGTCCCGACGGCGAATTCGCCGCCCGGCGATGCGCCGCGCTCGCCGACCGGACCACCAGATTCACGGGACGTCTGTCGGCGGCCTTCGTGGACATCGCCCGCCGAATCCGCCCGGACGACCTGTCCGACGACCCGGGCGGCAGGTTGCTCGCCTGGAGCGCCGCGATCCGGGCGGGCCTGATCCAGCCCACCGTGGAGGCCGCCCGACTGCTGGACGAGCTCACCCCGCAGTCCTCGTCCTATCCGGCGTTGCACGAGTGCGGCACGGTGTTCGGCCGCGCCCTGAAGAGCGGGGTCTATCTGATCCCGACCTACTCCAACCAAATCCGAGGCGTGGTCGAAGCGGAGGACGACCATGATCGCGCGGTGACCGTGTGCGCCCGCCTGCTGGACGAGCTGCCCCGCCGGAAGATCAAGTTCGCTCGCGCGACCGACGTGTGGAAGAGCCTCATCCGCCCCGAGGGACGCATCGGACGACTGCTCGGCGTCGCGGCGAACGACGACGTCGCCCGCCTCCACGAAGTGGTTCAGGAACTCGACGAACTACGCGGCGGCGCGGTCGTCGACCGTCTCATCGACGCCGAATACCGGAGCGTCTCCGGCGCAAGCAACAAGAAGATCATCGCAGGGCCGCGGGTGAAGCTGGCCGAACTGATCGACGAGGCCGTGACCCACGTCGCCACCTGGGCGGCGGCCGTCCGCGAGGTCCAGGCACGCGATCCCGACGGCTCCGGCGAATGGCTGACCCGCGGGCTGGCCGAACTCCGGCAGACCCTGGCCGCCAACCGTCCCGTGCTCTCGGCGGAGATGACCGCGCTGACCGGCGGCCGTGACCCGGGCGCCGTCGAGGCCGCCCTCAAACTGCTCGACGCCACGGCGCGTCTGCTCGACGGCGAGCCGCTCGGCGAACACGAGCCCGACGCCCCCGTCGTCCTCAACCAGGATCTGCTGCTCGCGCCCGAGGTACCCGTCGACGCGGAGACCCTGGAAGCGCTCGAGCGCCCCGCGCCGCAGGTGCTCGTCGAGATCGCCGCCATGACCGACGCGGACTGGCGGGCCGCGTTCGACGGCCGCGCGGCCCGGGACGACCA
This sequence comes from Thermopolyspora sp. NPDC052614, assembly GCF_040678635.1. Taxonomy (NCBI): domain Bacteria; kingdom Bacillati; phylum Actinomycetota; class Actinomycetes; order Streptosporangiales; family Streptosporangiaceae; genus Thermopolyspora; species Thermopolyspora sp. NPDC052614. The sequence goes on from NZ_JBFATZ010000029.1 coordinate 59,928, forward strand.
CGAGGGCACCGACGCCATCATCAAGGTCATCACGGACACCGACCCCGATCTCGCCGCGGAGCTCCGGCAGGAGCGGGACCGGCTGGTGACGGCCGCGAGCCACGGCCGCGACCAGCGCGTCGAGCATGTCCGCGACCGCCTCGCCGAGTGGCGCAGGGACGGCGTGCTCCCCGAGACCGACGCCACCCGTTTCGAGGTCCGGCTGCAGGCCCTCGCCCACCCCGACCGCAGCGACTTCGGCCGCATCCGCAGGGAACTGGACGACGTGGAGACCGAGGCGGCCCGGATCCGCGCCGCCCAGATCGCCGCCGAGGAGGAGCGGCTGTCCCGGAAGGCCGCGGCGAACCCGGACGTACGGCAGGCCGAGGCGGCGATCAGGAAATATCTCGCCAGCGGCGATCTCACCACGGCCCGCGAATGCCTGGCCCAGGCCGAGGCGGGCAAACAGCCCCCCGCGTACACCGAGAAGATCGACCACCTGCGCTGCTTCTTCCCCGCCTTCCCCCGGGCGTTCGCGGACGCCGCCGCGAGCATGGCCGGACGCCGGGGCCGCAGGCAGGAGGGCGACGGCTGGATCACCGTCCTGTTGGAGGCGATCCGCGAGGACGCCGAGGTGGCCGACCCCATGCTCCGCGACACGTTGCGCCAGGCGGGCATCGACCACCACGCCCTGCAGCGCAGCTGCCGCGAGAACTCCGCGAAAGGGCTGCGGCAGTGGCGGGCCATGTCCGAGGACCCGAGGAGCCGGGAAATCCTGCGATCACGCATCGAGGCCGTGCTGCGGATCATCGGTCTTGAGGGTCGGCCGGAGACGATCACGGCCGCGGAGAACCGGATGTGGACGAAGCTGTCCGACGTGCCGCCGCGCGACGCCCCGCTGCCCGAGTTCGGGTCCCGGATGAGCCCGTCCGGCGACAGCCTGCGGCTGCTGCTGGTGTGGAAGCAGCCGGGCCCCCAGCAACTGACCGACTGGCTGCGCGACGAACCCGAGGACCGCAGCGTCCTGGTGTTCTACTTCGGCGTGCTCTCCCCGGCACAGCGCGAGCAACTCGCCGCGACCGCCCGCCGCCGCCCCCGCCCCCCGGCCCTCGTCGTCGACGACGCGGCGATCAGTTACCTGGCCTGCCTGCCGGAGGCGAGCTGGGCGGCCACGGTGAGCCTGCTCGCCCCCTTCAGCGCCCCCAACCCGTACGCGCCGACCGGCGACGTCCCGGTCGAGATGTTCTACGGACGGACGGCGCAGCTCGAACAGGTCACCGGCAGGTCGGGTTCGTCGATCGTGTACGGCGGACGCCAACTCGGCAAGTCCGCCCTGCTGCGCAAGGCCGAGCGGGACATCCGCAAGAACGACCCGGGCCGCGTAGTGATCATGGACACGATCCAGGAGATCGGCAAGGTGTCCCTGGAGCACACGCTGTGGACCAGGCTCGCCACCCTGCTGGCGAAGGAGGGCGTGCTGCCGGTGTCGGACGCCTCCCTCAAGGACCGCACCCGCATCTGCCAGGCGGTGAAGCACTGGATCGACGAGGACCCGGACCGCCAGTTGCTGATCCTGCTCGACGAGGCCGACGCCTTCCTCACCCAGGACGCGGCGAACGCGAACTTCGTCAACGTGCAGGCGCTGCGCGACCTCATGCAGGTCACCGAGAACCGTGTCAAGGTGGTGTTCGCCGGGCTGCACCAGACCGAGCGCTTCCACAGCCTGTCCAACCAGCCGCTGCCGCAACTCGGCACGCCGATCCCGGTGGGCCCGCTCGACCCGCAGGACGCCTTCGACCTGCTCACCCGCCCGCTCGGCGCGCTGGGCTTCCGCTTCCCGCCCACGCTGGCCGCGCGGGTGATCGCCGAGGCGAACAACGCCCCCGCGCTGATCCAGCTGTTCGCCGACGCGCTGCTCAAGCGGCTGCGCCGGGTGCCGGTGCAGAGCCAGGGCCTGCCGTACGAGATCACCCGGGAGGACGTGGCCGCGGTCTGGCGGGACAAGACGCTCGCCGCCGGCTTCCGCGACCGCTTCGAATGGACCCTCAACCTGGACAAGCGGTACAAGGTCATCGCCTACACGGTGGCGTTCAACGCGTTGACGAACGGCGTCGACACGACCCTCACCGTCGCCGAGCTGCGCGGCCAGTGTCTCTACTGGTGGCCGACCGGCTTCGAGAAGTGCACCACCGACGGTTTCCGCGGCCTGCTGGAGGAGTGCGTCAACCTCGGCGTGCTCGCCTCCGACGAGGACCGCTACCGCCTGCGCACCCCCCACGTGCTCACCCTGCTCGGCGGCGAAGACGAGATCGGCGCGGTGCTGGAGAACGCCGAGGAGTTCGACCTCCCCGACTCCTTCGACGCGCACTTCTACCGCGCCGCCTACAAGGGCGGCCCGGACCGCTCACCGCTCACCGCCGGCCAGGCCGGCTGGCTGCTCGGCCCCCGCAACATCGTCCATCTCATCACCGGCTCCCCGGCGCTGCACATCGAGCGGGTGGAGGCCGCGCTTGAGGAGGAGGCGGCACGGCAGGGCATGGCCCACGTGCTGCGCGCCACCAAGTACACCTTCGACGGCGCGATCAGGAGGGCCCGCGACTCCGGCGACCACGGCATCGTCGTGGTCAACCTGCGCGACCGCGGCCGCCGGCAGGCGCTCGCCAAGCTCAAGGAGGCGGTCGAGGCGGTCGCCGCACGGCACGCGGGCAGCGTCGCCGTGGTGATGATCGCCCCGCCCGAGCTCGCCTCGCTGTGGACGGCGGTCTCAACGGGTTCTGCGGAGGTCGGCCGTGCCGTCTCCCCGCTGGAACTGCGACGGTACGAGGCGCTCGACGTACGCCAGTGGATGAACGACCCCGACCTCGACTTCCTGGATGAGGCCTGGCAGGCCGAACTGCTGGCCTGCACCGGCGGCTGGCCCTTCCTCATCAGCAAGGTGCTGGAGAACTCCAAGCCCGTCCGCGAGCAAAGCTTCGACGCCTGCCGCGACTGGCTCGAGGCGAACGCCGACGCCTTCGTCCAGGCGACCGGCGTACGCGCGGACCCCGCCCTCTCCACCGCGTGGGATCTCCTCATCGACCTCGGCCCGGAGCGCCCCGAGGACCTCGCCGACTACCTCGCCATGGCGGCCGAGGACGGCCACGACCCACTGCGCGCCGACTCCCTCCGGCACCTCGGCTACGCGACCAGCACCGACGTGATCGAGGTCCTCCGCATGCTCGGCGCCCTGGTTCCCCGGTCCAACGGCGCCCTTGCCCCCGAACCGGTCCTCACGAAGGCCACACGCGACGCCCGGAAGCAAAAGGGGACGACATGAGCCCCGACCCGTTGTCCGGCCTGCTGCTCGCCACCGCGGAGCCTCGCCGCGAGCGCACCAACGCCCGGACGATCACCATCGACGACCGGAACACCAGTCGCACTGTCTCATCAAGTAAAGGCTGGATGAATGGATCTGACAGCTTGATAACGGCCATCAAGAGCGAACAATCGCTGACCTATCGAAACCTGTTTCAAGTCCAGCCATTCCTCCCATGAGGGTGGAGCATGCGTGGAGGTGACGGGCGGCGGGTCGGACCCCGTGGTCGTGCGTCACAGCAAGAACCCCGCAGGGCCTGTGCTCGTCTTCGCCGGCGACGAGCGGAGGACGTTCATCCGCGGCGTTGAGGCCGCACACGTCATCGCGTAACAGAGGCAGGCGTGTCGCCGTACGCGAGCAGACCGGCCGCCGCAGTCCACGCCAGTGGTTGTGCACGTTGTGGGTGAGCCGTGCATGCGGGACGATTTAAGATGATCGGGATGACGGTCATGCGGTGGCCCCGCCGGTACGGCGGTGCGAGGGTGCCAGGCGCGGCCCGTCGTCGGGCGAGGGGGTTGGCGCCGGTAGCTGGCTCACGTGGTGGTTCACGGGGTCGCTCATCGGATAGTAGGTGGACTGCGGGGACGACACGGGCGTCCAATCGGTCCATGCGTTCGCGGGCGGAATACGTCCGGCGGCGCGGCTGCTGGTGGCACCCGGAGGAAGGACATTGATGCGAGACGATGTCATGGTCAATGCCGCGGACATCGCCCGAATCGCGGATGTCGGCCGGGCGGCGGTGAGCAACTGGCGTAAGCGGTTCGACGACTTTCCCAAGCCGATCGGCGGCACCGCGACCAGCCCCGCGTTCTCCCTCGCCGAGGTCGAGCAGTGGCTGCGCCGCCACGACCGATATGTCGAGGTGTCCCCGCTTGAGCGGGTGTGGCAGGGGCTGCGCAGCACGGGCGACGATCTGCGGCTGGGCGAGGCGGTCGGCAACACCGGCCAGTTTCTGCTCTACCTGATGCGGGACGAGGCCGGCTGGCGCAAGCTCGCCCGGCTCCCGGACGAGGAGATGCTCATCCGGCTTCCGTCCGCCATGGCCGAGGTCGTCACGGAACTGCCCGGCGAGTCGCCGCGCGAGGTGCGGGTGGACGCCTCGCAGGTCCGCGCCATCGCGGACCTGTGCCGGGACCTCGGGCCGGTGGACGCCTTCGACGGCATCTGCGAACGCTACGTGGACGCGCACTCCCGGCGTCTGCTCGCCACCCCGGACGATGTGGCCGCGCTCATGGCCGCGCTCGCGGCCACGGCGGGCGGGACGGTGCTCGACCCATCGTGCGGCATCGGCACGCTGCTGCTCGCCTCCGGCGCCACCCGGGCGATCGGCCAGGACATCAGCGTAAGCGCTTCCCGCCTCACCGCCATCCGCCTGCTGCTGCGGGGCATGAACGCCGTCATCCGCAGCGGCGACTCGCTGCGCGCCGACGCCTTCGCGGGCGAGCGCGTCGACGCGGTCGTGTGCAACCCGCCGTTCAACGACCGAGGCTGGGGCTACGAGGAGCTCGCCAACGACCCCCGCTGGGAGTACGGCCTGCCTCCCCGGGGCGAGTCCGAGCTCGCCTGGGTCCAGCACTGCCTCTCCCATGTACGCCCCGGCGGCCTGGCCGTCGTCATGATGCCGGGCGTGGCCTCCAGCAGGCGGCCGGGCCGGCGCATCCGCGGCAACCTGCTGCGCGCGGGCGCGCTGCGGGCGATCGTGACCCTCTCGGTGGGGGCCGCGCCCGCGTCGAGCGGTGCTCCGGACCTGTGGGTGCTACGCCGTCCGATACCCGGCGACAGCCCGCCCTCCGACCTGCTCATGATCAACGCGGGAGAGGACCTCGCCCTCGCCGAGGCGGCCTGGCGGGCGTACAACGACCAGACCGATCTCCCCTCGGCCGCCCGCACGATGCGGATCATCGACCTGCTCGACGAGGAGGTCGCCCTCTCGCCCACGCACCGCGTGCCGCCCCAGCCCCAGTCCGAGCCGTCGGCCTTCCCCCGGGTCCGCGAAGAGGCCGTCGCCGCGCTGGCCAAGCTGAGCGTACCCGAGCTGATCCCCCTGACCCGGCGGCGCGACCTGCCGATGACCAACGTCGGCGAACTGGCCAGGGCCGGTGTCGTCACCATCCTCCAAGGCCCGATCAAGCTGAACGTCGAACGCGGCCCACACCCCGTCCTCACCACCAAGGACCTGTTCTTCGACCGCGCCCCGACCGGACGCGCCGAGGACGAGGAGGGCCTGATCACCGTCGAGCCCGGCGACGTCGTCGCCCCCATGATCGCCCGCAGCGACACCGTCCCCCGCGTGATCCGCGAGGGCGGCGCGGCCCTCGGCCCGCAGCTTCTGCTGTTCCGCCTCGACGCCGAGCGCCTCGACCCCTACTTCCTCGCCGGCTGCCTCCGCGTGACCGGCGAGTCCAGCATCCGCCTCGGCTCCTCCGCCCGCGTGGACCCCCGCCGCGCCCAGCTCCCGCGCCTCCCCATCGAGGAGCAACGCGTGTACGGCGAGGCGTTCCGTCGCCTCCTCGACTTCGAGAACGAGCTCCGGCGCCTGCGCGCCGTCGGCGACGACCTGGTACGCCTGGGCTTCGACGGCCTCCTCGACGGCACCCTGGAATCCGGCTGACGGGCACCGGGCCACGGCAGGGCCTTGTTGACCTCGTCGGCGTACGTCCACCGGAGGCCGCGCGGAACGCGCAGCGAATGAAGGCGGCTGGTTGAGGCCGGAGTAGCCGACGCCGGACGCGGACAGTACCCAAGTGCCGGGCTCGGCCGCGGTCCTGGCCACCGTACAGGAGCAGGGCGCGCGTCGGCTCCTCGTCGCGTCCCACGAGCGGATGCGTCTCAGAACTGAACAGCACAGCGACACCTCCGGATCGGCACGCCCCCGCCTGCGGCCGAAGCGTGCTCCCCGTCGGAGAAGGGTGCTTCCGGCGCCACCCCATAAAACGATGAGTTTTCAGCGACCGCCGGGTCGGACAAGAAGTCAGGTTCTGTCATCTAGGCACGATAATGTACTCTCTACAACGTATAGAGTTACAGGGGAGTCATGACCGAGTTCATCAAGATCACCGGCGCCCGTGAAAACAATCTGAAGAACGTCTCGCTGACCATCCCCAAACGCAAGATCACCGTCTTCACCGGCGTGTCGGGGTCCGGCAAGTCGTCGATCGTGTTCGACACCATCGCCGCCGAGGCGCAGCGGCAGCTCAACGAGACCTTCACCGCGTTCGCGCGCAACTTCCTGCCCAGCTACGGGCACCCGGATCTGGACACGATCGAGAACATCTCGGCGGCGATCGTGGTGGACCAGAAGCGGATCGGGGGCAACTCACGGTCCACGGTGGGCACGATCACCGACATCGCGCCGTTGCTGCGGCTGCTGTTCTCCCGGGCGGGCGAGCCGTACGTGGGGTATGCGAACTGCTTCTCCTTCAACGACCCGCAGGGGATGTGCCCGCGCTGCGACGGTATCGGGCGGATCACGGCCCTCGACCTGGACGCGTTCCTCGACCGGTCCAAGTCCCTGAACGAGGGGGCGCTGCTGCACCCCGACTTCAAGGTGGGCTCCTGGTACTGGCAGATCTACATCGCCTCGGGGCTGTTCGACAACGACAAGCCGCTGGCCGACTACAGCGAGGCCGAATGGCGGGTGCTGCTGCACGGCTCGGGGTCCAAGGTTCCGCTCGAATGGCAGGGCGGCACGATCAACACCGGCTATGAGGGCATCGTCGAGAAGTTCACCCGGCTCTACCTCGCCAAGGACGCCGCCGCGATGTCCGACCGCAGCCGGGAGGTCTTCGAGCGGTTCACCCACTCGGAGGTCTGTCCGGAGTGCGCGGGGGCGCGACTGAACGCCACGACGCTGAGCTGCAGGATCGACGGCCGCAACATCGCCGAGATGTCGGCGCTTGAGGCGACCGAGCTGGTGGAGGTACTGCGCGGCGTGGACGCGCCGCAGGCCGGGCCGGTGCTGGAGAGCCTCATCGACCGGCTGAGCGACCTGATCACGATCGGGCTCGGCTACATCACCCTGGACCGGCCGATGACCACGCTGTCGGGCGGCGAGTCGCAGCGGGTCAAGATGGTGCGGCACCTCGCCAGCAGCCTGGTGGACATGACGTACATCTTCGACGAGCCGAGCGTCGGCCTGCACCCGCGCGACGTGCAGCGACTCAAGAAGCTGCTGGTCAAGCTGCGCGACAAGGGCAACACCGTGCTCGTCGTCGAGCACGACCGGGACGTCATCGAGATCGCCGACCACGTGATCGACGTCGGCCCGAAGGCCGGCACCCACGGCGGCGAGATCGTCTTCGCCGGCGACGTGGCGGCGCTGTGCGAGGCCGACACGCTGACGGGCCGGTTCATGCGGCACGCGCTGCCGATGAAGACCGCCTACCGGCAACCGACCGGCGTGATGACGGTCCGCGACGCCACGCTGCACAACCTGAAGAACGTCACCGTCGACATCCCGGTGGGCGTGCTCACCGTTGTGACCGGCGTGGCCGGGTCGGGCAAGAGCAGCCTCATCAACGAGGTCTTCCTGCGCGAGCACCCCGACGCGATCGCCATCGACCAGAGCGCCGTCGCCGCCAACCGCCGCTCCAACCTGACCACATACACCGGCATCCTCGACCCGATCCGCAGGCTGTTCGCCAAGGCCAACGGCGTCAGCCCGTCGCTGTTCAGCGCCAACTCGACCGGCGCCTGCCCCGACTGCCAGGGACTCGGGCTCATCTACACCGACCTCGCGTTCATGGAGGGCGTCAAGTCCACCTGCGAGACCTGCGGCGGGCGCCGCTTTAAAGAGGAGGTGCTCGCGTACGGGCTGCGCGGCAAGTCGATCAGCGACGTGCTGGAGATGACCGCCGCCGAGGCCGTCGAGTTCTTCACCGAGAAGAAGATCCGCGACGTGCTGCGCGCCGTCAACGACGTCGGCCTCGACTACCTGCGGCTCGGCCAGCCGCTGTCCACGCTCTCCGGCGGCGAGTGCCAGCGCGTCAAGCTCGCCACCGAACTGCACAAGAAGGGCAGCGTGTACGTCATGGACGAGCCGACCACCGGCCTGCACATGTCGGACGTCTCACACCTGCTCGCGGTCATCGACCGCCTGGTGGACCAGGGCAACTCCGTCGTCGTCATCGAGCACAACCTCGACGTCATCAAGAACGCGGACTGGATCATCGACCTAGGCCCCGAGGGCGGCACCGACGGCGGACGCGTCATCTTCGAAGGCACCCCCGCCGACCTCCTCGACGCCCCGAACTCACACACCGCCGAGTTCCTGCGCCGCGACCTCGCGAACACGCTGGCGGCCGCGTCCGCCTGAGTCTCGCCGACCGTAGAGACCTCAGCCTGCTCAACAGCCTGATCAACGAACGCGCATCCGATCGGAGCTAGACCCATGTCCGCCGCACCGTCCTCCCGAAAAGATCTCCCCGTTTTCCTCGTCGTCGCATTCGGCCTGTCCTGGTTGGCCGCTGTGCCGGTCTGGCTGGGCGGCGGGCTGTCCTCCCCGCTCGTCTACCTCGTCGGCACCGCGATGATGGCCACCCCCTCGCTCGGCGTACTCGCGGTGTGGCTGCTGAACCACCGCGATGTCCCGCTGCGCAAGTGGGCCGCTCAAACCGGCCTCGGGTTGGGCGAGTCGAAGAAGCGAACGTTCGCGCTGGTCGCGGCGGCCTGGCTCGGCATCCCGCTGCTGGCCGTCCTCGCCATCGCCGTGAGCGCCGCGCTCGGGCTCCTCACCCTCGACATCGCCGGGCTCAGCCTCTTCCGTCAGACATTGGAGCGATCCACTCCCGGCGCGACACTGCCCGCCGACCCCGCCATCCTCGCCGCCGTCCAGATCGGAACCGCCCTGCTGATCGCGCCGCTGCTCAACGCGATCCCGGCCCTCGGCGAGGAATGGGGCTGGCGCGGCTGGCTCCTGCCCCACCTGACGCGCCTCGGCACCGCCCGCGCGCTCCTGCTGTCCGGCGTCATCTGGGGCGCCTGGCACGCCCCGCTCACCCTGCTCGGCTACAACTACGCCGAACTCGGCCCCTGGGCGGCCCTCGCCTTCGTCGGGTTCTGCGTCATTTTCGGCGTCGTGCTCGGCTGGACCCGCCTGTACGCAGGCAGCGCTTGGCCCGCCGTCTTCGGCCACGCCACCCTCAACGCCTGGGGCGGCCTTCCCCTGATCATCGGCGACGCCGCCGCCCCGCCCAACCTGTTCCTCGCTGGCATCACCGGCCTGGTCGGCTGGGCCCTGCTCGCCATCCCCGCCGCCGTCGTCCTGCGCCGCTGGCCGGTGGGGTCTGAGGCCCGCACTGCCGCAGGGGTCGGTTAGGCACTTACGGAGCACACCCCGGCCCCGCCATCAGTGGCCGGGGTGTCCGTGTTGTCGGCCTGGGCATCGTGCATGAGCGCCGGGCCGCGCCGTGCATCTGCGCGCCGACCCGGCGCTCGAAAAGGCGGCCAGCGAGCAGAGGAGTTTGCTTGTCCGTCGGCTTGGCGGTGTCTTCGGTGTGCCGGGTCGTTCGCTGCTGGGCGTCGGCCCGGCATCGGTGGGACCGGTCGTTTGGGCTAGTCGAGCACCGTGGTGACGGTGCCGCCGCCGACGGTGCGGCGGCCCTCAAGGAGTTTGCTCGCCCGTCGGCTTGGCGGTGTCTCCGGTGTGCCGGGCCGTTCGCTGCTGGGCGTCGGCCCGGCATCGGTGGAGCCGGTCGGTCGGGCTAGTCGAGCACCGTGGTGACGGTGCCGCCGCCGACGGTGCGGCGGCCCTCGCGGATGGCGAAGCCGAGGCCCGGTTCCAGGGCGATCGGCTTGCCGAGGGCGACCGTGACGGTGACGGTGTCGCCGGGGAGGGCGAGGTCGTCGCCGCCGAGGTGCAGTTCGCCGGGGACGTCCGCGGTGCGCAGGTAGAACTGCGGGCGGTAGCCGGAGGCGATGGCGGTGCGGCGGCCGCCCTCGGCCTCGGTGAGCAGGTAGATCTCGGCGGTGAACCGGGTGTGGGCGGTGATGCTGCCGGGGGCCGCGAGCACCTGGCCGCGCCGTACCTGGTCACGGCGGACGCCGCGGAGCAGGAGGGCGGCGTTGTCGCCGGCCTCGCCGTACTCCATGGTCTTGCCGAAGGTCTCGACGCCGGTGACGACGGCGGTGAAGCCCTCGCCGAGGCCCACGGCGGCGACGCTCTCACCGACGCGGATGCGGCCGCGCTCGATCGCCCCGGTGACCACGGTGCCCCGGCCGGTGACCGTGAGCACGTTCTCCACCGGGAGCAGGAACGGCGCGTCGGTGTAGCGGACCGGGAGCGGGATGTGGTCGTCGACCGCCTGGAGCAGGTCGTCGATCGCGGAGACCCACACCGGGTCGCCCTCCAGCGCGCGCAGCCCGGAGACCCGCACGATGGGCGCGTCCGGGTAGCCGTGCTCGGCGAGCAGCTCGCGCAGCTCCAGCTCGACCAGGTCGATGAGCTCCGGGTCGGCCCCGTCGGCCTTGTTGAGCGCGACGACCACGTGCCCGACGCCGACCCGGCGGGCGAGCAGCACGTGCTCGCGCGTCTGCGGCATGATGCCGTCCTGCGCGGAGACGACGAGGATCGCGCCGTCGAGCTGCGCCGCACCCGTGATCATGTTCTTCACGTAGTCGGCGTGACCGGGCATGTCCACGTGCGCGTAGTGGCGGCTCGCGGTCTCGTACTCCACGTGCGAGATGTTGATCGTGATGCCCCGGGCCGCCTCCTCCGGCGCACGGTCGATCCGCTCGAAGGGGACGTAACGGGCACCGCCGTGCCCGCTGAGCACTTTGGTGATCGCGGCGGTGAGGGTTGTCTTCCCGTGGTCGACGTGACCCATGGTCCCTATGTTGAGATGTGGCTTGTCGCGTACGTAGGCCTGCTTGGCCATGACCGGTCCTCGAGATGGTGTTGACCCAGAAGGTGGTGACCCGAGCGTTGGACAACCCTCCCCCGTCGGGTCACTCGGGACGTCCGGGGAAGGGTCAGCGCTCCGCGCCGTCGAGCGGCGATGCCGCCAGGGCCGTCGGGGCCGCCAGGTCAGCCAGGTCAGCCAGGGCTGCCAGGAGTGCACCGGTCAGTGCGGCACGCGCGATCGCGCCCGCGACGGCGGGCGTGACGAGGTGTGCATGCCGGATCATGCCGCCCATGGTGGGTCACGTCACATCGCGTCCGCAACAGGTTTTTGGGAGGCTGGTCAAGTGGTGGTTCGGCGTTTATGCACCATATGCTCCTATTCGGCCGCAGGACGATGAGGATGATTGATGTCTGAAACCGAGTTCCCGCTCATCCAGTTCATGCGCGAGGCGTTCGACCCCGTGCCCGAGCTGGGGCAGATCCGAGCCGAGAAGGCCGTCTACCCCCTGACCATTCCGGGCGGTGGCACGGTGTGGTTCGTCACCCGCTACGAGGACGTGCGGGCCGTGCTCGGCGACTCCGAGCGGTTCAGCAACGACTTCGGCAACGTCACGGGCATGGGCTCCCAGCAGGAGGACCCGGGCGGGCTCGGCTTCCGCGACCCGCCGGAGCACACCCGGCTGCGCAAGCTGCTCACCCCGGAGTTCACCGTACGGCGGCTGCGCAGGTTGGAGCCCCGCATCGAGGCGATCGTGAACGGCCGCCTCGACGCCATGGAGAAGCAGGGCCCGCCGGTCGACTTCGTCAAGGCGTTCTCGCTGCCGATCCCGTCGCTGGTGGTGTGCGAGCTGCTCGGCGTGCCCTACGAGGAGCAGGCCAGGTTCGAGCGGCTCGCCAAGGACCGGTTCGACTTCTCGGCCGGGCCGGAGGCGTCGCTCGCGGCGGTGAACGAGTCGATGGCCTACCTCACCGACCTGGTGGCCCGCGAGCGCCGCAACCCCGGCGACGGGCTGCTCGGCATGCTGCTGCGCGAGCACGGCGACGACCTGAGCGACCGCGAGCTGGCGAGCCTCGCCGACGGCCTGCTCACCGGCGGCCACGACACCACCACGAGCATGCTCGGGCTCGGCACGCTGTGGCTGCTGCGCAACCCCGACTACTTCGCCCAGGTGCGCGACGGCGACGAGATCGTCCCCGGGCTGATCGAGGAGCTGCTGCGCTACATGACCGTGGTGCAGGTCGCCTTCCCCCGCTTCGCCCGCGAGGACCTCGAATTCGCCGGTCAGCAGATCAAGAAGGGCGAGATGGTGCTGTGCTCGCTGATCGGCGCCAACCGCGACCCCGCGCTGCGCGGCGAGGGCGACCCGGACCTGGACTGCGTGGCCCCCGCCCGCGACATGCCCCCGCACATGGCCTTCGGGCACGGCATTCACCACTGCGTGGGCGCGCCCCTCGCCCGGCTGGAAATGCGCATCGCCTTCCCCGCGCTGGTGCGCCGCTTCCCCACGCTGCGTCTCGACGTGCCGTGGGAGGAAGTCCCGTTCCGGAAACTGTCAATTGTCTACGGGCTCGAATCGCTGCCCGTGGCCTGGTAGACGCCGGAAGCTTCGGCGCTCCAGGTGGGCTACGACACCCGTACCGCTGAACCGGCCTGGAGCTGAGCGGACTAATTTCACAAACCAGGCGTCATCTCATCTACGCCCGCGAACCCGAGCCGGCGCTCTTGACCCGGCTCGGGTCGTTCGCCTCAAAGGCGGCGGCGAGGATCGCGGAGATTCGCCCTCGCTCGCTCACCGGAAGGCCGTGTTTCTTCGCCCAGGCCCGGATCTCGGCCGAGCGCTCGCGGTCGCCGCCGCCCGAGGTACGGCCGCGGCCGCCCTTGCCGCGGGTCGCGGTGGCGGGGGCGGTGGCCCTGCGCGCCGCGGACTGATACGGCTGCAACAACTGACGCAGCTTCTTGGCGTTGCTCTCCCGCAGGTCGATCTCGTAGTAGACGCCGTCAAGCCCGAATTTGACCGTCTCGTCGGCGAGTTCGCCGTCGAGGTCGTCCGTGAGGGTAACGACGGTCTTCTGTGCCATCGTGTTGCCTTCCTTAAAAAGGGGTGCCCCGTAAGAATGCTCTGCGGGAAGCTTAGGGCATCCGAGAGTTCTTTACCTCCGTTGTCCGAAAAATCCAGTTGGGAAAGTCATTGGTGAACGTACCGTAGTAGCAGAATCACCGATCCATGATTTTCCATGGTCAGGCGGCATGGGCATGACGATTCACCGCAAACCTGCCGTAAGACGGGATTTGACGATTCGGTTGTTCTTTCAGGAAAAGGTATCGGGTCGGCCCGCCGGGTGGCGCGGGGCCGGGACCGCGATCCGTGTCCCCGATCCGTGTCCCCGATCCGTGTCCCCGATCCGTGTCCCCGATCCGTGTCCTACGTCACATGCGGCGTCAACCTGAAGATCACCACTCGCGTCACACTGGTATGCGCCACGGACAGGAGAGCATTCAGGTCGCGATGATCCGCCTGCTGCGGCTTGGGCTCACTCGGCAGATGCGGATCCTGCTGGGACTCATCGTCGCGGCGATCGCCCTGTGCTCCTTCATCGCCGGCATCGTCGTCGGCAGCCTCGACCGGTCGGGGGACATCGACGGCGAGTGCCTGGCGATCCGCCAGGACAGCACCAAGATCATGGAGGAGGCGCGGCGCTACAAGCCGGACACCGCGCTGCACCGCCTCAAGGCCCGCACCTCGCTCTACCAGGTGATCAACAACAGCGGCTGCTTCTCGGCGATCGACCTCGCCACCGCGCAGGCGGCGCTCGACGAGCTCAACATTCCGCAGCCCACACCGGACCCACCGCAGTGACCAGCCCCAGGACCAGCCCTAGGCCCAGCCCCAGGACGAGCCCCAGGACCAGCCCCAAAAGAACAGCCGTCAGGACAGCGGCGTGGACATCATCTGATCGACGAGCGAGGTGGTGTGCTTGGCGTGCCGGAACAGCGGATGCGCCAGCACGTCCCGCAGGAACGACAGGTTCGTGCACAGCCCCGGCCCGCTGATCGTGAACTCGCCCAGCGCCCGGTCCATCCGCGCCAGCACCTCCTCCCGCGTCGGCGCCCACACCGCCACCTTCGCGATCAGCGGGTCGTAGTCGGCGGTGACGCGCAGGTTCGGCACCGCGTGCGTGTCCACCCGCGTGAACGGCCCGCCCGGCGGCTCGAACCGCTCGATCAGGCCCGGCGCGGGCAGGAAGTCGCGGAACGGGTTCTCGGCGTTCACCCGGCACTCCAGGGCGACGCCGTACGGGACCACGTCCTCCTGGCGGCGCGCGAGCGGCCGTCCGGCGGCGATCAGCAACTGCTCGCGGACCAGGTCGATGCCGGTCACCATCTCGCTGATCGGGTGCTCCACCTGCAACCGGCAGTTCGCCTCGATGAAGAACACCCCGCCGTCCTCGTCGAGCACGAACTCGAACGTGCCCGCCCCGACGTACCCGGCCGCCCGCGCCGCCCGCACCGCGAGCGTGCCGATGCGCTCGATCGCCTTCTCCGGCAGGTTCGGCGGCGGCGTCTCCTCGATCAGCTTCTGCCTGCGGCGCTGAATCGAGCAGTCCCGTACGCCAAGGTGAATGACGTTGCCATGCCCATCGGCGAGCACCTGCACCTCGATGTGCCGCGCCGCGTCCACGTACTTCTCGACGTACACGCGCGGATCGCCGAACAGCGCCATCGCCTCCCGGCGGGTCGCCCCGAACGCGGGCAGGAATTCGCCCGGCTCGCGCACCACCGTCATCGCCCGGCCGCCGCCGCCCGCCGCCGCCTTGATCACGACCGGATAGCCGGCCTCGTCCGCGACGCGCTTGGCCTCGGCCGGATCCGTGCCGTCGGCGCCCCCCATGCCGCCGGGCAGCACGGGAAGCCTCGCCTCGATGGCGAACGCGCGGGCGGACGCCTTGTCGCCGAGCCGGGCGATCACCTCCGGCGGCGGGCCGATCAGCGCCAGGCCGTGCGCCTGGCAGATCTCGGCGAACTCCGGGTTCTCCGACAGGAAGCCGTAGCCCGGATGGATCGCGTCCGCGCCGGTCTGCAGCGCGGCCGACACGATCGCCGCCGCGTTGAGGTAGCTGCGCTTCGGCTGTGGCGGGCCGATCTGGATGGACTCGTCGGCCTGCCGTACGGCCGGGGTGTCCCGGTCGGCGGTCGAGTGGGCGACCACCACGCGGATGCCCATCTCGCGACAGGTCCGCAGGACGCGCAGCGCGATCTCGCCGCGGTTGGCGATCAGGACCGTGTTGAACATGGCACTCCCGTCACTGGCCGTCGCACGGCACAAGAACGATCAATGGCTGGTCGTATTCGACCGGCGAGCCGTCGTCGGCGATGACCTCGACGACCCTGCCGGGCCGTTCGGCGACGATCGGGTTCATGAGCTTCATCGCCTCGACGATGCCCACCTGCTGCCCGGCCTCCACCGTGTCGCCCACCTCCACGTACGGCGCGGCCCCCGGCTCGGGTGCCCGGTAGAAGGTGCCGACCATCGGCGAGGCCACCACGAACGTCGCCTCGCCGTCCTTGAAATGGTCGAAATGGTCGCCCCGCTCGTGCCGGCCGCCGCGACGCGGGTCGCCGCCGTTACGCCCCCCGTCGCCGTTGGCGGAGACCCGCCCCGGCGAGACCGGCACGCCCGCGCGCTCGGGCGGCGGCGCCCACTCGACCTCGACCGTCGTGCCCCCGCAGGTGACGGCCATCCGGCGCAGCGGCCCGCCGCCGACGTGGTTGAGCTCGACCGCGTACCCGGCGACCCAGGCGAGCAGGTCCTCCGGCCGCGACCTGCTGACCGGGTTCGGCCCGGAACCTGTCGCCTCGGTCATGCGGACACCTCCACGGCCGCCGCGCCGAAGGCCCGGAATCGCCGGGTCCGCTCGGCGACCAGTCGCGCCGGGTCGAGGCCGGCGAGCTCGTACAGGGTGGCGGTGACGGCGCGCCGTACCAGCTGGGCGGCGCGCGGCGGGTCCTCGTGCGCGCCGCCGTCCGGCTCGGGGATGACGGCGTCGATCACGCCGTGCCCGAGCAGGTCCCGCACGCCGAGCCGGAGCGCCGCCGCCGCCTGCGGCGCGGCGCTCGCGTCCCGCCACAGGATCGCCGCGCAGCCCTCCGGGCTGATCACCGAGTAGACCGCGTTGGCGAGCGCGAGCACCCGGTCGGCCACGGCCAGCGCCAGCGCCCCGCCGCTGCCGCCCTCGCCGGTCACCACGGCGACGACGGGCACGGTGAGCCGGGACATCAGCCGCAGGTTCTCCGCGATCGCGTGCGCCTGCCCGCCCGCCTCGGCCTCCACGCCCGGATAGGCCCCCGGGGTGTCGACGAGCGTGACGATCGGCAGGCGCAGCTTCTCGGCGAGCCGCATGAGCCGCGCCGCCTTGCGGTACCCGGCCGGGGACGACATGCCGAAGTTGCGCGCCACCAGTTCCCGTGTGTCGTGCCCCTTCTGGTGCCCGATCAGCATCACCGGTACGCCGTCGACGCGGCCGATGCCGCCCACGATCGCCGGGCAGTCCCCGGACACCCGGTCGCCGCACAGTTCGATGAAGTCGTCGAGCAGCCAGCCGGTGTAGTCGAGCGTCGTCGGCCGTCCCGGGTGCCGCGCCAGCCGTACCGTCCGCCAGGCGTCCCGCACCGGCAGTTCCTCGGCACGGCGGGCCAGCGGCGGCGCGTCGTCGCGCCACGCCGCGGGCAGCGCGCGATCGCCCCGGGCCCACGCGGCGGCGTCCAGGATCTGGGCGATGGCCGGGCGCAGCGCGGCGCGCGGCCGTATCGCGTCGATCAGGCCCTGGCCGAGCAGGGTCTCGGCGGTCTGGAAGCCCTCCGGCAGCGGCTGCCGGATCGTCTGCGCGATCACCCGCGGCCCGGCGAAGCCCAGGTGCGCGCCGGGTTCGGCGAGGATGACGTCGCCGAGGGTCGCGTAGGAGGCCGCCACGCCCCCGTACGTCGGATCGGTGATCAGCGAGATCACCGGGACCCCGGCGGCGTCGAGCGCGCCCAGCGCCTGCGCGGTCTTGACCATCTGCATCAGCGACAGGACGCCCTCCTGCATGCGGGCGCCGCCCGAGGCGCTGACGATCAGCAGCGGCGTCGCGGTCGCCAGCGCGTGCTCGGCCGCGGCGGTGATGCGCTCGCCGACCGCGCAGCCCAGGCTGCCGCCGAGAAAGGCGAAGTCCATCACCGCGGCCACGACCGGCCGGCCGAGGATCGTGCCGGACGCGCACAGCACCGCCTCGTCGAGCCCCGTGCCGCCGCGGGCCTGCGCCAGCCGATCCCGGTACGGCCGGGTGTCGGCGAAGCCGAGCGGGTCGTCCAGGGTGGGCGCGGCGTCGAGGGGGATCACCGGGTGCGCGTCGAGGAGCGTGCTCAGGCGCTCGTGCGCGCCGAGCCGGTCGTGGTGGCCGCAGTGCGGGCAGACGCGCAGGTCGCGGACGAAGTGCTCGGCGTACACCAGGTCACGGCATCCACCGCAGCACAGCCATCGTGCGGTCGCCCGGGTATCGAGTCGCATGTGTCCTCCAGTCGGCACTCCTTCGGCCACGCTGGAGCAGGGCGCTCAACGCTCGCTGGAGCGGCGCTGGTGGCGGTCGGCGACGAGCGGCATATCACCGGAAATTAAGTGGCCGCGATCGTCATCGGGCGGTTCCGGACTCGGTCAACGCGGGGCCGCCCGCGACGGTGTGAGGTCAAAAATCTGGCGGGCGTTGCGGGATGCTGCGGAGATCCGGTCACGACCTGCGGATTTCGCGGGTCTCCGATGTGGGCATTGATCTGATTTGGTGGGGTTCATCGGCCCGCCGAGGCCCGCTGGCCTGCACAAACGAGGTCGTCGATCAATCGGAGACAGATCGCATGGAATTCCGGGTTCTCGGTGCACTGGAGGTCGTTCACGATACCCGCGAGATCACGCCAAGCGCGGCGAAGGTACGCGGGGTGCTGGCAATGCTGGTACTACGGCACAACCACATCGTCTCCACCCGTGAATTCGTCGACGAGTTGTGGGGGGAACGGCCGCCGCCGAGCGCCCATTCCACCTTGCAGACCTATATCTACAAGCTGCGCAAAACGCTGGGGCGGGACGGGCGCGAGCCGCTGCTCACCAAGCCGTACGGCTACCTGCTCCAGGTGGATCCCGGCGCGGTGGACCTGCACGACTTCGAGCGCCGGGTGGCCGAGGGGCGCGACGCGCTGGAGCGGGGCGACGCCGAGGGCGCGTCGCGGATGCTGGTGCGGGCGCTTGACCTGTGGCGGGGGCCCGCGCTCGCCAACCTGACCCCGGGCGAGCTGCTGTCGGCGCAGATCACCCGGCTGGAGGAGAGCCGGCTGCGCGCCCTCGACCTGCGCCTGGAGGCGGACCTGCGGCTGGGCCGGCACCGGGAGCTGATCAGCGAGCTGAAGGAGCTGATCATCACGCACCCGCTCAACGAGGAGTTCTACGCCAAGCTGATGACGGCCCTGCACGCCTCGGGCCGGCGGGTCGAGGCGCTGGAGGTCTTCCAGGGCCTGCGCCGCCAGCTCGTCGATCAGCTCGGCCTGGAGCCGTCCCCGGAACTGTGCCGCCTGCAGCAGCGCCTCCTCACCGCCGACCCTTACGACCCCGCCGAGCCCCCGGCCCGCCTCGCGGCGGCGCCTCCCGCCGCCGTCGGAGAGCTCGTCGTCGAGCTGCCCAACAGACTCGACGGTGAACGCGACGGTGAACTCGACGGCGAACTCGACGGCGAACTCGACGGCGAGGTGCCACCGGCCCAGCTTCCGCCGGACATCGCCGACTTCGTCGGCCGTACGCGGGCCCTGGAGTGGCTCGCCGAGGTGCTGGAACGCCCCGCGGGATCGGCGACGGCGGTCCGCGTGGCCTGCCTGACCGGAATGCCGGGCGTCGGCAAGACCACGCTCGCCGTGCACGCCGCCCACCGGGCCAGGCGACACTACCCGTCGGGCCAGCTCTTCGCCCGCCTGACCGCCCCGGACGGAGCCCCGGTGGACCCGGGCGAGGTGCTCGGCGGCTTCCTGCGCGCGGCGGGCGTCCCGGCCGGCCGCATCCCGCCCGACCGCGACGAGCGCGCCAAGCTGTTTCGCACCTGGAGCGCCGGGCGCCGGGTGCTGGTCGTGCTCGACGACGCCTGCGGCGCCGAGCAGGTGCAGCCCCTGCTGCCCGGCTCGGCCGAGTGCGTGGTCCTCGTCACCAGCCGGTACGGCCTGCACGGCTTCGCCGGGGCCACCGTGCTCGAACTGGACCCGCCGGACGAGGCCGAGGGCCTGGAACTGCTGGCGCTCATCATCGGCCAGGCGCGGGTCGATGACGAGCGCAAGGAGGCCGAGCGCGTGGTCCGGCTGTGCGGCGGCCTGCCGCTCGCGCTGCGCTGCGCCGGGTCGCGCCTGGCCGCGAGCCAGGGCCTGGCCCTGCGCAAGTACGCCGACCGCCTCGACGACCCCGCCACCCGCCTGGACGAGCTGCGCGTGTCGAACCTCGACGTGCGCGCCGCCCTCGCCGCCTCGTACGCCCGCCTCGACGACCCCGAGCGCAGCCTGTTCCGCCTGCTCGGCCTGCTGCGCACCCCCGACGTCGCCCCGTCGCACGCGGCCGTGCTGCTCGGCTGCGAGTCCGGCCGCGCCGCCCGCCTGCTCGCCCGCCTGGCCGAGGTCTCCCTGCTGCGGGTACGCCCCGGCGACGACGGCGAGGTCTGCTACTCGCTGCACGAGCTGGTGCGCCTGTACGCCCGCGAATGCCTCGACGACGAACTGGACGCCCACCCCTTGACATTGGAGGGGCTCCAGCGCTGAACCAGCGATTCTCCAGACATTCCGGACATGCTGGGCATATCCGGATGAAAGGAGAGGTGCTGTGCATCAGACGCTCATCGTGGCGCGGATGGAGCCCTCCGAGACCGAGGCCGTGGCCAAGATATTCGCCGAATCCGACGCCGGCGACCTGCCGGCCATGATCGGCGTGACGCGGCGCACGCTCTTCCGTTTCCACGACCTGTATTTCCACCTCGCCCAGGCGGACCAGGACATCACGCCCGACCTTTACACGGCGCGATCCCACCCGCTCTATCAGGACATCAACCGCAAACTCGCCGAGCACATCCGGCCGTACGACCCGAACTGGCGTGAGCCCAAGGACGCCATGGCCGAGCCGTTCTACACCTGGGAGGCGAGCCGATGACCGAGACCATCGAAAAGGTGTCCCTCGACGACGTCGTGGCCAACACCCGCCGCGGCGGTGACCTGCGCGTGCTGCTCAGCCCGCGGACCGTCGCCGCGACCTCCGGCTTCATGGGCGCGGGCTGGCTGCAGCCCGGCCAGCGCATCACCGAGCACTACCACCCGTACTCCGAGGAGTTCCTCTACCTGGTACGCGGCCACCTGATCGCCCGCGTGGACGGCGAGCGGGAGA
The DNA here is from genome assembly GCF_040678635.1 of Thermopolyspora sp. NPDC052614. NCBI lineage: Bacteria > Bacillati > Actinomycetota > Actinomycetes > Streptosporangiales > Streptosporangiaceae > Thermopolyspora > Thermopolyspora sp. NPDC052614. The sequence goes on from NZ_JBFATZ010000029.1 coordinate 80,533, forward strand.
TCGAGCTGGGCCCCGGCGAGGCCATCATGGTGCCCAAGTCGATCCGGCACTGCCTGGCCAACGCCGGCGACGAGGAGGCGTTCTTCGTCTTCCACGCCAGCCCGCTCGCCCCGCGCCCCGAGCTCGGCCACGTAGACACCGAAACCGTCGGCGATCCCGCCGCCGGCGTCCCGCTGGTCGGGGGTGAGGGGTCCCGGTGAAGCGCCGCGTGGTGATCACCGGTCTCGGGGTCACCGCACCGGGCGGCGTCGGCGTACCGGCGTTCTGGAATCTGATCAGCTCGGGCCGCACCGCGACCCGCCGGATCAGCCTGTTCGATCCGGAGGGGTTCCGCTCCCGGGTCGCCGCCGAGATCGACTTCGATCCGGCCCGCGCGGGCCTGTCGCCGCAGGAGATCCGCCGCATGGACCGGGCGGCGCAGATCGCCGTGGTCAGCGCCCGCGAGGCGCTCGCCGACAGCGGCCTCGATCTGCGGGACGTCCCGCCCGAACGGCGCGGCGTCAGCCTGGGCAGCGCGGTCGGCTGCACCACGGGCCTGGAGGAGGAGTACGTCGTGGTCAGCGACGGCGGCCGGAACTGGCTCGTCGATCCCGCCTACGGCGTGCCCCACCTGTACGGCTACATGGTGCCGAGCACGCTCGCCGTCGAGGTCGCCTGGACGGCGGGGGCCGAGGGCCCGGTCGCGCTCATCTCCACCGGCTGCACCGCCGGGCTCGACGCCGTCGGGCACGGCTACCGCCTGGTCGAGGAGGGGGCCGCGGACGTGGTCGTCGCGGGCGCCACCGACGCCCCGATCTCGCCGATCACCGTGGCCTGCTTCGACGCGATCAAGGCGACCTCGCCGAACAACGACGATCCCGAGCACGCCTCCCGGCCGTTCGACCTCGACCGCGACGGGTTCGTGCTGGGGGAGGGGTCGGCCGTGATGGTGCTGGAGGAGCGGGAGGCCGCCCGCCGCCGGGGTGCGGAGATTTATGCCGAAATAGTGGGATTCGCCAGCCGGAGCAACGCGTACCACATGACCGGCCTCAAACCGGACGGCCGCGAGATGGCCGAGGCGATCCGCGTCGCGATGCGCGAGGCCGAGCTCAACCCGGAGGACGTCTCCTACATCAACGCGCACGGCTCCGGCACCCGGCAGAACGACCGCCACGAGACCGCCGCCTTCAAGGACGCGCTCGGCGAGCACGCCTACCGCGCCCCGGTCAGCTCCATCAAGTCCATGGTCGGGCACTCGCTCGGCGCGATCGGCTCCATCGAGGTCGCCGCCTCCGTGCTGGCGATCAAGCACAACGTGATCCCGCCGACCGCGAACCTGCACACCCCGGACCCGGAGTGCGATCTCGACTACGTGCCCGTCACCGCCCGCGAACAGCCCGTCGACGTGGTGCTCAGCGTCGGCAGCGGCTTCGGCGGATTCCAGACGGCGATGCTGCTCGCCGACGAGCAGGTGAGGTGAGAACCAGTGAGCGTACGACCGAGACCACCACAGAGACGACCACAGGACCGATCACGAGGCCCCTCGGAGAACCGACAACGCGGCGCGCCCGCCCGGGTCGTGGTGACCGGCATCGGCGTCACCGCGCCCAACGGCCTCGGCACCGAGGCGTACTGGGCGGCGACGCTCGACGGCAAGAGCGGCATCAGCCGCATCACCCACCTCGACCCTGAGCGCTACCCGGTACGCGTCGCCGGGATCGTGCAGGAGTTCGAGGCCGTCGAGCACGTGCCCGGCAGGCTCATCCCGCAGACCGACCACTGGACCCACCTCGGCCTCGCCGCCACCCAGATGGCCCTCGACGACGCCGGCATCGACCCGGCCGAGCTGCCCGAATACGAGATGGCGGTGGTCACGGCCAGCTCCTCGGGCGGCAACGAGTTCGGCCAGCGCGAGATCGAGAAACTGTGGTCCAAGGGGCCGGAGTACGTCGGCGCCTACCAGTCCATCGCCTGGTTCTACGCCGCCACCACCGGCCAGGTCTCCATCCGGTACGGCATGCGCGGCCCCTGCGGCGTGGTGTGCGCCGAGCAGGCCGGGGGACTCGACGTGGCCGCGCAGGCGCGGCGGCTGCTGCGGCGCGACGCCCGCGTGGTCGTCACCGGCGGCACCGACGCCTCCCGCTCGCCGTACGCGCTGGTCGCCCAGCTCTCCAGCGGGATGCTGAGCACGCGCGACGACCCCGTCCGGGCCTACCTGCCCTTCGACGCCGACGCCTGCGGGCACGTGCCCGGCGAGGGCGGGGCCATGCTGATCGCGGAGCGCGAGGGCTCGCGGGAGGCCGAGCCGTACGGGGTGATCGCGGGCTACGGGTCGAGCTTCGACCCGCGCCCCGAGCCCGGCCGCCCGGACCGCGGCAACCTCGCCCGCGCCATCCGCCTCGCGCTCGACGACGCGCGGATCCGGCCCGAACAGGTGGACGTCGTGTTCGCCGACGCCCTCGGCGTCCCCGATCGGGACCTGGCCGAGGCCGAGGCGATCTGCGAGATCTTCGGCCCGTACGCCGTGCCGGTCACCGCGCCCAAGACCATGACCGGCCGCCTGTACGCCGGAGGCGCCGCGCTCGACGTGGCCGCGGCCCTGCTCGCCGTACGCGACGACGTGATCCCGCCGACCGTCGGCGTGACCGCCCCGGCACCCGGCTGCGACATCGACCTCGTCATCGGCGCCTCGCGCGAGACGCCCGTGCGCACCGCGCTCGTGCTCGCCCGCGGCTACGGCGGCTTCAACTCCGCCCTGCTGGTGACCGCGCCCTGACCCATTTCACGAAGGAGGGACGACATGACCATGTTCACCCTGGACGACGTGCGGCGCATCCTGCACAACTGCGCGGGCGTCCCCGACGGTCGCCACGACGGCCGCGTCGGTGCGGACATCGGCGAGGACACCGCCGACGTTCCGTTCACCGAACTCGGCTACGACTCGCTGGCCATGCTGGAGATGGCCGCCCACGTACAGCAGGAGTTCGGGATCCGCATCCCCGACGACGCGATCGAGGAGATGACGACGCCGCGCGCCGCGGTGGACTACGTCAACCGCCGATTCGCCGGCGAACTGCGGAGGTGAGCGGAGATGGCAGGACACACCGACAACCACATCGTCATCGACCGGCCCATGGACCTCGTTTGGGACGTCACCAACGACGTCGAATCCTGGCCGCGGCTGTTCAGCGAGTACGCCTCCGCCGAGATCCTGCGGCGGCAGGGCCCGACGGTCCGGTTCCGGCTCACCATGCACCCCGACACCGACGGCAACGTCTGGAGCTGGGTGTCGGAGCGCACGCCGGACCCGGCCACCAGGACCGTGCGCGCGCACCGCGTCGAGCCCGGCTGGTTCAAGTACATGAACCTCTTCTGGGAGTACGAGGAGGTTCGCGGCGGCGTGCGCATGCGCTGGGTGCAGGACTTCGAGATGAAGCCGACCTCGCCCCTCGACGACGGGCGCATGACCGACCGGCTCAACGCCAACACCGTCATCCAGATGCAGCGCATCAAGCAACTGCTTGAGCGGGCCGACTTCAGGACGGAGATCCAGATATGAGCATCACCACGAGCAGGCCGGCGACCCAGAACGCCTTCCGCGTCCTGGTCCGGCTGCGCGTCCACCCCGGCAAGGGCCAGGAGTTCGAGAGCATCTGGCGGGACATCGCCGACGCCATCTCCCGCCACCCGGCCAACCTCGGCCAGTGGCTCAGCCGCAGCGCCGACGAGGACTGCGTCTACTACATCACCAGCGACTGGGTGAGCGAGAAGCGGTTCCGCGAGTTCGAGCACAGCCCCGAGCACGCCGAGAACCGCAGGCGCATCGCGCCCTGCAAGGCCGAGTCCTCGATGTCGGCCATGACCGTGGCCTGCCAGGTGCCGCCCCGGCCTGCGAGCGAGCGGGTACGCGTCATGCTCTACCTCGCCGAGCCCAAGGCCGACCCGGGCGCCGTCGAGAACGGCTACCACCAGATCAGCCGCAAGCTCGCCGGACGGCAGGGCCTGCGCGGCAACGAGCTGCTGCGCTCGATGGACGACCCGCACAAGTTCCTGGTGCTCAGCGACTGGGCCGACCGGGAGACCTACATCGCCTGGCGGGACGCGCCCGAGCACCTGCCGCTCACCGCGCCGCTGCGGCCGTACTGGGCCGGGGACCCCGAGAACACGTTCGGGGTGTACGAGGTCGTGGCCTCGTACTGAGCGCGCACCGAATCACTGACGGGGACTGACGGGGGAAATGTCATGCCATTTGCCGCGATCACCTTTCGGGTGAAACCCGGCCACGAGGACGAGATCAGCGAAATCTTCGCCGAGTCGCCGCGCCTCGACTCGCCGATCGTGACCGACGAGCAGGGGCGCGAGGTGGCCCGCCTGCTCGGGACGGCCGCGTTCATCAAGGACGACGTGCTCGTCCGGGTCATCCACTATGAGGGCGACTTCGCCGCAGTCGGGCGCCACTTGGCCCGGCAGCGGAACATCCACCAGATCGAGGGGCGGCTCCAGCCGTACCTGGCCGAGACCCGGGCCACGCAGTCGCCGGACCGGTTCGCCGCCTTCTTCCGCGACGCGCTGATGCGCTGCGTGTTCCACTCCTCGCCGGAGGCCGAGCCCGCGCGCACGTGAATCGGAACGCTCCGCCGCCGAAGCCTGGGCGGAAGCCGCCGCCCAGGCCCGGTCGCCACGAACGGAGGTGGCCCCGACCGTGCCGTACGACAAGAACATCCTTCACGACGAGAACCTCCGCGACTGGCACCAAGCGAACCGCGGCGACGTGGGCCGCGATGACGAGGACCACGATGACGAGGACCACGATGATGAGGACGCCGCGCGGAGCATCGAGCTTCTTGAGGCCGTCGAACGGGAGAGCCATCGGCTGCTGAGGCAGGCGGAGCGGCTGGTGTGCGCGCTCTCCGCCAGGGCGAACCTCGATCCCGCCGCCTTCCGCTGCCTGCACCTGCTGGCACGGCATGAGACTCTGTCCATGCGCCGCCTGAGCACCCTCGCCGGGCTCGGATCGGACGCGACGCTCGCCGCGGTGGACACGCTGGAAAGCGCCGGGCTGGTACGGCGCTGCCGTGGCGGCGTGGGATGCGGCGATTGGTGTTCCGGCGACGGACGGGTGACCGACCGGCATGACGTCAACAGGTGCGACCTCGTACGGGTCGATCAGGAAGCCTGCCGGGCGCGCATCGGCCCAGCGTTGCGCGAACTACGAGAGGCCTGGTACCCGCTAACCGTCGGGCGCCGCGACGACCTCGCCCTCATCACGGCCGTGCTGGCCAACGGACGCCGCCTCAGCGAACTGGTGCTCACACTGGGCTGATCCGTGGTGACCGGTCCGCCCCTCCCGGTGGGCCGCCCCTGTACCCCCACCGAAACCCCCGCCACGTGGACATCTGACACCGGATCCGGCTGCATCGACGTCCGCGCCGCATGACGTCCGATGCCCTGTCGACTGCCATGTCGAAGCCGCTGGCCGCGAGGTCCCGCTGCGCCGGGCCGAAGCCGCATACCGCTCCGACGCCTCATACCGGACCGACGCCGACATCCCCTCTCAGAGCGACGTCTCGCGCCTGGTCGATGTCTCATGCTGGTCCGCCCGGCGCGCGAGCCCGTGCGCCCACGTCGCGCACTCCCGCGCGATGGCCGCCGCCTCGCGAGCCCGTTTCGCCTTCTCCCGCAACTCCGGCCGCCCAGGGTGGAGCGCGGCCAGGGCGTCATAGGTGGCCGCGGTGTCCTCCTCATCCCGAGCCACCCGCTCGTGGGCCTCGGCCAATGCCGTGGCGAGCCGCCGACTACGCAGCACCTCCCTGCCGAGGCGCTCCCTGATGAGATCCGAGGTGAGCCTTCCGTCGCCGTCCATGCGCCCACGTCTGCCCTCATCCGGGGGCGACATTCACCGTGAAGTGCAAAGCGCCGGTCAATCGGGCTATCCCAATGCCACCTTTCGGCGACATCCATTGCCTCGATCGTCGCGTCTTTACAACGCGATGTGGGGGAGGGGGACGTCGATGGAGTCATCGGGGGACGGCGGGGCCGTACGGGTTTTTCTGCGGTTGCCCGGGCGGCCGGATCAGGTCGCGCGGGCCCGTCGCTGGATATCGAAGGAACTGGGCCGGGATCATCCGCTGCACGACGACTGCGTCCTGCTCACGAGCGAGATCGCGACCAACGCCGTACTGCACTCGCGGACCGGCGCGGGAGGAACCTTCACGCTGGATCTCTCACACAGCGACAAGCGGGTGTACGTGAGCGTACGCGACGAGGGATCGGCCGAGCCGCCCTGCGCCTGCCATGCCGCGCCGAGCGCTGCCAACGGGAGGGGCCTGCCGTTGCTGGAGGCGCTGGCGCGGCGTTGGGGACTCATCCGAGAGGCCGGGACGAACGAGGTGTGGTTCGAACTCGTCGTCGCCCCGACCGGGACCGCGGGTTAGCCGGGGTAGCCGCCCCGAGGTCCCCGGAGATCACCGGGGCAGCGACCGGCTCGGGCCGATGCACCGGCGGAGGCTGGGAGCGGTCCTCCTGCGCGGCGTCTGCTCCAGGCTCGCCATCAGGGCCATCGCCGTGCACGCGTCGGCGAGCACGCGGTGCGCCTGCTCACCCTCGGCCGGCAACTGGCCACGCCTGCCCAACTCGTGCTTGAGGAAGACGAGCGGATCGGGGTCCCCGTTCCGCTCGGCCGCCACGCTCGCCCGCGCGGCGGTGAGCAACCGAAGGTAGTGGCTCCGCAGCAACGCCTCGCGCCTGCGGACCTGCTCCAGGTCATCGAGCAGGGAATGAGCGATTTCGAGCAGGTCACCCGGCCGATCCGCCTCTGCTGTGATGTGGGCGCGGATGTCGTCGAACTCGGACCGCGTCATGATGGCCACCTCCACCCCGTTGCTGGGACTACGGGAGCTCCCTGGCTCCTGTGGGACCCGTTGCACCTGATTCGTAACGTGAGGCGATTGCGGACGGGTTGACGATAGGTTGCCCACCGTGCCCAAACGTCTCCTGTTTGGGATGCTTGAGAGGCCCGAATGGTTGACGTGCGAGACAAATGCACATCATGGTCATCTGGGGCTGGTAGAGTTCTCAACCGTCGCAGGAGCGCTGTGAGGTGCCTGGACCCCTGGTTCGGGCATCGGGGTGCCGATCGCGACCCCCCTCGACCTTCTCGATCTTCGGACGGGCCCGTTTTGGCGTCTGGACGGATCGTCGGGTAAGTTAGAGGGGTTGCCCTGGAGACAGGGTCTTCGATTCTACTTGGGTTGCCCGGGTTCGGTGCAAGTGGTCCCGATGGGGCCGATTTGACACCGGATGGGAATCCCGGGAAGAATTGAGGAAAC
>NZ_JBFATZ010000030.1:0-46571 GCF_040678635.1 Thermopolyspora sp. NPDC052614
ACGCGGTGGCCAACGACATCACCAACAACGGGATGTCGGCGGAGGACGCGGCGAAGAAGTGGGTTGAGGCCAACCCCGACAAGTGGAAGGCGTGGATTCCGGCATGATTCTCGGCGCTGGCCGACGTACCGGCCGCAAAATGCTCTCCCTGATCGCGGCGATCGCGGTCGTCCTGCCCCTGAGCGCCTGCAGCGGCGGCGAGACGGCGGACTCCGATGCGACCAGCGCCGCCGCCGAGTCCAACGCCCGCCCGGTGCGGATCGCGATCAATCCGTGGGTGGGGTACGAGGCCAGCGCCGCCGTCGTGTCGTACCTGCTCAAGACCCAGCTCGGCCGCAAGGTCGAGACCAAGAAGATGACGGAGGAGGAGGCCTGGAAGGGCTTCGAGGAGGGCACCGTCGACGTCATCATCGAGAACTGGGGCCGTGAGGCGGAGAAGAAGGAGTACATCGACCAAAAGAAGGTGGCCGTCAGCGCCGGCACCAACGGCAACGTGGGTGTCATCGGCTGGTACGTGCCCCAGTGGATGGTCGAGAAGTACCCCGACATCACCGACTACCGGAACCTGAACAAGTACGCGAACCTCTTCAAGACCTCCAAGTCCGGCGATCAGGGCCAGGTCCTCGACGGCGACCCGTCCTTCGTCACCAACGACCAGGCGCTGGTGAAGAACCTGAACCTGAACTACAAGGTGGTCTACTCCGGCAGCGAGGACGCCCTCATCGCGGCGGCCAAGCGCGCCACCCGGAACAAGACGCCGCTGCTGATGTACTTCTACGAGCCGCAGTGGCTGTTCACCCAGCTCAAGCTGGTGAAGGTCAACCTGCCGCCGTACGCGATCGGCTGCGACGCCAGCCCCCAGAAGGTCAAGTGCGACTACCCGCCGTACCTGCTGGACAAGATCGTCTCAGCCGACTTCGCGAAGAACGGCGGGGCCGCGTACGAGTTCATCCGCAACTTCTCCTGGTCGAACGACAACCAGAACGCCGTCGCCAACGACATGGTCAACAACCGGCTCACCGGCGAGCAGGCGGCCAAGAAGTGGGTCGAGGCGAACAAGATCGTCTGGCAGGACTGGATCCCCAGGTGACATGAATTTCGGACCGGCCGGTTCCCTGTGGGCCGGCCGGTTCGTCTTTTCCATACCTGTATGTGTCGGTCTGCACGCCGGAGCATACATTCGTCAGGGTGAGCAACCTTGAGAGCGAGCCGCGTGAGGCGGTGTGCGGCGGCCGGGCGGAGGCCGCCGTGGAGCCGGTGCTGGAGTTGATGCCCGGCCGCGAGGTGGTCCTCGGCGGGACCCGCGGCATGAAGGTCACCCGTACGCTGCCGACCCGGGGGCGGCGCATGGTCGGGGCGTGGTGCTTCGCCGACCACTACGGGCCCGAGCGGGTCGAGATGCGGGTGCCGCCGCATCCGCACACCGGGCTGCAGACGGTGAGCTGGCTGGTGGAGGGCGCGGTGCTGCACCGCGACAGCCTCGGCAGCGAGCAGCTCATCCGCCCCGGCCGGCTCAATTTGATGACCGCCGGACGGGGCATCGCGCACTCGGAGGAGTCACCGCGGGCGACGGCGGACGGCGCGACGGGGGCAGGCGGGACGGGGGACGCCGGAGGGACGCTCGGCGTCCTGCACGGGGTGCAGCTCTGGGTGGCGCTGCCGGGACCCGATCGGGACGTGGCCCCGCACTTCGAGCACCACGGCGACCTGCCGGTCCTCGCCGAGCCCGGCGCGACCGTGAAGGTGATCATGGGTGAGCTGGGCGGGGCCGTCTCCCCCGCGCGCGTCTACACCCCGATCGTCGGCGCGGAGGCGGCGCTCGACGCGGGCGCCCGGCTCCGGCTCCCGGCGCGGCCCGACTTCGAGTACGCCCTGCTCGGCCTGTCCGGGGAGGTCGAGGCCGAGGGGGCCGACCTGGCTCCGGGCCCGCTGCTCTATCTCGGCGCCGGACGTACCTCGATCTCGCTGACCGCGCGTTACGCGTCCCGGGTGCTGCTGCTCGGCGGGGAGCCGTTCGACGAGCAGATCGTGATGTGGTGGAACTTCGTCGGGCGCAGCCACGACGATATCGTCCGCTATCGAAAGGAATGGGCGTCTGGAGAGGGGTTCGGCACCGTCCACGGCTTCGACGGCGACCCCCTGCCCGCGCCCGACCTTCCCTCGACCCCGCTGAAAGCCCGCGGACGCGTGCGCTGAAAGCCTCCGGACGCGTGCGTTGAACGGTCGGATCCGTGCGGCGAACGGTTTCGGCCGCGCACCGAACGGTGAAATCGCCGCACCGAATGACGCCGTTTTCACGCGAGCCGCAGCGGGACCGACGCGGGGGACGCGCCGCCAACGCCGTCGGCTGGGGATCTCAGGAAGATCGAGATAGGGTGGGATCGTGGAATATCGGACGTTGGGACGGTCAGGGCTGCGCGTCTCCGTGCTCACCATGGGGACGATGACCTTCGGCGGCAGAGGACACTTCGCACGGGTCGGCGCCACCGGCGTCGACGAGGCGCGGCGGCAGGTGGACATGTGCCTGGACGCCGGGGTGAACCTCATCGACACCGCCGACGTGTACTCCGAGGGCATGTCCGAGGAGATCGTCGGCGAGGTCCTGAAGGGGCGCCGCGACCAGATGCTGGTCGCCACCAAGGTGCGCATGGCGATGGACTCCGGGCCCAACGACGCGGGCCTGTCGCGCCATCACATCATCTCCGGGTGCGAGGCGAGCCTGCGGCGGCTCGGCATGGACCACATCGACCTCTACCAGGTGCACGAGTGGGACGGCGTCACCCCGCTCGAGGAGACCCTGGAGGCGCTGGACATCCTCGTCCGCTCCGGCAAGGTGCGGTACGTGGGCTGCTCGAACTACGCCGGATGGCAGCTTCTCAAGGCCCTCGGCATCGCCGAGCGCGACCGCCTGCCCCGGTTCGTCAGCCAGCAGATCTACTACTCCCTGCAGGCGCGCGACGCCGAGTACGAGCTGATCCCGGCGGGCCTCGACCAGGGGCTCGGCGTGCTGGTGTGGAGCCCGCTCGCGGGCGGCCTGCTGACCGGCAAGTTCCGCCGGGGGCACGAGGCCCCCGCCGGGTCGCGGCAGCTCACCGACTGGAACGAGCCACCGATCCACGACCAGGAGAACCTGTACGACATCGTGGAGCTGCTCATCGAGATCGGCGAGGCGCACGGCGTCTCGGCGGCGCAGGTGGCGCTGGCGTACCTGCTGGGCAAGCCCGGCGTGACCAGCCTGGTGATCGGCGCGAAGACGAGCGAGCAACTCGCCGACAACCTCGCCGCCGCCGACCTGGTGCTCGACGACGCCGAGCGCGAGCGGCTGGACCGGGCGAGCCAGCCCCGGCTGCTGTATCCGCACTGGCACCAAGCCAAGACCGCCAAGGATCGGCTGTCGGAGGCCGATCTGGCCCTCCTCGCGCCGTACCTTTAGCCGTGCCTTTAGCCGTACCCGTAGCCGTATGCGTAGACGGTATGTGTAGGCGGTATCCGTAGGAGCCGTGGGGACGCCCCCGATGGGAGACCAGGTGGAGGACGAGGACGCGCACGTCCTGGTGCTGAACATCGGCTCATCGTCGATCAAGTACGAGCTGTTCGACATGGCCGGCGGTCATCGACCGGCCGTCGGCCTGGTCGAGCGCATCGGCGAGGACGAGGGCATGCTCACCCACCGGCCCGCCGATGCGGAGCCGTACGAGCGGCGGGAGCCGTACCCGGACCACGAGGCCGGGATGAAGGCGGTGGCGCGGGCCTTCGCCGAGACCGGGCGGGCGCTGGAGGACCTCAGCCTCAAGGCGGTCGGGCATCGGGTGGTGCACGGCGGCGCGCGCTTCCGCGACCCGGTGCTCATCGACGACGACGTGCTGCGCACCATCGAGGAACTGGCCGTCCTCGCGCCGCTGCACAATCCCGGCAACCTGGTCGGGATCCGCGCCGCGCGCCGCCTGTTCCCCGACATCCCACAGGTGGCGGTGTTCGACACCGCCTTCCATCAGACGCTCGCGCCCGCCGCCTACACCTACGCGGTGCCCCCGGAATGGGCCGAGCGGTACGGCGTGCGCCGCTACGGCTTCCACGGCACCTCCTTCGCCTACGTCTCCCGGCGCGCCGCCGAGCTGCTCGGCCGGGACCCGTCGGAGGTGAACCTGATCGTCCTGCACCTGGGCAACGGCGCGAGCGCGGCGGCGATCGAGGGCGGGCGCAGCGTGGACACCTCCATGGGGCTGACGCCGCTGGAGGGCCTGGTGATGGGCACCCGCTCAGGCGACGTGGACCCCTCCCTCCCCGCCCACCTCGCCCGCACGGCCGGCCTCACCCTCGAGGAGGTCACCGACGCCCTGACACGCCGCAGCGGCCTGCTCGCCCTCGCGGGCGCGGGCGACATGCGCCGGGTCCGCGCCAAGGCGGACTCCGGCGACGCCGCCGCCCGCCTCGCCCTGGATGTCTACTGCCGCCGCATCCGCAAGTACGTCGGCGCCTACTACGCGGTCCTCGGCCGCGTCGACGCCCTCGTCTTCACCGCCGGAGTGGGCGAGCACGATCCCCGTACCCGCGCCGAATCCCTCTCCGGCCTCGACCGCCTCGGCATCGTCGTCGATCCCGCCCGCAACGAGGCGTCCTCCCCCGCCGAACGCCTGATCTCCCCGCCGGACGCCGAGGTGGCCGTCCTGGTCGTCCCCACCGACGAGGAGTTGGAGATCGCCACCCAGTCCCTGGCCGTCGCGACCGGCCGCGGCACCGCGACGCGAACGGATCCGGTGTCGCAGGCGGGCGGCCCCTGAGCACGCGCGCCGCTCCCCGGCGGACGACCGGTCATCACCGCCGGCCCCGATCGGGGTTCACCGAGGCGGCACGCCGCATGCCCAACTCACCGGCATCGGGCGCATCAGGTCCCCTACCCGCGCGGCCCTCACCTGCGAACGCCTGGCACCGCCCTTGGCTCATGGTGTGCAGGGGGACGTCCTCATCGCCCCTACGAGGGGTCGCAACGCAGCAGGCTCTACGCGCCCGCGATCGGGCGGAGGCCGACAGCGGGATCCACCGAGGCGGCACGCCGCATACCCGACTCACCGCATGGGACGCATCAGGTTCCGAACGCGTGCCGCCCTCATCTGCGGACGGTTTCACGTTTCCGGCGCGCCCGTACGCGCTTGCGGATCACGGCCAGGTCGACCGCCGCGATGACCGCCACCACGGCCGCGATCGCCGCCTCGGCCCACCAGACGGCCTCGCCGGTGCGTACCGCCGTCACGACGAGGAGAACGGTGGCGATCAGGGCGAGCGGCAACGCCACTCCTGACAGGATCGCCCGCACTCCGAGCGCGCTCCGCGCCGTGACCGGCTCGCTTCCGCTCGGCTCCCGCCTCATCCACATCGCCATCGTCTCCTCGCTCCCGGGGCCCGCCGCCGTTCGACGTCCCCTTCCCCCATCGCCGGGGGACATCCGTACGAAAGCGGCCAGACGCCCGCGAGGGGCGGCCCGGGTCAGGAGCCGTTGATGGTCCAGAGTTGGATGTCGTTGCCGGAGGCGACGACCAAGGTGCGGCCGTCGGGGGTGAACAGGATCTGTTTGATCTGGCCGGAGGTGTTGAGGGGCTCGCCGAGGCGACGGCGGGTCGTGGCGTTCCACATCCAGACGAGGCCGTTGTCCTCGCCGCAGGCGAGGATGCCGCCCTGCGGGGTGTGGGCGACGGTGTTGATCAGGGTGGTGGGGCCTTTGAGCGGGGACCCGACGGCCTTCCTCGTGGTGACGTCCCAGATGCGGACGACCTTGTCGTAGCCGGCGCTGGCGAGCAGGCGGGGGCCGAGGAAGGTCACCACGTTCACCTCGTCCTTGTGGCCGGTCAGGCGGCCGAGGGAGGAGGCGTTCGCGGCGTTCCACAGGCGGACGGTGTTGTCCCAGGAGGCGACGGCCAGGACGCGGCCGTCGGGGCTGAAGGCCGCTCCCTTGGCGAGGATGCCGTGGCGCATGGCGGCGCCGATCTGACCGCGGTCGGACGTGCGCCACAGGCGGGCCCATTCGTAGCCGCTGCCGGTCACGAACTCGGCGCCGTCGGGGCTGAACTCGGCGAAGACCGAGCCGATCACCGTCTTCCCGGTGGTTTTGCGCTGCGCCAGGTTCCACACCTTGCCCTTGGTGTCGCGCACGCCGCCGACGCTGATCAGCAGGCGGCCGTCGGGGCTGACGGACAGCCCTTCGATGTAATCCTTGCGGTCGTTGAACTGGGCGGTCAGCTTGCCGGTGGCGACGTCCCACACCCTGATCTTGCCGTCCCACGCGCCGCTGACCACCTGGCGGCCGTCGGGCGTGACCGCCACGCACATCACCGAGGTGCCGTGCGGCATCACGGTGGGGCCGGTGAGGACGAGCGCCCCCGTCGGGCCGCCCGAGGAGGACGGCGCGGGCGAACCGGTTGGTCCGGTGGTGGTGACGGGGGCGCCGGTTCCGCTGACGCCCGTTGCGGTCGGGCCGGGCGTGCCGCCCGCCGACGCGGTCGTGGAGACGCCCGGCGTGGGCGACGGGGGCAGGCTGCCCGGGAGCGCCGCCGGTGAGGAGCCGCCCGTCGGCGTGGTCGTGGTGCCCGAGTTCAGCAGGCGCGTGCCGAGGGCGGTCGCTCCCACGCCCGCCGCCGGGACGAGCACGAGTCCGGCGGCGATGAGGAGGCTCCGGCGCGACGGGGTGGAACGCGGCGCGGAGGGAGCGGTGGCCGGACCCGAGTAGCCGGGCGGCGTGGTATCCGGCGAGGCGGCGTTCGGGAGGGCCGCGTTCGGTGGCGTAGTGGTCGGTGGCGCGGGGTTCGGAAGTACAGCGTTCGGCGGCGCGGTGGTCGGTGGCGCGGGGTTCGGAAGTGCCGCGTTCGGCGGACCGCCGTACGGCCCCGGCTGCCCCGGCTGCGGCGCGACACCGCCCGCGTACGGCGACGCCCCCGCCGCGAAGCCGGGAGCCCCATACGGCTGTGGGGCCTGACCGGGCACAGGTCCCTGGGGAAACGGCGGCGCCTCCGCCGATGACGCGGCGGACCGCTCGCCGGGAAACGTCTCCGGCCGACCCGCGTCCGCGGGCGCGCCGGCCGGCGCGAAGCCGGGAGCGCCCGAGGCGGCCACCGGCCGGACCTCGGGCGGAGTGTGCGGCCCCCACCCTGATTCGCCGCCGGACGGCTGCGAGGGCACCTCGCGCACGCGGGCGGTGGCGTTCTGCAGAAGCTCTCCCTCGGAGACCGGCCCGGGACTCTCGGGCGCCTGCCCGGTGACCAGGTAAAGCAGGGTGTCCCGGGCGGAGGGACGCTGCCCGGGGTCCTTGGCCATGCAGCGCCCGACGATGGGCCGCAGGCTCTCCGGCAGGCCGGACAGGTCGGGCTCGTGGTGCAGGACCCGGTTGACGACGGCCGCGATGGCGTCCTGTCCGAAGGGCGTCTCCCCGGTCGCCGCGAAGATCATGGTCCCGGCCCAGCTGAACATGTCCGACGCCGTGCCGACCCTGTCCCCGGAGAACTGCTCGGGCGACATGTACGGCGGCGTGCCCATGACCGAGATCGACGAGGTGATCAGGTCGAGCGCGCGGGCGATGCCGAAGTCGACCACGCGCGGCCCGTCCGAGGCGAGCAGCACGTTGGCGGGCTTGAAGTCGCGATGCACGATCCCGGCGTTGTGGATCGCGACGAGCGCGGTTGCCGTGCCGATGGCGAGCCGTTCCAGCGCGCGCGGGTCGAGCGGCCCGCGGTTCTTGACGCGATGTTCCAGCGACTCGCCGTCGATGAACTCGCTGACGACGTACGGCCGCTCCCCCATGAGGCCGACGTCGAGCACCTTTGCCGTGCAGAACGGCGGCACCTGGCGCGTGGCCTCCACCTCGCGCAGCAGCCGCTCCCGGGCCTTGGCGTCGGCGTCGTGCCTGTCGTGCAGGATTTTGATCGCGACCTGCTCGGATCCCGACTCGCCCAGATAGACGACGCCCTGGCCGCCCTCCCCCAGCCGCCCGGTCAGACGGTAGTCACCGACTGCTACGGGATCCCCCGGCCGCAGCGGCCGAACTTCTGGCACGATCGTCCCCCTCCGGTCGCCGGACCCGGCCACGTCGCCGACCGGCAATGCCAAACAAGCCCCACACCACCGTACAGAAAGTACGGCAACCTTCTCAGCCCACAACCAGGCGGGAACGGCCGTCCGCGGGACGCGTCCGATGAAGATCCAGGGCGACGTCCACCAGGTCGACGTGATCGAGCTCGGCCACCCGGTCGAGCGCCACCCAGGCGGCCATGTCCGTGGATCCGCCCACCTCGTCGCGCAACTCTCCCCCGACCACCCGGCCCTCGTACACGACCCGCACGCCGTGAAAGGTGTCCCGGCTCCCGTCGCGGACGGGCACGACGATGGTGTGGATGCCGAGCAGCCGCTCGATCTCCACCTGGTAGCCGGTCTCCTCGGCCACCTCGCGGATCGCCGCGTCGTACGGGTCCTCCCCGTGATCGACGCCCCCGCCGGGCAGCGTCCACCTCGGGCCTTCGGCGCCGACCCAGCGCGCGAGCAGCATCTCGTCCTCCCGCACGCACACGGCGTACGCCGCGAGCCTGAGCGGCCTGCCCGCCCCGCGCCACAACCGCATTCCCGCACCGCCCTTCCCGATCGTCACAGTCTGCCGCGCTCCCCGCGAAGCCGGGAAGGGCCCCCTCGGGCCCCGATCGGGGCCACGGCCCGGCTACCAAGCGGGGTCGGCGGCAGTGCGCCGGCCCCATCCGGGGGCCGCGTGTGTAGAACGTGATCGGCCGGATGTCTGCAGACACCGCGTCGGACGACGGCCGGAACCCGTCCGGAAAAGCCGGTCAGATCCCGGCAACGGCCCACCCGGGGACCGCGACGGCCGGAACCCGTCCGGGAAGACCGGTCAGGTCCCGGCAACGGCCCGCCCAGGGACCACGACGGCCGGAACCCGTCCGGGAAGGCCAGTCAAATCCCTGCTACGGCCTGATCGAAACCGCGACGGCCGGAACCTGTCTGGAAAAGCCGGTCAGATCCCGGCAACGGCCCGCCCGAGGACCGCGACGGCTGGTACCCGTCGGGGCAGGCCGGTCAGGTCGTCGTGGCAGCCCGTTCGGGGATGGCGATGGCGATCGCCGCGGGCGGCGGGCCGGGGTGGATGATGCCGAGGCGCTGGGTGGCGCGGGTCATGGCGACGTACAGGTCGTTGCGGCCTCGGGGGGAGGCGTCGAGGATGGCGGCGGGGTCGGCGATGAGCACCGCGTCGAACTCCAGGCCCTTGGCCTGGCGTACGCCCAGGACCACGGCGCCGCTCTCCAGATCCGGGTCGGGGCCGTACGCGGCGCCGGGGATCGCGGCGGCGACGGCCTCGCCCAGTTCGGCGAGCCGCGCGTCCGGCACGATCACCGCGAGCCGTCCCTCGTCCAGGGCCGTCAGTTCGCGGGCGGCGTGCTCGGCCAGCGTCGTCGGCAGGTCCTCGGGCGTGGTGGCCAGCCGCCACGGGGGCACGCCCGTCTCGCGTACGGATCGGGGGGCCTGCGCGGCGTCCGGCTCTTCGGCGGGGCCGTCGGCGAGCAGGGCGAGCACGCCGGTGGCCGCGTCCATGATCTCCGCCGGGGTGCGGTAGTTGACGGTGAGGCGGGCCAGCCGCCAGCGGTCGCCGACGTGCGGGCGCAGCACGCGGGCCCAGGAGGAGGTACCGGCCGCGTCCCCGGTCTGCGCCACGTCGCCGACGATCGTCATCGAGCGGGTGGGGCAGCGCCGCATCAGCACCCGCCAGGCCATCTGCGACAGCTCCTGCGCCTCGTCCACGATGATGTGCCCGAAGGTCCAGGAGCGGTCGGCGGCGGCGCGTTCGGCGAGCGTGCGGGCGTCGCCGGTCTCGTGCCGCTCGGCCAGCTCCCGGGCGTCGATCACGTCGGCGGCGGTGAGGATCTCGCCCTCCTCGCCCTCCTCCAAGTCGCTCGACCGCGAGCCGATGGTGATGTCGAGCACGCCCTGCGCGTACGCGATCTGCTCGGCCCGCTCGGCCTCCTCCCGGGTGAGGCCGGGGCGGCGGACCTCGCCGAGCAGTTCGGCGGCCTCGTCGAGCAGCGGCACGTCGGCCGTGCTCCAGCCGTCTCCGGGGGCGCGCAGCAGCAGGGCCCGCTCGTCCTCGCCGAGCATGGGCGCGGCGACGGCGAGGCGGTCGGGGTCGGCGAACAGGTCCCGCAGCAGCCGTTGCGGCGTCAGCGCGGGCCACAGCTCGTTCAGCGCGGCCCGCACGGCGGGGTCGGCGATCAGCTCCTTGCGCAGCTCGGCGAGGTCGGCCTCGTCCAGCAGGGGGGCGCCGTCCTGCCCGTCGCCGAGGCCGTCGTCGATGAGCTCGCGGGGGAACCCGGCGGCGATGAGCGCGCGTTTGTCGGCGTCGCTCAGCGCCCCGGTCGGGTCGCCGCCGTCGAGCGGCTCACCGTTCTCGTCGAGCACGATCGACTCCATGCGCTCGGCGACCTGCCGGGTGAGCACGTCGACGATCTCCCGCAGGAAGACCCTTCTGGCCTGGTTGTGCGTGGTCCGCGGGCCGCGCGCCCGCTCGGCCGCCCGCACGTACTCCTTCTCCTCCAGCCGCAGCGTCTCCCGGCCGTACTGGATCTCGATCGTCCCCCTCGGCACGGCCTGGCGGTCCCGTACGGCGGCGGCCAGCACCTCGGCCATCACCGCCCGGCCCTTGATCTCGGCCGTCTCGGGCGGCTCGGGGCGGCCGGCCACGACGCCGGGGAACAGTTCGCCGACCGTGGACAGCAGCACGCTGGTCTCGCCGAGGCCGGGCAGCACCTGGCCGATGTAGCGCAGGAAGGTGGCGTTGGGGCCGACGACGAGGACGCCGCGGGCGGCGAGGTGCCGGTGGGTGTAGAGCAGGTAGGCGGCGCGGTGCAGCGCGACGGCCGTCTTGCCGGTGCCGGGGCCGCCCTGCACGACGAGCACGCCCCGGTGGTCGGAGCGGATGATCTCGTCCTGCTCGGCCTGCAGGGTCTCGACGATGTCGCGCATGCGCCCGGTACGGCCGGCGTTCACGGCGGCGAGGAGCGCGGCCTCCCCGGTGAGGCCCTCCTCCGCGCCGACGGCGTCCCGGTCGAGGATCTCGTCGTCGAGGGCGACGACCCGGCGGCCGCGCAGCGTGATGTGGCGTCGCCGCCGGACGCCCTCGGGGGCCGCGGCGGTGGCGACGTAGAAGGGGCGGGCGGCCGGGGCGCGCCAGTCGATCAGCAGCGGGTCCCTGTCTTCGGCGTCCTCGGCGTCCTTAGCGTCCTCAGTGTCCTTAGCGTCTTGGGCGTCCTTAGCGTTCTTAGCGTGCTCGCCGGCCCTCGGGTGCGCCGGGTCGCCGGAATCGTCGAGGATGCCGATGCGGCCGATGTAGTGGCGTCGTCCGTCACTCAGGTCGAGGCGCCCGAAGCACAGGCCGTTTTCGGCCGCGTCGAATTTGGCCACCCGGTCGGCGTACCGTCGGTAGGCGGACTCCCGCTCGACCAGGGCCTGCCGGGTGCCGCCGTGCTCGCGCAGCACCGTGGCCAGCCGCTGTGACGCCTGTTCCCGCAGCTCATCGACGCGCCGATAGAGCATCTGGACGTATTCCTGCTCGCGCTCGATCTCGCTGTTGGACAATTGCGCCCCCTCCTGCTACAATAAATTGTGAGTATCTGTGTGCTGATTGATATTTTTGGCCGACGTCAATCATAAGCCGTTTTGCGTGCGCTCGCGCACATCCATGTCCGCCCCGGTAGTCAGGGCGTGACGTCGTCGCGTATCGGATCCGGGCTTTCAGCCTGCCGGTGAATCCGCAGAAGAAACAGTCTTGTTCTTGCCGGTGTTCCTGAGTCCACCGGAGAAACCGCAGTTCATCAGGCTGTCGGAGGATGGCGATTTCGATGCCGACCGGACCGGGGTGGCCGAAGGCGGCGGCTCCCGTCCGCCCCGCCGCCGCTTCCGGTCGGAAGGTCGGGGAGGCGTCCAGGGCCCGGCGAGCCGGGTCGGATCGCCGGGCCCGGTTCCCGCCGGAGGCGCGGCACGTACGGCCCGCACGCGTCGTCGGCGCCACGACCCGCGCCACGACCCGCGTCACGGCCGGCCGGAGAGGGGGACGCTCGCCGCCGCCCGTGGGGATGGTGAACGGCGGCGAGCGCGGTTTGTCACGCTACTCCTAGATCAGCCTCTGCCTGGGCTTTCATGCATTGACGGAATGTTGGTAACCGTTTCGCGCTAGTTGGGCGTCCGGCTCTTGTTGAGCAGATCGTTGACCCCTTCAATCAGCCGGGACACCACCAGGCCTAGCACGACCAGGCCCCCGGCGAGCATCTGCACCGTCCACGACGGCCAGTCGCTCAGGATGAACAGCGTCTGCGCGCTCACCACGACCACCACGCCGAGCAGGGTGCCGAACACCCCGGCACGCCGTCCGAAGACGCTCACGCCGCCGATCAGGACGGCGGCCAGCGCCGTCATCGGCACCATCTGGACGGCGGGGGACGTGGCGGCCTGCAGCCGCATCAGGTCGGCGAGCCCCGCGATCCCGGCGAGCAGGCTCGATCCGGCGAACCCGACGAGCGCCCCCAGGCCCGTCCGCAGTCCGGCGTACCGTCCGGGCTCCCCGTCCCGCCGGACGCCGCCGAGCGCCCGCCGTACGCCCGGGATCAGCCAGACCGCACCACCGATCATCGACAGCGCCGCGAAGGCGACGAACGCCGGGACGGCGGGGAACTCGCCGAGCCGTACCGCGATCGTGGCCGGGCCGATCAACTCGACGTAGGCCGCCGACAGCACCGCGGCGGCGCCGAGGCTGAGCGCCCAGCCGGGCACCGACAGCAGCATCGTCAGCAACCCGAGCAGCACCCCGGCGACGAGGGCCGCGCCGACGGCGGCGGCGATCGCCACGCCGTCCGGCCACCCTTCCCGCATCAGGTACGCCGTGAGCCCGCCGGTGAGGCCCGCGATCACGCCGACCGCCAGGTTGGGCGTCGCGGTGCGCAGCGACAGCGACAGCCCCATCGCGAGCAGACCCGCCGCTGCCGCCGAGCCGAACATGTTCGTCAGATGCTGAGGCGGGGCGGCGGCGAGATTGGCCAGCACCAGGCCCGCGGCGGCCAGCGCCAGCAGCGCCTCCCACACCAGGTTCGGCAGCAGGCGGTCACGTGCCTCGCGCGCGGCCGTCGGCCCCTCCTCCAGCGGCGCTGGGCGCGGCGGCGGTGTCGACAGCACCTCTTTCCACGACGGAAGTGTCACGTCGGTCTGCTCTGATCGTGCTTCGCTCACCTGCTCCTCCCCCGTCACGCTTGTTTGTGCTCATACTGGCGTAAAGGACAGGGCGAACATGTTCGATTGACGGATCGGGGTTCGCCCTCGGTCAACGGTCACAGTCACAAAGCATGCATGGTTTCCCGTGACCCGGCCGATTGACACATGTTTATGGCTGATCGTGAGCAGCGAGTCACAGCCGGCCATCTCAAGGAGCGTTCCGCCTCGGGTGGTCCAACGACCGTCCCGTCAGAGCCCCCATCGCGGCCGATGCAGGCCGAGCCGGGCCGCCGGCACAAGCGTCAAATGACGGTCGGCGCTCGCGTCCAGGTTCCGATATGCAGCAAGACGCTCATCCGTGAGCGTTATGCTCCGACTCGCTTAGGATGAGGTGCTTAGCGGGGATTCCCGGATGCCGGGCCGGCAGGCCCTCGTCCGCCTCCGCGATCACAGCCGGGTCTGATGGCGGTCATCTGCTCGGGCGGGTACAGCGCGGCGCGCCGTTCGGCGAGGAGTGCCGGGCGGGCTGCCCTGGTCCGATGGCGGCGGGCGGGAAACATGCGGACGCTGCTGATAGACAACTACGACTCGTTCACCTACAACCTCTGGCACTACCTGGCGGAGCTCAACGGCACCGCCCCGGTCGTCATCCGCAACGACGACGCGCACTGGCGGCTGAGCGACCTGGCCGGATTCGACAACGTCGTGATCTCCCCTGGACCGGGCACCCCGCGCCGCGCCACCGATCTCGGCATCGGGCGCGAGGTGATCGAGCACGCCGACATCCCGCTGCTCGGCGTCTGCCTGGGGCACCAGGCCGTGGCATACGCGCACGGCGCCACGGTGGACCTCGCGCCGGAGCCCCGCCACGGCCGCCTCTCCCCCGTCGAGCATCGCCGCGACGGGCTCTTCACCGGGATTCCCTCGCCCTTCCAGGTCGTGCGCTACCACTCCCTAGCCGTGACGGACCTGCCCGAGGATCTGGAGGCGACGGCCTGGACCCCTGACGGCGTCCTCATGGCGCTGCGTCACCGCAGGCGGCCCCTGTGGGGTCTGCAGTTCCATCCCGAGTCCATTTGCACCCAGTACGGCCGACAAATCCTGGCCAACTTCCGCGATTTGACGCGCGAGTTCTTTCGCGCCCGCCAGGCCGCCGAGGGTTCGGCGGCGCGGCCGTACCACCTGATCCGGGACGGCTTCCGGCCGCCGGTGGCCGCTTCCGCGCCCGCCACGCCCGCTTCCATACCCGCCCCGCCCGCTCCCGCGCACGCGGCGGCGACGCCTGGCCCGTCGCCCGCCCCGCCCGCTCCCGCGCACGCGGCGGCGATGCCTGATGCGTCGCCCGCCCCGCCCTCCGGCCCCGCCCGGCCGACCCTCCCGGCCGCCACGGCACCCGTGTCCGGCGCATCCGACGACCCGTTCGTCGAGGCGGAGGTGCTGGTGCGGCCGCTGCCCACACGGTGGGACGACGAGGTGGTGTTCGACGCGCTGTTCCGCTCCGCCGAGCACGCGTTCTGGCTGGACAGCAGCCTCGTCCATGAGAAGGCGGGGCGGTTCTCCGTCATGGGCGACGCCTCCGGGCCGCTCGCGCGCCGCGTGAGCGCCGACGTACGGCGAGGCACCGTGACGATCACCTCCGAGGGCCGGACCCGGACCGTCGAGCGCAGGTTCTTCGACTGGCTCGACGACGACCTGCGGCGGCGGCGGACCCGCCTGCCCGACCTGCCGTTCGACTTCACGCTCGGCTGGGTGGGCCACCTCGGCTACGAGCTGAAGGCCGAGTGCGGCGCCGAGGACGCCCACGCGTCGCCCACCCCCGACGCGAACCTGATCTTCGCCGACCGCGCCGTCGTGTTCGACCACGCCACCGCGACCACGTACCTGCTGGCCCTGGCCGTCGGCGGCGACCAGGCCGCGGCGCTGGACTGGTTCGAGGAGACGACCGCACGCCTGCGCGCCCTCGCCGGGCGGCGGCCCGGCCCCGCCGGCTCGCCGGGGCGCGCGGGACGGGTGCGGCTGCGGCACGACCGGGACCGCTATCTGGAGCTCATCGCCGCCTGCCAGGAGGCGATCGTGCAGGGCGAGACGTACGAGGTGTGCCTCACCAACATGCTGCACGTCTCCGGCGAGTTCGACCCCTGGGAGTGCTATCGGGCGATGCGCGCGATCAGCCCGGCCACGTTCGGCGCGTACCTGCGGCTCGGGCCGGTGTCGGTGCTGAGCGCGTCCCCCGAGCGCTTCCTGCGCGTGTCCGCCGACGGCGCGGTCGAGTCCAAGCCGATCAAGGGCACCCGGCCGCGCGGCCGAACTCCGGCGGAGGACACGCTCATCGCCAAGGAGCTGGCCACCAGCGAGAAGGACCTCTCCGAGAACCTGATGATCGTCGATTTGGTCCGCAACGACCTGGGCCGGGTCGCCGAGGTCGGCTCCGTGCACGTTGCGAAGATCTTCGACGTCGAGACGTACGCGACCGTGCACCAACTCGTCAGCACCGTGCGGGCTCGGCTGCGCCCGGACGCCTCGGCCGTCGAGTGCGTCCGGGCCGCCTTCCCCGGCGGGTCCATGACCGGCGCGCCCAAGATCCGCACCATGCGGATCATCGACGAGCTGGAGGCGGGCCCGCGCGGTGTCTACTCGGGCGCGATCGGCTTCTTCTCCCTGTCGGGCGCGGCCGACCTGGCCATGGTCATCCGCACCGCCGTGATCACCCCGGAGGGTCTCGCGTACGGCGTGGGCGGGGCGATCGTCGCGCTGTCCGATCCGGCCGCCGAGTACGAGGAGACCGCCGTCAAGGCGATTCCGCTGCTGCGCGCCCTCGGCATCGCCTTCCCCGGCGCCGAGTCCGCCGACGGTCGCCCGAACCGGCCCGCCGCTCAGCCGATCGTCTCCGGTTCCTCCGCGTAACCGCCCCTCCGGGACGGACGCCGGGCTGATCGCCGGGAGCCGTGCGGGCGTCGAGATCCGGTCGGCGACCGCCCCGAACGCGGGGCCTGGAGAGGGCGGCGGCGCCGTCCTCTACGCGCCGGGCAGGGCACCGCGTCGGGAGGAGGGACCGCTCAGTACCCCCACAGACGGCACATCTCGCGGAGTTCCTCCGCCACCTCGTCCGGCTGGGGCAGGGGACGCCCCGGCTGGACGGTGCCCGTCTTGATCTTGTCGCGCCAGTCGCCGATGCCTTTGACGAACTCGCCGTGGTCGTGGCGGCCGTAGTCGAGCATCTCCGGCTCCCACGCAACGCCCAGATGGTCGCAGATCTGCCGGGTCACGGCGGCGGGGTCGGTGGTCAGGTCCTCGTAGCGCACGGTGACGCCGTCCAGGGCGGTCCTGGCCTCCTGGAGGTACTTCATGTACTGGTACGTGTGCGGGACGGCCTCGCTCATCGGGCGTTTCTCCGGGTCGGCGTCGTGCCACGAGACGGCGATCGACATCGGATGCCGGATGAGGAAGATGAACCGGGCGTCCGGCCAGCACGTGGCGATCCGCTTCCACGCGAAGACGTTGCTGGGCGTCTTGTCGACGAGGATCCTCTTCCCGCTTTTGACAAGCTCGCGGTGGAGCATCCGGTCCCACAGGATGTGCTCGATGTCGCTGTTCGTGTGACCCAGCGCCTCCATGGCCTGCACCACCGGGTCGGTGGTCAGGGTTACGGTGAGCCGCCGTACGTGCATCTCGATCGGGGCGTGAATCTGGGAGTGGCTGTTGAGCATGACCCGCAGCAGCGTCGATCCGGAGCGTACCGGGGACATGACGAACACCGGCGCCTCCAGCAGCCGGTCGATCTTCGGGTCGGCCGGGGGACGCACCTGGTCGCCCGGGGCGCGGGCGGGAGGCGGCGGGGTCGGAGCGGGGGGTGGGGCGGGTGGCGCGGGTCGTTCGATCATGCGGCGGGCTCGTGTGAGGTTGTACCCGGTGACCCCTTCGAGCGTCGCGTTGACCTTTCTCCTCCAGTTCATAGCGTGCAGACGCTAGGGCACCGCGGTTACGCACGGTTGAACGCGAGGCGACCCGCACCTCTCTTCCGGCTCCGAATCCGCTGTGGGCTTCCCGTCTTCCGCGCAGAGCGTCCGCTCGGCGTACTTCACGACGACCGCCGTCGCCAAGCGGGCAGCGGCCGGGAGCCCGACCGGCCCGGCGGGTACGCGATCAGCCGCGCCGCGGGGTGACGAGGCCGGACTCGTAGGCGAACACCACGAGCTGGGCGCGGTCCCGGGCGCCGAGCTTCGTCATCGCCCTGCTGACGTGGGTCTTCGCGGTGGTCGGGCTGATCACCATGTGGGCGGCGATCTCGTCGTTGGACATGCCGCGCGCCACCAGCGCGAGGACCTCGCGCTCGCGGTTGGTCAGCACGTCGAGCCCCTTGGGAGCGGGCTCGGGGCGGCGGGCGACGTACTCGTCGATGAGACGGCGGGTGATCGCGGGGGACAGCAGCGCGTCGCCGCGGGCCGCGACCCTGATGCCCTGCAGCAGGTCGGCGGGCTCGGTGTCCTTGACCAGGAAGCCGCAGGCCCCGGCGCGCAGCGCGTTGAAGACGTACTCGTCCAGGCCGTAGTTGGTGAGGATCACCACGTGCAGGCCGCTCAGCCCATCGTCGGCGGCGATCCGGCGGGTCGCCTCGATGCCGTCCATCACCGGCATCTGGATGTCGATGAGGGCGACGTCGGGCCGGTGTTCCCGGGCGAGCGCGACGGCCTGCTCGCCGTTCTCGGCCTCGGCCACCACCTCAAGGTCGTCCTCGGTCTCCAGCAGGGCGCGGAACCCGGCGCGGATGAGCGACTGGTCGTCGGCGAGCAGCACGCGGATCACGATGGTCCTCCAAGGGGAAGCTCGGCGCGCACCGTGAAGCCGCCCGCGGGGCGGGGCTCGGCCCGCAGCCGGCCGCCGAGCCCCGTGACGCGCTCGCGCATGCCGAGCAGGCCGGTGCCGGGCACGGGCGGGGCGTCCGGGTCGGCCTCGCCGTCGTCGTCGACCTGGACGATCAGCTCCTCGTCGGCGTAGTCGATGCGCACCTCCGCGGTCGCCTTGCCGGCGTGCCGGGAGACGTTGGTGAGCGCCTCTTGGACGATCCGGTAGGCGGCCCGGTCCACCTCGGCAGGGAGTTCCCGCCGCCTGCCGGAGATCGTCAGCGTGGCCGGCAGGCCCGTCGAGCGGGCCCGCTCCATCAGATCGCCGAGCCGGTCGAGGCCGCTTGCCTGGGCCTCGCCCTCGCCGCCGCCGGGGTCGCGCAGCACCTCCAGGGTGGCGCGCAACTCGCGCATGGCGTCGCGGCTGGCCTCCTGGATGGCCAGCAGCGCGGGGGGCACGTCCTCGCCGCGCTTGCGCGCCAGGTGGACGGCCACCCCGGCCTGCACCTTGATGATCGAGATGCTGTGGGTGAGCGAGTCGTGCAGTTCCCTGGCGATGCGCAGCCGCTCCTCGCCCGCGCGGCGGCGGGCCACCTCCTCGCGGGTGCGTTCGGCCTCGGCGGCCCGGCGCTCGGCCTCCTCCAGGTACGCCTGCCGGTGCCGGGTCACCGTACCGGCGATGCCGGAGGCCACGAACCAGCCGACCAGCAGGGAGACATAGTCGAAGCTCCGCGCGAATCCGTCGTCGCCGGACAGGCTCACCGCGAGGCCGGCGGCGACGAAGATCGTCCCCGCCAGCCCGGCGGCCAGCCGATGACCGGCCCTGACCGCGGCGAACACCGACAGCAGCACGGGGAAGGCGGCCAGCGGGCCCGGGTGGATGCGCACCGCGATCACGAGCATGCAGGCCGTGCCGACGAGCAGCGACACCAGGGGTGCCCGTCGCCAGACGACGAGCACGAGCGAACCCACCAGGGCGGCCACGATGTCCGGCGCGCCCCAGCCCGGCGTGCGGAACACGACGACCGCCAGCAGGAGGGCCACCGTCGCGGCGAGCAGGCCGTCCGGGGCGAGGGGACGCCACCGCCTTACGAACCTCATCTTGTGTAGGTTAAAGACTGTTTCGGCGCGGGTCCTCCGCAGGAGGGCGTATTTCGGCGCTACTCCCGGCGAAGTAGCGGGACCGGCCCTGCTTCCCGGGTGCCAGGGCGAGATGTCTTCCCGGACATGACGATCGCCGGACGGCCGAAGTCCACGATGTCCGGCATGAACACGATGCGAATCAGGTGCTGGTTCCGCTACGCGAACGTGGACGGCCGCGGTCCCGCGCCCCTCACCCGGGAACGCCCAGCCGAGCTGCTCCCGGCCGAGGGGTCGGCGCGAAGGGGTGATCCGCGTTGAGCGGCGGGGAGTCGAAGTTCGGGCGGGCGGTCGCCGCGTCGGGTGCCGGAGCCGAGGGCAGGCCCGGGATCGTCCTCGCGGCCGTGGCCGTCGCGCAGTTCATGGTGTCGCTGGACCTGTCGGTGGTGAACGTCGGGCTGCCGCGGATCGCCGTCGGTCTCGGCTTCGGCGCGGTGGACCTGACCTGGGTGATCCACGCCTACGCGCTCGCCTTCGGCGGGCTGCTGTTGCTGGGCGGCAAGGCCGCCGACCGGTACGGCCGGGGGCGGGTCCTGCTGTTCGGCCTCGCCCTGTTCGGGCTCGCCTCGCTCGTCGGCGGCTTCGCCCAGGAGCCCTGGCATCTGGTGGCCGCCCGTGCCGTACAGGGGGTGGGGGCCGCCGCGCTGGCCCCGGCCGCGCTGGCGCTGCTGACGGCGACGTTCCCCTCGGGCAGGGCCCGCGTCCGGGCCTTCGGCGTGTGGAGCGCCATGAACGCCGCAGGGGGCGCCCTCGGCGTGCTGCTGGGCGGCGTGCTCACCGAGTACGCCGGCTGGCGCTGGGTGATGTTCGTCAACGTGCCGATGGCCGTCTGCGCGCTCGCGCTCGCCTGGCGGGCCGTGGACGCGGGCCCGCCTCCGGCTCGGGACGCACGCCCGGACGTCCTCGGCGCGGTGCTGGCCACGGCGGGCATGACGCTGCTGGTGTTCGGCCTGGTCCGCACCGACCGGTACGCATGGACGTCGCCGGTGACCCTGACGACCCTGGCCGTCGCCGCCGCGCTGCTGGCCGCGTTCCTGTTTGTCGAGCGGACCACGGCCCGCGACCCGCTGGTCCGGCTCGGCCTGTTCGCGAACCGCTCGGTCGCGGGGGCGAACGCGTACAACCTGATGGTCGGCGGCGCCATGGCCTCGGCCTTCTACTTCGGATCCCTCTATCTGCAACGGGTGCTCGGGATCGGGCCCTCCCTGACCGGGCTCGGGTTCCTGCCGTTCGCCCTCGGCGTCGTGGTCGGCTCGGTGGCCGCCGTCAAACTCGGCTACCGTTTCGCGCCACGGGCCCTGCTGATCGTCGGCGGGCTGCTGACCGCCGCCGGGCTGGCCTGGTTCGGGCTGATCAGCGCGGACGGCGCGTATGTGACCCACGTTCTGGGGCCGTCGATCGTCACCAGCATCGGCTTCGGGCTCTGCCTCGGCCCGGTGGTCTCCACCGCCACGGCCGGCGTCGCCTCCCACGAGGCCGGCACCGCCTCGGGCCTGCTCAACAGCTCGCGGCAGATCGGGGCCTCGCTCGGGCTGGCCGTTCTCGGCGGCGCGGCGCACGCCCGTACCGGCCCCGCCGTCACGCCCGAGGCGCTGAGCGACGGGTACGCCCTCGGGCTGACGCTCGGCGCGGCGCTCCTGGTCGCCGCCGTCCTCATCGCCCTCGTCGTCCTGCCCCGGACCGGTGCGCCGAGGCCGTCCGAGCGGGATGTTGATGGCGAATCGTCCACGGCACGGCCCGCCTCGGCGGCATGATCGGCCGCTCGGCGGTCGGCGTCGGATCGCCACCGGCCCCGCTCAGGCGGCGGGCGGCGGTCACGCGCCCACCGATGCCGCGTCCCCGCGGGTGGGACGCGGCATCGGCGCGGCGGAGGTGCTGACGATCCCGGTGCTCGCCACCGGAGGGGTGGCGGCTCCTCAAGGGCACGACCAGGAGAGCCTGCGCCTCGGCCGTCGCCGCGCCGTCGGCGTGCCAAGGCCGCTCAAGCGGCCGCCATTCGGCTTCAAGACAAGTTGGAGAGGGATCCAAGTGACCTGCCACAGCCTGGAGGAGCGCAACGAACGCACTACCTGACGCGCTAGATGACGCGATCGCCACAGGAGAATGCACATGTCCGACATTTCGACCATGCTGTCCACGTCCCAGGCCCCCGTCGTCGACGCCTACTTCACCTGCGAACTGGCGACGATCAGCAAGAGCGGTGTCCCGATCGCCTGGCCGGTGGTCGCCCTCCGCCACGGCGACGGCACCTTTCTGATCACCACCTCGATCGCCCTGCCGCAGAAGGCGTTCAACATCCGCCGCGAGCCCAAGGTGGCCATGCTGTTCTCCGACCCGACCGGCACCGGCTTCGACACCCTTCCCGAGATCCTCGTCCAGGGCACCGCCGACTGCCCCGACAAGGTGGTGACCTCACCGCAGGGGCTGGAGCCGTACTGGACCAAGCTCTGGCACCGCCAGCCGCCCATGCCCCTCTCCGGCGCCCGTTCGCCCGTCCGCCGGTTCTTCGACTGGTACTACATGCGGCTGCTGATCACCGTCACTCCCGTACGCGTCACCGAACGCCCGTCGCTCGATGCCGGCGTCCCGGCGCGGACCGCCCCCACCAGCCCCACCGACGGCCCCGCCGTCGTCCAGGTCTCCGACCTCACCGACCCCTTCGGGCGAGCGAACGCCTCCTTCTCGGGCTATCGCAGCGCGGTCCTTTCCACCATCGACCCCGAGGGCTTCACCAGCCTCCGCCGGGTCCGCCTCGTCGCCGACCCGTCCAGCGGCTCCTTCCTCATCGACCTGCCCGGCACCGCCACCCCGCACCCCGGCCCCGCCTCGATCCTGTGCCACAGCCACGACGACACGCTGCAGAAACTCCGCACCTCCGGCTGCCTCGGCCACGTCGGCGTCCGCGACGGCGCCTGGACCTTCACCCCCACTCGCTTCGTCCCGGGGACCGGCGACGAGGGCCCGGTCGCGATGTACCGCGCCATGAAGGGCGTCCGCCGTACCGCCGCCCGCTACCTCGCCGCCCGCAACCTGCCCCGCCCCAGCATCTCTTGGAACGAGTTCGAGGTCATCAAGCGCCAGGCCGCCTCCACCACGCGGGCGGCCGGCTGACCGCGCGATGAGCGCGCAAGGTGCGCGCGATGTGTGCGCCGGTCCCGCCCGGAGCCGCCGCCGCTCGTGCAGGGGGCGGCGGCGCGGCCCGCTGAGCCGCCTCGCCGGTGGCTCAGCCGTCCGGCCGCTGCCGCGAACCCCCCGAAGCCGCATGTTCCGCATCGCGGCACATGCCCACGGCGGCGATGGCGGCCGCGTACATGTGGACCGGGTCGGCGGGCAGGTCGCCGTCGGTCAGGCCGAGCAGCGGCGGCAGGCCGCGGGACAGGGGCAGCAGGTCGGCGAACACCTCCTCCGCGCTGCCCGGCCGGTCCGTCGGCGTCTTGGCCAGCAGGGCCCGGGTGAGGGTGGCCAGTTCGTCCGGCACGTCCGTACGGCCGAGCGGCGGTGGCTCGCCGTACCGGTGGCCTTCGATCTCGGCCAGCAGGTCCTCGGAGGCGAACGGACGGGAGCCGGTGAGGAGTTCGTGCAGCAGGCAGCCGACACCGTACAGGTCGCTGAGCCGCCCGGCGGGCTCGCCGTCGATCAGTTCGGGGGCCATGTAGTGGGCGCTGCCGGGCGCCTGCCCGGTCTCGGTGATCCGGGAGTACTCGCCGCCGCCGAGCGCGCCCGCCACACCGAAGTCGATCACCTTCACGGTCGCGTTCGGGGTCAGCACGAGGTTGGGCGGCTTGATGTCCCGATGGATGAGGCCCGCCCGGTGGGCGGCGGACAGGACCGCGCACACCTGGGCCCCGATCAGCGCCGCCCAGGCGACCGGCAGCGGTGAATGCTCCACGATCACATCCGCGACGGTCTGTCCCTCGACGTACTCCATGATCATGTACAGGTCGTCGCCGTCGCCGCCGAAGTCGTACACCACCGGTACGCCGGGGTGGCGCAGCCGGGCGGTGATCCGGGCCTCGCGGTTGAAGCGGCGCACGGCCTCGTTCACCGGCGCGAGGGCGCTTTTGTAGATCAGCTTGACCGCGATGGGACGGTTGAGCCGCAGGTCGCAGCCCTCCCAGACGGCGCCCATGCCGCCCCGGCCGATGGGCCGCGTCAGGCGGTAGCGGTCGGCGATCAGTCTCATGGCAGGAACCTGCTTGTGGGGCCGGGGGCGGACGATCTTCGGCGGATGGTGCGCGGGACGGGAGTCTAGAACACAATGGGTCGTCATGTCGATACGTAGTGCCATTTGGTGGCCGCGCGTCCACGACATGCCCCTGATTCACTCCAGCGGATTCACGTGTATAACTTGTGTCTGCGGTTCACAGGTGCTCTAATCGTGGAGCCAGGATCACAGCTTCGACCGCATCGTCCCCTGGAGTCTCCGTGCACAGCGATTCCCCGCCCCCTCCCGGCCCGTACGGCTACGCCCCCCAGCCGCGCTACCAGCAGACGGTCGTCGTCCAGCAACAGCGCGGCGGCTGTCTGAAGGCCGTGCTCATCGGCGTCGGCGTACTCATGGCGCTGGGCCTGCTCGGGGTGATGTTCGGCGGCGGTTCCGATACCGACACCGACACCGGCGGCACGGCCTCCTCCGCCCGCTCCGAGCGTGACGCGACCGAACCCGCGGACGACGCGGGCGGCAAGAGCGAGAAACCGCGCAAGCCCGCTCCCCCGGGCATCGGCGACGTGGTCCGCGACGGCAAGTTCGCCTTCAAGGTCACCAGGGTGCGCAAAGGGCTGACCGAGGTGGGCGAGGGCTTCACCACCTCGACCGCCCAGGGCCAGTACGTGCTGATCTACCTGACCGTCAAGAACATCGGCGACGAGGCGCAGCTCTTCGACGGCACGTCACAGAAGCTCATCGACGCCAAGGGCCGCCAGTTCGACACCGCCACGGGCACGGCCGCCGTCAGCCTGCCGGGCTCCAACGCCTTCCTCAACAACATCAATCCCGGCAACACCGTCAAAGGGATCCTGCTGTTCGACGTGCCGAAGAACATCACCCTCCGGTCCCTCGAACTCCACGACTCTTTCCTGTCCGGCGGCGTCACCGTCCTCCTCCGCTGAACGACAGCGCCCGCGCCGAGCCGGTCGTCCGGCCGCCTCGCCCACGGATCGGCGCCCCGGCGGGGCGTCGGGCTCAGGCCCGCACCCGCCCGATGATGCGCCGCCACCAGCCGGTACGCGTTCGCCCGCGGTCGTCCGCCGGCGCGTCGGCCGCCGGGCCCGGGGCGACGGCGGCGTCGCGGGCCGGTCGCGCCGCGCGCCAGCGCTCCAGCGCCTCGTCGAGGTCCATGAGCGCGACCGGCACCGACGGGCCGGACGGCGCGCGCCAGTGTTCCTTGATCTGCGCGTTGAGATCCTCCACGGCCTCCCGCACCGCCTTCTCGGAGGGCAGGTCGGCGATGGTGTCGTGGAGCCGCTGCTTCTCCTTGCGCAGCCGCAGGGACGGGGGCAGCATCGCCGAGGTGTCCAGCCCCTCGGCCCGCGCCTTCTCCCTGGCCCACCACAGCGGATCGCCGGCCTTGTGCAGGTTGCGGAGCGGCTTGCCGGCGCCAGGCAGATTGTCGAACTTGCCCTCCTCCATCGCCCGGCGGATCTGCACCTCGACCCATGTCTCCTGGCTCATGCCGGGCGGCTTGCGTTCAGTGATCACGTCCTCCTCGGCCGCAGGTCCTTCGCCTACCAGTTAAGCCGAAGCCCGCGAGCTCGCCGCCTCGGCGTAGGCGGGGCTTGACCTGGAGCGCACTCCAGGTCGCAGACTGCGCGTGATTCGCTCATCACCGAGAGAAGGAGCGCGCTCATGCGATACCGCGTGATCGGTACGAACCCGCGGACACAGCGGGAGGTCAGCGTGCTGAGCCTCGGCGCGATGCTGTTCGGCACGCGCACCGACGAGGCGACGTCCTTCGCCATCCTGGATCGGTACGTCGAGGCCGGCGGCACGTTCATCGACACCTCCGACAACTACGCCTTCTGGGTCAACGGCGGCCAGGGCGGGGAAAGCGAGGAACTGCTCGGCCGGTGGCGGCGCAGCCGGGGCGTCGGGAACGAGATCGTCATCGCGACCAAGGTCGGGGCGCGACCGCTCGCCCCGGGAACGAGCTACATCGACAACCCCGAAGGGCTGTCGGCGAAGGTGATCCGGGAGTCGGCCGAGCGCAGCCGCGAGCGGCTCGGCATGGACCGGCTGGACCTGCTGTACGCCCACATCGAGGACCCCCGCGTGCCGCTGCGCGAGACCGTGGAGGGCTTCGCCGAGCTGGTCGCCGAGGGCACGGTGGGCCTGCTGGGCGTGAGCAACCACTGGACCTGGCGGGTGGAGCGGGCCCGCGCGATCGCCGCCGCGGCCGGGCTGCCCGGCTACGAGGTCCTGCAGTACCAGCACACCTACCTGCGCGAGCGCTGTGACCTGCCGACCGACCTGTCGCCGCACGGCTCGCCGGGCGCGGCCTCGCCGGACCTGCTCGCCTATGTGCACGAGCAGCCCGAGCTCACCCTGGTCGCGTACTCGCCGCTGCTCAAGGGGGCCTACGTACGGTCGGACTCGGACCGGCCGTTCGGTCCCCAACTCGACCATGCGGGCACCCCGGCACGCCTGGCCGCCCTGCGGGAGGTGGCCGCGGAGACCGGGGCCACGGTCAACCAGGTGGTCCTGTCCTGGCTCATCGGCGGCGAGATCCCGGTCATCCCGCTGGTGGGGACCTCGTCGCTCGCCCAGTTGGAGGAAGCGCTGGAGGCGGTCGACCTCGAACTCACCGCCGAGCAGCGCGCCAAGCTCGACGCGGCCCACTGACGGACGGTCCTCCCCCGGCCCAGGGGAGGACCGTGTTTTTTCGACGTTCTCGTTGACCTGGTTCCCGTTGACCTGGTTCCCGTTGACCCGTACGCGGGGACAGTGGGCGGCATGGAACTGTTTCCCGCGCTCCCGCTGGCCGAATGGCGGGAGACCAAGGCCACGCTCCACCGTTTCGCCCAGATCGTCGGCAAGATCCGGCTGGCGGCGGGGATACGGCGCAACCACTGGTGGAATGTGCCGTTCCATCTCACCGGGCGCGGCCTCACCACCCGCCCGATCGGACGGGCGGACGGCAACCCGATCTTCACGATCGACTTCGACTTCGTCGCCCATCGACTGGTCGTCACGACGCTCGACGGGAAGGCCGCCTCATTCCCCCTGTACGGTCAATCGGTCGCGTCCTTCTACCGCGAGACCATGCGCGCGCTGGCGGCCCTGGACATCCCGGTGGAGATCGACATACCCCGCCCGTACGACATGCCGGACTCCGACCGGCCCTTCGCCGACGACACCGAACACGCGGCCTACGACCAGGCCAAGGTCACGCGATACTGGCAGATTCTCAGCCAGGTGAACCTCGTGCTTGAGGAGTTCGCCTCCGGCTTCTCCGGCAAGATCAGCCCGGTGCACCACTTCTGGCACACCTTCGACATCGCCTGCACCCGCTTCTCCGACCGCCCGGTCCCCCAGCCGCCCGACGTCGACCCGGTGACCCGCGAGGCGTACTCCCGCGAGGTGATCAGCTTCGGCTTCTGGTTCGGCGACGACGCCTTTCCCGAACCGGCCTTCTACTCCTATACGGCCCCAGAGCCAGACAAACTAACCGACGAGCCCTTGCTGCCCGAGGCCGCACGATGGGTCGCCCGCCCCACCGGCCACCTGGCCGTCCTACGCTACGCCGACGCCCGGGCCGAGCCCTCTCCACGCGCCGCCGTACTGGCCTTCTACGAGAGCGCCTACAAGGCCGGCGCTCGCCTCGCCGACTGGGACACCGACTCCCTCGATTGCCCGGGCGGAATCACCGACCCACAACTGAGCTCCCACAAGTGAACACGACCGCGGAACGGCCGTCATCGGCGAACCGGGCGCTTCCAGCGATGTCCGGGAAAGGGCGCGGCCTCGGGCGGCGGCGGGCGGTGATCGCTTTCCTCACCGCCCGTGTCAGCTCAGGGCTCACAGGTCCTTCGCCGGCGCGATGGCGAGCACCTGACGGAAGTCGGCGACCGCGGGACGGTCCTGACGGTCCGCGGGTACGGCGTGCAGCACTCGTCTGGCGGTTTCCAGGATCATGACGTTGAGGTAGGGCCTCGGCACGGTGCCGATCAAATCCATGGCCTGCCGTACGCCCTCGTCGATGCCGCCGCGGACCACGGTGCAGAGGGCTGCGTGCAGGGACACACGAACCGGGATCGAGTAGCAGGTGCGGGGGCCTGAAAGGATGTGTTCCTGCGCCCGGCCCGCCTCGGTCTCGTCGCCGAGGGCGGAATAGGCCTGGCTCTGGCTGAAGTACAGGCGGTAGTCCGACGGCTCCCAGAAGCCGGGGACAACCGGCAGGTCGGTGCTCGCGATGTCGGTGAAGAGCCGTACCGCCCGCCTGGCCTCGTCCTCGCGACCGAGAAGCGCCAGGGCGTGCGCCTGAGCGCCGATGAGCGAGGCCAGCCCAACGGACGGACGCGGTGCCGTTCCCGCGAGGTGCAGGGCGTTGTCGACCAGACGCAGGACGGTGGCCGGATCGCGCAGGCCGTAGAGGCTGTGCGCCGCCTCGTGCGCGCGGATTCTCAGGCGCAGATCCAGATCGTCCGCCGAGTCGGCGGCCCTGCGCGCCGTGCGGTACCAGCGGAGGGCGGCGGCGTGCTCGCCGAGGCGGGTCAGGACGCTGGCGTGGAAGGCGGACAGTTCGGCGGCGACGCGTCGCAGCTCGGTCACGTCGATCTCGTCGGCCGCGTCCAGTTGGCGCTGAAGCGCGAGCAGGTCGAGGAGCAGATCGTCGTGCACCTGGGCGGCAGGGCGAGTGCGGATCGCGTGGAGATGGTCGGCGACGGCCAACTGCCAGTCCTCGATCGTGCGGCCTTCGCCGTACATCATGTCGAAAAGCTGGCGGATGGGTTCGCCCGACATGTTGGCCGCCCCGATTCCCATGGTGGCGGCGAACTGCAGGAGGCGGCGACGTTCCGTGGCGACCTCCTCGGTGGAGGGGTGGTTTTTTACGAGCGTACGCAACCGGTCGAGTTCTGTCATTGCCCGGTGAAGGGCGAAAAGGTGGCCCTGCGCGCCGTACACGTCGTCGAGGCGGCGGGTGGTGTCGGCCTGGGGACGGGTCAGACCGCGTTCCCACTTGGACAGATCGGCGTCGTCGCAGAAGGCCAGCGAGGCCACCTGGCGAAGGGTGAGCCCGCACACCTTCTCACGCCAGTGGCGAAGGTGTGCGCCGAGCAGGTGCGAGGGGGACAGGGCAGGATTCACGGGATCTGAACGGCGAGGCATCCATTCCTCCCAAATATCGGACATATCTGGAGAGCATTCCCTCCAGGTGAAGTCCCTTCGGGTTTCTCCGGGGCACCTCCATGATGACATCGACGCAAAGGAAAACCCTGCGAACGGTCAAATTCGCAGGTCCTTCATACGGAGAATGAGGCATTCGCCCAATAAATGACATGCTCTCCCTCGCAGGTTCGGCCGGATCGCGCGCAAGCCGACGGCACGTAAACCGGTAATCGTGCCGCAGAGCGGGCGCGGCGGCTCCGGCGACGGCCGTGCACCCGCACACCGCCGACATCACACGGTCGGCCCGCCCCGCGCGCTCGCGATCCCGCGAACCCGGTGACGGCGGGCAAGGTCGGCGCGGGGAAGATGCGGTCCAATCCATGAATCGCAATTCCCGTGGGTGTTGAGCTAGGGCCGAAGCGTCCTCATCTGGTGAAACCGAGTGGCTGAAGGCCGTGGTCGGGATGGGCGCGGTAGTGGTCGATGGCGGCGGCGATGTTGTCCCAGCTCCAAGCGCCCGCCATCTCGTGATCCAGAACGCTCCGCCCCTGGGTGTTGAGCCGACGCCCTGGATCCCTCGTACGGCATTGGGGGACGGCCGGAAATAGACATCACGCCAGAAATCATCGGGGCCTCGGAAAACACTGATCCGCCTTGACGATCCCATTAATTTGCGATCGGTAATGTGTACCCCCGCCGGGGCCGTCACGGTCGGTTATCGGGCGACCGCCCCGGCGGTTGTGGTCCACGGGCAAGGTCCGGTGCGACGGCGAACGTTACCGGGGGAGGGGCAAATGCAGGAGAAAGGCCGCGATCACGTATGGCGCGGCATCAAGGTGATCGCGGGGCTGGCCCTTTTATCGGTTTTATCGGTGTCGGTCTGCGCGGCCGTACTGTATCTGACGCGGTCCCCTGAACGGCCCGACGTACAGGAGGTGCCCACGCCGCCGATACGGATGACCGTTTCGCCCTCGGCGACGCATCCACGGGTCACGAACCTGCAGGTCACGGCTCCGCAGATGACGGACCCGCCGGCAACGGAACCGCTCGTGCGCATCCCGGCCAAGCACACCCGCACACCGCATCCTGCGGACACCCAGCGCGGGCCGGACCCCACGCCCGAGCCGACCTCGACCCCATCGCGCCGGCCGCGTGCCACGCCCCGTGCCGACGTGAAGGCCACGCCGTCCGCTCCCGCGCCGGTCTCCTCTCCGCCGAAACCCAGCGCGCCGATCGGGCTCCCGTCCGAGACCGGCAATCCCGGGTGGCCCGAGCTCAAGCACAGGGAACCCAATGTCAAATAGCCCCGACCACCTGGTCGGCATCATGTCGAGGGCCGCCCGCTGGCTGCTGCCGTATTTCTCCGCGCCGATCCTGGTCGCCCTCTCCGCCTTCCTCGGGGTGCAGCGCATCCAGGGCCAGCTCGAATACTTCCGCATGAGCAGCGGCCTGCTCGACCCGTCGATTCCCGACAACATCGAGCGGGGCGTCGGCGTCACCGCCCGGTCGGTGTTCATCGTCGCGCTGATCGGCCTGGGGATTTTCATCGTGCACGCCCAGGTCATGAAGGCGTCGCCTGCTCTTCGCAGGCGCATCGGGGCCGTATGCGTCCTCGCCGGTGTTCCCGCTCTCGTCCTCGGCCTGCTCGGCTGGTTCGGCGTGTTCTTTTACAGCAGCAGGTATCCGGTGGTGCCCATGCTCACCGCGATGGGCGGCAACCTGTCCGTTTACGGCCTGCACCTGCGCAGGCACGCCGGTGCCGGGACCACCGGGGCCACTGGGGGCACCGGGGCCACCGCGACCGGCCGCGCGATCGCGGCGACCCTCATCCTGATCAACTCGTATCTGGCCATCTGGATCATGGGGGTCTTCGCCCACCTCACCGGCTTCTCCCTGGCGGCGGACATCGACCGCAATCCCGCGATCACGTTGTGTGCCGCCAGGCCCCTCGGTCTTCCCGGCGGTTCGGTGGAGGGCGGGGTCGAGGGGTGCGAGCACCGCTATCCCGGTCTCCTGCTGGTGGCCTGCGGCGACACCCGCTGCGTGT
Organism: Thermopolyspora sp. NPDC052614; assembly: GCF_040678635.1. NCBI lineage: Bacteria > Bacillati > Actinomycetota > Actinomycetes > Streptosporangiales > Streptosporangiaceae > Thermopolyspora > Thermopolyspora sp. NPDC052614. The sequence goes on from NZ_JBFATZ010000030.1 coordinate 30,596, forward strand.
TCGCCCGGAAGGGCGACGATGGCGGCTATTCGGCCTTTCTCGTCCATGTCGCCGAGGACGTCGTCATCACGGGCCCGGCCGACGCCCAAGTGGCGGCGTTCCCACCATCGTGATCATGACGGCGGCGGCCGTACGGGGGATGCGGGCTGCGAGGTGACCGTGGTGGCGCGGCACGATGCCCCGCCGCTCACTGGTAGCCCGCTTACCGGTAGCCGCTCACTGGTAGCCGCTGACCCAACCGGTCAGCATGCGGTCGCCGGTGGTCTCCTCGTCGCCGTCCAGGTCGATTTCGAGCATCCGCCCGCTGCTGCCGAGGTCGCCGCGCTGCGTGAGTTGCTTGAAGTCGGTCACTTCGAGGCGTCGGTCCGGGCCGGGGAACGAGGCCCGCTCCCAGGCGCCCTTCTCATAGTTGCCGACGTCGTTGAAGACTCCCCCGGTTTGCCGGAGCCAGCGGTACAGGGGCTCTTTCGCGTCGGGCCCGGCGGTGATCGTTCCCTTGTAGACCAGGGTCACGGGGAAGGATTTCGGGTAGGCGAGGTGCGGTTGGAGTTCTACGGTGGCGAGCACCTGCGACGACTCGTCGGGACACGAGTGCGCCCAGCCGAAGGCGTTGTGGTAAAGCGGGCCGTCCGAATCGTCGAGGCGTCCCTCGGACCATACCCGGCCCTGGTCCTCGGCGTCGCCTGACTGGAGAGAGTGGTCCCCTTCCATCACATACCCGTAGGAATGGGTGGTGAGGCTGCGGGCGGTGGGCTCTTTCAAGTACGACTCGCCCGCCCAGTACACGGCATGGCGTCCGTCGACGTGAATCCACCACTGCAGCTTCAAGCGGCAACCGGACGGCTCGATGGTGTAGTAGAAACGAGGATTCACCTCATCGGCGGAATCCGTTTGGACCTGGGCCGATGGGACGGCCGCAGCCGGCGGGGCCATCAGGCCCATCACCAGCACGGCCGTGCTGGCGGCGATCGACGCGAATGCCGTATGAAATTTCATGGCATCCTTTCAAGAAGAACCGGTTGTCACCTGATGCGGTGAAGAGCACTAAGCAACGAACACGGCGGTACTGAAGCTTTCTGACATATCAAGCCGCGAAAGGTCAAGAGCCAGGCGATTTCCGATGGGTCCGCCGAGAACGCCCCTGAAAGCTTCAGAAAAATTTAAGCGCCGGACACCTTCCGTTGTGATGTCTCACCGTCTGCGACGGCGACGATGGCCGCGCGGAGTACGGCTTTCGCCCGCCAGCGGATCCGTCTCACCGTGCGTATCGGATCCACACAAATCAGGTATAAGGTCACCCTTTACCATCTTTCACAATAAAGGGTAAGAACCCTATTCATTCAGATCATCAGCTGTATTCTGGTCTCGCCATCGCGATGGTTAAGGATGCGCGGTGACGGCGGATTCGGTCAGCGATGACAGGAGAGGTGCCCCCGTGACAGACGACCCCTCCGGCAGGATCGACACCAGCGTCCCCCAGTCGGCCCGGATCTGGAACTACTGGCTGGGCGGCAAGGACAACTACCCCGTCGACCGCGAGGCCGGCGACCGGTACGTCGCGGTCTTCCCGGGAATCATCGACCTGGCCCGGCACTCGCGGGCGTTCCTCACCCGCTGCGTGCGCTACCTGGCCGGCGAGGCGGGCATCCGGCAATTCCTGGACATCGGCACGGGTTTGCCCACCGTGGACAACACCCACGAGGTCGCCCAGCGCGTCGCGCCCGAGTCCCGCATCGTCTACGTCGACAACGACCCATTGGTCCTCTCCCACGCACGCGCCCTGCTCACCAGCACCCCGCAAGGCGCCTGCGCCTACATCGACGCCGACCTGCGCGAACCGGAAAAGATCATCCAGGCGGCCGCCGACACCCTGGACTTCACCCATCCCGTCGCCCTGATCCTCATGGGCATCCTCGGCCACATCGACGACTACGACGAGGCCCGCTCCATCGTCACCCGCCTGCTCGACCACCTCCCTCCGGGCAGCCATCTGGCCCTCAACGACGGCACCAGCGCCGGCAACAAGGACTTCGAGAAGGCCCAGCAGGACTACGACGACACCGGCGCCATCCCCTACCGCCTCCGCACCCCCGATCAGGTCGCCGCCTTCTTCACCGGCCTCGACCTGGTTCCTCCCGGCATCGTGTCGGTCGCCCACTGGCGCCCCGAGACCACCGCCTGGAGCATCCCGCATATCGACGCCTACGGCGGCATCGGCCGCAAGCCGTAAGCCCGCCGTGCCCGGCCATCGGCCCCGCCGGGGCAGGGCGACGTTCCGGCGTCCGCGGGCCGCAGCGCCTCACAAATCCGGGGACAGGCCGTCCCTGGACGTCCACCACAGGTGGGGGCGCAGCGGCGCGATGGTGCGGTGGCGGACACAGCCGCGCCAGGCGCCGAGGCCGTAGGCGAGGTCGTCGAGCAGGCGCAGGCCGATCCAGGACAGCGGGTCGAGGGCTGTGCCGCTACGCCGGTAGGCCAGGGCGGCCGGGACCAACGCGGCGGCGGCCAGGGGGAGGCGCAGTTTCGGTACGGTCAGCCCTGCCGGAACGGCGAGCGGCCACCAGACGCGGATGACGGTCCTGCCGAGCGACTCGCCTGCGGTGACGGTCCCTCCGGCGGCCATGCGCAGTGCCAGCTGCCGGGGTCGGGGGTGCCATGCGGCGAGCTTACGGGCCAGCAGGGCGGTGGCCGCCGCGGTCAGGGCGGCGCCGGCGACCGGAAAGCCGGACACGACCAGGCCCCAGGCGACCACGCTCCAGCCCGACATCGTCACCGCGGGCAGTTCCCCCGGGTGCCGTAGCGCGAGCGGGGCGGCGGTGCAGCCGTAGTCGACGCGGCGGGCCAGCCAGTCGCGCAGCCGGGCGGGGGGCTCGTGCTCGACGGTCGCGGCGGGAACGAAACGCACATGCAGGCCGCGCGCCGTCAGCCTCCACACCAGGTCCACGTCCTCGCCGTCACGCAGGCCCTCGTCGAAGCCGTCGCCGACGGCGGATCGCCGTACGAGCAGGGCCGCGCCCGCCACGAACGGCACCGCGCCGCGCGGGCGCACCAGGTTGCCGCCCTCCCCCATGTCCAGCGTGGCCAGCCCGCCCTCGTACGCGGCCAGGCGACCCGGCCTGCCCGCCCCGGTGACGACGCGGGGTGCGACGGCGACGACGAGCGGGTCGGCGAAGTGCGGCAGCAACGCCTCCAGCCAGCCCGGACGGGGTACGCAGTCGGCATCGAGGAAGGCGACCAGCGGGGTACGGACCGCCGCCAGGCCCGTGTTGCGCGCGGCTCCCGGACCGCCGTTCACCGCACGCCGGATCAATCTGGCCCCGTACGCCCCGGCGATCTCGGCTATGGGACCCGGGTCGGGCGAGGCGTCGTCCACGACCACCACCGGATGCGTACGCCCCAGCGCCTCCAGACAGCGGGCCAGCAGTTGCGGCCTGCCGTACACGGGGATCACGACGGTAAGCGCAAGCGGCTCCGCGTCGCCAGGCGGCACCGGATGCATCAGGCCGCTCTCGACGAGCCGCCGGGCCAGCAGCCCCGCGCCGGGATCGCCGCCCACCGGCTCCCCCTCCGACCAGCGCCGCACCGACGCCGCCTCGTCCGCCGACAGGTGGGTCAGCCGCGCCGGAACGCCGCCCAGCAGCACCCGCCCATCCAGGAACGCGGTCAGACCGGGATCGGGCCGCAACCGGAAACGGGCGGGAAGCGGCACGGGCTCCGGCGGGAGCGGCGGGCGTCCGGTACCCGGCCGAGAGACTCGCGAGGCCGCGAATCGCCAGGCGGAAAGCCGCGGTGCCCCCATTCCCGCCGACACGAACAGCGCCGTGAAACCCGGCGCCGTGAAGAACCGCGCCGACGAGATCCATCGTGGGCGGGGCCGCGAAGACCGCATCTTCACTCCCTGGAGGTCGGCACGCGTGCTCGGCACCGCCAAGCCCTACCCCCATGGCACTAGCGGGAAGCGAACCCTCGTACGGCCGCGAGGACCACACCCCCTGGAACCGACACGAGACGCTCGGCACGCCACGTGGCACCAGCGGAAAGCGGACCCCCATACGGCCGCAAGGACCACACCCCCTGGGACCCACACGAGACGCTCGGCACCGCCAAGCCTCGCCCGTGCGCCGCCTGCGGGAATCGAACCCCTCGAACGATCGCGGGATGACCGGGCCGGGGCTGACCAGGGCCGCCCCGCGTGCACGCGTTCAGATCCCGAGGTGCATTATGGTCGGCGGCGCGCCTCAGGCCCGGCGGGCCGGACCGCCCGCGCGACCCTCCGCCTCGCCCGCCACGTCCGAGCGGCCGAGGCCCGCGGCCCATCCGGGTAAGTCCGTTGGCTGAATCGGCCTGCACAGCACCCCGGGCGAGACGACGCCGCGACCAGACCGGCCCCGTGGGAAGGAAGAACCTGATGTCCGATGAGGACACGCCCATCGCGGTCATCACCGGCGCGGCCCGCGGCATCGGCGCGGCGACCGCGTTCCGGCTGGCCCGGGACGGTTGGTCGCTGCTGCTGGTGGACGCCTGCCGCCCGCAGCCGCCGATCCCGTACGGCATGCCGGCCCCGGCCGACCTGGAGGCGGTCGCCGACGAATGCCTGCGCCAGGGTGCCGCGGGAGTGCGCACACGACTGGCCGACGTGGCGGACCCCCGCCTGCCCGATCTGATACGGGGCACCCTGGCCGGCCGTACCCCAACGGCCGCGATCGCGGTCGCGGGACTGATCCACGGCGCGGACGCCTGGGCCACCTCCGACGACGCCTGGGACGTGCTGCTGAACGTCAACCTGCACGGCACCCGCCGCCTCGCCGAGGCGGTCGTTCCTTCCATGATCGCCGCAGGCGCGGGCCGGTTCGTCGCCGTCGCCTCCGCCGCGGGTCTGCGCGGCATGCAGAAGCTTGGCGCGTACTCGGCGGCGAAGGCGGCGGTCATCGGCTACGTACGCGCCCTCGCCGCCGACCTGGCAGGCACCGGCGTGACCGCCAACGCCGTCTGCCCCGGCTCGACCAGGGGCTCCATGCTCCAGGCCAGCGCAGCCGTCTACGGCCTTCCCGACCAGGAACGGTTCGCCGAACAGCAACTGGCCCGCCGCCTCCTGGAGCCCGCCGAGATCGCCGAGGCGATCAACTGGCTCTGCTCCCCCGCCGGCTCCGGCTGCACCGGCGCGATCCTGCCCGTCGACGGCGGCCTGACCACCTGAAACGCGCCCGCCAAAAAACCGGCCCGACCCACCCGGCCACGGATGGCAACCCTGCCCGGCTCACGGCGCGCGATGTCGCCGAGTATCGGGAGCCGTCGGCAGACCCGGCCGAGCGGCGAACAAGGTCGAGTCACGACCGTCTGACCACGTCATGGCCACGCCTGCGCGTCATGGCCACCCCTTTGCCTGAGCGGCTCGGGCCGCCCCCGGCCTACCCGGTCCCGACGCCGGGTACCCCGCTCCCTCGATGCCGCTCGGCCCCGCCACCACCGAGTCGTCGATCATGCCCCCAGTGGGAGCACCTCGTCGGTGAAGCCGGTGGTCAGCAGGGACATCGCCCGGGCGATCAGAGCGGTCAGATCGCCGGACTCGCCATCGAGCCACTGCCGGCAGGCGGTGATGGCCGCGCCCAGCGCGGTCTGGCCGACGAGCCGGGGCACCAGGCCGGTGACGGGCTCCGCGGGGTCGTCGATCACGCGCGCGACGAGAGCGCCTCGTCGGTGAAGCCGGTGGTCAGCAGGGACATCGCCCGGGCGATCAGAGCGGTCAGATCGCCGGACTCGCCGTCGAGCCACTGCCGGTAGGCGGTGATGGCCGCGCCCAGCGCGGTCTGGCCGACGAGCCGGGGCACCAGGCCGGTGACGGGCTCCGCGGGGTCGTCGATCACGCGCGCAGCGAGAGCGCCTCGTCGGTGAAGCCGGTGGTCAGCAGGGACATCGCCTGGGCGATCAGGGCGGTCAGATCGCCGGACTCGCCGTCGAGCCACTGCCGGTAGGCGGTGATGGCCGCGCCCAGCGCGGTCTGGCCGACGAGTCGGGGCACCAGGCCGGTGACGGGGTGCCCGGTGCGGGCGGCGACGAACTCGGCGACGGCCGTGGCCCACTGGGCGTAGCGGAGGGTGGAGTCGGCCTGCAGGGCGGGGACGCCGAGGATGAGGCGCATCCGGGTGCGGTGCTCGGGCAGGATCGCCTCGTCGTACCGGTTGAACTCGACGACGGCCTCGCGCAGGGCGTCCATCAGCGAGATCTCGGGCGGGGCGGCGGCGAGCAGGCGGCGCAGGCGGGCCACGTCGTGGTCGAAGCGCCCCCAGACCAGGTCGTTCTTGGAGGCGTAGTAGTTGAAGAACGTGCGGCGCCCGATCCCCGCCGCCTCGGCGATGTCGTCGATCGTCGTCTGGTCGAAGCCCTTGGCGGCGAACAGGGCGAAGGCGACGCGTTCCAACTCGGCGTGCGACGTGCGCTGCCTGCGGCCCCGCGCCGGCCGGTCCGCGCTGACCGGCGACGATGTCTCCATGAAGCCCCTTCCCTTTTCTGCACTCAGTGCGTTAAATATTCATCACGCGGATTCGGGCAAACCGTACGCCCGGCTTTCCACCTGCCCTCAGCAAAGGAGCCTGCCATGTCGGACACCCCTGCGCAGAACATGCCGGTCACCGAGTCGGCTGACATGATCGAAGAGGAGCTTCTCGTCGAGGACGTGTCCATCGACGGCATGTGCGGCGTCTACTGATCCGCCTACCCCGAAGGGCCGCCGAGATGACCGGTTTCGACCTTGACCGGGCCTGGGACCTGCACCCGCAGGTGTCCGTGCGCCCCGAGCCCTTCGGGGCGCTGCTCTACCACTTCGGCACCAGGCGCCTGTCGTTCCTGAAGGACCGGGTGCTGCTGGACGTGGTGCGGGCGCTGGGATCCCATCCCGACGCCCGCACCGCGTGCGCCGCCGCCGGCGTCACCGACGCCGCCACCGCCCGCTACGCCAAGGCCCTGGACGTGCTCGCCCGCACCGACATGATCGTCGAGCGTCGCCGTGGGCCCGCCGAGACGGAGGACTCGTGACCGCGCTGGTCGATCACTTCAAGAACGGTCTGGACGCACCGATCTGCCTCACCTGGGAGCTCACCTACGCCTGCAACCTCGCCTGCGTGCACTGCCTGTCCAGCTCCGGCCGCCGCGACCCGCGCGAGCTGAGCACCGACGAGTGCAAGGCCGTCATCGACGAACTGGAGCGCATGCAGGTCTTCTACGTCAACATCGGCGGCGGCGAGCCGACGGTGCGGCCCGACTTCTGGGAGCTGGTCGACTACGCCACCGCCCACCACGTCGGGGTCAAGTTCTCCACCAACGGCGTACGGATCACCCCGGAGGTCGCCGCCCGGCTCGCCGCGAGCGACTACGTCGACGTGCAGATCTCGCTCGACGGCGCCACCGCCGAGGTCAACGACGCGGTGCGCGGCCCCGGCTCGTACGCCACCGCGATCCGCGCCATGGAGAACCTCGCCGCCGCCGGTTTCCGCGGCTTCAAGCTGTCGGTGGTCGCCACCCGGCACAACATCGGCCAGCTCGACGAGTTCAAGGCCATCGCCGACCGGTACGGCGCGCAGCTCCGGCTGACCCGGCTGCGCCCCTCCGGCCGCGGCGCCGACACCTGGGACGAGCTGCACCCGCTGCCCGAGCAGCAGCGCGAGCTCTACGACTGGCTGGTCGCGCACGGCGAGAACGTGCTCACCGGCGACTCGTTCTTCCACCTGTCCGCGTACGGTGGGTCCCTGCCGGGGCTGAACCTGTGCGGGGCCGGGCGGGTGGTGTGCCTGATCGACCCGATCGGGGACGTGTACGCGTGCCCGTTCGCCATCCACGACGCCTTCCTCGCCGGGAACGTGCGTGACGAGGGCGGCTTCGCCCGGGTCTGGCGGGAATCCGACCTGTTCACCGAGCTGCGACGGCCGCAGTCGGCCGGGACGTGCTCCTCGTGCGGCCACTACGACGCCTGCCAGGGCGGCTGCATGGCGGCCAAGTTCTTCACCGGCCTGCCGCTCGACGGCCCGGACCCCGAGTGCGTGCGGGGCGAGGGCGAGGCCGCGCTCGCCGCCGTCGCCGCCGGGGCCGCGCCCCGCCCGTCGCAGGACCACTCCCGTACGGCCAGGCGAGCCCCCCGCCGCGGCGGCCCGGTGCCGGTGACGATCGGCATGCGCCGCCCGGCCGCCCCCGTGGCGACGCCCGTCACGGTGCCGAGCAAGCCGTGCGACGAGAACCCGTTGTCGGGCATGGCGGCGGAGCGCTTCGAGCCCTCCCGCGCCTGACCCATCGGCACCACCGGCCGAAGGCGACAGGCCCGGCTGAGAGTCTTGAGGAGAAACACGACATGTGTGCTTGGCCCCCGCGTACGGCCGTGGCGTCGCCGGGAGGCCGGGAGCGGTGGACCGCCTCGACGGCGACCCGCCGATTCCCGTCCTGGTCGGCGGGAGATCCGGCTCCTGACGGACATCGGGGACCGGACGTGTTCGGGGGAACCCGGTGACGGGGGATTCCCCGCGGCTGACCGATCCGATCCGGCTGGCCGGGCGGACCGCGCCCGCCCGGGTGATCTTCGGGCCGCATGAGACGAACCTGGGCCGCCGCCGCGAGCTGACCGAGCGGCACGTCGCCTACTACCGGCGGCGGGCGGCCGGGGGCTCGGGGGTCGTGGTCGTGGAGACGGCGTCGGTGACGGCGGACGACCACCCCTACGAGCGGGCCCCGCTCGCCGAGCTGTGCGAGCCCGGATGGGCGGCGATCGCCGAGGCGTGCGCGCCGTACGGCACGCTGGTGCTGGCCGGGCTGGGCCACGCGGGCGGGCAGGGGTCGAGCGCGTTCTCGCAGTCGGTGCTGTGGGCGCCCTCCCCCGTGCCGGACGCGGTCACCCGCGAGATGCCCGCCGAGATGGAGCAGGAGCAGATCGACGCCGTCATGGCCGCCTTCGCCGACGCGGCGCGGCGGGCGGCGCGGGCCGGGCTCGACGGCGTGGAGATCGACGCGGGGGCGGTGTCGCTGCTGCGGCAGTTCCACTCGGGGCTGACGAACCTGCGCGGCGACGCGTACGGCGAGGACCGGCTGCGGCTGACGCGACAGGTGCTCGCCGCCGTGCGGGAGGCGATCGGCGAGGACCGGGTGCTGTCGCTGCGGCTGTCGTGCGACGAGCTCGCGCCGTGGGCCGGGGTGACGCCCGAGCAGGCGGCCGCCCAGGTGGACGCGCTCGCCGACGCCGTGGACCTGCTGGTGGTGGTGCGGGGCGGGCCGTTCTCGGCCTCGGCGTACCGGCCGGACGGGCATACGCCGCCGGGGTTCAACCTGGACCTGTGCCATGCGATGCGCAAGGCCGCAGGGGGCCGGGTTCCGGTGGCGCTGCAGGGCAGCGTCGTCGAGCTCGGCGCGGCGCAGGCGGCGCTTGACGACGGGGCGGCCGACCTGGTGGAGATGACGCGGGCGCAGATCGCCGAGCCCAGGCTGGTGGCGCTGGCGCGGGCCGGGATGGCCGAGCGGGCCCGGCCGTGCGTGCTGTGCAACCAGACCTGCCTGGTCCGCGACAACCGCAACCCGATCGTCACCTGCGTCGGCGAGCCGGGCAGCGGCTACGAGACCGAGGAGTCGTTCCTCGACGAGATGCCGGTGGCCGAGGCAGGCGGCCCGGCCGCGGCGGAGCGCGAAGTGCTGGTGGTCGGCGGCGGCCCGGCCGCGGCGGAGCGCGAGGTGCTGGTGGTCGGCGGCGGCCCGGCCGCGGCGGAGCGCGAGGTGCTGGTGGTCGGCGGCGGCCCGGCCGGGCTGGAGTGCGCGCGGGTGCTGGCCACGCTGGGACGTACCGTGCGGGTGGCCGAGAAGCGGGAGCGCGCCGGCGGCGCGCTGCGGTTGTCGGCCGTCGGGGGCGGGGCGCGCGAGCGCATGGGGCTGCTCGCCGACTGGCTGGAGGCCGAGTGCCGCAGGCTCGGCGTACGCATCGACGTGGGCGCCGAGGTGACGGCCGACGATCTCGCCTCGGCCGGGCAGGTGGTGCTGGCCACCGGCGCCAGGCCCGGCCCGCAGCCGGTGTGCGCGGACGGCTCGATCACCGTCGTCGGCGTACGGGAGCTGTGCGAACGCGGCCCGGCCGCGCTCCCCGAGGGTCCCGTCGTGCTCGACGACCCGGTCGGCGGCCCGATCGCCGTCGCCGCCGCCGAGTGGCTCGCCGCCGAGGGCCGCCAGGTGGCCCTGATCACCCGGGACGGCACGGCCGGCACCATGCTCGCCCTCACCGGCGACCTCGCCGACGCCAACTCCCGCCTCCAGCGGGCCGGCGTCGAACGCGTGCTGCGCTCCCGGCTGCGCGCCCTCGCCGAGGGCCACGCCACCGTGGAGCACGTGTGGACGAGCGAACCCCGCCGCCTCCCCTGCGCCGTCCTGATCGACTGCGGCTTCGAGCTCCCCGAGGAGTCCCTCTACCAGGCCCGGCCCGGCACCCCCAGGGCCGGTGACTGCGTCGCTCCGCGCACGGTCCTGGAGGCCGTGCTCGAAGGCCGCCGCCGCGCCGTGGAACTCGCGACCGGAGGAGCCCGATGACCGCCACCGGCCGGTACCGGTACCTGTTCAGCCCGCTGCGGCTGGGCCCGCTGACGCTGCGGAACAGGATCGTGTTCTCCGCTCACCTGACGAACTACGCCCAGGACGGGCTGCCGAGCGAGCAGCACGCCGCCTACTACGCGGCGCGGGCGGCCGGCGGCGCGGGCATGATCATCACCGAGGAGCATTCGACCCACCCGACGGACTGGCCGTACGAGAAGCTCATCCACGGCTTCCACCCCGAGGTGATCCCCGGCTACCGGCGCATCACCGAGGCGGTGCACGCGCACGGCGTGCCGATCCTCGCGCAGATCAACCACAACGGCGGGCAGGCGTCCGGCATGTACTCGCGGCTGCCGGTATGGGCGCCGAGCCCGGTCGCCGACCCGCTGTTCCGCGAGGTGCCCAAGGCGGTCGAGGAGCACGAGATCCGGGAGATCGTCGCCGGGTACGCCAAGGTGGCGGGCCACTGCGCACAGGGCGGCTTCGACGGGGTCGAGCTGCAGTGCTCGCACTCCTCGATCGTGCGCGGCTTCCTGTCGCCCGCGACGAACCGGCGCATCGACCGGTGGGGCGGGTCGCTGGAGAACCGGGCCCGGCTGCTGCTGGAGATCGTCGCGGCGGTGCGGGAGGCGATCGGGCCCGGCCGGGTCCTCGGCGTACGGCTCTGCGGCGACGAGCTGATCGAGGGCGGCACCACCATCGACGAGGCCGTGGCCGTCGCCCGGATGGTCGAGGCCGACGGCAAGGTGGACTACATCAACACCTCGATCGGCGTGGCCACCTCCACGCTGTACATGATCGAGGCGAGCATGCGCATCCCGGCGGGCTACGCCATGTACATCCCGAGCGCGATCCGCGCCGCCGTACGGCTGCCGGTGATCGGGGTGGGCCGGTTCAAGGACCCGCTGCAGGCCGACCGGGCGCTGCGCGACGGCCAGGCCGACCTGATCGGCGTCGTCCGCGGCCAGATCGCCGACGCCGACTTCGCCGCCAAGGCCCGCTCCGGCAACGCCGACCGCATCCGCACCTGCCTGTCGTGCAACCAGGAGTGCGTCGGCCGCATGGGCCTCAACCGCTGGCTCGGCTGCATCGAGAACCCGCGTACCGGCCGCGAGTCGATCCCGCTGCCGGAGCCGCGCCGCCGGGGACGGCGGGTGCTGGTCGTCGGCGGCGGCCCCGGCGGGCTGCAGGCCGCCGTCACCGCCGCCGAACGCGGTCACCGCGTCACCCTGTACGAGCGCGGCCCGGCTCTCGGCGGCCAGGTCGCCGTGGCGGCGACGGTGCCGTCCCGGGCCGAGTTCCTCGACCTCACCCGCAACCTGGCGGCCCGCGTCCGCGACCTCGGCGTGGACGTACGCACCGGCACCGAGGCCGACGCCGCGCTGCTGCGCGCCGAGAACCCCGACGCGGTGATCCTCGCCACCGGCGCCCGCCCGGCCGCCCCCTGGTGGGCGGGCGGCCTGGACCGCGTCGTGGACGTACGCGACGTGCTGGAGGGCCGCGCCCGGCCCGCCGGCCGGGTCGTGGTCGTCGACGAACTCGGCTTCCACCAGGCCACCTCGGTCGCCGAACTGCTCGCCGACCGCGGCTGCGACGTCGAGATCGTCACCCCCGGCATGGTGGTCGGCCAGGACCTCGGCATCACCCTCGACCTGGAGACGTGGAACGTGAAGGCCCACGAGCGCGGCATCCGCCAAACCACCGACGTGGTCCCCATGGCCGCCGCCGCCACCGACGACGGCCGGGTGGACCTCACCCTGCAACACCACCCCACCGGCACGGGCCTGACCCGCACCGCCGACTGGGTGGTCTGCGCCGTCCACCAGCGGCCGGAGGACGACCTGTGGCACGCCCTGCGCGACGCACCGTTCCCGGTGCACCGGGTGGGCGACTGCCTCGCACCCCGCCGCGCCCACGCCGCCGTCGTCGAAGGCCACCGTGTGGCGGTGGCCCTGTGAGCCGGGCGACGATTCGATGGCGTGGGGTGAGCGCATGACCGGGCAGGAGGCCACGGCCGCGGCGTTGCCCGGCCGGGAGGCGGGGCAGGCGGTCGCCGTGGTGGTGGCGCGGGATGGGAGGCCGCCCGCCGGGGCGGACGAGGCCGTGGCCGAGGCCGGTGGGGCGGTGTTGGTGGTGGGCTCGGGGAGCGAGCGGGCCGCCAAGGCGCTGGTCGCCGCCGAGCGCGCCTGGTGGTGCGACACCGGTACGGCTCCGCGGTTCGGGGCGCTGGCCGAGGTGCTCGCCCCCGTGCTCGCCGGGGTGCCGCTGGTGGTGCTGCCCGCCTCCCCCGACGGGCGTGACCTCGCGCCCCGGCTCGCCGCCGAGCTGGGATGCCCGCTGCTCGCCCAGGCCGTCGCGGCCGAGTGGGTGGACGGAGGCGTGCGCGCCGAGCTGTCCCGGCTGGACGACCGGCTCCTCGTGCCCGTCACCGTCGGCGGCCCGGCCGTGGTCACCCTGGCGCCGGGGACGCGTACCGTCGCACCGGCGGTCGGCGGGCAGGTGAGCGGCATCGAGCTGGGGCCGCTGCCGGAGCGGGCCGACGTCGAACTGCTCGACGTGGTCGAACCCGATCCGGAGACGATGGACCTGGCCGAGGCGCGGCGCGTGCTCGGGGCGGGGGCCGGGCTGGTCCCGCCCGCCGCCGACGAGACGACCGCCCGCGCGACCCTCGACCTGCTCACCCGGGTCGGGGCACGGCTGGGGGCCTCGACGGGCGCCACGCGGGTCGTCACCGACGCGGGCTGGATCGGCCACGACCGGCAGATCGGCACCACCGGGGTCGCCATCGACCCCGACCTGTACATCGCCTTCGGCGTCTCGGGGGCGGGACAGCACACCGGCGGCCTGGGCTCGCCCCGGCACATCGTCAGCGTCAACACCGACCCGCATTGCCCGATGACCGCGATGGCCGACCTCGGCCTGGTCACCGACGCCCGCGAACTGCTCGCCGAGCTGGCCCGCAGGCTCGGCGTCGCCGTACCGGGGGAGATCGCCGAGCCGGCCCGCGGACCTGGCGGCGCATCCGGGGAAGAGGCCGCCGATGGGTGACGCCGGTGCCCGCGACCCGTTCGGCTGCAAAAGGCGGCGGGAGGCCATCAATGAGTGACGATCGTCGGCCGGCGGTGACCGTATCCGGACGGGCCGTCGTCGCCCGCGTCCGTGCGGCGCGGCGGATTCGCCGGGCCGGTGTGGCATCGGCCGGTTTTGGGACTGAGGAGGCGGCCCATGGCTGATCCGCGGGTGAACGGTCAGGGGGCCGCGCAGGTGGACGCGGTCGTCGTCGGGGCCGGGCCCGCCGGGGCCGCGGCGGCGTGGGAGCTGGCGCGGGCCGGGCGGTCGGTGGTGCTGCTCGAACGCGGCCCGTTCCCCGGGAGCAAGAACCTGTACGGCGGCGTCGTGTACGGGCGGATCCTCGACCAGATGGTGCCCCGATGGTGGGAGGAGGTCCCCGTCCAGCGGTGGGTGGTGCGCCGCTCGACCATGGTCGCCACGCCGACCCAGGCGCTGACGGTGGACTATCGCACGCAGGCCTGGGGGCGTCCGCCGTACAACGGGATGACCGCCTTCCGGTCGGAGTTCGACAGGTGGCTGGCGGGCAAGGCCGTGGCGGCGGGCGCGACGCTGGTCACCTCGACCGTGGCGACCGGCCTGCTGCGGGACGAGACCGGACGAATCGCCGGGGTGCGCACGGACCGGCCGGACGGGGACCTGCGGGCCAAGGTCGTGATCGCCTGCGACGGGGTGAACTCGTTCCTGGCGAAGGAGGCCCGGCTGCTGCCCCGCGTGGACGCCGCGCACCACACGCTCGGCGTCAAGGAGGTGCTCGCGCTGCCGCGCGAGGTGATCGACCAGCGGTTCGGGCTGCGCGGCGACGAGGGCGCGGACTTCGAGATCCTCGGCTGCACCGGCGGCATCCCCGGCGGCGGGTTCCTCTACACCAACGCCGACACGGTCGCGGTCGGCGTGGTGCTGTCGCTGCCGCACCTGGCCGCGTCCAAGAAGCGGCCGGAGGAGGTCATCGCCGGGCTGAAGGCCCACCCGGCGATCGCGCCGTACCTGGAAGGGGCGACCCTCAAGGAGTACGGCGCGCACCTGATCCCCGAAGGGGGATACGACCACATTCCGCAGCTGCACACCGACGGCATGCTCGTCGCCGGGGACGCCGCCGGAATGTGCCTGGCGGCCGGGATCTGGCTGGAGGGCGTCAACTTCGCCATCGGATCCGGGCTGGCCGCCGGGCGTACCGCCGCCCGCGCCGTCGCCTCCGGGGACACCTCCGCCGCCGGGCTCGCCGCGTACCGGCGGGAACTGGAGGAGGGGTTCGTGCTCGCCAACCACAAGCGGCTGCGCGCCGCCCCCGGGCTCGTGCTGTCCGATCGCGTCCAGCACCGCTACCCGGGACTCATCGCCGACCTCGCCGAGGGGATGTTCACCGTGACCGACCCCACGCCCAAGCCGGGCCTGCTCAAGCTGCTGCGACGGGCCGCCCGCCGCAACGACGTACGGCTGCGCCACCTGCTGATGGACGGGCTGCGCGGCGGGCGGGCGTTCCGATGAGGCTCCGCGGGCGGCGCGCCGCCGCGACTCCCGCCGGATCCGTCCAGGTACGCCCCACGGACCACCGCTGGGCCGAGGTGTCCTTCGAGGACCGCATGGCCACGGTCGACTTCCGCGTGGGCGAGCGCGCCCACATCACCGTCGACTCGGACGTATGCCGTTCCTGCACCACCCGCGCCTGCGTGACGGCCTGCCCCGCCAACCTGTTCGCCCCCACCGCCGACGGCGGCATCCTGTTCAACTACGAGCAGTGCTTCGAGTGCGGCACCTGCTACCAGGTCTGCGACGGCGAGGGCGCGATCACCTGGACCTACCCCGACGGCGGCCACGGCGTCGTCTTCCGCAACGGCTGACCGGCACACCCGATGACCACCGCTCACCTCCCGTCCGAGCGAGGCTTTCGTCGGCCTCGCAAGCGCATGCTCGGCCCCACGCGCCCCGCCCGCCGACCGCTCGTGACGGCAGGGCGACCTTCGCGTGATCGCACAAACGGCCGAGACGTTCGAGGCATGAGACCGCGCACCGCGTTCTCCTCCGCGCGCGTCCGGTGGGATTCGCCGACCTGGCCACGAGCCCATCGGCGAAAGCCCGGCGAACGTCACGCGGACAGGCTGGACACAACCCGCGGAGCCCGTACCGCGCTGCACGAACCAACAGGTGGCCGAGACGTTCGAGGCATGAGACCGCGCACCGCGTTCTCCTCCGCGCGCGGCCGGTGGGATTCGCCGACGTGGCCGCCAACCCATCGGCGAAAGCCCGGCGAACGTCACGCAGGCAGGCTGGACACAACCCGCGGAGCCCGTACCGCGCTGCACGAACCAACAGGTGGCCGAGACGTTCGAGGCATGAGACCGCGCACCGCGTTCTCCTC
>NZ_JBFATZ010000030.1:46670-85927 GCF_040678635.1 Thermopolyspora sp. NPDC052614
CCGCCCGCGGCCGGTGGGATTCGCCGACCTGGCCACGAGCCCATCGGCGAAAGCCCGGCGAACGTCACGCGGACAGGCTGGACACAACCCGCCAAGCCCGTACCGCGCTGCACGAACCAACAGGCGGCCGAGACGTTCGAGGCGCGAGAACCCGTACCGCCACAGTCACCCTTGGAGGTGCTCGATGAGCAAGGATGGCACCGCGCCGGGCGCGGGCGAGGGGGCGTCCGGCCCTCTCATCGTGGTATGCCTGCGGCCCGCCGATCCGGCCGCCCGGGTCGATCCGCTCACCGGGCGTGTCGGCCGCGACGTGGGCATGCTCGGCCTGCCGCCCGCCGAGGCCGCCGCGCTGGAGTACGGCCTCCGGGTGGCGGAGGTCTGGTCGGGCCGGGTGCTCGCGGTCACCGCGTCCGACGCGTCGGGCGACGATGTGCTGCGGCAGGTGGCGGCGCTCGGTGTGGACGTGCTCCGCGTGCCGTGGCCGGGCGGGTCCGCGGGCCATGGGCCGCAACGGGCGGGGTCGTACACGGATGAGCGGTATGTGGCCGACCTTGCGCAGGATGAGCGGTCCCTGGCGGCGGCGCTCGCCGCCGCCATCCGGGTCGCGGCGGGCGGGGCGGATCCCGGTCTGGTCCTCACCGGCGATCGCTCCGCCGATCGGGGTACGGGGGCGCTGCCCGCGTATCTCGCCCGCGAGTTCGGCGCCGCGCAGGCGCTCGGCCTGGTCCGGTTGGAGGCCGGGGCCGATCATTTGATCGCCGAGCGGCGTCTCGACGGGGGACGCCGCGAGCGTCTGCGTGTCCCGCGGCCCGCCGTGTGCTCGGTCGAGGCGGCCGGGGTACGGCTCCGCCGCGCGGGACTTCCCGGCCTGCTCGCCGCCGGGGCCGCCGCCGTTCCGCTCTCGGCCGTGCCGGTGGCCGGGGGTGTCGCGGGGGTCGCCGTGGGCCGGGCTCGGCCGTATCGTCCCCGTACCCGGATCGTGCCGCCGCCGGTGGGGACCACGGCGCGTGAACGCCTGCTGGAACTCACCGGAGTGCTGGCCACGCACGAGCCGCCCACGGTGATCGGGCCGGTCGGCGCGGGCGAGGCGGCCGACGCGCTGCTGGACTTTCTGCGGCGCACGGGCCACCTGGCCGCCGATGCCGCCGCGACCCCCGATACGGCGGCCCCCGGTGCGACGGCCCCCGGTACGGCCGCGTCCGGGGACGGCGACCCGGTGCTCGATTAATGACCTCGCTCGCCGATCACACCTGGCCGGAGGCCGAACAGATGGCGGCCCATATCCTGGCGGTGCCGGTCGGGTCGACCGAGCAGCACGGGCCGCATCTTCCGCTCTCCACCGACACCGACGTCGCCACGGCCCTCGCCGCCGAACTGGCGCGCCGCCGTGCCGATGTCGTGGTGGCCCCTCCCCTGCCCTACGGCGCCAGCGGGGAGCACGCGGCCTTCCCCGGCACCCTGTCGATCGGCCACGAGGCGCTGGAGTCGCTCCTGATCGAGCTGGGCCGGTCGGCGTCGCTGACCTTCCGCGCGATGCTGCTGGTCGTCGGGCACGGCGGCAACGCCCACGCGGTGGCGCGAGCGGTCCGCCGCCTGCGCTACGAGGGCCGTCAGGTCCTCGCCTGGTCCCCGAAGTGGCGGGGCGACTGGCACGCGGGCCGTACCGAGACGTCGGTGCAACTGGCGCTGGACCCGGCACGGGTTCGCCTCGACCGGGCCAAGGCGGGAACCACCGAGAGCCTGATCACCCTCATGCCCGCCCTTCGCGAGCACGGCGTCCGAGCGGTCAGCCCGAACGGCGTGCTCGGCGACCCCGCCGGGGCGACGGCGGACCACGGCCGCGACCTGCTCCGCCAGGCCGCCGCCGACCTTGAGGCGGCGGTGGACGCCTGGATGTCGGAAATATCGTGACAAGCAGATGATCAGCGAGTCGGAAACCTTGGACACATGCCGCCCTCAGGGCCCTGACCAGGGCATGGAGGCGAAGGCGAAAGCGACTCCGGATTTGCCAACACCTACCGTGTTCATGGTGTAGCTTTACGTGACATGCCTGCAATCCTTCACGACACGCTCGCCAAACTGCTGCGCGAGCATCCAGAACTGGCCATCGACGTCCTCCGGAATCGGCTGGGCGTCGACATCCCCCGCGGCCTGAGCGTTCAGGTCGCACCGGTAGAACTCAACGACCGGCCGTCGCGTCCCCTGCACCCCGACCTGGTCCTCACGGTCGGCCCGCGCCAGAACCCGGTCCTCGCGATCATCATCGAGGTCCAGAACGGCCCCATGTCGGAGAAGCGCGCGATGCTGCCGCGCTACGCCGCGGCCCTCTGGCTGCGCCTCGACTGCCCCGTCATCGTGCTGGTGATCTGCCCTGACGCGGCGGTCGCCGCCGAGGCCGCCGAGCCGATCCCCACCACCCTGGCCACCTACACCCTGACCCCGGAGGTCCTCGGCCCGCGCGAGATCCCGGTGATCACCGACGCGACGGAGATGAAGGTCAATCCCCTCCTGTCGCTCATGTCGGTGGCGCTCTACGGACGAAACCGGTCCGTGGCCCAGGCCTTCGTCGAGGCCGCGCAGACCAAGGCCGACGGTGACATTCCGTATTACTATGAGTACGGATACTGCATGTCCTCGTCGGAGATCCGTAACCTACTGGAGGAGATCATGGCCACTACCTGGCCGGTTTACAGCCCCTACGCTAAGAAGCACTACGGCGAGGGCCGGGAGGACGGCAGGGCCGAGGGTCTCGCCGAGGGCGAGGCCAAGGCGGTGCTGACCGTCCTGGAGGCGCGGGGCTTCGCCGTCACCGAGGCGGTCCGAGCGCGGGTCCTGGACTGCACCGACGTGGCCCTGCTGGAGGAGTTGGTTCGCCGGTCGGCCACGGTGACGACGCCCGAAGACCTCTTCGGCGACAAGCCCGAGTAGGCCGGTCAGGCGGGCCTGTGAACGGGCAGTCCGTCAGGCGGAGCGGGAGCGGGGTCCCTCCTGGCGTGTTCCGGATCGGGGCGCTGCGAGATCCCGTAGGATACGCCGGGTGAGTGGCCCGACCAGGAGGCGTGGCCCCGGTCGCCCGCCCGGATCCGACAGCGCCGAAACACGGGCGAAGATCCTCCATAGCGCCCGGCAGGTGTTCAGCACCATCGGATTCGACCAGGCCAGCCTGAAGCAGATCGCGGAGGACGCCGGGCTGACCCGCAACGCCATCGCGAACTACTACTCCAGCAAGAGCGATCTCTACCTCGCCGCGCTCGCCTCCGTGCAGGAGGTGGCCGTGGAGAAGATCATCGGTCGGGCGTCGGCCGTGGAGGGGCCGGCGTACCGGCGGGTGATGATGATGGTGCAGGCGGCCGCGGAGTTCGGGTGGACCGACCGGACGTTCGTCCGCTTCTTCATCACCGCCACGGTGGACGCCACCCGGCATCCGGAACTTCGCGACGAGGCCCTCCTGCCGTTGCAGACGGCGCGCGACTTCGTGTGGGAGACGCTGGACGCGGCCCAGCGGAAAGGCGAGATCGCGCCGGACGTGGACACCGAGGCGATCACACAGGTCGTGGGCGACCTGCTCTGGGGTCTGGCGATGGACATCGGTTTCTACACCGACAGGGAACGGATGCGCCGCACCGTCCGCGCCTTCGACCGCCTGCTGTCCGCCGAACTCGCTCCCGTACCAGGGGACATTCCGAAGGACGCGGGGTAAGGGTGGGCGACGACCGGCCAGGTGACCGGTCGTCGCCCGGCGGGCGGTCGTCGCCGTGTCCGTGCCTCTCGGGAATCCTCCTCTCGGGAATCCTCAGCTCGGCCCTCTGAGCAGGACGCGCACGGCGTCCACCGCAGAAACCCGGAAGAGCCCCTCACGTCGAGAGACGCGTGATCCCGGCTCAGCCAAACCCGCCCGGTCGCCCCCAAGGGCCAAGGCGACGGGCAATAAGGGCACCGCATTGACTTCGGAGCCCAATTCGAAGCCGGACGAAGTCCGCCTCCGATAGCCACCGATAGCCACCGAAACCGCAGGAGCGGCGACGAGCCGTGCCGGTGCCGGAATCCCTCCGCCGTACGGCGCGGCGCGTGCGCAGGACATGGATCAGAACCGGTTCCTGATCTCCCACAGACCGGTGGCGAGCTCGTCGAGCGACGCGGGGATCTCGACATCGATCGACCAGGGGATCGTCAGGGTGGCGTGGAGGCCGCCGAGGATGCCGCCGACGATGGCCGCGACCGTGTCGGTGTCGCCACCGAGCAGGACCGCCCGCCGCATCGCCTCGGTCGGGTCGGCGGTGTCACGCATCGTGTGCAGCACATGCAGAACGGCGGCCACCGTGTCGAGCACGTCCAGGGTGACGCCCTGGGGACCTGGGCTCCAGGCGCCTTCGGCCGCGAGCCGCACGGGCAGGGCGGCGGCTCCGAGGTCGAAGCGTTCGATCTCCGCCAGAGCGAGGGCGGTCAGCCGTTCGACGCGGCGGGTCTCCAGGGCGTAAGAGCCCATCGCCGCCACCGCGCACGCGCCGGCGACGGCTGCGGGTGCGCCGTGAGTGGTCATGGTCAGCTTCCCGACGAGGGCCCGCCGCCGCTCGGCGTCGGCGGGCCGGGTGGCCCACCCGATGGGCAGAACGCGCATGACCGCCCCGTTGGAGGACCCTTCGTGGGTGCGCGGCGCGCCGGTGGTGGTGAAGCGCTCGATCGCCCGGCGGGTGGTGGGGCCGATCCCCCGCATCGTGTTCCGGACGGCGGCCAGGCGAGCGAGGAAGGCGTACGGGTCTCCGGCGCCGCCGGTGGCGATCAGATTCTCGGCCAGCAGAACAAGCTGCTCGGTGTCGTCAGAGGTGGCGCCGCGCGGCCAGCCCCACCGACGCGGCAGTTCCTCCAGGCGCGCCGCGTCGATCTCCGCCGATACCCTGCCCTCCCAGGGAACGCCGAGCGCGTCACCGCAGGCGAACGCCACGATCCCGTTGCGCAGGCGGAGATACCCATCCGGTGGATGAAAGCCCCTCCCCCTGACGTCTTCCGAACTCTGGTCGGTCATCCGCCGGCCTTCCATCGAAACGGTGCGTCCTCACCGTGCATCATGACCAGCCGGCATTTCACCTGCAATTCCCGAATGAGGTGCTGGTGTATCCCCTCAATCCACCCTTGCGTACCAGTGCGCGCATCAGGCGACACCTTCTGCTACTTAAGCGCCATACCGCCCACTGTGACCGCCGCTGGGACGTCGCGTGATTTCCGTTCTCTTTATCGGGCGGTTGTGACATCAGCTGTGTTCCTGCCCCGCGCCTGGTGGGCTGGCCCGCGGTCTCCCGGTATCAGGAGAATCGCTCCACCGTGACGGGGATGAGCCCCGCATGGCGCATCGGCGTCGTCAATTCCCGGAGCAGTGACCTGACGGTGTCATCGGCAGGGGATCGCAGGTGGACGGTCACGTCGAGGCTCCAGGCCACGCGCGGGCCGATTCGGCGAAGATCCCAGGTGAATACGTCGTCGCCGATGTGGGCGTGGGCCGTGCCGGCGACTCGTGTCGGCGCGGGGCCGTCGTCGGGGATCGTCATCCGCCACAGGTGCCGCAGGTCGTGGAGGTGGTCGTTGGTGAGTTCGCCGGCGAAGAGGATTCGGTAGACGCGTTTCTCGGTGAAGCCTTCCGGTTTTTCCGGCGGGCCGAGCAGCAGTGGCGCGGCGGTGTTCAGGGCGAGGCGGTCGCGGAAGGACAGGCGTAGGTTCGGTTCGTCCGGCAGGTCGTCGCCGCTCAGCCGCCGGTAGACGGCCTCGGCCTCGCGCCGGGTCGTCGCCGAGACGCGTCGGCGCAGTTCCGGGTCGGCGCGCATGCGGCGGGTGAGGTCCGCCGAGCTCCACCAGAGCCGTTCCTCCCGGGTCCACGCCGCGCCGTCGATGCCGGCCGCGGTGTGGTCGTCGTTGTACGCGAACTCCTCGACGACCAGCCCTTCCGGGTCGCCGTGTTCGTCCGTGACCACGTAGTAGTCCAGGAGTTCCGCGGCGGGGTGGGCGGTCCGCGGCGCGAGGGGGAGGTGAGCGGTCATGGGTCTCATTGTGGCGGGGCCGTATCGGGAAAGGGGGGATCCGCGCCGGGGTGGCGGTCAGCGGGGGCGGCGGTGCTGGAGCGGACGACGAGTTCGACGGGGACGGTGTGCACGACGCCGGCGGCGGGGGTGCGGGTGCGGATCTGCTCTAGGAGGATGTCGACGCACAGGCGGCCCGCGCGGGCGAAGTCCTGGCGGATCGTGGTGAGTTTGGGCCAGAAGTAGGCGGCCTCGGGCATGTCGTCGAAGCCGACGATGCTGACGTCGCCCGGCACCGTACGGCCCGCCTCGTGCAGGGCGTGCATCGCCCCGAGTGCCATCTGGTCGTTGGCCGCGAAGATGGCGGTGACCTCGGGCCGGGTGGCGAGGTGGGCGCCGAGGCGGTAGCCGGACTCGGGGGTCCAGTCGCCGAACAGGACCTGTGGGACGGGGCGCCCGGCGTGTTCCAGGGTGTGCCGCCAGGCGGCGTGGCGGTGGCGGGCCGAGTTGGAGTCGGGCGGGCCGGCGATGTGCCAGACGGTGTCGTGGCCGAGGCCGAGCAGGTGCTCGGTGGCGAGGCGGGCGCCGGCGGCCTGGTCGGAGTCGACGACCGGGTGGTCCTGGCGGCCGTGGCCGTCGGCGACGACGACCGGGACGCCGTGCGGCAGCAGCAGCGAGGGCGTGTCGAGCGCCTCCGCCTCGATGATGATCACGCCGTCGACGGCCTGGGTGCTGAGCCGGGTGTAGGCGTCGTTGACCTCTTTGTGTGTGGGCGTGGTGATGCCGACGAGGTTGATGGAGAAGCCGGCCTCGCGGGCGGCGGTGGCGATGCCGTCGAGGGTGCGTACGTTGCCGTGGCTGTCGAGGGAGAAGCTGATCACGCCGATCGTGCCGAAGCGGCCGGTGGCGAGCGCGCGGGCGGCGATGTTGGGCCGGTAGCCGAGGTCGCGCATCGCGCTCAGCACGCGCTGGCGGGTCGCCTCCTCGACGTTGCTGCGGTTGTTGGCCACTCGGGACACGGTCTGCGCCGACACGCCGGCGAGCCGGGCCACGTCGGCCATCGACGGCGCGCCGTGGCCGCGCCCCCTGCCGGCCCTGGAGCCGCCGTCGACGGTGGTCACCCGCGCCCCTCCCCTGGTGCTGTCGCCGAAACATCCCCCGACATGCCTGGACATGCCTGGACATGCCTGGACACTGCCCGACATCCCCGTACGTCGCCGTACGTCGCCGGACATCGTGCCATGACGAGCCGCCATCGATCACGCCCCGAGCACGTGATCGATGGCAGCGCTAACAGCCTACTACCTGAGGCCGACGCGACACCTCCCCCGCGTTACAGAAAAGTTTCCTGTTCACGACGCGAACCTATTGACGCGACCGGGACGGGCTGTGATGCTCATGGCTCACATCCATGGCAGCGCTAACATTCGACCGAGGAGGCGGTGCCGCATGGCAGCGAAGCCGCTCACCGCCGGGGTGGGCAGGCGCCGTGGGGTTCGGGAGCGCCCGCGCGGGCGGGCGGTGCGGTACCACTGGGCGGGCTGGGCGTTCAGCGCCCCGTTCTGCCTGATCTTCCTGATCGCCATCGTGGCGCCGCTGGCGTACGCGTTGTACCTGAGCCTCTACCAGGACCGTCTCGTCGGCGGGAACGTCTTCGTCGGCCTGGCCAACTACGCCGCGGCGTTCTCCGACCGGCTGTTCCACGTCGGTCTTGGGCGGGTCGCGCTGTTCCTGGTGGTGCAGGTGCCGATCATGCTGACGCTCGCCGCGCTGGCGGCGCTCGCGATCGACAGCGGGCGGCTGCGCGCGTCGGGCGTCTACCGGATCGGGATCTTCGTGCCGTACGCGGTGCCCGCCGTGGTGGCCACGTTCATCTGGGGCTACCTGTACGGGGAGGACTTCGGCCTGTTCGGCGGCGCGGCGCTGTCGGGGTCGTGGATCCTCGTCTCGATCGGCAACATCAGCACCTGGTCGTGGACCGGCTACAACATGCTGATCCTCTACTCGGCGCTGCGCGTGGTGCCCAGGGAGCTGTACGAGGCGGCCGAGATCGACGGCGCGGGCGAGATCCGCAAGGCCGTCAGCATCAAGCTCCCGGCGATGCGCCCCGCGCTGCTGCTCGCCACGATCTTCTCCATCATCGGCAGCTTCCAGCTGTTCAACGAGCCGAACGTGCTGGCCGCCCTCGCCC
The DNA here is from genome assembly GCF_040678635.1 of Thermopolyspora sp. NPDC052614. Classification (NCBI taxonomy): domain Bacteria; kingdom Bacillati; phylum Actinomycetota; class Actinomycetes; order Streptosporangiales; family Streptosporangiaceae; genus Thermopolyspora; species Thermopolyspora sp. NPDC052614. The sequence goes on from NZ_JBFATZ010000030.1 coordinate 54,870, forward strand.
CGGCGCAGATCACCACCTACTACACGCCCAACATGTACGCCTACAACCTGGCCTTCAACGGCCAGCAGTACAACTACGCGGCGGCGATCGCCGTCGTGCTCGGCCTGGTCACCATCGTCGTGTCGTACGCCGTGCAGCTCACGGCCGGGCGCAGGGAGCGGCTGTCGTGAAGCGGGCGATGCTCACCCTCCCGATGCTGGCGATGCTGCTGTACTGCGTGCTGCCGCTGCTGTGGCTGCTGTTCGGCGCGACCAAGAGCAACGCCGGGCTGTTCTCCAGCTCGGGGCTGTGGTTCGCCGACGACTTCGCGCTGGTGGAGAACATCCGGCAGGTGTTCACCTACCAGAACGGCGCGTACGGCCGCTGGTTCGCCAACTCGGTGCTGTACGCGGTCGTCGGCGCCGGCGGGGCGACGATGATCTGCGCGCTCGGCGGCTACGCGCTGGCCAAGTACCGCTTCCCGGGCTCGAAGGCGCTGTTCGCCATCGTGCTCGGGGCGATCACGGTGCCGACGACGGCGCTGGCCGTGCCGACGTTCCTGCTGTTCACCCGGCTCGGCCTGGTGAACACCCCGTGGGCGGTGATCATCCCGGCGCTGGCGAGCCCGTTCGGGCTGTATCTGATGAGGGTGTACGCGGCCGACGCGGTGCCCACCTCGATGATCGAGGCGGCCCGCCTGGACGGCGCGGGCGAGCTGCGCATCTTCCTCTCGATCGCGCTGCGCCTGCTGCGGCCCGGCCTGGTCACGGTGCTGCTGTTCACGCTGGTGGCGACGTGGAACAACTACTTCCTGCCGCTGATCATGCTCAGCGACCCGGAGTGGTACCCGCTCACCGTCGGGCTCAACCTGTGGAACAGCCAGCGGGGCAGCGCCGCGGGCGGGCAGGCCGTCTACAACCTGGTGATCACCGGCTCGCTGATCGCGATCGTCCCGCTGATCCTGTCCTTCCTCTTCCTCCAGCGCTACTGGCAGTCGGGGCTGTCGGCCGGCGCGGTCAAGCAGTAACCGCACTCCATCCCCCCATCCCTGCACAAACTAGGGAGGCACCATGCGAAAGCCAGCCCTCGCCGCGGTCGCGTTGTCCCTGCTCGCCCTCACGGCCTGCGGCCAGCCGAGCCCCGCCGAGCCCGGCGGCGCGGCGCCGTCCCAGGCCGCGACGGTCACCGACGCCGACATCGAGAAGGCGCTGGAGACCGACACGACGCTGACGTTCTGGTCCTGGGTGCCCAACGTCGACAAGACAATCGCGCTGTTCCAGCAGAAGTACCCCAAGGTCAAGATCAACCTGGTGAACGCGGGCCAATCCGCCGACGAGTACGCCAAGCTCCAGTCGGCGATCAAGGCGGGCAGCGGCGCGCCGGACGTGGCGCAGATCGAGTACTTCGCGCTGCCGCAGTTCGCGCTCTCCAAGGCCGTGGTCGACCTCAACCAGTACGGCGCCGCCTCCTGGAAGGACCTGTTCACCGACTCGGCCTGGGCCCAGGTCACGGTGAACAACGGCGTGTACGGCGTACCGCAGGACACCGGCCCGATGGCGATGTTCTACCGCAAGGACGTGCTCGACAAACTCGGCCTCAAGCCCCCGGCCACCTGGGAGGAGTTCGCCGCCGCCGCCAAGAAGATCAAGGAGGACGACCCCGGCAACTTCATCACCAGCGTGGACCCGGGCGACGCCGGCGGCGTGGACAGCCTGATCTGGCAGGCGGGCGGCCGCCCGTTCGCCATCGAGAACGCCACCACCGTACGCGTCAACCTGCAGGACGAGGGCACCAAGCGCTGGGCCGAATTGTGGTCCGGCCTGGTCCGCGACAAGCTCGTCGATCCCGCCCCCGGCTGGAACGACGCCTGGTGGCAGGGCATGGCCTCCGGCAAGTACGCCCTGTGGATGGCGGGCGCGTGGGCCCCCGGCGCGATCGAGAGCACGATCCCGCAGACGCAGGGCAAGTGGCGCGCCGCCCCCATGCCGCAGTGGGACGCCTCCGCCCCCGTCAACGCCGAGAACGGCGGGTCGAGCGTCGCCGTGCTCGCGCAGAGCAAGAACGCCCTCGCCGCCGTCGGCTTCGCCAAGTGGCTCAACTCCGACCCCGACGCGGTCCGCTCCCTCAACACCGCCTCCGGCCTGTTCCCCGCCACCAAGGAGCTGCTCAACAGCCCCGACTTCCTCGACGCCAAGCTCCCGCTGCTCGGCGACCAGCAGGCCAACAAGATCTTCGCCGAGGGCTCGGCGCAGGTCGGCAAGGGCTGGCAGTACCTGCCGTTCCAGGTCTACGCCAACAGCGTCTTCAAGGACACCGTCGGCCAGGCCATCGCCGGTAACGGCGACATCGCCGGCGGGCTGAGCTCCTGGCAGCAGCAGATCACCACGTACGGCGGGCAGCAGGGCTTCACCCTCGCCGCCGGGTCATGACGGCCCGGCCGCGTCACCCGCCCGAGGGCCGTGACGCGGCCGTCCCGCCACCGCGGACGCCGATTGCGGGCGACCGCCGCCGCCTCGGGGCCGGTCCCCCTCCGGCCGATGCCCGCGCACCCCGGGCATCGGCCGGACGGTCGTGCGGCGGACGCCGGCTCCGGCGACCGATCTCGACGCCGCATCTCCCGCGACGGCCTTCTCGGCGGCCCGCACCGCACGGCCACCCGGTGATCACTTCGCGAGCGCGGCCCTCGACACGGCCCGCCTGGGCGGTCGGCCCGGAAGTCATGGCCGGTATCGCCGCGAAAGCCGTACCGAATATGCAGAAAAGGATGGACATGCCCCACCGCTGGATCCGCTGGCCCCAGCCCACCGGCCTCGCCTACGGCGCCGACTACAACCCCGAGCAGTGGCCGCAGGAGGTGTGGGCCGAGGACGTCAAGCTCATGCGCGAGGCCGGGGTCAACCTGGTGAGCGTCGGCGTGTTCTCCTGGGCCCGCCTCCAGCCGACGGCCACGACCTGGGACTTCGGCTGGCTCGACCGGGTGCTGGACCTGCTGTGGGACGGCGGCGTGGCCGTCTCGCTGGCCACGGCCACCGCCTCGCCGCCCCCGTGGCTCACCCACGCCCACCCCGAGATCCTTCCGGTGGACCGGCTGGGCCACCGCATGCACCACGGCGGCCGGCAGGCCTGGTGCCCCAGCTCCCCCGTCTACCGCGAGCACGCGCTGCGCCTGTGCGAGAAGCTCGCCACCCGGTACGGCTCGCACCCGGCGCTGGCCGTCTGGCACGTCTCCAACGAGCTGGGCTGCCACAACGCCCGCTGCTACTGCGAGGTGTCGGCGGCGGCGTTCCGCCGCTGGCTGCGCGACCGGTACGGCACGCTCGACCGCCTCAACGCCGCCTGGGCCACCGACTTCTGGAGCCAGGTCTACTCCGACTGGGAGCAGATCCTGCCGCCGCGCCTGGCCGCCTCGTACGTCAACCCCACCCAGCAGCTCGACTTCGCCCGCTTCAGCTCCGACGAGCTGCGCGCCCAGCTCCGGGCCGAACGCGACGTGCTGCGCCGCCTCACCCCGGACGTCCCGGTCACCACCAACTTCATGATCATGGGCGAGACGAAGAACATGAACTTCGCCACCTGGGCGGACGACGTCGACTTCGTCGCCAACGACCACTACCCCGACGGCGCCCGCGCCCACCCGCAGATCGAGCTGGCGTTCTCCGCCGACCTCACCCGCGGGATCGCGGGCGGCCGTCCGTGGCTGCTGCTCGAACACGCCACCAGCGCCGTCAACTGGCAGCCGGTCAACCTCGCCAAACCGGCCGGCGCGCTGAAGCCGGGCAGCCTGGCGCACGTGGCCCGCGGGGCCGACGGGGCGTGCTTCTTCCAGTGGCGCGCCTCCCGCGCGGGCGCGGAGAAGTACCACTCGGGCATGCTGCCGCACGCGGGCACCGACTCCAAGACGTGGCGGGAGGCGGTCGCCCTCGGCCGTGACATGGCGGCCCTCGCCGAGGTCGCCGGCTCGCGGGTGTCGGCGCGGGTGGCGCTGCTGTTCGACTGGGAGGCGTGGTGGGCCGCCGAGCTCGACTCCCACCCCAGCGAGCTCGTCCGCTACCGGGAGATCGCCCTCGGCTGGTACGAGGCGCTGTGGCGGGCGGGCATCACCGTCGACGTCGTCCCGCCATCGGCCGATCTGTCGGGCTACGCTCTCATCCTCGCCCCGACGCTGCACCTCACCACCGACGCCACCGCCGCCCGCCTCACCGCGTACGTCGAGAACGGCGGCCATCTGCTCGTCACCTATTTCTCCGGCATCGTCGACGAGAACGACCACGTCCGCCTCGGCGGCTACCCGGGGGCCTTCCGCACCGTGCTCGGCGTACGCGCCGAGGAGTTCTTCCCGCTGCCGCCCGGTGCCACGGTCCCCGTCCACCCGGTGGCCCCCGCCCCTCGGTGGACCGCCTCGGTCTGGACCGAGTTGCTGTCCACCACCACCGCCGACGCCGTCGCCCACTACGCGGACGGCCCGCTCGCCGGCGTCCCCGCCGTCACCGTCAACGACCACGGCGCGGGCCGCGCCTGGTACGTCGCCACCCAGCTCGACGCCGCCGCCACCGCCGCCCTGCTCGCCCGCGTCGTCGGCGACGCCGGCGTCTCCCCCGCCGCCGAGGCCACCGCGGGCGTCGAGGTGGTACGGCGTTGCTCTCCCGAGGCCGACTATCTGTTCGCTCTCAATCACACCGGCGAGCCCGCGTGGTTGCGCGGCGGCGGCGTGGACCTGCTCACCGGCGTAGAACACCCTGCCGACGGGTGGCTGCGGCTGCCTCCCGGCGGAGTCGTCGTCCTGCGCACGGCCCGCGAGGCCGTATCGGAGGGGTAAACGGATCCTGCGGCGGTCTCCCCCGCCGCTTCGCCGCGCCCCAAAGCGGCGGGCGGAGGCCACAGACCGTCTGCGTCCACCGCCTCTGCGGCATCCGCGCCACCCGGCGAGGCCGTACCGGAGGAGCGGGGCTTTTCCGGGCCCGTCGCGTGCGGCACCATGTGCTCACGGCGACGGCGGGCGGAGACCGCTCCAGGACCCGGGACGGCGAGATGACCTCGACCATGATGATCGCTCTGGGTGGGCTGCTCGTCCTCGCCCTGGCCGCCGGGCTGGCCGTTGCTCGTCGGCTGGTCAGCAGGCGGCTGCGTCTCGAGAGGGCGTACCGCCGGTCCACGATGCGGTGGCGGGCGGACTCCGCGCGCAAGGATTTCGAGCGTCTGCGTGCCCGGTGGGAGCCGGACCTCGCCGCCGCCATGGCCGATCGGATGGCCGATCTGGACCGGGAGCGGGAGCGCGTCGACGGTCTGGCGCTCGACGCGCCGGATCCGTCGGCGGACGGCGCCGCGCTCACGGCCGACTACGAGCGGTTCGGCGCCCTTGTCACGGCGCTGGGGGAATGGCAGTCCACCGCCGCGCAGCCCCGTGCCGACGTCCGCGATCTGCTCTCCTTCGAGCCCGGCGACGACCCCGCATCGCCCCGCTCCGCCTCCCGGCCCTCGTCCGGATCCCGGGCCAAGGGCCCCCGGCTCCGGCCGCCGTCCCCGCGAACGATCTCTCAGCTCGCCGACCGCCTGCGCGCACTCGACGACCGCGGCGCGGAGCTGATCCGGCGCATCCCCGGCACCGCCCCGGCCGACTGGCCGTCGTTGCGCGACGAGGCGGTCTCCCTCGCCGAGGCCTACCGGCGGCTGCGTACGGACGCCTTCCACGCCTGGGAGCGCGCGTTTCCGGACCGCGCCGCCGCCAGGGCGGACGAGGCCAGGAAGGAATTCGATCACTACCTCGCCGACGCCCGCCGACGCATGGGATCATCGCCTTCCCAGCGCCCGGCCGGGCCCTCGCGGGACGGCGGTTTCCGAGTCGACGAGGACGGCTGGCAGGGCGACGGGTGATCGTCCGTCGGTTCCGGTTGACGGCGTTCCGGCGATCCAACGCCGGAACAGCCGCATCGGGAGCGCGCCGGACCGCCGGGCGATCACATGCGAGGCGCGGCCACGATCCTGGCCGTTTCGAATCGTCCGACTCATAGCGGTACGACACTTTGCTCACTATGTCCTGACGCCGACCTCCATAATGGAAGATCATTCGAGCCGAATCGACCCACAGGAGATCGGCATCCTGCCGGAGACACATCTGAAAGGCCGCCTAAATAGGAACTAATTCAGCATGAGGCATTAAGCACGCATACAGATCGGCATAAGGACCAAGGTGCCCGCCGAGGACCGTCTCGGCCAACGACCGACGGGGCCCGCCCGGCCCAAACCGCCCCCTGCCCGAGCCGATCGCCGCCGCCCGGATTCGTCGGCGCTGTCGCCGCGCGGGGGACGCGGCCGACGTGAAGGCGATCGTCCGCCCGGCCCGCAGCGCGCGGAGGCGAGTGCGGGCACTCGCCTCGGCACGAGGGTCAGACGATCACATGTCAGACTTATCCCCTTCATGCCCGAAAAGCGCAGATAGCAGCTTATCGTCATGGCTTATGAGGAAGGGTTATCCTGAACGGGGTTCATTATTACCCGCGAGCGCTCCGAGCGACTATCATCTCGCTTCTAGCGTGGGCGCCTTAACCCCCCCAATTTTAGGAGCACGTCCGTGCAAAGCGGCATCAGCGGAGAAAACAATACCTATTCCGGCCGGATCATCGCGGTCTCGCCCGCACCGCCTGGAGCCTCCCCAGGCGACGGCGCGTCCGCCGGCCATACCCAGCAGGCCGCCACCCCACTCCGCCCCTCGGATACGTGGCTACCCGGCCACTGCCAATGCCCGAAACACGCCGGACGCCGGAAACGGACCGGCCCGGCGGGGCGGCGTCGGCCGCGACCCGGCCGGGCGACCGGCCACGTCATGTCCCCCACCCTCCCCCTACGGCCGGGCATACGCGCCGCGCGCGACAGCAGGCCGACGACGCCAGGCGACAGGTGGGCGTGATCTGCGATGGCGGCGAGCACGATGAAGCTGTACCAGGCGGTTCTGCGGGATTCGACGCCTCCGATCTCGATCCGGCTGCGCCGTACGTACTCGGACTGGGTATCGGACAAGGGCTTCCCGCCGATCGACGCCGGGCGGGCGCGTGACGAGCAGGAGGTGAAGGGCGCGCGACTGCGGGTGGAGCGCCGGAACGGATCGGGGCGTTACACGCTGGAGGAGCCCTGCGCCGGAGGCGTGCTGCTCACCGTGGTCACCTACACCGAGTCGATGCCCGGCATGACCGGCTGGGTGGTGGTGACCGTCGAGCAGACCGGCGACGACGAGCACGTGACGGCGAACGCCCCGGGCTTCCTCCCCGCCTACCTGCGGACCGCAAGGATCACCGACGGCGGGGTGCACCTGGAGGACAGCCCGGTGGTGGTGGACGAGGAAGAGGTGCAGCGATTCGTCCAGACGCTGACCGAGCGCCGCCGCCGCGTACCGGTCGTGGTCGTCTCCATCGAACCCAGGGACCCGGCCGCGGCCCCGTCCCGCGCGGCCCGGCTGTGCGAGGCCACGGCCGGGGCGGCGATCGTGGCGCGGTTCGCCGACGTGCGCGCCCAGGAGCGCTTCAACGACGTCATGGGCGAGGACCTGCGCGTATTCGGCGGAGGCATCCGCACCTACCTGGCCCCCTTCGACCCGACCACGGAACGCTATGCGAACCGGCACCGCGTCATGGGCGGAGCCACCCTGCGCAGCCAGGGCGACCAGGCCCTGGACCGGGTGATCGACGGCGTCATCGGCGAGACCGCGCGCCGCGCGCTGCCCGACGAGGTGGAACGGACGCTGCAGGCCGTCAAAAAGGTCCTGGCCGGCCGCGCCGAGCCCCGCGCGATCGCCGACGCGATCGCCGCGCCCCGCCCGGCCGTCGACCCCGCCAGGGAGGACCTGCGCCGCGCCATGATGGCCCTCGTGCGGCCCGGTTCCCCGGCTACCGCCAAACAGCCGACGGGCGAGCCGGAGACCGGCGAGAACGGCTCCCGCGCCCCCGGCGACGCCTGCCCCGAACCAAACGCCGGGTCCGAACCGGCCCCGGCGACGGCGCCGGACCTCACCGAACCGACCGGCCCGCCCGCCCCCTCCGCCGCCGCCGCCGTGGACGCGCCCGCCCTCGCCCAGACCGTCGCGGACACCGTGGTGAAGGAACTGCGCCCCGAACTGGAGTCGGCCCTCACTCTCGCCGCCGCCGGCGAGGAGATCGCGCGACTGTCCCGCCAGCTCAAAGTGCTCACCGTGCACGTCAACGCGCTCCGCGATCTGCTCACCGCGCAGGCGTTCCGCCCCAACGCCTTCCAAGCCGACGCCACCCAGGCCGACGCCGCTAAGGCCGACGCCACCTTCGCCGAAGCCTGCGACTCACCCGCCGAACTGCTGGAGCGACTCCGCAAGGACCACGACCTGCTCCTCGCCGACTACACCGATGAGGTCCAGAACACCCGCAGGCTCACCGCCCGCGTCCGCGACCTGGAACGCAAACTCGCCGAAGCCGGCCAGCCCGCGTACGGCATGCCCATCGAGGACGACGCCTTCGAGCCGGACAGCCTCGCCGCGGCCCTGATCGAGGCCGGTGAGCGCCTGCCGTACGTGCGGATCTGCGTCGACCCCAACGCGGCCGGGCAACTCGACAACCAGTACCCGGACTGGAGCCGCGCGTGGGCCGTCAAGGCCTGGATGGCCCTGCGCGCCCTCGACGACTTCGCCCGCGCCCGCTCGTCGGGCGAGTTCTCCGGTGGCTTCTACGACTGGTGCGCCAACGGCTCCGCCGACCGCTACACGATCCCCACGGGAATGCTCGCCATGCACGAGTCCCAGTCGGTCACGAACCGCGCCAAGTACAGCACGGCCCGCACGTTCCGCGTCCCGCCCGAACTGGATCCCAGCGGCAGGATCCTGATGGAGGCCCACATCAAGCTCCGCGCCGTCGGCTACCCCGCCCCCCGCATGTACTTCCACGACGACTCGGGCGGCCCCACCGGCAAGATCTGGATCGGCTACCTGGGCGACCACCTACCCAACACCCGCACCAATTGACCGCCGGATCGACCGGTGCGGCGGCGCGCGCCCGGCGGCCCGGCCACAGCTCTGCGGGGGCGGCTTCCCCGTCTTCGCCATGCGTATCCTCAAGGACGCGCACGAGCGCGGCGTGCTGCGCACGGTCGGACCCGTCTATCAGTTTCGCCACGCCCGCCTCCAGGACAGGCTCGCCGCCGAGTACGGCTCCGCGTGGGCCGACGGGCCGGCGGGCCGGACGGGGCCGCGCCGACCGGTCGTATCGACTGCGGAGAGTGAGGCCGCTCAGCGGCCGTCGAAGAGGTGGCGTGTGATGAACTCGTTGGCGAACTTGGCGGACGGGTCGAGGGCGCGGGCCAGGGCGCGGAAGTCGTCCATGCGCTCGTAGCGGGTGCGCAGCGCGTCCGGGGCGATGGTGAACAGCTTTCCCCAGTGCGGGCGGGCGTCGAACGGGGCGAGGCGCTCCTCCATCAGGGGTAGGAGCTCCAGGACGGCGTGCTGGTCCTTGACCCAGGTGAAGTGGAAGGCGGCGGTGTCGCGGCCGTGGCAGGGGCTCAGCCACAGGTCGTCGGCGGCGACGGTGCGGATCTCGGCGATCCGTACCACGGGGGCGATGCGGTCGGCGATGTCCGCCAGGGCGTGGAACGCCTCGACCGCGTGCCGCCGGGGCACCATGTACTCGGACTGGAGCTCGTCGCCGCTGCTCGGGGTGAAGTCGGGCCGGAAGTGCGGCAGGCGTTCGAACCAGGGGCCGGGGACGCCCAGTTGCGCGGTGCAGTTGTCCGCGTCCATCCCCGGGACGGGGCTGCGCGGCCCGTCCGCGGGCGTGGCGCCGAGCCCGGCGACCAGCGGCGGTTCCGCTTCCGGCGGCCCGGTCACGCGTTTCTTCAGCCACACCTGCCGGATCCGCGGGGCGCGCCAGTCGGTGAACAGGCTGACGCTGTAGGCGGACGACATGATCCGGTCGAAGCCGTCGTCGAGCGCGGCGGCCGGGAGCCCCTCGTACACCCGCTGCCGGACCTCGAACGCCGGGACCAGCTCCAGGGTCATGGCGGTCACGACGCCGAGCGCCCCGAGCGCGACGACGGCCCCCGGGAAGCGGTCGGGGTCGTCGGCGCGGCTCAGCGTGATCAGGTCGCCGTCCGCCGTCACCATCTCGATCGCGGTGACCGAGGTGGCGAGCCCGCCGTTGCCGTCGCCGGAGCCGTGGGTGCCGGTCGCGCACGACCCGGCGACGCAGATGTGCGGCAGGGAGGCCAGGTTGGGCAGCGCGTACCCCTTGTCGTGCAGGCGGCGGCTCAGCTCGCCGTACCGCATCCCGGCGGCGACCCGGGCGGTGCCCGCCGCGCTGTCGATCTCCAGCTCGGGCGGCAGGGCGTCGAGCGAGACGAGGGTGTCCGGCGTGTCGGTGATGGTGTTGAAGGAGTGGCCGCTGCCGAGGACGCGCACCTTGGCGGCGTTCCCGATCACGGCGCGTAACTCGCCGATCGAGGACGGCCGCAGCAGCCGCGCGGCCCGGAAGGCGATGTTGCCCGCCCAGTTGGTCATATGTGTCGTCACATCGCAGATTGTCCCGCTTAATCACGAATTACCAAGAGGAGCGGGGAGGCGACGGCCGCCCACCGTTCCCCGGCTCCGGTGACGACATGTGCCGTTCGATCGCCGCGTGTACGCTCCGAGCCCCGTCCGTGCACGGTACCGAGTCCCATATGACGGCTATTTCGGACCAAGCGGCCTGATCGGCACACAAGTCACCTACAAGTCGGTGCCAAAAGCACGCCGATAGCGTCCTTGGCATGTTCCGAAAGATGATCGCTCTGACCGCCGTGGCCGGGGCCGCGGCCCTGCTGGCGCAGGCGCCCGCCTCGGCGTCCGCCGCCGCTTCCTCCGGCACCCAGTTGCTGCGCCTGCGCGCCGGCCTGACGCTGGAGATTCCCGCCAAGTGGCGCGTGTACGGCACGGCCGACCAGGTCCACGTCATCACCGGCGCCTGCCGCAACCCGAAAGGCGACTTCTTCGAGCCGAAGTGCGACGGCTTCTGGGTCATGGGCCCCAAGGCGCTCAAGACCGGCGGCGAGGGCTTCCAGCGCTACAACCCGGTCAACGGCCCCTTCTACCCGACCTCGGATGTGGCCCCCTGCCGCACGAATCCCAAGTACGGACAGGTCCTCGGCAAGGCGATCGTGGTGAGCAGCCGCAACATCGGCGTCGCCCACAAGGCGCACTACCGCGTCTGGCCGGGCCGCTGCGTCTCGTACACCACCGGCGCGCAGAAGTCGACGTTCAAGCAGCACGAGTGGTACCTGGCCAAGGAGAAGATCCTGATCGTGGACCAGTGGGCCACTCCCGGGCTGGCCAGGATCCTGAAGAACGCCGTCTGGGAGAACGTGTGACGAGGCGTCCGCCGCGAACGCCGCTCCTCTGGGACGTCCGGATCATCCGGGGACGTTGAAGGCGCCGCGCGGATCTCTTCTCTTCCACCGTTCCCGGGCCGGCGGATCGCCGGCGTCGCCGGCCCGGGAAGGACAGTGGCCGAACCGGGGTCAGACGGCCGTGGCGGCGACGCGCAGGTGCCGCAACGCCCCGGTCAGCCGGGTGAGCGCGTCGAGCATCGCGTCCGCGCTCTGGTCCATCACGTCGGTGGGCCGCAGCCGTCCCTCACCGTCGAGGAGCTTGGCGACGAACGGGATGTTGACCGCCTCGAAGACGGGCGTCATCCGCAGCGCGGCCACGACGGGCTTGAGCATCTGCAGGGCCCGGGTGCCGGCCGCGACGCCGCCGTAGCTGACGAATCCGACCGGCTTGTTCTCCCACTCCTGGTGCAGGTAGTCGAGGGCGTTCTTCAGCACGGCGTTGAAGCCGTGGTTGTACTCGGGGGTGACGAACACGAACGCGTCGGCCCGGTCCACGGTCGCGCTCCACTCCTTGGTATGCGGGTGAATGTACTGCCGCAGCCGCGGGTGGTTCGGCTCATTCATGAACGGCAGGTCGACCTCGGCGAGGTCGATCAGCTCCACCTCGAAGCCGCCGTGTTCGACGGCGCGTTCCCGGAACCACTCGGCGACGGGCAGGCCGACCCGTCCAGGGCGGGTGCTCGCGACGATGATCTGCAGTATCGGCTTGTCCACCAGCACTCCTATTGGACATTCGGGAACAAAGTTCCCGATGATCGTAGTGACGGATCATAGAAACAACCGATACAGGGTCGGATCATCCCATCATCCGTTCCGGTTTCTGTTCCGCCCTCCCTCCGAACACGCCGAGGCCGCTCCCGAGCGGCGGCCGACCTCCGCGTCCCGGCGGCCGGTCGTCGCCGGCGTCACACCGCGGGCATCGGCCCGGACTCACCGAGCGTGTCCCCGCGCGAGCCTCGCCGACGTGAAGCGTTCGCGCCGCCGCGATCGTCCCAAGCCGGCCGGGCCGCAACTCGGCGAGGCCGAGCACCTCCCGGGCCACCCGCGCACATCTGTCCTCGACGCTGCCGTCCGCCCCCTGGGGACGGCCCCTGCCCACGGCTTCGCGTCGTACGCCGAGCACGTTGACTTCCTCCGTACGCCCCAAGGCGGGGGCCTCCCGTGGCCGATCTGCGGCTGAGACGCGACCGTGACGGGTGGTTGGCGCTTCGCGGACCGCCCATCGGCGAGGTCTCCACGCGTCAACGGCTCTCCGCGACGATCGTCCGCATCACGTCCATGGCCTGCCAGGTTTCGGCGAAGCCGGTGGTGAGCGGGGACAGGCCGACGCGGATGCCGTCCGGGCGGCGGAAGTCGATGATGACGCCCGCGTCGATCAGGCGCGCGGCCAGGTCGGCGGCGTCGGGGCGGGCGAGGGTGACGTGGCCGCCTCGCCGCTGCGGATCGCGGGGGGAGGCGACGCGGACGCCGTGCGGCGCGAGCCATTCGTCGGCGAGCGCGACGACCAGCTCGGTGAGGGCGACGGCCTTGGCGTGGATGCGCTCGATGCCGGCCTCGGCGACCAGGTTCACGCCCTCCTCGACGCCCGCCATGCCGACGATCGGCGGGGTGCCGGACAGGACGCGGCGCACTCCGGGCGCGGGGCGGTAGTCGTGTTCCATGGCGAACGGCTCATCCCCGCCCATCCACCCCCACAGCGGCTGGCGGAACGCGTCCTGATGCTCGCGGCGTACGTAGGCGAAGGCCGGTGCGCCGGGCCCGGCGTTGAGGTACTTGTAGGTGCAACCCACCGCGAAGTCGGCGCCCCACTCGTCGAGTCGGACCGGCACGCAGCCCGCGCTGTGGCACAGGTCCCACACGGTGAGCGCCCCGCGGCGGCGGGCGAGCGCGGTGATCGCGGGAAGGTCGGCCAGCCAGGCGGAGCGGTAGGCGACGTGGGAGAGGACGACGAGCGCCGTCCGCTCGCCGAGCTCGGCGGCGACCTGGTCCGGGGTCACGCCGGCGTCCGGATCGCTGTCGATCCACCGCAGGGTGAGGCCGAGTTCGGCGGCCACCCCCTGCACGATGTAGTTGTCGGTGGGGAAGTTGTGGCGATCGGTGACGATCTCGGTCCGGCCGGGCCGCAGGGCCAAGGCGCCGCGCATCATCTTGTACAGGCAGACGCTGGTCGAGTCCGCGATGACCACCTGGCCCGGCGCGGCACCCAGGGCGGCCTCGCCGAGCCGGTCGCCGAGCCGGTCGGGCAGCTCCATCCATCCTTCGGACCAGGCCCGGATCAGGCGTCCGCCCCACTCCCGCGTGACCAGCGAGTTCAGCCGTTCCCAGGTCGCCTTCGGGGGGCGGCCCAGGGAGTTGCCGTCGAGGTAGGCGACCAGGCCGTCATCGGCGGGAGCGATGAAACGGTCACGGAACGAGCGGAGCGGATCCCGCTCATCGAGGCGTCGGGCGTCGTGAAGGGTCAAGGCCATGCCATATGTTCTCCTGTCCGACAGGTCCTGATAGCGGCAGGGCGTGGGTACGGCGTCCGCGGACGACGTTACGGCGACATCGACTCGGTGAGGCCACCGTCACCCGCCTCTTGCGGAACGGTCACGGCGGCGGAACGGCACGGGCCGATTCTCTTCGTGACGCGATCTGCGCGTCAGGTGAACGAAGGGAGCCCGGCATGACATCCATCTTCGACCGGATCGGCGGCGCGGGACCGGTCGCGGCGGTCGTCGAGGAGTTCTACACCCGGGTGACGGCCGACCCCGACCTGCGGGAGTACTTCGCGGGCGCCGACATGGCCAAGCTCAAGGCACACCAGCGCAGCTTCGTCGCCGCCGCCCTCGGCGGGCCCCAGGAGTACCGGGGCCGTTCGATGGCCGAGGCCCACGCGGGCCTGGGCGTGACGGCCGAGCACTTCGACGCGGTGGTGGCGCACCTCACCGGCACCATGGAAGACCTCGGGGTGCCGGCGGACACGATCGCCACGGTCGCCGCCGCGCTCGCACCGCTCAAGGAGCAGATCGTGCAGGCCCGGCTGCCGGTGTAGGACCCGTTTGACTTCCTCCCCACGGCTGAAGCCGGGAGGATTCCCGTGGCTGAGGCGCCTTCACCCCGCCTCCGCCTCAGGTGGTTGGCGCTCAAGGGGGTCTGCGCCCAAGATTCCTGATCACGCGATCGGCGAGGCCACCGGCCCGCCACTCGATGATCAGACGCGAATCTCCTGCCGGGCGCTCATGTGTTCGCCTCCACTGCGTCTGCATCGGCCGCGCTCGTCTCCGCCGTGGCGCGGGCGACGATCCGGGCGGCGAGCACGTGCTTGCAGGGCCCGCGCGAGCCGCGGTGGTCCCACCACCACTCGCAGGTGCACGATCCGTCGGCCAGCCCGACCGTCCGCACGCCGCCGTCGGTCCGCACCTCGGCGCGGTCCCCGGCGAGCCGTACGGCGCCGCCCTCCACGAGCCTGCGGGCGGCGGTGAGCCGAGGGTTGAGGTGCTTGACGTGCTCGGCGTCGTAGGGCAGCTCGCGGTGGAAGTGGGCGGCCTCGGCCAGGTCGTAGCCGACGCGGCCGGCGGTCCCGAGCTGGGTGAGCGCGGCGCGGACCCGCTCGACGGGCAGGTTGGCGCGGTCGGCGAGCAGGCCGAGCTCCACCTCGGGTTCGAAGTTGAGCAGCATGCCCACCACCTCGGCGTCGGCCTCGGCCTCGTCGGTGGCGAGGTCGGCGAGCACCGCCCCCTCCCCGGAGAAGCCACGCCACCGTTCCGGGGAGAGCGCCAGCGTGTAGCGCATGCCGGGCAACTCGAGCGTCCAGGCGCTCGACGCCGGGCCGGTGGGGTCGGCGGGGCCGTACACCTGGAGGCTCTTGGCGAAGCGGAGCAGCGGCATGAGCGTGGCCAGGCGGCCCACCCCCGACAGGCACACCGCCCCGGCGCGGGGGCGGTCGGTGACGCGCAGCTCGCGCCCCGCCGGGACCACCCACAGGTCCGCGCCCGCGCGCTTGGGCAGCGAGCGCAGGAACCGTACCGCGCTCATGCCCGGCAGCTCGGCCCGCAGGTCCATGCCCGCCGCGATCACCTGCACCTCGGCGAAGCCGCGCAGCCAGCGCTCGGGCAGCGGCACCTTCTTCTCCACCACCGCGCCGTCGAGCGTGGTCACCGTCAGCTCGTCGGCGCCGACGCCGAGGTGGAGCGCGTCCCGCGCCCCGACCCGGGCCAGGGCCTCCCGCAGCGGCGGATTGACGTCCACGTTGGTGGTGCCCCGGTCGAACACCTCGCCGTCGAGGGCTCCGCCGAGCAGGTCGAGCCGGGCCTAGACGCCGCCGCAGGCGGAGAACGACTCGAACCGGAGCCGGTCGCCGCCGCAGGTCACGACCGGGTCCCGCGACCAGCCCCCGGCGCGCGGCTGGTGGTAGCGGGCCAGGGCCACGTCGGCGACCCCGAGGAGTCCCGCCGCCGCGGCGGCTGGGCTGGTCACGACCCCGCTGAAGAACCGGGGCGCGGTCGCCGGCCCGCTGAGGGCCCTGCCGCCGGACGTGGACAGGCCGAGACGCCCGTCGACCAGAGCGGAGGGCGTGGCGTAGCTGTAGGTTTGCGTCGCTGCACTCATGGCCGGGACCGTAGAGATCATCACCGACAAATCCGCGTCTCCGGCGGACGGCGCGCACAATTCCGGGCCCGATGCCACGTGGGGTGACGGGTGGGGTGACGGGGGTGGGTGACGGGGGTGGGGTAACGGGGGTGGGGTGGTGCGGTGGGGGCCGGGATGCTGCGGTGGGGCGGTGCGGCGTGCTGTCGTGGCGTGCCGATTCGTCTGTGTGGCGGCAACGGTAGGCCGGTGTCCGCGTTTCGGCCGAGCGGAATGCCGTACTCTGGAAGCCTTCGTTTGGGATAGTGGCTGGAATCCGGCCCGCGCGGGCTCGAGGCGACCGGCTCGCGGGGACGTGACGGCGGTCGTTCGACTTCTCGTCGGCTCGTTTTCCAGCGCTGCACCGGCGTTCCGCGCGCTGGCGGCCTCGTCCGCAGGACTGGGACGGCACGCGCGCAAATGTTAACAATATTGTGGTTGTCAACAGAATCTTTGGCATTATCCTCGGATGATCGACGGTCGCATCACAAGGACCAGGGCGGTGCTCATGGTGGAAGAGGGCGCTCTCGGGCGAGGAGCGCAGGGCAAGGCCATGGCGGTGGAGTACCTCCGCGCGGCGGTCCTGCGCGGGGACGTGGCCCCCGGGCAGCGACTGGTGGAGGCGGAACTCGTCGAGACGATCGGCGTCACGCGCGGCAGCGTGCGCGCGGCAATCGACGAACTCGTCGCGGAGGGCCTGCTTGAGCGCATCCACAACCGCGGCGCGCGGGTGCGCAGCATCACCCTGGAACAGGCCATCGAGATCCTCGAATGCCGCAGGGTCCTGGAAGGGCTGATCGCCGCCAAGGCCGCCGAGCGGATCGGCCCCTGGGACGTCACCCGCCTGCGCGAACTCGGCACCCAACTCGGCGACGCCGTACGGGACGGCGAGCTGATGAAGTACTCCAGCCTCAACCAGGAGCTGCACGCCATGCTGGCGGAGATCTCCGGGCAGACCACGGCCGCGGCCCTGATCGGCCGGCTCAACGCCCAGATCGTGCGCCACCAGTTCCAGCTCTCCCTGCGTCCCGGCCGCCCGCAGGTCTCGCTCCAGCAGCACCTGGCGATCATCGACGCGGTCGTGGCGGGCGAGCCGGCCGAGGCCGAGCGCGCCATGCACGCCCACCTCGCCAGCGTCATCGACACCCTGCGTGAGCTGACCTGACCCGTCCGGCCGAGCCTGCCTGAGCCCGCCCGTGGTTTTCCGTACGCCGTGGCCGCGGCGAGGAATCGCCTGATCTGGATCCTTGGGCGCAGACCCCCGGCTTTAGCCGTGCGCCGTGGGGAACCACGGCGTCCCTCGGGAGGTCCTCCCATACGCCGAGGCGGCCATCGGGCGGCGCACACGATCGGGATCCGGGGCTAAAGGCCCCCCGCGCCAAGGCGGCCACGTTCACATCAGCGGAAGGCGCCGCACCCCCGTCATCGTCGGACTCGGCAGGAACTCCACCGCCTCCCCCGGATCAACCCGCAGAGGATCGAACCGGTCGAGCAGAATGTTCAAGGCGACCCGTCCCTCAAACCTGGCCAAGGGGGCGCCACGCAGAAGCTGAAAGGCCCCCCCGCGCCAAGGCGGCCACGTTCACATCAGCGGAAGGCGCCGCACCCCCGTCATCGTCGGACTCGGCAGGAACTCCACCGCCTCCCCCGGATCAACCCGCAGAGGATCGAACCGGTCGAGCAGGATGTTCAAGGCGACCCGTCCCTCAAGCCGGGCCAGGGGGGCGCCCACGCAGAAGTGGATGCCACGGCCGAACGCGAGGTGCGGGTTGACGTCGCGGCCGGGATCGAAGCAGTCCGGGTTGGGGAACTGGCGCGGATCCCGGTTGGCGGCGGCGATCCAGACGAGGATCATCTGCTCCGGCGGTATCATCACGCCGCCCACCTCGGTCTCGCGGGTGGTGCGGCGGCCGAGCGCCGCGAACGGCGTGAGGAAGCGCAGGGACTCCTCGATGACGGCCGGGATCAGGGTGCGGTCGGCTCGCGCCTTGTCCTGCTGCTCCGGGAGGGCGCTCAGGCACAGCACGGTGTTGCCCAGCAGCATCGTCGTGGTGACGTGCCCGGCGAGCAGGAGGATGATCGCGAAGTTGACCACCTGGTCGTCGGGCAGCCGCTCGCCGTCCACCTCGGCCTCGACGAGCCTGGTGAGCAGGTCCGCGCGGGGTCGCCGCCTGCGTTCCGCGGCATGACCGCAGAGGTAGTCGGACATTTCCCGCCATGCCCTCGTGCTCTCCCGGGCGTACGAGATCTGCTTCTCGGTGGGCTCGGCGAGCGAGACCCTGGTGTCCCGATGGAAGAACGCGTCGGCCCACCGCTTGAACAGCGCGCGATCGCCGACGGGCACCCCCAGCAGCTCGGCGATGACGGTGACCGGAAGGGGATAGGCCAGGTCGGCCACGAGCTCCAACCGGCTGCGATCCCGCGCCGCGTCGAGCAGCTCGCGGGTGAGGGCGGCGATCCTCGGCTCCAGGTCGGCGACGACCGTGCGGGTGAAGGCGCTGCTGATCAGCTTGCGCTGTTTGCCGTGCTCCGGCGGGTCGAGCTGGGTGATGAAGCCCGCCGTCGAAAGCTCCTCCTCGCCCGGCATAAGCTCCTTCGGGAACAAATGCAAGGTCTCGGAGGAGAACGTCGCCGGGTCGGCCAGGATCTCGTGTGTCTCCGGGTAGCCGTACACGTTCCAGACCCTTGTGTCGCCGTCGTACCGGACCGGCGGAACCGGGCACGGCCTGTGCAGCCAGAACAGCTTCTCGGGCGGGTGGTACCTGTCGAGGATGTCGGCCATCGCCCTCCCCCTTCGATCCCGGACCGTCGGGCGGGGGAGTTTCACAGACGCCCCCGTGACCTCCCCCAAGCGACCAACGGCCTGTACACGGTTGGTCTTCCGATACCCGCGGGCGGCACATGCCAGAGTCGCCGGACGGGCAGGAGTTCCCGCGAATCGCGCGCCGCCCGTCAAGGTTCCACCCGCCGCGCCCGATACCCGTGCCAAGGCGGTCGCCGCGCGACGACCCCGGAGGCGGCACCGAGATCACAACTCTTGGTACGGTGACCGCATGCCCAGCCACGACCGCCCGACGCCGACCCGCCCCGGCCGGCGGGGCCGTCCTGACCTGCGATTCCACGCCACCGTGACGATCCTCGTCGAGGATGCCGGGCGAGAGCGCCGCGGCGCCGTACCAGGAAAGGCAGTGATTATCTGATGGCCGCCCGAATCGATCACGTGATCACCTCTGGCACGTTCTCGCTGGACGGCGGCACGTGGGACGTGGACAACAACGTGTGGATCCTCGGCGACGACAGCGAGGCGATCGTCGTCGACGCCGCGCACGACGCCGCCGCCGTCGCCAAGGCGGTGGGCGACCGCACGCTGCGGGCGATCGTGTGCACACACGCGCACAACGACCACATCAACGCGGCGCCGGCCCTGGCCGAGCTCACCGGCGCGCCGATCCTCCTCCACCCCGACGACCTCCCCCTGTGGCGCCAGACCCACGCCGAGCGCCTCCCCGACGCCGAACTGTCGGACGGCCAGGTCATCGAGATCGCGGGCACCGCGCTGACGGTGCTGCACACCCCCGGCCACGCCCCCGGAGCCGTGTGCCTGTACGCCCCCGATCTCACCACCGTCCTCACCGGGGACACACTCTTCTCCGGCGGCCCCGGCGCGACCGGCCGCTCCTTCTCCGACTTCCCCACGATCATCCGCTCCATCCGGGAGCGCCTGCTCGTCCTCCCACCCGACACCGTCGTACGCACCGGGCACGGCGACTCCACCACGATCGGTACCGAGGCCCCACACCTGGAGGAGTGGATCGCCCGCGGCCACTGACCCCAACCGACCCACGCCCACCGACCCCCACCCGCCCAACGCCACGGCCTCCCCCAACGGCACCGGACACGCCACCAACCCGTACGAGGACGAAAGCCACGGGCCACCCCACACCAGGACAAGTGCACCGCCCACACCCACCGACCCCCACCCACGCCACGGCCTCCCCGAAAGATGCCGGACACGCCATGCTCTGGGCGCGGGGAACGAGCTCAGCGGGCCGTCCTGCAGGGTTGTTTCCTCTCGATACCGGCGGCGGTTTCCCCCCGAGGCGGCGGTCCTCCGGCTCCGGCATCGCGCTCCGAGTCGTCACCGCACCACGACGACGCGTGCGGTGCCCGCAGCGACCCAAATGCCCATGACCTGCGGATTTGCCCGGCTCGGGGGGCTGATGTTAATTACTGATTAGCACTCCTTTTCGCTAAGTGCTAATCCACACGGTTAGGCCATCGCCGCGGGGCACGGGAGGCGACGGCGGTGGTCACGGCGAGGAGGTGGTCGTGGTCGCCGGTCGTGGTCGCCGGGCTCTGAGGTCGCCCTGTCCGCCCGCGCGGCGACGGATCCGTGCAGGCCTGATGATGCGATAGCCGCAGGCGGCCGTTCCGGGCTCGTCGGCGGAACCCGGGACGCCCTGCGTTCCGACACGTCGCTCATTTCCGGGGGAGCTGAGATCATGCGGTCAATGCTGGGTTTCCTCGGCCGTGACATGGCGGTTGACCTTGGCACGGCCAATACGCTCGTGTACGTCCGCGACCGCGGCATCGTGCTGGACGAGCCGTCGGTGGTGGCGCTCAACACCAGAACGGGGAAGATCGTCGCGGTGGGGGCCGAGGCGAAACAGATGATCGGCCGCACTCCCGGCCACATCGTCGCCATCCGCCCGCTCGCCGACGGCGTCATCACCGACCTCGAGGTGGCCGAGCAGATGCTCCGGTACTTCATCAGGAAGGTGCATCGCCGCCCCCTCACCCAGCCCCGGCTGATCATCGCCGTGCCCAGCGGCATCACCGGTGTCGAGCAGCGCGCGGTCAAGGAGGCCGGCTACCAGGCCGGGGCCCGCCGCGTCTACATCATGGAGGAGCCGATGGCGGCGGCGATCGGCGCGGGGCTGCCGGTCCAGGAGGCCAGCGGCAGCATGGTGGTCGACATCGGCGGCGGCACCACCGAGGTCGCGGTGATCTCGCTGGGCGGCATCGTGACCTCGCAGTCGGTCCGGGTCGGCGGCGACGAGCTCGATCAGGCGATCATCGCGCACGTCAAGAAGGAGCACTCGCTGCTGCTCGGCACCCGCACCGCCGAAGAGATCAAGATCGCGATCGGCACGGCGTGCGCGCCCGCGGTGGAACGCCGCCTGCCGATCAGAGGCCGCGACCTGATCACCGGGCTCCCCCGGACGGTCGAGATCACCGACCGCGAGGTGTACGAGGCGATCGACGAGCCGCTGCACACGATCGTCGACTCGGTGCAGGCGACGCTCGACGAGTGCCCGCCCGAGCTCGCCGGCGACCTGGCCACCAGCGGCATCGTGGTCACCGGCGGCGGCGCCCTGCTCGACGGGCTCGACCACAGGCTCGCCGAGGCGACCGGGATGCCCGTCAAGGTCGCCGACAACCCGCTGCTGTCGGTGGCGCTCGGCTCCGGCCGGTGCGTGGAGGAGTTCGACCGCCTCCAGGGCGTCCTCGTCCCCGAGCCTCGCCGCTAGGGGGCGGCGATGCGCCTCACCCGACGCCATCGCCTCGTCCTGGCCGCGGTGGCGGCCCTCGCGGCCGCCCTGATCACCTTCGACGTGCGCGGCGACGCCTCCGCGCTGCGGCAGTGGGCCGCCTCCGTCGCCGGGCCGGTGCAGCGCCTGGTCGTCGCCGCCCGGGATTCCGCCCCCGATGAGCGGCGGGTACGGCTCGCCGCCACCGGCTGGGCCGGTTCCGCCGCCGCCGACCGCGACCGCCAGGCCGAGGCGGTGACCGCCGCCGCCCGGCACGCCCGCTCCCCCGTGGTGACCGCCCAGGTGATCGCGTACGGCACGCACGGCGACACGGTCGCCGTCGACGTGGGCACCCGCGACGGCGTACGCGCCGGTCAGATGGTGCTCAACGCCGACGGCCTCGTCGGCATGGTCGTCGAGTCCGGTCACTCGGTCGCCACCGTACGACTCGCCGCCGACCCAGCCGCAGGCGTGGGCGTGCGCGTGTCCGGCTCCCGCGAGATCGGCGTCGTCACCGGGCGCGGCGTACGCGACGGCCTGCTCCGCCTGCGCCTGCTCGCCGGCGACGCCACGCTGCGGATCGGGGCGCGGGTGGAGACCCTCGGCTCGGCGAAGGGCGGGCCGTACCTGCCCGGCGTCCCCGTCGGCACGGTCGCCCGCCTCGAACGCGAAACGGACCCCCTGGTCACGACCGCCCTGGTACGACCCGCGGTCCGCTTCACCACCCTCGACGTAGTCGGCGTCGTCACGTCATCCGACGGTGATCGTCATGCGAGGTGACCCCGCCACCGCACGCACGATGCGGCCCGACGCGACCGCGTCGATGCGGCCCTCACCGATCGCGGCGCAGGCCGCGCCCGGCCGTCCGGCCGACGCGCCCTGCCCACGGTCCCGCCGCCCAGCACCACCACGACCGGTCGATCGCGGCTCCCCCACGGAGGCGGCCATACGGACCAGCCCGGCGATCACCACACCGACGGCATCGCCACCCCACACGACCGCGACCGGCCCCCCGCCGCTCAACCACGGAGGCGGCCATGCGGATTAGCCCGGCGATCGTCGCGCTGACGGTGCCGTTGCTCCAGGTGAGCGTGGTGGAACGGCTCCCGCTGCCCGGCGGGGCGGCCCCTGATCTGGTGCTCGCGGCGGTGGTGCTGATCGCGGTCGCGCGGGGCGCGGTGGCCGGGACGCTCGCCGGGTTCGCCGCGGGACTCGCCGCCGATCTGCCGCCGCCCGCCGACAGCGTGGCGGGGCGGTCGGCGCTCGTGCTGTGCCTGGTCGGTCATCTGTGCGGGGCGGTGCGGCGGCCACCCGCGCCCGCCGTCATCGCGGGCGGCGTCGTCGTCGGCGCGGCGGCGTTCACCGCGCTCGATGTCCTGCTGCGGGATCCACGTGCGGCGGCCGAGGCGTCCGAGCTGCCGTACGCGGTGCCCTGCACGATGGCCGCCGCCCTGTTCGCCTGGTTCGCCCTCGACTTCATACGGCTCCGCGTCAGGCGCCTGCGCGTGGGCCCGGCGGCTCGGAGGACCGTCGATGCGCTCCCGGATCGTCTTGGTGCACGTGCTGGTGACCTGTCTGTTCTGCGTGCTGCTCGGCCGCCTCTGGCAGGTGCAGGTGGTCGACGGGGATCGCTACGCCCGCGCCGCCTCGGCGGATCACGTGCGCCACGTGGTCGTCCCGGCCGTACGCGGGCGTATCGTCGATGACCACGGCAGGCCGCTGGTGCGCAATCGCACGGCGATGACCGTCTCGGTCGACCGTACCGTGCTGGACCGGCTGCCGGACGGCGGCCGTCAGACGCTGCGGCGGCTGGCGGCGCTGCTCGGCGTGAGCCGCCGCGAGATCGAGGAGCGGATCCGGCCGTGTGACGCCAAGACGCGCGAGGACTGCTGGGCGGGCTCGCCGTACCAGCCGATCCCGGTGGCCGAGGCGGTCGACGAGCGGATCGCGATGCGGATCGTGGAGCGTCCGGAGCGGTTCCCAGGGGTGGTGACCGAGTTGCGGCCGGTGCGGGACTACCCGCAGGGCGAGCTGGCCGCGCACGTCCTCGGCTATCTGGCTCCGGACGGCCGCTCCGGCGGGACCGGCACCGTGGGACGGGACGGGCTGGAGGCGGTGTACGAGGCCGAACTGCGGGGCACGCCCGGGGTCCGGGAGCTCGTGGTGGACAGCGCCGGGCGGGTGACGCGCACGCTGCGCGAACGCCCGGCCGTTCCCGGCGCGACGCTCGTCACCAGCATCGACGGCCGTGTGCAGCGTGCCGCGGAGCGGGCGCTCGCCAAGGCCGTGACGCGGGCGCGGAAGAACGGCAGGCCCGCGGACTCGGCCGCCGCCGTGGTGCTCGAAGCGCGCACCGGCCGCGTCATCGCCCTCGCCGACCTGCCGACCTACGACCCGTCGGTGTGGGTCGGCGGCATCGATCCGAAGGACTACGCGCGGCTCACGAGCGACCGGCAGGGCGGCCCGCTGCTGTCGCGGGCGATCCAGGGGCAGTGGGCCCCCGGCTCCACCTGGAAGGTCACCTCGCTCGCCGCGGCGGTGCGCGAGGGTCATCCGGTCACGGGGACGTACGAATGCCCGGGGCACTACCGCGTCGGCGACCGCGACTTCCGCAACTACCAGGGCGTCGGCTACGGGCGGATCGACCTGCGGCGGGCGCTGGAGGTGTCCTGCGACACGATCTTCTACCGGTTCGCGTACGAGATGTGGCGCGAGCATCCGCGCGAGCACCCGATGGCGCGCATGGCCCGCGCCTTCGGCTTCGGCGTCAAGACCGGAATCGACCTGCCCGGCGAGGCGTCAGGGAACGTGCCGTGCGGAAACTGGGCGTGGCCCGGCGACGCGGCCAACTTCTCCATCGGCCAGGGCCAGGTGCTGGTCACCCCGCTGCAACTGGCCCGCGCGTACGCGGCGCTCGCCAACGGCGGCACGGTGTTCAGCCCGAGGGTCGCCAAGCGGATCGTCGCCGCGGACGGCCGCGTCGTGCGCGAGGTGACCCCGCCGGTCGTCGGCCACCTGCCGATCGGCCGCAAGGCCCTCGCCTACATCCGCCGCGGCCTGACCGACGTCACCAAATCCGGCACGGCCGCCGCCGCCTTCGCGGGCTATCCGCTGGACAAGCGGCCCATCGCCGGCAAGACCGGCACTGCCGAGGTGTACGGCAAGCAGGACACGTCATGGTTCGCCTCGTTCGACCGGCGGCACGTGGTCGTCGTCATGGTCGCGCAGGGCGGCAACGGCGGCGAGACGGCGGCCCCGGCCGCCCGGGACATCTGGTCCACGATCCACCGCCTGAAGCACCGATGAGATGGCCACGCGCTTCCCACCATCGCATCCACCCACCCGCAACCGCACCGTTCGCGGCCATGAGCATCTCGTCCACCACCCACCGCCTGGAGCAGGCCGACGAGGTGGCCGCGCGCCCTCGACCGGCGCATCCGCCTGCCCGCCTCCGACCAGTACGCGCCATGAGCATCTCGCCCACGACCCACCGCCTGGAGCACCGATGAGATGGCCACGCGCTTCCCACCATCGCATCCACCCACCCGCAACCGCACCGTTCGCGGCCATGAGCATCTCGTCCACCACCCACCGCCTGGAGCGGGCGACGAAGTGGCTGCGCGTTCTCGACTGGCGCGTCTGCCTGCCCGCGTCCGCGCTGTGCGTGGCCGGGGTGGTGCTCGTCTGGTCCTCGACGCGGGCGGCCGTCGAGGACACCGGGGCGTACCTGACCCGCCAGATCGCCTACGGCCTGGCGGGCCTGGCCGCGATGGTCGCCCTCGCGCACGTCGGCCGCTGGTCGCTGCGGGCCTGGAGCGTGCCCGCCTACCTGGTCGGATGCCTGGGCCTCGCCGCCGTGCTGACGCCGCTCGGCGTCACCGTCAACGGCTCGCGGTCCTGGCTCGGCGTGGCCGGGCTGCAGTTCCAGCCGTCGGAGCCGGCCAAGCTCGCGCTCGTGCTCGCCCTGGCGTCCGTGCTCGGCACCGCGTCGGACGAGCCGCCGGGGCGGCCCGGCCACGCCGCCGCCAGGCTACCTGCGGCCCTGGGCGTGGCCGCCGTCCCCCTCGGGCTCGTCATGCTCCAGCCGGACCTGGGCACCGGGCTCATCATGATCGCGATCACCGCGGGCATGCTGCTCGTCGCCGGGACGCCGTGGCGGTGGCTCGCCCTGCTCGCGGGCGGGGCGATCGGCGCGGCGGGCCTGGCGTGGTGGCTCGGCCTGCTCAAGCCGCATCAGGTGCAGCGGCTGCTCGTCTTCGCCCACCCGTCGGCCGATCCGCAGGGGGTCGGGTACAACGCGCTGCAGGCGCTGGAGACGGTGGGGTCGGGCGGGCTGCTCGGGCGCGGGCTGTTTCGCGGCGACCAGACCGGCGGGCACTTCGTGCCCGAGCAGCACACCGACTTCATCTTCACGGTGGCGGGCGAGGAGCTCGGCTTCGTCGGGGCCGCGTTTCTGCTGGTGCTGCTGTGGTGTGTGCTGTGGCGCGGGCTGCGGATCGCGGCGCTGGCGGCCTCGCCGTACGAGCGGCTGGTGGCGGGGGGCATCGTGTGCTGGCTCGCCGTTCAGTCTGCGGTCAATGTCGGCATGGTGCTCGGCCTCGCCCCGATCGTCGGCGTCCCGCTGCCGCTGTTGTCGTACGGCGGCTCGTCCACCCTGACCTGCCTGGCCGCGGCGGGCATCCTGATGTCGGTGCGCGGCGACCGGCGGGACGTCATGCCCGGGCGGGTCGATCGACTGAGGGCCCTGTCCTGAGATGATCGCCCGCCCCGGCCCTCGGATCGCCGATGGGCCTGGAACGGGCACCTTCGCGAATCCGGGGCCGGTGAAGCCGCCGAAGTTCGCCGCGCGGGCCCCTAACTCACCGCTCACGGTGCATCATGTGGTGTCGAAGGCGGCCTCCGGCCCGGGTGTGCGGGGTGATCGGACGGGCGCGGCGCCGGAGTAGGTGAGTCGCTCCCTCCGGCCCGGGTGCGCGGGGTGATCGGGCTCGCTCCCGTGCCGCCCGTCATCCCCCGCCGGTACGAGCGGAGCAGGGGCGTGAGGTGAGGGTGGCCGCCATCGACGACGACGAAGACGTGAGACCTCCGGACGTCCGGCGGGTCAGGACCGCGCTTCACGAGGCGGCGAAACTCCGCAAGGCCGCGCGGACGCTTCTGGCGGACGACGAACGGGCACGCGCCGAGGTCGAGCGGGCGCTGGCGGAGGCGCGGGCCGTGTCGGCGCGGCGCGATCTGGGCGAGATGCCGATTTCCCGGCTCAGGGACGTCACCGACGGCCGGTTGCTGCTCGGCCCCCTCGAACAGGCCGGCTTCACGACCGTGCTGGACGTCCTGGGCCGGTCACCGTACACGCTTGAGCTCGTCCCCGGTTTGGGCGCCCGGTCGGCGCGTCAGGTGTACGCCGCCGCCAAGCAGATCGAACGCGCGGTCGCCGAGGCGGGCGCCGTCCGCATCGACGTCGACGAGCACGACCCCGCGACCACCGCGCTGCTCATCGCGTTGAAGCGGCTGGTGAACGCCGGACCCGATCTTCCCCGCGCGCTCACCCTGGCCACCGCGATCCAGGATCGCCTGCCCGCCCTGACGGCCGCCGCGCGTCCGGCGCGAAGCCGCCTGCGGATGCTGTTGGCGGGGCGGGAGGGACGCCGCCGGGCGAGGGAGGCGGCCCTGGAGATCGAACGGCTGCTGGCCGAGGCGAACGCGGCGGAGGCCCCGCTGCTGATGGCGCAGGCCACCGTGGATCTGCTCCGCCCGGTGGACGACGAGCTTGAGGCGTGGGCCGATTTCGCGGTGCAGGCCCCCGAGTACCACGAACTGCTCGCCGAGGTCGCGGGCCTGCGGGCCGACGAGGCCGCCGCCGAGGGCTTCCTCCCCGAGGAGATCGCCTCGGCGGTCAAGGAGCACCCGCTCGACGACAGGCATCTGCGGGTCAGGCTGCGCGGATACCAGTCGTTCGGGGCCCGCTTCGCCCTCGTCCAGCGCAAGGTGATCCTCGGGGACGAGATGGGTCTCGGCAAGACGATCACCGCGATCGCGGCCCTGGCCCATCTCAAGGCGGAGGGCCGTACCCACTTCCTCGTCGCGTGCCCGGCCAGCGTACTGATCAACTGGCTGCGGGAGGTCGAGCGGAGGAGCACCTTGCGGGCCTATCCGCTGCACGGGCCGGACCGCGCCGACGCGTTCGCGGACTGGATCCGCGACGGCGGCGTCGCCGTCACCACCTTCGCCATGCTGCACCGGCTCGGCCATCCGGGCGAGATCGC
Source organism: Thermopolyspora sp. NPDC052614 (assembly GCF_040678635.1). NCBI lineage: Bacteria > Bacillati > Actinomycetota > Actinomycetes > Streptosporangiales > Streptosporangiaceae > Thermopolyspora > Thermopolyspora sp. NPDC052614. The sequence goes on from NZ_JBFATZ010000030.1 coordinate 82,621, forward strand.
CCTCGGGCTGCTTGTCGTGGACGAGGCGCACTACGTGAAGAACCCCGGCGCGAAGCGTTCCCAGGCGGTGGCCCGCTGGATCGCCCACGCCGAGCGCGTGCTGTTCCTGTCCGGCACGCCGATGGAGAACCGCGTCGAGGAGTTCCGCAGTCTCGTACGCCACCTGCGTCCCGACCTCGCCTCGACGATCAGCGTGGCCGACGGGGTCGCGGGCGCGGCCGCGTTCCGCAGGGCGGTCGCGCCGGTGTACCTGCGCCGCAACCGGCAGGACGTGCTCACCGAGCTGCCCGATCTGGTCCGCGTGGACGAGTGGGAGGAGTTCGGCCAGGCCGACCTGGAGGCCTACCGGAAGGCGGTCGCCGCGGGGAACTTCATGGCGATGCGCCGCGCCGCGTACGCCGTGCCCGCCCGGTCGGCCAAGCTGCGCAGGCTCGCCGAGCTCGTCGAGAAGGCCGCGGACAACGGCCTGAAGGTCATCGTCTTCTCGTTCTTCCGGGACGTGCTGGCGGCCGTCGGCGACGCCCTCGGTCCCCGCGTGCTCGGCCCGATCTCCGGCGAGTTGTCCGTCGTGCGGCGCCAGCAGCTTGTCGACGAGTTCTCCGCCGCCTCCGGTCACGCCGTGCTGCTCGCCCAGATCGAGGCCGGCGGCGTCGGGCTGAACCTGCACGCCGCATCCGTGGTGATCTTCTGCGAGCCGCAGGTCACCCCGGCCATGGAGAGCCAGGCCATCGCACGCGCCCACCGGATGGGACAGGTGCGCAAGGTCCAGGTCCATCGCCTGCTGACCCCGGACAGCGTCGACGAGCGCATGCTCGAGATCCTGAGCAGGAAGACGACGCTGTTCGACGCGTACGCGCGCCGCAGCGAACTGGCCGAGGCCGCCCCCGAGGCGATCGACATCTCCGAGCAGGCCCTCGCCCGCACGATCGTGGAGGCCGAACGGCGGCGCCTGACCGGCCCCGCCCCCGAGACGATCGCCGCTCCGTGAGGCCGGGTGCGCATGCGGATTTCGACGGCCGGGAGGTCGCGTCGGCGCGGCATCCCGGGTCGGGCGTCGGGCGTACGGCCAGGAGGCGTACGGTCGGGAAGGGTGGAGGTCTTCACCGTGGGGCACGGCGCCCGGCCGATCGAGGCGTTTCTGGCGGTTCTGCGCGAGGCGCGGGTGTCGACGCTGGTCGACGTGCGCAGATTCCCCGGGTCACGGCGGCATCCGCAGTTCGGGCGGGAGGCGCTCGCCGACGCCCTCGCCGGGGCCGGCATCGGGTACGAGTGGGCCGGGGAGGCGCTCGGCGGTCGTCGTTCCCGGCGTCCCGATTCCCGGCACACCGCGCTGCGCCACGGCGCGTTCTCCGGGTACGCCGATCACATGGACACGCCGGGGTTCCGTGCGGCGGCGAGCGAGCTGGCGGAGCGCGCCCGCGTCGAACGCCTCGCCGTGATGTGCGCCGAGACGCTCTGGTGGCGCTGCCACCGCATGTTGATCGCCGACGCGCTCGCGATGCGCGGCGCGACGGTGACGCACCTGCTCGACGTGGGGCGGCGGGAGCCGTACCGGCCGCATCCCACGGTCCGCCGGGGAGCCGACGGGTGGCCAGTGTACGACGTCCCCGACACCCTCCCCGGCCTCGGCTGACGCGCGGACGGAATGTCGGGATCCGCCCTGCTTCTCCGCTCTTGAGCCTGGTTCGCGGCTGCTTCGGCCGCATGTCCCGGCCGCGACAGCCGCCGCTCCTCGCGGCGCGACCACGCCGGATTCAGGTTCACGCCCCTCCCCCGCCTTTGGCGATCCGTTCGAGGCGGAGCAGGGGCCGCCGATACCGAGTACGGCGTGGCCGACTCACCGGCGCGCGGCAGCCCTCCTGATCAGCCGTCCGCCGGCAGGTCGCCGTGGGCGTGCGGCAGGCGCTCGGCGGGGATGACGCCCAGGCGGCCCGCCCGGTAGTCCTCCATCGCCTGGATGATCTCGGCCTTGGTGTTCATCACGAACGGGCCGTAGTGCACCACCGGCTCGCGGATCGGACGGCCGCCGAGCAGCAGCACCTCCAGGTTGGGCTCGGCGCTGGGCTGCGCCGTATCGGCGTTGAGGGTGAGCACGTCGCCGGGGCCGAAGACGGCGAGCTGCCCCTTGTGGATCGGCCGCCGCTCGTCGCCGACGCCGCCGTTTCCCGCGAGGATGTACGCGAGGGCGTTGTAGCCGGGGTTCCACGGCAGCCGCAGCCGGGCGCCGGGGCTCAGCGTGGCGTGGACGAGCGTGATCGGGGTGAACGTGGAGCCGGGCCCGGTGTGCCCGTCCACCTCGCCGGCGATCACCCGCAGCAGCGTCCCGCCGTCGTCGGAGGACAGCAGGGTGGCCTGCTTGCCGCGGATGTCCTGGTAGCGGGGCGGGGCGAACTTGTTGGCGCGCGGCAGGTTGACCCAGAGCTGGATGCCGTGGAAGAGCCCGCCGGAGGCCACCAGGTGCTCCGGGGGCCTTTCGATGTGCAGGATTCCCCCGCCGGCGGTCATCCACTGCGTGTCGCCGTTGGTGATCACGCCGCCGCCGCCGTTGGAGTCCTGGTGCTCGAAGATGCCGTCGATCATGTACGTGACGGTCTCGAAGCCGCGGTGCGGGTGCCAGGGCGTGCCCTTGGGCTCGCCCGGGGCGTACTCGACCTCGCCCATCTGGTCCATGTGGATGAAGGGATCCAGCGCGGACGCGGATACTCCGGCGAAGGCCCGGCGGACCGGGAACCCCTCCCCCTCGACACCCGTGGGCGCCGTGGTCACCGACCGCACCGGCCGTTCGGCGGCGTGCTCCGGGTCGGGGACGGCGACGCGTGGCAGGGTCAGCGTGTCAGCGGTGACGGCCGGCATGAGTCCTCCTCTGTAGTTGAAGGATCAACTGTCTCAAGGAACATCCAGAGGGCCGGTGGCATTCCCCGGGAACCTCGGTCGGCGCAACCGCGTCCCCGCCGAGCGCCCGCCACATGCCGCCTCACTTCACCGCCTCGCGCTCCGGTTCGTCCGGGTCGGGCCGGTCGCGCCGACCAGGTCGCCGCGGCTGGTCTCCGCCAGGGCGAGCGTGCAGCCGACGGTGAGCAGACAGAACGCGGCGATGACCGCCGAGATGGCGAGGGTGCCGCCGCCTCCCGTCGCCGCCTGCACCTGGGCGAAGATCACCGGGGCGAGACCGGCGCCGAGACCGGCGATCTGTTGACGCGCTCCCCGGCCTGAGGGCCGGGGTTCAGCCTGTGCCGCGCGTGCGGCACTTCTGTGGCTTCCTGTTTCACCGGGTCCTGCCCTCCGCTAGGCGGCGGGTCTTACGGTC
>NZ_JBFATZ010000031.1:0-63688 GCF_040678635.1 Thermopolyspora sp. NPDC052614
GGCTCGAACCGGTGATCGCGGAACGACAGGGACATGGTCCCGGAGAAGTCCTCGATCGGGCTGATCTCCTCGAAGATCTCCTCGAGGCCGGATTGCGTCGGTACGTCCTTGCGCCCGACCTGGCGGGCCGCCTCGACCCGGGCCTTCCACTTGTCGTTGCCCAGCAGCCAGTCGAACGACTCGGTCTGCAGGGCCAGAAGGCCGGGAACTTCAAGCGGCTCCTGGATACGCGCGAAAGACACGCGACGAGGACCAGCGGGTACGGCGGAGGCGTTGCGCGAGGCTGCCAACAGATGTCCTTCCGAGGGCTCGCGGACTGACTACACGCACGCCAGACGACACCACAACGGTTACTGAGAGAAGCGGGTCGTCAAAGGGCAGCGCAAAGGGGCAGTGTAGCCGAACGGCATACACCTGTCCACTCCGCTCTCGCTCTGCGCTCCACGTTGGTCGCAGCATCGCCCGTCCGAGCCGAAACGTCAAGCCCGTGAGCCGACATTTCGGCCAACTGAGGGCCGCCACGCTGGGTTTTCCCCGCCTCGCCGCGTGAAACGAGGCGCTGGACCCTGACGATACCCGCGAGCGGATACGGCTAACACTCAGTTACCCCGAGGGGCGAACGCTTACCGATGCACGGCGCGATCGCTGAAGGAGGCATCCCCTTCCCTGCCGGTTTCTAAACACAACCTTTGCTAACAATTGGATAACGCGACATCTCAGGTGTGAACGGGCGGATTGCCCAGCAACGTGGACAGATCGTCGACCAGCCACACACCGTCACCGCGTTTGACCATCACGAACCGCACGCGCCCCTGATTGACCTCGCCCTCGCGGCTCTTGTGGCCGGGCGGGAGTTTACTAGTCGTGCGATTGACGAACATCAGCACCCTCACCCGATCGGGGGCCGCCGACTCCACCGCCGCCCCGGCGACCGTCACCTGCTGGACGGTCTGCTCGCGTCTGGCCTGCGGAATCAGGGTGGCGGCGAGCTGCCGGTAGTACTCGGCCAGGCGGGCGGTGGCGTGCCCGCGCGCCCGGGCCAGGTCCTGCTCGATGTGACGATGGTCATAGGCGAGCATGTCCGAGGCGTACGACCGCGCGGCGGCGAGGGCGGCGGTGCCGTCGGCCTCGTTCTGCCGTAGCGTACGCAGGTCGAGGTAGGACAGGGCGACGGCGACGGCGAGCACCGCCACGGCGATCGCCAGAAGCGCCACAAGCAGCCCGCCGGCCCAGCCCCGCCGCGGCGCCTCGGGTTCCTGTTCGAGGTCCTCCTGCACGCCGCCCTCGTGCACGCTCTCCGGCCTGGGCGCGGGAGCCTTCAGGACGGCCTCGGCGTCGCCCTCCCCGTCCGCGTACGGCCCGGCCGAGGCGTGGGCCCCCACCGGGCCCGCGTGGCCGATGTAGCCCTTCTGACGCGACCAACTGCGTCGGGCCGACGTCTGTGCGGGGGGTTGTGCGGGCTCCTGATGCGCGTAGGGGCGTCGCCGCGCTCCCCTGCCGTGCCTGCCCGCGCCGCTCGCCTCCGCCCCGCCCTCGGGCGACGGGAACCCGCGGACCTCCCCCAGCGCCTCATGACCCTGAACCCCATGGCCCTGTAATCCGTGACCCTGAACGTCGTGTCCCTGAACGTCGTCTCCGCCGCGTGTCACCGCACTTGCTCCGCCCTCGCCACCAGCCAGGCGCTGCCGACCTTGCTGACCCGCATGGACCATCGGTAGAAGCGATCCTGCGGCGCCGCCTTGTCGCCGTCCCACCGGATCATCCCGTCGGCGACCACGAGCACGTCGGCGGTGGTCCTCTCCGCGTTCATCGTCACCAGCCCGGTCGAGCGCACGACGCCCATCTGGACGACCTTGTTGGCGGTCGTCGTCCGTTTGAGCGCCGGAGCGTTCTTCGTGTAGCCGTCGTGGGCCTCGCCGGTCGAGGTGTCCAGGATGCGCTTGATGTCCTGATCCACCGTGCGGTGGTCGACCGACAGCAGGGCGACCGCGTGCACGCCCGCCGCCCGCATCGCCGCCTCGCGCTCCTCAAGCGCCGCGCGCGCCTCCGCGAGGTCCATCCGGATCCACACCAGTCCGCCGCCCAGGATCAGGGTCAGCGCGGCGAGTGTGAGCGTGATGACCAGGCGTCGTCTGCTGCGCTCCATCCGGCCTCCCCGTCAGGATCGTCCGGATCATAACCCGGTACGGAGATCGCTCACCGGGGCTCGGCGCAGATGGGCATGGACAGATGCGTATGGATGGGTGTGGATGGGTATGGATGGGTGCTGATGGGTTTGCGGATGGGTATGGCATTTGCGGTTGGAAACGCGAAAAGGGCCGCCACCGGCACCAGGTGACAGCCCTTCTCGTTATGCGTTCAGCGTTCCGTTCAGCGCGCCGTTGTGAGACGGCGCGTGAGCGGCGACAACGTCACTTGACGGTGACGGTGGCGCCGGCGCCCTCCAGGGCGGCCTTGGCCTTCTCCGCGGTCTCCTTGTTGACCTTCTCCAGCAGCGGCTTGGGCGCGCCGTCGACGAGGTCCTTGGCCTCCTTGAGGCCGAGGCTGGTGAGGGCCCGGACCTCCTTGATGACCTGGATCTTCTTGTCGCCGGCGGCCTCGAGGATGACGTCGAACTCGTCCTGCTCCTCGACCTCCTCGGCGGCGGCGCCCGCGCCACCCGCGGCGGGGGCGGCGGCGACGGCGACCGGGGCGGCGGCCTTGACGTCGAAGGTCTCCTCGAAGAGCTTCACGAACTCGGACAGCTCAAGAAGGGTCATCTCCTTGAAGGAGTCGAGCAGCTCCTCGTTGCTGAGCTTCGCCATGGTGGTGGTTCCTCCTGTTTTTCGTACGTTTAATCGCGACCGCGATACGCGAGTTCTCAAAATCCCCTGTACGGCGACCTGTGCCGCGGGCTACTCGCCGGCCTCGGCGCGCTTGACGCGCAGGGCCTCGGCGAGCTGAGCCATGTTCACGGGCAGCGCGTTGAAGGTGGCGGCGGCCTGGGCCATCTTCGCCTTCAGCGCACCGGCCAGCTTCGCGAGCAGAACCTCGCGGGACTCCAGGTCGGCGAGCTTGGTGATCTCCTCGGAGGACATCGCCTTACCATCGACGACGCCACCCTTGATGATCAGGAGGGGATTGGCCTTGGCGAAATCGCGCAGACCCTTCGCCGCCTCGACCACGTCGCCCTTGACGAACGCGATCGCGGTCGGGCCCTGGAGCAGATCGTCCAGGACGGAGACCCCGGCCTGATTGGCCGCGATCTTAGTCAGCGTGTTCTTCGCCACGGCGAACTTCGCGTGCCCACCGAGAGTGGAACGCAGCTGCTTCAGCTGCGCCACGGTGAGACCGCGGTACTCGGTCAGGACGGCAGCGCTGGAGCTCGTAAAGTGTTCCTTGAGCTCGGCAACGGCCGTCGCCTTGTCCGCCCTCGCCATGGGCCTCCTTCCAGATGTGCCGCCGGCGAAGGTCCCCAGGAAAAACAACAAGCCCCGGGCGCAGGGGCACCGGGGCTTCCCAGACGGAGAGTCCGCGAACAACGGGCGACTCCGGCGAGAAACTCTCACCACACCTGCGCGGGTCGCCCACTGTGTGGGACCTTCGGTCGCCGGGCTACGAGCAGCCCGACGACGACCAGCGGTCTTCGGCTGACACAAGCGTACGGGCAAACGGACGACGCATCAAATCGCCGGACGCGGCCAACGGGCGTCCACAGGGCCTCCAAGGGCCTTCAATGGGCCTCCCAATGGGCCTCCCAATGGGCATGGACGCGCGATCGCCCCCATGCCGGCATCCGAGGACCGGCATGGGGGCGTGTGAGGCGCGATGCGAGTTCGGTTCGAGCCCTGTTCAAGCCCGGTTCGGGCCCGGCGGCGAGAATCAGTTGCCGGTGCCCGAGAAGTTCTTGGGCAGCTCGCCGACCTGGTCGGCGGGCGGCTCGGAGATGTTCACCGGCTCGTTGAACGCCCGGAACTGCAGCGTCGTGCCAAAGGTGCCCTGGCTGCCCGCCGCCCCGTTCATGGTGATCTTGCGCGGCAGGCCCTCCGCGTCGATCCAGGCGTCGAACTTCATGTCCTTCAGCTTGGCGAACTCGCCGCGCGCCTTCTCCTGGACCTCGGCGGGAAGCTGCTTGACGGCCTCCTCGACCGGGAAGGTCCCGCTGTAGTGCGTGGTCTCGACCCCGCCCACGGTCTCGGTGCCGACCGCCTTGACGTCGTCGGAGGTGGTCAGCATCTTGACGCTGTTGGCCAGGTCGTACTGCTGCGCCTGGGCGAACAGCTCTTGCAGGTTGAACCCGCCCTTGGCGCTCGTCTCCGCCAGGTCGACCTTGATCCACGGCTTGGTGTTGCCGACCAAGGTGCGCAGCGCGTCGAGCTTGAGGTAGAGGGTGTCGCCGAGCAGGATCGTCCGCAGGCCGCCCGGCACCGCCTGGCCGCCGATGTTGATCTGGTCGAACGTGACGTCCGCGGCGAGCTTGGGCTTCTGCTGGTAGACCATCGAGCCCTGGATCTTGCCCGCGCCCTGCGGCGTCCCCGACAGGTCCACGACGATGTCCGCGGTATAGGTGGAGACGTCCTGGCTCTTGCGCGCGGAGTCCTGCAACGCCTCGGCGGCCGCCAGCTTGGCGTTCCCCAGCGGGGCGGGGCTCTGCGAACCGCAGCCCGACAACGCGATCAGCGCGGCCGCACCGGCGGCCAGCAGAGCGGCACTCTTACGTCGCATCAAGAATCGTCCCTTCATGTCCTTGGACGCGACACTACGTGACGCGCGGGGCTCCCGCGCGGGCGTGGAGGAAGCCTGCACGACTTCTTCACAAATCCCGGCCTTGCCGGTGAGTCTTGCCGGTGAAACGCGTGATGGGCTCCCGCCGTGGCGGCGGGAGCCCATCAGTCGTCTTCGTACGCCCGTGTCAGGCCCGTCGACCGGCCCTGATCGCGCTGCTCAGCCTTCGAGCTCGGCGGTCAGCGCGCGCGTCGCGTTGGGGTCGACCGGGATGCTCGGCCCCATCGACGTGGTGAACGTCACCTTCTTCAGGTAGCGCCCCTTGGCGGCCGACGGCTTGAGCCGCAGCACCTCGTCGAGCGCCGCCGCGTAGTTCTCCACGAGCCGCCGCTCGTCGAAGGACGCCCGGCCGATCACCAGGTGCAGGTTCGCGTGCCGGTCGACGCGGAACTCGATCTTGCCGCCCTTGATCTCGGTCACGGCCTTGGCGACGTCCGGGGTGACGGTGCCGGTCTTCGGGTTGGGCATCAGGCCACGCGGGCCGAGCACCCGGCCCAGGCGGCCGACCTTGCCCATCATGTCGGGGGTCGCGACCACGGCGTCGAACTCGCCGAGGCGGTTGCCCTTGGAGATGTCGTCGATCAGCTCGTCGGCGCCGATGATGTCGGCGCCCGCGGCGCGGGCCTCCTCGGCACGCTCACCGGTCGCGAAGACCAGGACCCGGGCGGTCTTGCCGGTGCCGTGCGGGAGGTTGACGGTGCCACGGACCATCTGGTCCGCCTTGCGGGGGTCGACGCCGAGCCGCAGCGCCACCTCCACGGTCGCGTCGAACTTGGTGACCGAGGTCTCCTTGGCGAGTTTCGCCGCCTCGGCCGGGCTGTACAGCTTCGAGCGGTCGATCAGGCCCGCCGCCTGGCGGTAGCCCTTGCTGCGCTTCATCTGCTCACTCCTTGAGTGAACCGTGGTACGGGCCGCGCCCGGCCCTCCCACAGATTCGGGAAATCCGCTGGTGTGTCTAGTCGACGATCGTGATGCCCATCGACCGGGCGGTGCCGGCGATGATCTTCTCGGCCGCCTCGATGTCGTTGGCGTTGAGGTCCTTCATCTTGGTCTGGGCGATCTCGCGCAGCTGCTCCTTGGTGAGCTTGCCCACCTTGTCGCGGTGCGGCACCGGGGAGCCCTTCTGCACGCCCGCGGCCTTCTTGATCAGCTCAGGCGCCGGGGGCGTCTTGGTGACGAAGGTGAAGCTGCGGTCCTCGTAGATGGTGATCTCAACGGGGATGATGTTGCCCCGCTGGGACTCCGTCGCGGCGTTGTACTGCTTGACGAAGTCCATGATGTTGACGCCGTGCGGACCGAGGGCGGTACCGACCGGCGGGGCGGGCGTGGCCTGGCCAGCGGGAAGCTGCACCTTCACCAACGCGGCGATTTTCCTCTTCGGAGGCATTTGTCCTTCTCCGGGTCCTTTTGCGGAAAACCCCACGGTTTGTGGGGGAGCCGTGTCGCGCACCGACCGGCGCGAGCAACGACTCGCCCCCACCGCCGGGGTGGGGGCGACATCAAAGTCTATGCGACGCGGGGAGATCCCCGAGACGAAGAACCCTCGGGAACCCTACTCGGGACCGTAGCCGAGCCCTCGGTGCTCCAGGTCGCTCCAGGTCGCTCCAGGTCGCTTAAATCTTGGAGACCTGGTTGAACGACAGCTCGACCGGGGTCTCCCGCCCGAAGATCGACACCAGCACCTTGAGCTTCTGCGACTCGGCGCTGATCTCGCTGACGGTGGCGGGAAGCGTGGCGAACGGGCCGTCCATGACCGTGACGGACTCGCCGATCTCGAAGTCGACGGTGGCGGTCTGGGCCTTGGTCTTGGCGGCCTTGGTCTCCTGCTCCGGCTCGGGCGCGAGCAGCTTGGCCACCTCGTCGAGGGTGAGCGGGCTCGGCTTGTTGGACAGGCCCACGAAGCCGGTCACGCCGGGCGTGTTGCGCACGGCCGCCCACGACTCGTCGGTCAGCTCCATCAGCACGAGCACGTAGCCGGGCAGCACGCGCTCCTTGACCGGGGTCTTCTTGCCGCCCTTGAACTCGCTGACCGTGTGGATCGGGACCTCGACACGGAAGATGTAGTCCTCCATGTTGAGCGACTGGATCCGGCTCTCGATGTTGGACTTCACCCGGTTCTCGTACCCGGCATAGGAGTGGATCACGTACCACTCGCCGGGCAGGCCGCGCAGGCCGCGCTTGAACTCCTCGACCGGGTCGACTTCGGACTCGTCCGGGACGATGTCACCGTCCTCGTCCTCGGCGACACCGACCTCGGCGGAGTCGGAGTCGACGTCGCTCTCGACGTCGGCATCGGCTTCGGCCTCGCCGGCGGCGGTCTCTACCGGCTCTTCCGGCTCTCGATCCCACTCTTCGCGGGACTCACCGGGCGACGGTGGGAACTCGGACACGGTGACTCTTTCTCTATTCGTCGACAAACAGGCGAGTTCGGCGGCGAAGGCCACCGGTCGGCTCAACCGCCGAAGATCGTCACTACACCCTTGGTGAACAAAGCGTCCAAACCAAACACGATCGCAACCATGATCAGCACGAACACCAGAACCACGGTGGTGTAGGTGATGAGGTCCCGGCGGGTCGGCCAGATGACCTTGCGAAGCTCGGCGACCACTTGGCGATAGAAGAGAGCCGGCGAGGTGCGCTTGGGCTTCTTCTTCTCGCTCGGCCTGTCCGCGGCCTCGCTGCGGGTGTCGATCGCCACAGTCCTCACCTGCATCCGTCGTGTCCGTCGCAATCCTGCGGCGCGCTTACACGCCTTCCTGGTGCGCGGACCGCACTTCGCAGGGCACGAGGGACTCGAACCCCCAACCGCCGGTTTTGGAGACCGGTGCGCTACCAATTGCGCTAGTGCCCTATGTTCGCGAACCACCCTACCGCTAATCGGGACGCGTAGGTCCCGCGTTCGTGGCCCGCTAGGTCTGGAAGTGTACGTGGGAATGGCCGCTTCGTCGAACCGGCCCGTCCGCGCACCTCAAACGCTACCCCGACCTGGGCCGTGCTTCGGGGATATCGGGCGGAAACCCGGCCACCGGATCTGAAACGATGGAGGCATGACCCGTCCCCGCATCTCAGCGCGCATCTCTTCGATCACCGAGTCCGCCACGCTGGCCGTGGACGCCAAGGCCAAGGCGATGAAGGCGGCCGGTCGTCCCGTCATCGGCTTCGGCGCCGGCGAGCCGGACTTTCCCACGCCCGGCTACATCGTGGAAGCGGCCATCGAAGCCTGCAAGAACCCGAGGTTCCACAAGTACACCCCGGCGGGCGGCCTGCCCGAGCTCAAGCAGGCCATCGCCGACAAGACGCGGCGGGACTCCGGGTACAGCGTCGAGCCGTCCCAGGTGCTGGTGACCAACGGCGGCAAGCAGGCGGTCTACGAGGCGTTCGCCACCCTGCTCGACCCCGGCGACGAGGTCCTGGTGGTCGCGCCGTACTGGACCACCTATCCCGAAGCGATCAAGCTCGCCGGCGGCGTACAGGTCGACGTGGTGACCGACGAGACCACCGGCTACCTGGCCTCGGTCGAGCAGCTCGAGGCCGCCCGCACCGAGCGCACCAAGGCGCTGCTGTTCGTCTCCCCGTCCAACCCGACCGGCGCGGTGTACTCGCGGGAGCAGGTCGTGGCGATCGGCCGCTGGGCCGCCGAGCACGAGCTGTGGGTGATCACCGACGAGATCTACGAGCACCTGGTGTACGGCTCGGCCGAGTTCACCTCGATCGCCACGGCCGTGCCCGAGCTGGGCGACCGCGTGGTGGTGCTCAACGGCGTCGCCAAGACGTACGCGATGACCGGCTGGCGGGTCGGCTGGCTGATCGGCCCGGCCGACGTGGTGAAGGCGGCGACGAACCTGCAGTCGCACGCCACCTCCAACGTCTCCAACGTGGCGCAGGCCGCCGCCCTCGCGGCGGTGTCGGGCGACCTGTCCGCGGTCGCGGAGATGCGCACCGCCTTCGACCGGCGGCGGCAGACGATCGTGCGCATGCTCAACGAGATCCCGGGCGTGGTCTGCCCCGAGCCGCTGGGCGCGTTCTACGCCTATCCGTCGATCAAGGCCCTGCTCGGCAAGGAGCTGCGCGGCCGCCGCCCGCAGACCTCCTCCGAACTGGCCGAGGTGATCCTGGAGGAGGCCGAGGTCGCGCTGGTGCCCGGCGAGGCGTTCGGCACCCCGGGCTACTTCCGGCTCTCCTACGCGCTCGGCGACGACGACCTCGTCGAGGGCGTCAGCCGCGTCGCCAAGCTCCTGTCCGAGATTCACTAGGGTCCACCTGGGGGCCACCTGGGCCCACCTGGGCCTACCAGGGGCTCCACCAGGGCCCACTCGACGCGATCAGGCGTACCCGTCGCCCTGGCGGTCCGCTCGGCGGGCCGCCGGACGCGGCGGTCGCCTGGTCACCGCATACCGCGCATAGGCGCATACAACGACCCTCGCCGACCCTCGCCCGCGCGCGGACCGCTCCGACCGGGCCTTCGCGGTCTCCCGGGTACGGCACCATATGGAAATGCCACGTCCGCTCGACAGACTGCCGAAGGCCCACCTGCACCTGCACTTCACCGGCTCGATGCGGCACTCGACGTTGATCGAGCTCGCCCGCGAGCACGGCGTGCACCTTCCCGACGCGCTTGAGCAGGACTGGCCCCCCAGGCTCAGGGCGACCGACGAGCGCGGCTGGTTCCGCTTCCAGCGGCTGTACGACATCGCCCGCTCGGTGCTGCGCCGTCCGGAGGACGTCTACCGGCTGCTGGCGGAGGCGGCGCAGGACGAGGCGGCCGAGGGCTCGCGCTGGCTGGAGATTCAGGTGGACCCGTCGGGGTACGCCCACCGGTTCGGCGGCCTGACGAGCACGCTGGAGCTCATCCTCGACGCCGCGGACCGCGCGGCGAGATCGTCCGGCGTCGGCATCGCGGTGATCGTGGCGGCGAACCGCACCCGGCACCCGCTGGACGCGCGCACGCTGGCGCGGCTCGCCGTCCAGTACGCCGGGCGGGGCGTGGTCGGCTTCGGCCTGTCCAACGACGAGCGGCGTGGCCGGGCCAGGGACTTCGACCGGGCGTTCCGCATCGCCAAGCGGGCGGACCTGCTGTCCGTGCCGCACGGCGGGGAGCTGAGCGGGCCGCAGAGCGTGGCCGAGTGCGTGGACGACCTGGAGGCGGACCGGGTCGGGCACGGCGTGCGCGCCGCCGAGTCCGAGCGGCTGATGGCGCGGCTGGCGGACCGGCGGATCTGCTGCGAGATCTGCCCGACGTCGAACGTCGGCCTCGGCGTCGCCGACAGCCCCGAGGACGTGCCGCTGCGCCGGTTGTTCGACGCGGGGGTGCCGATCGCGCTCGGCGCGGACGACCCGCTGCTGTTCAGCTCCCGGCTGCTGCCGCAGTACGAACTGGCCAGGACCGTGTACGGCTTCCGCGACGCCGAGATCGCCGAGCTGGCCCGCCAGTCCGTCCGCTCCTCCGCCGCCCCCGAATCCCTCAAAAAGGAACTGCTCGCCGAAATCGACCAGTGGCTGACGAGGTGAGCGAACCCGCTCCCGGCACGCGTCAGTCGATCACGCCGCCGGGATCCATGCCGGTGCCCCGCGTGAACGCGGCCTCGTACCGCACATCGCCGATCATGGTCCTGACCTGTGTCTCGGTCGTACGGCGAGGCGCCCCGAAGGCGCGGGAGCCGAACTGGGGACGCCCGAAACCCGACCACACGCGCTGCCCGGCCCCAAGCAGCCGCGCCGACCGCTCCCCCTCGCCGCGCGCCGCGGCGACGGCGGCGAGCTGGTCCACGGCGAGTGCGCTGCCCATGGCGTCGCCGAGCCGCCATTTCGCGGCGAGGGCGGCGTGCACGTGCTCCTCGGCCGCGTCGAGGCGACCGCGCCCGAGCTCGATGAGCGAGCGGGTGTAGTCGCCGTACGAGCGCGACCAGATCTCGCCGTTGCGCTCGCACCAGGCCCGGTGCGAGCGCAGCACCTGCTCGGCCCGCTCGTGGTCGCCCCGCCGCCCGAGGATCATCGCGTACGTGGTCTGCGCCATGGCGAGCCCGATCCCGGGGTCGGGGACGCGGCCGAACAGCTCGATCGACTCCCGCATGCGCCTGTCGGCCAGGTCCAGGTCGTCGCGGACCAGGGCGAGCACGGCGGCGACGTGGACGGCGGCCCCGGCGCCCGCCTCGTCGCCCTGGGCGGCCGCGCTCTCCAGCGCCTCAAGCGACCGTTCCGCGACGGTCTGCAGGTCGCCCTGGGCGAGCGCGACCCACGCCGACACCCACAGCGCCCTGGTCCGGGCGGGGCTGGGCCGCCGGTTGCAGGCGAGGGCCTTCTCCAGGTAGCGGCGGCCCTCGTTGATCCGCCCGGCGCAGAACCACAGGAACCACAGCGCGGCGACGAGGTCGAGCCCGTCCTGCCCGGTGATGGTGTGCTCGATCGCGGCCCGCAGGTTGGGGAACTCGCGGTGCGCCCAGTCGGCCCAGTCGAGCTGCGCGGGGCTCGCCCACTCGGCGTCGGCCCGGTCGGCCGCCTCGCGGAAGTGGCGGTAGTGGCGGCGCCGGAGGTCCTCCTCCTCGCCGAGCTCGCGCAGCCACCAGGCGCCGTACTCCCGGTGGGGGGCGTAGAGGCGGCAGCGGCCGGCCTTGGTCCGGGTGAGCACGGACGCGTCGATCAGGCGGGTGAGCGGCCGGGCGGCGTCCTCCAGCCGGGCGTCGGCGCACACGTCGATGGCCGAGCCGATGTCGAACGTGCCGGGGAACACCGACAGGCGGGCCCATAACAGCCGTTCCTCGGGCGTGCAGAGCTCGTGGCTCCAGCCGACGGCGGTGCGCAGGGTCCGGTGGCGTCCGGCCGCGGCCGGGCCGGCGATCTCGCCGAGCATCGCGAAGCCGTCGCCGGGCCGCTCGGCCAGTTGCTCGGCGGAGAGCACCCGCAGCCGCCGCGCGGCGAACTCGATCGCCAGCGGGAGGCCGTCGAGCCGCCGGCAGATCCGGCCGAGCGAGCGCCACGAGCCGATCTCGCCGACGCCCAGCGCCTCGGCGCGCACGGCGAGCAGGCGGACCGCGTCGTACCGGTCGGCGTGCTCGTCCCCGGCGGGCGGCACGGCGAGCGGCTCGACGCGATAGACCCGCTCGTACGGCAGGCCGAGCGGCCGGCGTCCGGTGGCCAGGATGCGCACCTCCGGCGCGACGGCGAGCACCCGCTCGGCGAGCGTGCGGCAGGCGGCGATCAGGTGGTCGCAGGTGTCGAGGATGAGCAGCATGCGCCTGTCGGCGAGCAGCTCGGCGAGCACCTCGTGCTGCGGGCGCGCGGCCTGCTCGCCGAGCCCGAGCGTGGCCGAGACCCCGTGGGCGAGCAGGTGGCCGTCGCGTTCGCCGGACAGGTCGGCGAACCAGACGCCGTCGGGGAACTCCGCCATCCGGCCGGCCTCGACGGCGAGCCGGGTCTTGCCCACGCCCGCGGGCCCGGTCAGGGTCACCAGCGAGGTGTCCCTGATCAACCGGCCGAGCTCCGCGAGCTCGGCCGAGCGCCCGATGAGGCCGCCGATCTCCGTCGGCAGGTTGCCCACCCGCCGTGTCGTCTCCATCACCAGTCCCGCCCTCCTGACGACGTTCAGGCAACATGCCGCCCGTAACGAATCGGCCACCCTGCAGAGAGAGGGGAGGGGAAGTCCTCTGCCGAAGGCAAAGGATCCTCCTACCCGGATAGGGTTTCACTTCGGTCCGCGTTCATTCAACCACGTAACGTAATCGTCATGACGCCGCCGCAGGTCTTCCCGCTCCCCCAGCCGGTCCAGCCAGCGGGCGCCGAACCGCCGGATCCCGCGCAGCGTGCGGTAGCGCGCTCCGCCCGGGTGATCGCACGTGAACACGACCGACTTCTCGACCAGCCCGCCGATCGTGTCGAGCACGGCGTCGGCGGGCAGCGGCCCGCCCGAGCACACGAACTCGGCGGCCTCCAGGTCGAAGTCCGCGCCGAACACCGACATCCGCGCCCACAGCAGCCGTTCGCGGGGGGTGCACAGCTCGTGGCTCCAGCCGATCGCGGCCCGCATGCTGTGGTGCCGCCGCGGCCCGGCCGTCCCGCCCTCCGGCGCCTCGGCGGGCACCTCGCCCCCCTCCCGCAGCCCGCCGATCAGCTCCCGTACGGAGCCGCCGGGCAGCCACCGGGCGGCCAGTTCGATGGCGAGGGGAAGGCGGTCGAGCAGGTCGCACGCCTCCGCCGCCTCCGCGTCGGTCACCGCGGGGGTCCGGGCGTCGAGCCGCTCCCGCAGCAGCGTGACGGCGTCGTCGAGCCGCATCGGGCGCACGAGGTAGACGTGCTCGCCGGGTACGCCGAGCGCCTGTCGGCCGGTGGTGAGGATCCGCAGGTTCGGTACGGCCCGCAGCAGCGCCGTGGCCAGCTCGGCGACGGCGTCCACGAGCTGGTCGCAGGTGTCCAGGACGAGCAGCACGTCCCGGCGGCGGAACCAGGTGGCCATCGCCTCGACGGCGGACCGGGCCGGGTCCTCCTCCAGCCCGAGCGACCGCGCGACCGCGTACGGCAGCGCCTCCGGGTCGTCCAGCGGCTCCAGATCCACCAGCACGGTGAGATCGACGGGGATCCCCCCGGCGTCGCCGAGCACCCGGCGGGCGAGCCGGGTCTTGCCGACGCCCCCGGCGCCGGTGAGCGTGACCAGGCGGGATCGCTTGAGGAGCAGCCCCACTTCGGCGAGTTCCGGCCGCCGTCCGACGAAGGTCGTATCCATGAAACACCTCTCGCGAGCCCCTTATCGTAGGTGCGCCGGGGCCGCGCCGGGGATATGTGGGCACTAGACTCCCGACGTATCCGCGAATTCGGCGGGCCGCCGGGCGCGGCGACCCCGAGCGGCGTGACCCTCAATCGATCGGAAACGGGACCAATGTCTGGGTATGACCGTGTGGTTCAGCCTGCGGCCGGTGACGAGGCACTGGAGAACCATCTTGGCGGCGACGAGGCGAAGAACTACCGGCGCTACGAGTTCGACATGGTGGCCCCGCATGTCGGCCGCTCGCTGCTGGAGATCGGGTCGGGCCTGGGCCACTTCGCCGAGCAGTTCCTGCCGCGCCTGGACAGGCTGGTGGTGAGCGACTTCGATCCCTACTGCGTGGAGCAGCTGACCAAGCGGTTCGCCGACCGCGACGACGTCGAGGTGCTGCAGTTCGGCCTGCCGACCGAGATCCCGCTGGAGGAGAAGGTCGACACGGTCGTCATGATGAACGTCCTTGAGCACATCGAGCAGGACGTGGAGGCGCTGCGCTCGCTGGCGAAGGTGACGCTGCCGGGCGGTCGCATCGTCATCTGGGTACCCGGCTATATGCAGCTTTATGGCGACTTCGACCGAAAGGTCGGGCACGTCACCCGCTACACCCCCGCGACGCTGCGGGCCACCGTCGACCGCGCGGGCCTGGAGGTCGAGGTGCTCAAGCCGATCAACTTCCTCGGCGGCATCGCCTGGTGGGCGGCGGTACGGCGCGGCGGCGTCGGCTACCCCGACCCCCGCCTGGTCAAGATCTACGACCGCACGGTGGTCCCGCTGACGCGGCTCATCGAGCGCTTCATCCGCCCGCCCTTCGGCCAGACGGTCTTCTGTGTCGCCCGCGTCCCGCGGACCACGACCTGACGCTCCGGATCCCGTTCGGGATCCCATCTGACCCCCAACGGCAATAAAGCCCCGATCGTACTGGTCGGCCTCCCACTGGGTACGTAGACGACACAACGTACATCAAACGTACACAGAACGTCGTCCCCCAGGCGTCTTTGGGAGGCCGAGATGACGGATTACGCGAAGGCACGCGAAGTCGCCGAGCAGGCGCGCGAGCGGGAATGGACCCGCCCGAGCTTCGGCAAACAGCTCTTCCTCGGCGATCTCCGGCTGGACCTGGTGCACCCCGTCCCGCGTCCGGGCGAGGAGGAGACCGCCCGCGGCGACGACTTCCTGCGCGCGCTGCGCAGGTTTCTGGAGGACAAGGTCGATCCCGCCGCCATCGAACGCGAGTCGGTCATCCCGCCGGACGTCGTCACCGGGCTCGCCGACCTGGGCGCGTTCGGCATGAAGATCGAGCCGGAGTACGGCGGGCTGGGCCTGAGCCACCTGTACTACACCCGGGCGCTGATGCTCGTCGGCTCCTACTCCCCCGCGATCGCCACGCTGCTGTCGGCCCACCAGTCGATCGGCGTGCCGCAGCCGCTGCGCCTGTTCGGCACCGAGGCGCAGAAGCGGGCGTTCCTGCCCCGCTGCGCCCGGGGCGAGATCTCGGCGTTCCTGCTCACCGAGCCCGACGTGGGCTCCGACCCCGCCCGCCTGGCCACCACGGCCGTGCGCGACGGCGACCACTACGTGCTCGACGGGGTGAAGCTGTGGACCACCAACGGCACGGTCGCCGACCTGCTGGTGGTGATGGCGCGGACCGGCGAGCGCATCAGCGCGTTCGTCGTCGAGGCGAACACCCCGGGCATCACGGTCGAGCGCCGCAACGCGTTCATGGGCCTGCGCGGCATCGAGAACGGCCTGACCCGGTTCGAGCACGTCCGGGTCCCGGCGGAGAACCTGATCGGCCGGGAGGGGCAGGGCCTGAAGATCGCGCTGACCACGCTCAACACCGGCCGCCTGTCGCTCCCGGCGGTGTGCGCGGGGACGGCCAAGTGGGCGGCGCGGATCGCCCGCGAGTGGTGCGGCACCCGCGTGCAGTGGGGGCGCCGGATCGGCGAGCACGAGGCGGTGGCCGGGAAGATCGCCTTCATCGCGTGCTCGGCGTACGCGCTTGAGGCGCTGGTGGACCTGTCCAGCCGCCTCGCCGACGACGAGCGCAACGACATCCGCATCGAGGCGGCGCTGGCCAAGCTGTGGGCGTCGGAGATGGCCTGGCGGGTGGCCGACGAGCTGGTGCAGATCCGCGGCGGGCGCGGCTTCGAGACGGCCGAGTCGCTGGCCGCGCGCGGCGAGCGGGGGGTGCCAGCCGAGCAGATGCTGCGCGACCTGCGCATCAACCGCATCTTCGAGGGCTCGACCGAGATCATGCATCTGCTCATCGCGCGGGAGGCCGTGGACGCGCACCTCGCCGCGGCGGGCGAGCTGGTCGATCCCACGGCCGACCTGCGGGCCAAGGCCGCCGCCGCGCGCCGGGCCGGGGGGTTCTACGCCCGGTGGCTGCCGACGCTCGTCACCGGGCCGGGCAGCCGTCCGGGGACGTTCGCCGAGTTCGAGCCGCTCGCGCACCAATTGCGGTACGTGGAGCGGGCGAGCCGCAAGCTGGCCCGGTCGACGTTCTACGGCATGTCCCGGTGGCAGGGGAGGCTGGAGCACCGGCAGCGCTTCCTCGGGCGGCTGGTGGACATCGGGGCGGAGCTGTTCGCGATGACCGCGGTGTGCCTGCGGGCCCGGCAGGACGCGGCCAGGCTGGGGCGCCGGCCGTACGAACTCGCGGACGGGTTCTGCCGGCAGGCGCGGCAGCGGGTGGAGGCGCTCTTCCACGACCTGTGGAGCAACTGCGACGACATCGACGCCAGGATCGCCGGCCGGGTGCTGGACTGGCGCTACGCGTTTCTGGAGGAGGGCGTGCTCGACCCTTCGATCGACGGGCCGTGGATCGCCTCCTCGGCCGCCTCCACCGCCTCCGACCCTCGGGGCGCCCGGGCGAGGGCGCGGCGGTGATCGCTAGCCGAGCTCGTCGAGCAGGTCCTTGAGGAACTGCTTGGTCGCGGCGACGGAGTTCGCCTGGACGCTCACCCGGTCCATGATCTCCATGTAGGGGTCGGTGTCCTCGCGCTTGTCCAGGTAGAGCGCGCTGGTGAGCTGTTCGAGGTAGACCACGTCGGGCAGCACCGGCTCGCTGAAGCGCAGGAACGTGAACGGCCCGCCGGCCGCGGCGTGGCCGCCCCGGGCGAAGGGCAGGACCTGGAGCCGGATGTTGGGCCGCTCGGTCATCTTCAGCAGGTGCTCGATCTGGCCGCGCATCACCTGCGTCCCGCCGAGAGGGCGGCGCACCGCGGCCTCGTCGACGACCGCCCAGAGGGTGGGGGCGTCGGGGCCGAGCAGCCGCTCCTGGCGGCGTGCACGAAGCTCGATGCGGCGCTCGATCTCCTCCTTGCTCGCCCGGGGGTGCCCCAGCACGATCACGGCGCGCGCGTAGTCGCGGCTCTGCAGCAGGCCGGGCACGAACTGGATCTCGTAGGTGCGGATGATCGCCGCGGCCTCCTCCAGGCCGACGTACACCTCGAACCAGCTCGGCAGCAGATCGCTGTACTTGTGCCACCAGCCGGGCCGGTTGGCCTGGCGGGCGAGCTGCAGCAGCGGGGCCCGCTCCTCGGGGGCGGCCACGCCGTACAGGGTGAGCAGATCGGCGACGTCGCGCTCCTTGAAGCCGACCTTGCCGAGCTCCAACCGGCTGATCTTGGCGTGCGAGGCGCGGATGGCGTAACCGGCGTCCTCGCGGCTGATGCCCCTTTCCTGGCGCAGCCGCCGCAGCTGGCTGCCGAGCAGGATACGCAACACGGTCGGGCCGCCCTTGGCCGACACGGCCGGGGCCACCACGGGAGATTGATGCTCGCTCTCTCCTGCGCGCTCGACAACCATTTCGGTCCCCCTAGGGCGATACCTGGAACATCGGTAAGTGTTGCATCTGGCACCATGTACGTACAGCGGCAATCACAGATGCACGTGCACTTGTCAACACTCGTGACGCACAAAGTGAAAGCTGAACATATTCCGTACGGCGCCGCAAGCTTGACCGACTCGCGCCGCCGGTATGGACCATTCCAGATGATAACCGGCGAGGGACAGCGCAACGCCCGTCCCAGGCTGAGACGGGCGTCACAGAACGATCGACGATTCGCCTATGGTCCTCCGACCGTGTCCTCTGATCGTGTCCTCTGATCGTTGCGCCGATCAGAGGCGCTCGATGATGGTGACGTTGGCCTGGCCGCCGCCCTCGCACATCGTCTGCAGGCCGTACCGGCCGCCGGTGCGCTCCAGCTCGTGCAGCAGCTTGGTCATCAGGATCGCGCCGGTGCCGCCCAGCGGGTGGCCGAGCGCGATCGCGCCGCCGTTCGGGTTGGTCTTCGCCGGGTCGGCGCCGATCTCCTTCAGCCACGCCAGCGGCACCGGGGCGAAGGCCTCGTTGATCTCGACGACGTCGATGTCGTCGATGGACAGGCCCGCGCGCTCCAGGGCCCGGCGGGTGGCCGGGATCGGGGCGGTCAGCATGTACACCGGGTCGTCGCCCAGCACGGTGAGGGTGACGATACGGGCCCGCGGGGTCAGGTTGTGCTCGCGCACCGCCCGCTCGGAGGCGACCAGCACCGCACCGGAGCCGTCGGAGATCTGCGAGGAGGTCGCGGCGGTGATCCGGCCGCCCTCGCGCAGCGTCTTGAGCGAGGCCATCTTCTCCAGCGTGGTGTCCGGACGCGGCCCCTCGTCGTCCTCGACGCCGGCGAGCGGGGCGATCTGGTCCTTGAACCGGCCGTCGGCGATCGCCTTCGCCGCCCGCTGGTGGCTCTCGAGCGCGTACTCCTCCAGCTCCTCGCGGGACAGGTCCCACTTCTCGCACATCAGCTCGGCGCCGTTGAACTGGGAGATCTCCTGCATGCCGTACCGGGCGAGCCAGCCCTCGCCGAACGGGAACGGCATGCCCTTCTCCACCCCGAGGCTGACCGAGGCGCCGATGGGCACGATGCTCATCGACTCCACGCCGGCCGCGACGACCAGGTCCTGGGTGCCGGAGAGCACGCCCTGGGCGGCGAAGTGCAGGGCCTGCTGCGAGGAGCCGCACTGGCGGTCGATACTGACGCCGGGCACGGTCTCCGGCAGGCCCGCCGACAGCCAGGCGTTGCGGGCGATGTCCATGCTCTGCGGCCCCACCTGCGAGACACAGCCCATGATGACGTCGTCCACGGCGGCGGGATCGATGCCGGTGCGCTCCACGAGCGCCTTGAGGGAGTGGGCGGCCAGATCGGTGGGGTGGACGCCGGAGAGCCCGCCCTTCTTCTTGCCGATCGGGCTGCGGACCGCCCCGACGATGTACGCCTCTGCCACGGGTGCCTCCTAGGGTCCTTCCCGAAAACCGAGCATTGTTCGGTCAATTAGGAGGCTACTACAGAATTTAGCTCTGGATGATTGGGGGGTACGGCACGGCGATCCGGGCACGCCCGGGGCGGCGTCGGGCAAGGGCAACGTCGGGCGGAGGCAACGTCGGGCGGAGGCGGCGTCGGGCTGGGGCGGCGCGGCTATCGGGACAGGCGGGTGCTCGTCATCGTGGCGTAGACGATGACGTTGTCGGTGTAGTGGCCGGTGGTGCGGTCGTAGACGCCGCCGCAGGTGATCAGGCGCAGTTGGGCGGTCTCGGCGTCGCCGTACACGCGGTGGGTGGGGAAGACGTCCTTGCTCGCCTGCTCGACGCCGCCGACGGTGAAGACGGCCACCGTGCCGTCCATGCGGACGACCTCGATCGTGTCGCCGTGCCGCAGCTCGGGCACCCGGGAGAAGACGGCGCTGCGGGTGCGGGTGTCCTTGTGGCCGAGCATCACCGCCGGGCCCGCCTGGCCCGCGGTGGGGCCGAACCGGTACCAGCCGACCAGGTTGGGGTTGTCCGGCGGGGGCACCTCGATGGCGCCCCGGCGGTCCAGGCCGACCGACCGGATCGGGGCGTTCACGCCGATCTTGGGGATGATCAGGCGGCGGGGGGTGGAGGGCTGCATCGCCGGGGCCGGGGGCAGGGACGGCACCGGGGCCGCGGCGTTTGGATCGAGGCGGGTGAGCGCGCCCGCGTTGGAGGCGTCCGGGGCGGTGGGCTGCACGCCGAGGTTGAGCGAGGTGCGGCCGTCGTCGGCGAGGCCGTACTCCGCGGGGTTGGCCAGCATGAACAGCAGCCCGACGGCCACGGTGACCACGCCGGCCACGGCCGCCAGGATGAGCACGGCGCGCAGGGCCTGGCCGCCGGGGACGGGCGGCTCGGGCTCGGGTTGCGGTTCGGGCTGCTGCGGCCACGGGTAGACGACCTGCGGCTGCGGGAAGCCGGGATAGACCGGGGCGCCGTAGGGCTGCGGAGTGCCCGGATACTGCGGAGTGCCTGGGTACTGCGGGGCGCCCGGGTACTGGGGGGAACCGCCGTTCGCGGGGTACTGGTCGCCGGTCGGGTACGGGCCCTGGCCGGGAGGCGGTGGCATGGACACCGGATGCTCCGATCAGCCTCGCGCGAGACGCCGCCGCCGCAACGCGAGCCCGCCCGCCGCGGCCCCCAGCACCATGATCGTGCCGGTCAGCACGAACATGCGGCCGTCCGGTCCCGCCTCGCCGCCCCCGCCGGTCGCCGCGCCGCCGTTGGGCGTCTTCTCCACCTTCGAGTCCTTCGGCTCGTCCGCCGTGACCGTCACCTCGACGGTCTTGGTGCCCTGGGGCGTGGGACTCGTGCTGGCCGTCGTTGTGGTGTTGCTGGGGCTGGGACTGGTGGACGAGGTGCCGGACACCGCCGCCGTGACCGCGGCCGGGGCGGTGCTGCCGGTGGTGGCGATCTGGCAGGAGTAGAGCTCGGCGCCGGCGGCCGCGCCCGCCTGGGCGACCCGCAGGGTGAAGCCCCTGGCGCTCAGGGCCAGGGAGGTCGCGCCCGTCGGCGGCGTCACGGTCACCGTCGCCGTGGGGATGGGGGCCAGGGCCGCGTTCGGCTGCAGCGCCGCGTTCACCGACGCGGAGCCGGTGGGGAGCACCTCGCGGACGGCAGGCTGCACCGGGGTGGCGCTGATCGAGACCTGCGGGATGATCTGGATGATCGATCCGGTGGGGATGGCCTCGGCGGCGTTGAACGCCGGGCTCGCGTTGCCGATCACCAGGGTGGCCGTGTAGGCCGTCCCGGCGGTCGCCGACGCGTTGCCCGTGAGGTTCACCGTGACCTGGTGCGTGGTCGACGTGCCCGAGCCCGAGGTGCACGTGTAGCTGACGGTCTTGGTGTCCGCGCCCGCGGGCAGGTTCAGCAGGAGAGCGCCCGCGCCGAAGGTGCCGAGGGCAGCGGCCATGAGGGCGAGGCGTCGCTGTGCCTGGGACACTCGCACAGTCTTTCTCCCATTCCGGTGCTCATCGTCGGAGTCAGGGCGTACCAGGATCGCAGTGCATGGTCACGGTCAAGTCGCGATCTTATTGACTTCCTCTGGCGATCGCGTATCACAACGGTGAGTCAAAACAAGATCTTCCCGTAACCGTTACACAAGCCTAGAACCCCTTCCCCGTACGGCGTGCCGTTCTCGCCAAACCGTTCCACCGGCCCCAGCGATCACGGTCGTTAACGGGCGCGGGTGCCCGACAGGGTGGCGTACACGATGATGTTGTCGGTGTAGCTGTGCCGCTTGGCGTTGTAGACGCCGCCGCAGGTGATCAGGCGCAGGCCGGCCTCGGTGGCGTTGCCGTACACCCGGTTGGTGGGGAAGCTGTTCTTGCTGACCTGCTCCACGCCGTCCACGGTGAACTCGGCCACGACGCCGTCCGAGCGGGTCACCAGGATCTTCTGGCCGCGCCTGATCTCTCGCAGCCGGCTGAAGACGGCCGCGCCGCTGCGGTTGTTGACGTGGCCGAGGATCACGGCGGGGCCGAGTTCGCCCGGGATGGGGCCGTGGCGGTACCAGCCGGCCAGGTTGCGCTGGTTGAGCGGCGGCACCTGGATCTCGCCCGAGCGCTGCAGGCCCAGGCGCATCGTCGGGGCCGACACGCCGATGTCGGGGATGGCGATCCGGATGGGGCGCACCTTCTTGGACGTGGTCACCGGGCGCACCGGCTTGACGGCGGGCGAGGGCGGCGGGGCGGTCGGCGCGGCCTGGGTCAGCGGCACGCCCGGGCCGCCGGGGCCGACCGTCGGGGGCAGGTAGGCGCCGCTGCCGCCCGCGTTCACCGCGTTCAGCTCGGCCTGCGGGGCGGCGGCCTCGTCGTCGGTGGGGGCGGCGGGCGACAGGAAGGCCAGCAGGCCCGCCATGACGGCCACGATCCCGGCCAGGCAGGCAAGCAGCAGCAGCGCGGGGAGCGCCGCCTGCGGCAGGGTTCGCCCTGGGCGGCGCGACCGATCGTCCTGCTGGTTGGGCATCATCGTCGCCGTCCCCCGATCAGCTCGTGGGTCCGCTGCGATCGCCTGCGTGCGCGGCCCGCCGTCTGCGCAGGGCGACTCCGCCGAGCAGGCCGCCGGTGAGCATCGCGGCTCCGGAGACGAGCAGCAGGCCCGGCGACGGGCCGGACGCGGGGGCCTCGCCGGTCTGCGCGGCGCCCACGGGGGTGATCCTGACCTGCGGGCTCGCGGTCACGGTCGCGGTGGCCGTCTGCGTGGGCCGGGGCGATGCGGACACCGTCGCGGTCACCAGCACACCGTTGACGACCAGCGGGTTGGTGACGGTGTTGCTGTTGCCGCCGGTGGTGTTCCCGCCGTTGTCATCGCCGGTGTTGTTCCCACCGTCGTCGTTGCCGCCGTTGTCGTCCCCGTCGTCGTTGTTGTCGTCCCCGCCGTTGTTCCCGTCGTCATCCCCGCCGTTGTCCCCGCCGTTGTCCCCGCCGTTGTCGTTGTCGTCGTCGTCCGTCGGGGTGATTGTGGGGGTGGTGGGATCGTCCGTGGGCTCCTCGGTCGAAGTGCCGTCGGTGACCGTGATCGGGATGAGCGGCACGTTCTCGACCGGGCTGCAGACCGTCCGGTACGGCGAGACCGCCAGGTTGTTGGCCGTGTTCGCGTATACCCGGAAGCCGTCCACACGGGCGAACTTGTCCTGAATCTTGTTCTTGATCTTCAGCGTGTACTTGCCGTACGGGAGTTCCTTCGTCGTCGAGTACGTCTCACGCAGGCGCCGCTCCCCGGCCTTTGGCCAGTACGCGTCGTGAATCTCCTGGTACTCCGGATCCGGGAAGCCGTCATCGACCGTGAGCTCGAAACGGTCCATGTCGCTGTTCTTGTCGCTTATAAGGTCGACGCCGGTCCCGGCGAAGGTGAATGACGCGGTGGCCCCCTCCTGGTTGCTCTCCCGCACGTCCTTGTCTATGTGGAACTGATCGTCGAATCCGTCCACAGGGTCGGGCACGAGGTCCCAGTCGGGGTCGAAGGCGCTGGAGAAGTCCCCGACGGAACCGAATTCACCGTTCCAGATCGACACGGCGGGGGCGAGGTCGATGATGAGGGAGCCGATCTCGATGGTGCCGCTGCCGGGACGGCTCGCGATCACCTGCCCGTCGGCGAGCGTGCCGAGTTCGAGTTTCTTGTCCGCCCTGAGCCGCTCGGCCTCCAGGAACCGGCTGCTGGTGGCGTCGATGTCGCCCTGGCCGGTCCACACGCCGTGCGCCCGCACCCGGCCGGTGATGGCGAGGTGGCCGCCCTCGTCCAGGTCCTTGGCGTTGTAGGGGTCGGGCACTTTCAGCGGCGTCTGCACCCCGAGCTGCCACTTCACCACCAGCGGCTCGCCGACCGCCGGCTCCCGCGAGGACAGCGAGATCGCCACCGCCACGTCGCCATTGGGCGCGAGCGGGCCGACGCACCTGAACGTGTACGGCCCCTCGGCCTGGCCGGGCCCGGCGGACATCATCGCCAGCGTGCCCGCTCCGACGCTCAGCGCCAGGGCCGCCGCCACTCGCCGCAGCCCGGTACTCCAGCGCATACCCGCAACTCCGCCCACGAAGGCCCACCCCGACGAGGGCACCTGATCGCATTCGCGCTGATCGTAACGCGCACAGGCGATCACCAGTTGAGGCGGCTTAGGTACTGTGCCCGACTTGTGACATGCATGTACTGGGAGGTAACCAGAATAGTATTCTGTACCGAGACTTTAAGGAGGATGCTCGATGCGTCGCGACCTCTTCGATGAGGAACACGAGCTGTTCCGCGAGACCGTCCGGGAGTTCCTGGCCCGTGAGGTCGTCCCCCACCACGAGCAGTGGGAAAAGGACGGGATCGTTCCCCGGGAGGTGTGGAAGAAGGCCGGCGAGCTGGGCATGTTCGGCTTCGCCGTCCCGGAGGAGTACGGCGGCTCGGGCATCACCGACTACCGCTACAACGTGGTCATCGTGGAAGAGATCATGAGGGCGGGCGCCACCGGTCTCGGCTTCACGCTGCACAACGACGTGATGGCGCCCTACTTCGTGGACATGACCAACGACGAGCAGAAGGAACGCTGGCTGCCCGGCTACGCCTCCGGCGAGCTGATCACCGCCGTCGCCATGTCCGAGCCCGCCGCCGGAAGCGACCTGCAGGGCATCCGCACCACCGCGATCCGCGACGGCGACCACTACGTGGTCAACGGCTCCAAGACGTTCATCACCAACGGCATCAACTCCGACCTGGTGGTCACGGTCACCAAGACCGACCCCACGCAGGGCGCCCGGGGCATCACGCTGCTGGTGATCGAGCGCGGCATGGAGGGCTTCACCCGGGGCCGCAACCTCGACAAGATCGGCATGAAGGCCCAGGACACCGCCGAACTGTTCTTCGACAACGTACGCGTCCCGGTGGCCAACCGGCTCGGCGACGCCGACGGCCAGGGCTTCTTCCAGCTCATGGCGAACCTGCCGCAGGAGCGCCTGTCGATCGCGGTGGCCGCGGTGGCGGCGTCGGAGGCCATCCTGGAGCAGACGATCGAGTACTGCCGCAACCGCCAAGCGTTCGGCCGCAGCATCGGCAAATTCCAGAACACCCGCTTCGTCCTGGCCGAGCTGGCCACCGAGGTGGAGATCGCCCGCCACTTCGTGGACAAGTGCGTCACGGCGCTCAACGCCAAGGAGCTGTCCGCCGTCGACGCCGCCAAGGCCAAGTGGTGGACCACCGACCTGCAGAACAAGGTCGTCGACCGCTGCCTGCAACTGCACGGCGGATACGGCTACATGATGGAGTACCCGGTCGCCAGGGCGTTCCTCGACAGCCGTGTGCAGAGCATCTACGGCGGCACCAACGAGATCATGAAGGAGATCATCGGCCGCTCCCTCGACCTCTGATCACGTGACCGCGCACGTCGCCCGTCCGGCCCCCGCCCAGTCGGGTGACGTGCGCGGCATTAAGTGAGATGACCGCTTCGCCGCATTGGTTCGCATTGCCACCAAGACGGCCCGTGAACGATGCCGTAACACCGGGACCAATACGGGGACCAACACGGGGACCAACACGGGGATCAATACGCGTAATCAAGCGCCGGGAGCCCGCGCCGACGGCGCCGGGGAAGCATACTGGTCGGGGAAGGTACGGCAGGGCGAGGAAGGTGGGCGATGGGTGACAGCAGCGGGCTGATCCTCCTGGTTTTCCTGGCGTTCCTGTTCGCCTGGCTGCTCAACCGGGTACGCCGCGCGCTGCGCTTCGGCCCGGTGGCGTACACGGGCGTGATGATCGTCTTCATCATCGTCATGCTCGCCCTCTGGGGCCAGACGATGCGCTGACGCGCGCGCTCAGCGGGAGCGAATGGGGATCTCGAACCAGACGGCCTTGCCCTCGGGGGTGGGCCGGGAGCCCCAGCGCTTGGCGAGCTGGTCCACCAGGTACAGGCCGCGTCCGCCCTCGTCGTTCTCCCCGGCGCTGCGGATGCGCGGCAGCCGCAGGTCCTGGTCGAAGACCTCGACCCACACGGACTTCTCGCCCCGGCGCAGCCGCAGCGTGAACTCCTTCTCCGTGCCGACGATCTCCTCCTCCAGCTCGGGGTCGTCCCAGGAGTCGTCGAAGGGCAGCGGCGGGCCGTCGAGCGCCAGGGACGGCCGGGGCACGGCGGAGTTGGAGGCGTGCAGGACGACGTTGGTCACGACCTCGGAGACCAGCAGGCAGGCCAGCTCGGCGCGATCCTCTGGAATGTTCCAGGCGGTGAACATGTCGGCGGCCATCCGCCGCGCCTCGCTTACCATGATCGGCTGCGCGGGGAAGGTCCGCTCCTTCGACTCCAGGGCGGTGGCGGAGGAGCGCAGCACGAGGATCGCCATGTCGTCGTCGATCTCGCCGGGAACGGCCGTGGTGGCGACGTCGGCGACGCGCTCCACCGGCTCGTGGGTGACCTTCGCGAGCTCCTCGCACAGCACCCGCAGGGCCTCGTCCGCGTCCCGCACGGCGCCGTCGCGCAGCGGGCGGCGGTCGACGAGGCCGTCGGTGTAGAGCAGCAGCGTGGACCCGGGCGGCAGGGTCCGCGTCTCCTCCTTGTAGACCAGGTCGGCGTGCATGCCCTTGGCCCGTACGCCGAGCGGCTGGCCCACCTCGGAGATGTCGAGCTCGGTGACCTCGCCGTCCACGACGAGCAGCGGCGGCGCGTGCCCGGCGTTGGCGAAGGAGAGCCGACGGGACCACGCGTCGTAGACCAGGTACTGGCAGGTGACGATCGGCGGCGTGGCGAACTCCTCGGCGTCCTCGCCGTCGCCGGGGTCCGCGGCGGGGGCGACGATCCGGGTCCACTCGTCGAGCCGGGCGAGGATGTCGGCGGGCGACTTGTCGTCCTGGGCGAACGCCCGCAGCGCGGCCCGCAACTGGCCCATCACGGCCGCCGCCTTGGCGCCGCGGCCCTCCACGTCGCCGATGACGATGCCGACGCGGCCGGCCGACAGCGGGATCACGTCGTACCAGTCGCCGCCGACCTGGGTCTGGATGCCCTGCCCGTGGCTGGCGAGCGGCGCGGCCGGGCAGTAGCGCACGGCGATCTCCAGGCCGTCGAGCCGCGGCAGGTCGCGCGGGAGCAGATGCTTTTGAAAGGATTCGGCCGTGTGCCGCTCCTCCTCGAACAGCATCGCGTTGTCCACCGCGATCGCGACCCGGGTGGCGATGGCGCCGACGAAGTCGCGGTCGAAGGTGTCGTAGTGCGGTGAGCGGCGGTCGGAGAGGTTGGACAGGCCCAGGTAGAGCGAGCCGAGCACCTCGCCGCGCACGCACAGAGGCGCCACGATCGCCGAGGTGAGACCGATCTCTCCGCAGAGCCGCGCGGCCTCCTCGCCCGGGGACGGGTAGGCGGCGTTGGCGAAGTCCTCGACCAGGATCGTCTCCTGGCGCCGTAACGCGATCTCGACGTAATGGCCCGCGGGGTAGCGAACCTCCTCGCCGACCTCCTTCCAGGTGCCCGGGGGCGGGGTCCAGCCCGGCACGTGCGTCGATACCCGCCGGATCATGCGGTCGCCGTCCACCAGCTCGATGAAGCAGTGATCGGCGAACTGCGGCACCAGCATGTCGGCCACACGCCGCAGCGTCTCCTCGACGTACAGGGAGCCGGCGAGCCGCTCGCCGACGCGCTCAAGCAGGCCGAAGCGGTCCTTCTCCCGCTCGTTGCTGCGCATCGCCTCGCGGGCGGTGATGACGATGCCGGTCACCGCGCCCGAGTCGTGCCGCAGCGGCACCGCCTGCGCGCGCACATAGATCATCGTGTCGTCGGCGCGGCGCACCTCGAAGGTGCCCTCCCAGACGCCGCCGCGCAACACCTGCTTGGCCACCTCGCCGGCGAGCGGGCTGCCGGTGCGCATCGCGTCGATCGCCAGGGCGCCGCCCCCGTCGGCAGGGAACCCGAACAGGCGCTCGGCGAAGGAGTTCCAGTACTGGATGTTGCTGAACCGGTCGGTGACCACGACCGCCATCTCGGCCTGATCGAGCACCGCCTCCGCGGTCATGGACTCGGAGACGGCCTGGGTCAGATCCCCCCATCGCTTCATACGACGGCCACTCCTCGGGGACGGTTGAGCGCGCTGTGCACCACGGGCACTCCTGATGGCACGGAGGCTGAGCGTTCAGGGGAGCGGAGGGGCCCCCTGATGTGATTCAACCAAGCGCGCCCCTCCCGGTCAGGGCCTTGCCACAAAAACATGCGCGGCGACGTCGCGTGGAAGCTCCACAGGGTTGTTGTCCGCCTGTTTGTCACCAATCACCCGCACACCGTCGTCGCTCGCCGCGAGCGTCACCTCGCGTCCGGGTTGTATCCCAACTTGCTTGAGTTTAAGCATCACCGCGGGATCGCTTTGCACCTGCTCGCTGATTCGGCGGATGACGACGGGGGTATCACCCAACCCGGCGACCTCGATCATGCTCATGACCTTCTCCTCCGCGTCCTCGCCGCCGGCCTCGGCGACGCCGAGCTCGCCGAGCCCGGGGATGGGGTTGCCGTGCGGGCAGTAGGTCGGGTTGCCGAGCAGGGTCACCAGCCGGGCCTCCACCGAGTCGGACATGACGTGCTCCCAGCGGCAGGCCTCGATGTGCACCTCCTCCCAGGGCATGCCGATCACCTGGGTGAGCAGCAGCTCGGCGAGGCGGTGCTTGCGCATGACGCGGATGGCCAGGGCGCGACCCAGCTCGGTCATCGCCAGGTGGCGGTCGCCCTCCACGCGGACGAGGCCGTCGCGCTCCATGCGGGCCACGGTCTGGCTCACGGTGGGGCCGCTCTGCTGCAGCCGCTCGGCGATGCGCGCGCGAAGAGGGACGATGCCCTCCTCCTCGAGTTCGTAGATCGTGCGGAGGTACATCTCCGTGGTGTCGATCAAGCCGTGTGCGGTCAAGACTCCTCCAGTCCCCGTATCGATGGTATGTCCATCCGACGCGGTTACAGGTTTTGAAGGCCGTTCCGATGGGGTGACTGAGAACCGGCCATGGGGGCACAAGTTCATGGTCTTGTGTTCATGGTCTCGCTCAGACCCTATGGGGAGGACGACCGTCATGGCCTCTCATTCGAACACCGGGGCAGCCCGGTTCCTTCCCGTCAAACGCGACCTGACCGAATTACGTCATGCGGCGGCCGGGTGCCGGGGCTGCGATCTGTATCGGAACGCCACTCAGACGGTCTTCGGCAAAGGCCCGCCGGGGGCGCGTTTCCTGCTCGTGGGCGAGCAGCCCGGCGACCAGGAGGACCTGCGGGGCGAGCCGTTCGTCGGGCCCGCCGGGCGGGTGCTGGACCGGGCGCTGGCGGAGGCGGGGATCGACCGGGAGGCGGTGTACGTGACCAACGCCGTCAAACACTTTAAATTCGAACAACTCAAATCCGGACAACGCGGCAAGCGGCGCATCCATCGCAAGCCAAGCGTGGGCGAGATCATGGCCTGCCGGCCGTGGCTGGAGGCCGAGATCGACGCGGTCGATCCGGACGTCGTCGTGGTGCTGGGCGCGACGGCCGCGCGGGCGGTGCTCGGGCCGGGGTTCCAGGTGACCCGGCGGCGCGGCGAGCCGGTGGAGTGCGGCGAGGGACGCCTGGCCGTGGCCACGATCCATCCCTCGGCGATCCTGCGCGCCGACGACCGCGAGGCCGCCTACGCGGGCTTCCTCGCCGACCTCGAAGCGGCGGCCCGCGCGGCGCCTCCGGCACGCGCCCGCTGAGCCGCCCGCCTTCAGGGCGTGGTCTGGCGCAGGGCCTCGGGGACGTACCGGCGAAAGGGCGTCACCAGCAGCCCGACCGCGATGACCAGCACGACGCACAGCAGGCCGCCGCCCACCCAGGCCGGGGTCAGCCCCCAGGCCGCCGCGCTCGCGCCCGCGCGCAGGTCGCCGAGGCGCGGGCCACCCGCGACGACCACCATGAACACGCCCTGGAGCCTGCCGCGCATCTCGTCGGGGGCGTGCAGTTGCAGGATCGACTGCCGCCACACGGCGGACACCAGGTCGGCGATCCCGCCGACGGCGAGCAGCGTCACCACCAGCCAGAGCTGCTGGACCAGCCCCGCCGCCGCCACGGTCACCCCCCAGACCGCGATCGTGAAGGTGAGGGCGAGCCCCTGCCGCCGGACCCGGCCGACCCAGCCGGAGAACAGCCCGCCCACGACCGCGCCGATCGCGATCGAGGCCGACAGCCAGGCGTAGGCGATCGGCGAGCCGTCAAACCGCACCGCGCTCAGCTCGGGGAACAGGGCGCGGGGCATCGCGAACCCCATCGCGATCAGGTCCACGACGAACGACATGAGCACCACTGGGCTGGTGGCGATGTAGCGCAGGCCCTCCACCACCGCGCGCAGGCCCGCGCCCGTGGTCTCGCCGAGCGGCTCCAGGCGCGGCAGCCGCAGCGCCGCGTAGAACCCGCCGGTGAACAGCACCGCGTCGATGAGGTACGCCGTGGCGTAGCCGCCGCGGGCGAGCACCACGCCGGCGAGCAGCGGTCCGAGCACGGTGCCGAGGCTGCTGACCAGGAAGTTGAGCGTGTTGGCCGCCGGGACCTTCTCCGGCGGGACGATGCGCGGGATGATCGCGCCCCGGGTGGGCGAGGTGATGGCGAACCCCATCGACTGCACGGCCACCGCGGCGAGGATGATGTGGACGTTGTTCAGGCCGCTCCAGGCGTGCACGAGCACCGCGAGGGTGGACAGCCACGCGATGAGCGAGCCGATGATCAGCAGCCGCCGACGGTCCATCACGTCGGCCACGGCCCCGCCCCACAGGCCGAAGATGACCAGCGGAACCAGGTTGGCCGGGCCGAGCAGGCCCACCCACAGCGACGATTTGGTGATGTCGTAGACCTGGGCGCTCACCGCGACGGTGGTGAGCTGGAAGCCGACGAAGGACACGCCCTGCCCCAGCCAGAGCCGCCGGAAGTCCGGCAGGCGCAGGGGGGTGGTGTCGACCGCGACGCGCCGCAGCAACGTGTGAAGGCCCGGCAATCGTCACCTCTCAAACAGGTTGCCTTAACCGGGGCACACTATCTGAGATGGGTTTTTACCGGGCAGCCGGGGCCGGGGTCAGGGTCAGGGCGCGAGCCGTTCCACGATCCACTCCTCCCCCCTCCGGCGGTAGCGCAGCCGGTCGTGCATGCGGTCGTCCTGGCCCTGCCAGAACTCGATCTCGGCCGGGACGACCCGGAAGCCGCCCCAGAAGTCGGGCACCGGGGGTTCCTCGGGCCAGCGCCGGGCCAGCTCCTCATAGCGGGCGTCGAGCGCCTCGCGGGAGGGCACCACGGCGGACTGGCGGCTCGCCCAGGCGCCGATGCGCGAGCCGTACGGGCGGGAGTTAAAGTAGGCGGCCGACTCCTCGCGCGGCAGCCGGGTCACCGCGCCCTCCACGCGCACCTGGCGGCGGATCTCGTGCCAGGGGAACAGCAGGCAGGCGCGCGGGTTCTCGGCCAGGTCGCGCCCCTTGCGGGACTCGTAGTTGGTGAAGAAGACGAAGCCCTCGGCGTCGTAGTGCTTGAGCAGGACCAGACGGGCGCTCGGCCGTCCGCCCGCCGAGCTGGTCGCCACGACCATGGCGTTGGGCTCGGGCAGCCCGGCGTCGACCGCGTCGGAGAACCACGTGGCGAACTGCTGGACGGGGTCGGGCGCCAGGTCGGTTTCGAGCAGCGGCTTGCCCTGGTAGGTGCGGCGGAGCCCGGCGAGGTGCGGGCGCGGTACGGCTTCCACGGAACGACATTCTTCCGTGCCGCACGCACCGACGGCGTGGTTCGCGGATGGTTCGCGAGGGGTTGGCGTGTGGTTCGCGAGGGGTTGGCGGGCGGTTCGCGAGGGGTTGGCGGGCGGTTCGCGAGGGGTTGGCGGGCGGTTCGCGAGGGGTTGGCGGGCGGTTCGCGAGGGGTTGGCGTGTGGTTCGTGCGCGATTCGGGCGCGCCGCGGCGACATGCCGTCCTGCCTGCGGGGATGTAATTCATGAGGGTCCCGGGGACACGCGAGGGAAACACACGGGGTTGAATGTTTCCCGCCGGTATCTCGACATCAAGGCATTGCCCTTGTCTGACACCTACACGGAGAGAGGGAGGCGGCCGAGAATGTCCGACTTCAAACCCGGGCTTGAAGGCGTGGTGGCCTTCGAAACCGAGATCGCGGAACCGGACAAGGAAGGTGGCGCCCTGCGCTACCGGGGCGTCGACATCGAGGAACTCGTCGGGCAGGTTTCCTTCGGGAACGTGTGGGGCCTGCTGGTGGACAACGAGTTCCAGCCGGGGCTGCCGCCCGCCGAGCAGTTCCCCGTGCCGGTGCACTCCGGCGACATCCGGGTGGACGTGCAGAGCGCGCTGGCGATGCTCGCCCCCGCGTACGGCTTCCGCCCCCTGCTCGACATCGACGAGAAGCAGGCGCGTGAGGACCTGGCCCGCTGCTCGGTGACCGCGCTGTCGTTCGTCGCCCAGTCCGCCCGTGGGCTCGGCCTGCCCATGGTGCCGCAGAAGCGCGTGGACGAGGCCGCGACGATCGTCGAGCGGTTCATGATCCGCTGGCGCGGTGAGCCCGACCCCAAGCACGTCAAGGCCATCGACGCGTACTGGACCTCGGCCGCCGAGCACGGCATGAACGCCTCCACGTTCACCGCGCGGGTGATCGCCTCGACGGGCGCGGACGTGGCCGCGGCGATGTCGGGCGCGGTGGGCGCGATGTCCGGGCCGCTGCACGGCGGGGCGCCGGCCCGCGTGCTGCACATGATCGAGGAGGTGGAGCGGATCGGGAGCGCGGAGACCTACGTCAAGCAGGCGCTCGACCAGGGCGAGCGGCTGATGGGCTTCGGCCACCGCGTCTACCGGGCCGAGGACCCGCGGGCGCGGGTGCTGCGCCGTACCGCGAAGGAGCTGGGCGCGCCGCGCTACGAGGTGGCCGTGGCGCTGGAGCAGGCGGCGCTGGCCGAGCTGCACGCGCGCAAGCCCGACCGGGTGCTCGCCACGAACGTGGAGTTCTGGGCCGCGATCATTCTCGACTTCGCCGAGGTGCCGGCGCACATGTTCACCTCGATGTTCACCTGCGCCCGTACGGCGGGCTGGGCCGCCCACATCCTGGAGCAGAAGCGCACGGGCAGGCTGGTCCGCCCCAGCGCCCGCTACGTGGGCCCGGCCAAGCGCTCGGTGCAGGAGGTGCCGGGCGCGAGCGAGGTCATCGGCCGGCTCTGACGCCTTCCCCGCCGGCCTTCCCCGTCGGTTTCCGCCTGACCGCGTTCGCCCGGCCCGTCCCTCCCCACACGGACGGCGGGGCGGGCGGACGCGGTGATGGAACCTGTG
Source organism: Thermopolyspora sp. NPDC052614 (assembly GCF_040678635.1). Classification (NCBI taxonomy): domain Bacteria; kingdom Bacillati; phylum Actinomycetota; class Actinomycetes; order Streptosporangiales; family Streptosporangiaceae; genus Thermopolyspora; species Thermopolyspora sp. NPDC052614. Next base: position 32,584 of record NZ_JBFATZ010000031.1, read on the forward strand.
ATGGAACCTGTGATGGAAGCTGATGGAGGCTGTGGTGGAATGCGGTGTTTCGTCCGGGCGCTCCCCAATCGCGGGTGCGGACCCCCGGCACGGGTCATCGGGGCAGTTCATTTAGGCTTGGGCGAGTGGCTGACATTCTGATCCCCGCTGACATCAAGCCCGTCGACGGCCGGTTCGGCTGCGGGCCCTCCAAGGTGCGTCCGGAGCAGTTGGCGGCTCTCGCCTCCGCCGGAGCCGGCCTGATGGGCACCTCGCACCGGCAGAAGCCGGTCAAGGACCTCGTGCGCCGGGTGCGCGAGGGACTGACCGCGCTGTTCGGGCTTCCCGAGGGCTACGAGGTCGTGCTCGGCAACGGCGGCAGCACCGCGTTCTGGGACATCGCCGCCTTCGGCCTGATCCGGCGGAAGTCGCAGCACCTCAGCTTCGGCGAGTTCTCCAGCAAGTTCGCGTCGGCCGCGAAGAAGGCGCCGTGGCTGGACGACCCGAGCGTGATCAAGTCCGAGCCCGGCACGCACCCGCTGCCGAGCGTCGAGGAGGGCGTGGACGTCTACGCGCTCACCCACAACGAGACCTCGACCGGTGTGGCCATGCCCATCGAGCGGGTCGGCGAGGGCGACTCGCTGGTGCTGGTGGACGCGACCTCGGCCGCGGGCGGGCTGCCCGTCGACGTGAGCCAGACCGACGTGTACTACTTCGCGCCGCAGAAGAACTTCGCCGCCGACGGCGGGCTGTGGGTGGGCCTGTTCTCGCCCCGCGCGCTCGCCCGGGTGACCGAGATCGCCGAATCCGGGCGCTACATTCCGGAGTTCTTCAGCCTGCCGGTCGCGATCGACAACTCGCGCAAGGACCAGACCTACAACACCCCGGCGGTGGCGACGCTGTTCCTGTTCGCCGAGCAGATCGAGTGGATGCTCGGCCAGGGCGGGCTCGCCTGGACCACCGCGCGCACCGCCGACTCGGCGCAGCGGCTGTACACGTGGGCGGAGAAGACCTCCTACACGACGCCGTACGTGGCCGACCCGGCCCAGCGGTCCAACGTGGTGGGCACGATCGACTTCGTCGACTCGGTGGACGCCGCGGCCGTCGCCAAGGCCCTGCGGGCGAACGGGGTCGTGGACGTGGAGCCGTACCGCAAGCTCGGGCGCAACCAGCTTCGGGTGGGCATGTTCCCCGCGGTCGATCCGGCGGACGTGGAGGCGCTCACGGCCTGCGTGGACTACGTGGTCGAGCGGCTCTGACGGCTCCTGACGGCTCTGACGGATCGCCGTACGGCACGGCTCCGGTTCGCCCGCGGACCGGAGCCGTCGTGTCTCAGTGGTCGTGTCTCGGTGGTCGTGTCTCAGTAGTCGGAGCGGGAGACCGGGCGCCTGCGGCGCAGCAGCCAGGCGGCGAGGACGCCGCCGATGAGGCCGAACAGGTGGCCCTGCCAGGAGATGCCGGGCTGGTTGGGCAGCACGCCCCACAGCAGCGAGTAGTACAGGACGGCCACGACGACGCCGAGCGCGATGTCGAAGGAGTGCCGGTCGAACAGGCCGCGGGCGACCACATAGCCGAAGTAGCCGAAGACCAGGCCGCTCGCCCCGATGGTGATGAAGTTCGGCGGGCTGGTGAGCCAGACGCCCAGGCCGCTGACGAGCGTGATGATCACGGTCGCGCCGATGAAGCGGCCGACGCCGCGGATCGCGGCCATGATGCCGAGCACGAGCAGCGGCAGCGAGTTGGCCATCAGGTGGCCGAAGCCCGCGTGCAGGAACGGGGCGAGCACCACGCCCACCAGTCCCTCGGTGTCGTGGGCGACGATGCCGTAGTGGTCCAGCGCGCCGTAGAAGACGACGTAGTCGAGGATCTCCAACACCCACATCACGGTGAGCAGGAGCAGGACCACGGCGACGCCGCCGAGGGCCCCGGCGAGCATGCCTGCCGCCCGGCCGCGGCCGGACCCGCCCGGCGCCCTCGGCACGGGCCGATAACCCGGATGGTCGTTCACGACAGGCCCCCTCCACACCCGACGGATTCGGCTATGCCTTTACCGTACGCAAGCGTTAATCAACCTGCGTTGCCGCACTTTCATTCCACCGAACACGAGCACGTGTAAGGCGGAGGGAAAGGGCGGAAAGCGGTGCCGCCGGTTTGGTGCCGCCGGTTTTAGTGCGGACGGGTGTGGTGGGGGCCGGTGTCAGGACCGGCGGGACGCGGCTATTCGCCGCTCCACCGGGGCGCCCGCTTCTCGGCGAAGGCGGCGGCGCCCTCCATGGCGTCCTTGGAGGTGAAGATCTTGTTCGAGATCGGCTCCTGCTTCGCGAACATCTCCTCCCGGCTCCAGTCGGCGGACTCCACGATGATCTGCTTGGTGGCCTTGAGGGAGAGCGGGGCGTTGGCCGCGATCTTCCCGGCCAGCTCCTTCGCCGCCGCCAGCGCCTCGCCGGGCTCGGTCACCTGGTTCACCAGGCCCAGCTCGTACAGCCGCTGCGCCCCGTAGAAGTCGCCGGTGAGGGCGATCTCCATGGCGACGTGGTAGGGGATGCGGCGCGGCAGCCGCAGCAGGCCGCCCGCGGCGGCGACGAGGCCGCGCTTGGGCTCGGGCAGGCCGAACTTCGCCTCCCGCGAGGCCACCACGATGTCGCAGGCGAGCGCAAGCTCGAAGCCGCCGGCGAGGGCGTACCCCTCGACCGCGGCGATGAGCGGCTTGGCCGGGGGCGCCTCGACGATGCCGCCGAAGCCCCGGCCCTCGACCGAGGGGACCTCCCCGTTGAGGAAGGCCTTCAGGTCCATCCCGCTGCAGAACGTGCCGCCGGCGCCGGTGAGCACGTACGCCGCGACGTCCTTGCGCGTCTCCAGATCGTCCAGCGCGGCGGCGATGCCCTGGGCGACCGCCCCGTTGATGGCGTTCCTGGCCTGGGGCCGGTTGACGGTGATGACGGCGACCCCGCCGTCCACCTCTACCTGAACCTCGTCAGCCACCGTTGACCTCCCTGGTCTGCGTGTCGCGTCACTTGGGCTGGAAGCGGATGCCGCCGTCGAAGCGGATGACCTCGCCGTTCATGTAGTCGTTCTCGATCAGGCTGCGCACCAGGTGGGCGAACTCGTCCGGGCGGCCGAGCCGCTTGGGGAACGGCACGGGCGCGGCCAGACGCGCCTTCCACTCCTCGGCCTGCGGGCCGGTGCCGTAGATCGGGGTGTCGATGATGCCGGGGCAGATGGTGAGCACCCGGACGCCGATCACCGACAGGTCGCGGGCGGCCGGCACGGTCATGCCGATGATCCCGCCCTTGGACGCGGAGTAGGCGAGCTGGCCGGTCTGGCCCTCGATGCCCGCCACCGACGCGGTGTTGATCACAACGCCGCGCGCGCCGTCGGCGTCGGCCGGCTCGGTCTTCGCCATCGCCGCCGCGCCGATGCGCATCAGGTTGAAGGTGCCGACCAGGTTGATGGCGATGACCTTCTGGTACGTCGCCAGGGAGTGCGGGTTGCCGTCACGGTTGACGGTCCGCTCCGCCCAGCCGATGCCCGCGCTGTTGACGACCACGCGCAGCGGCTTGCCGGTGGCGACCGCCGCGTCCACCGCCGCCTGCACCTGCTGCTCGTCGGTCACGTCCGTCTTGACGAACACGCCGCCGATCTCGTCGGCGAGGGACTTGCCCTGCTCCTCGTTGAGGTCGGCGATGACCACGGTCGCGCCGTTGCCTGCCAGGTCGCGCGCGGTGGCCGCGCCGAGGCCGCTCGCACCGCCGGAGATGACTGCTGATACTCCATTCAGGTCCATAAGCGGGACCTTAACGCGGGCACCGAAGAAAGTTCTACTCGGGGTGGCCCAAAACTCCGCCACCCCCTCGGTACCCGGAGAACGCCCAGCTCAGGCATCCCGTCCGCGTCATCTTCCAGTCGCGTCATCTTCCAGTCGCGTCATGCTCCAGTCGCGTCATGCTCCGGTCGCGTGATGCTCCGGTCGCGGCCGGAGGTCTCACCTGGCGGTGACGGCGCTGTCCACGTCCGGATAGACCTTGATGCGCCGGTCGAGCCCGGTCGTACGCAGGATGCGCGCCACGGGCGGCTGCGGGCAGGCCAGGCTGACGCTCCCGCCCTCGCCGGTGGCGAGCCGCCACGCCTCGATCAGGACCGACAGGCCGCTGGAGTCCATGAACGACAACGCCGCCAGGTCGAGCACCAGGGTGGGCCCGTCCTGCTTGATCGCCTCGCGCACCTCGTCGCGCAGAAAGGGGGCGGTGAATAAATCGAGCTCACCTTCGACGGCCACCACCACGGCATCACCGAGCGCCCGCCGAGCGAGCCTCAACTTCATCTGGAACCTCCTCCGGCGAGGTTCACTTTACTTCGACATCACATTGCGTGAAGGTCATGAATCGAAGTCGAGCCCGGTACGGCGAAGCCGAACGGCAGCTCAAGCCGATGCTCGGCGAGCAACGCCGAGTCCGCCAGGATCTCGCGGACCGGCCCGTCCGCGGCGATCACCCCGCCGGACAGGATCAGCGCCCGTTCGCACAGCTCCAGCGCGTACGGCAGGTCATGGGTGACCATGAGCACGGTCACGTCCAGGCCGCGCATGATGTCGGCGAGCTCGCGGCGCGAGGCGGGGTCGAGGTTGGAGGACGGCTCGTCGAGCACGAGGATCTCCGGCTCCATCGCGAGCACGGTGGCGACCGCGACGCGGCGGCGCTGCCCGAACGACAGGTGGTGCGGCGGCCGGTCGATCGCCTCCAGCATGCCGACCCGCTCCAGCGCGTACCGGACCCGCCGCTCCAGCTCCGCGCCGCGCACGCCCATGTTCGCCGGTCCGAACGCCACGTCCTGCCGCACGGTCGGCATGAACAACTGGTCGTCGGGGTCCTGGAACACCAGGCCGACGCGCCGCCGTACCTCGCGCAGGGTGTCCTTCGCCACGCACAGGCCCGCCACCTCCACGCTGCCGTGACCGGGGGTGAGGATGCCGTTGAGGTGCATGACCAGCGTGGTCTTGCCCGCGCCGTTCGGGCCGAGCAGCGCCACCCGCTCGCCGCGGCCGATGGTCAGGTTCACCCCGAACAGGGCCTGGGTGCCGTCGGGGTAGGCGTAGGCCAAATCGGTCACCCGCAGGGACGGCTCGCTCATCACAGGCTCCAGGCTAGTCACGGCGCGCGTCACGCCAGCGTCCAGGCGAGGGCGGCCACCACGGCGGCGGACGCGGGCAGGGACAGGGCGCGGGCCCAGGCGGCCGCCCCGGCGGGGCGGTCGTCGAGCACCGGCAGCGAGCCGGTGTAGCCGCGGCTGAGCATGGCCAGGTGGACGCGCTCGCCGCGTTCGTAGGAGCGGATGAACAGCGCCCCCACCGAGCGGGCGAGCACGGGGGCGGCGCGCAGGTCGCGGGCGACGAAGCCGCGCGACTCGCGGGCGATGCGCATGCGCCGCGTCTCGTCCAGGATGACGTCCATGTAGCGCAGCATGAACATGGCGATCTGCACCAGCAGCGGCGGCAGCCGCAGCCTTTCGGCGCCCTGCAGGATCATCCGAGGCTCGGTGGTGGCCGCGAGCAGGATGCTCGCCACGACGCCGAGGGTGGCCTTGGCGAGGATGTTCCAGGCCGCCCACAGGCCCTCGGCGCTCAGGTGCAGGCCGAGGACCTCGACGCGCTCGCCGAGGCCGATGAGCGGCAGGGCGAGCGCGAACGCCACGAACGGGATCTCGATCACCATGCGGCGCAGCACGAACCCAGGCGGGATCCGGGCGACCGCCGCGACGACGGCGAGCAGCGCCGCGTAGGCGGCGAACGCCCAGAACGCCTCGCGCGGGGTGGCCACCACCACGATCGCGAAGGCGGCGACGGCGGCGAGCTTGCACTGCGGCGGCAGTCGGTGCACGGGCGAGTCGCCGGGGCGGTGGATCGTGTGACGGTGTCCCGCGCCCATCAGGTGAGCGCTCGGTTCGGCCCGTCCGCCCGCCCGGCGTCGGCGTCTGTCTTCGCTTCGCCGCGGGTACGGCGGCGCACCGCGTAGGCGACCGCCCCGCCGGCGACGACGGTGACGCCCACGCCGGCGATCCCGGCGAGCCCCACCGACAGGCGCTCGTTCTGCACGCCGCGCACGCCGTAGTCGGCCAGCGGGCCGTCGGCGAGCGCGTGGTCCTGCTCGCCGCTGTTGAAGCCCTGGTCGCCGGCGACCTTCTCCAGGCCGTCGGGGTCGCCGGAGGCGTAGAAGCTGACGACGCCGGCGAGCACGAGGGCCACCGCGACGCCGCCGAGCACGAACCCGCCGGCACGCGCCCTCCTCGGGGCCGGGCTCGGGGCGGACGGCTGCGCGACGCGCGTCTCGCCGTCGGCGGTGCGCAGGACGAGCGGGGCGGTCAGGCCGCGTGCGCCGTACACCAGGTCGGGACGCACCGCGAGCACGCTGCTCACGGTGAGCGCGGTGATCACGCCCTCGCCGAGGCCGATCAGCACGTGCACGCCGCCCATCGCCGCCGCGACGGCCCCGACGTCGATCGGGGCGGTGCCGCCGATCCAGAACAGCAGCGTGAACACCAGCGCCGCGGCGGGCACCGAGACCAGCGCCGCCGCGAACGACGCCGCCGTGATCGCGGCCTTGCCGCGCGGCAGCACGGCGGTGACCAGCCGGAACACCGCCCAGCCGACGACGGCGGTGACGATCGCCATGAGCACGATGTTGACGCCGAGCGCGGTCAGGCCGCCGTCGGCGAACAGGAACGCCTGCACGATCAGCACCACGGCCACGGCTAAGACCGCTGTGTACGGTCCGACGAGCACGGCGGCGAGCGCCCCGCCGAGCAGGTGGCCGCTGGTCCCCGCCGCGACCGGGAAGTTGAGCATCTGCACCGCGAAGATGAACGCCGCGACGAGCCCGGCCATCGGCGCGGTGCGGTCGTCGAGTTCGCGCCGCGCGCCCCGGAGGCACACGGCCACGCCCGCCGCCGCGACGACACCGGCGGAGACGGAGACGGCCGCGGTGAAGAAACCGTCTGGAACGTGCATGATCATCCTCCGATGTCCGGCCTCTCGGGCCAACTCTAGGACATCGGGTTGTAGTTGCAAAGAACTCGCAATACCAATCGACGGGCAGCCGCCGCTTCCGGCGTACACGCACGACGACGCCGGTCGTCGAACACCGGCCCCCATCGCGGCGCGTTCGTCCGTCAGGCCTCTTCCCGGGCGACCGCACGCGGGATCTTGTCATCGCGCAGCCCCCGCCAGCTCGGATGACGCAACCGGAAGTCGTCGGTCCACTCGGCGTACTGCACCTCGCCCACGATCCGCGGCTCCACCCAGTGCGCGTCCCGCGCGAACTCCCGGGGCACCGGCTCGTCGAACGGGCTCACCGGCCGCTCCAGCGGACGCAGGATCTCCTCCAGCCGCCGCAGCGTCGCGTCCGTGAACCCGGTGCCCACGTGCCCGGCGTACCGCAGCAACCCGATCTCGTACACGCCCACCAGCAGCGACCCGATCATGTTCGCCCGGCGCCCCTGCCCCGGCTTCCAGCCGCCGATCACGACCTCCTGACTGCGGAAGTTCTTCACCTTGCGCCACTCGGGACTGCGCCGCCCCGGCCGGTACGGCGACCCGGCCAGCTTGGCGACCACGCCTTCGATGCCGAGCCGTCGCGACTGGTCGAGCACCTGGCCCGCCGGACCCTCCAGATACGGGGGCACGTCCCAGCGCGGCCCCGGCCGCACCAGGTTCGCCAGCAGCGTCCGCCGTTCGGTGTAGGGCAGCCCGATCACCGGATCGTCGCCCATGTGCAGCACGTCGAACAGGAAGTACGTCGCCGGGGCGAGCGTCATAAGCCGGCGCACCTTGGCCGGATCGCGCTGATGCACGCGCGGCTGCAACGCGTTGAACCGCGGCCGCCCCTGCTCGTCGAACGCCACGACCTCCCCGTCGAGCACGCACGGCCACCCGCCGACGGCCCGCCCCAACTCGCCCAACTCGGGATACGCGGCCGTGACGTCGTTGCCGTTGCGGGAGTACAGGCGCACCTGCCCGCCCTCGACGTACGCGAGCGCCCGCACGCCGTCCCACTTCATCTCGTACGCCCACCGCGCGTCCCCCTCGGGCAACGATCCGAGCTGCGCCATCATGGGCCGATAGGCGGGCAATCCCCCCATGCCGCTTTCGTACCCCGCCATACCGCCCGGAGTACCTCATCTCACCAACAAACAGGTCAATCCACCCAGGGCGAGGTGTAGGCGTTCGACGACAGCGGGTCCCAAGCCGCCCTGTCTCAACGCGTTTCTGACGAGGATGGGCGAATCCCTCGGGTGCGCGACAATACCGCCTGTGATTGTGGACCAGGCGATCTACTGCGACGGCGTACGCGAGACCATCAAAGGCGACATCAGCGACGCGTTCACCGCCGCACGCGCCCGGGGCGACTGCTTCGTCTGGATCGGCCTGCACGAGCCCACCCAGGAGGAGTTCGACCTGATCACCGGCGAGTTGCAACTGCATCCGCTGGCGGTCGAGGACGCCATCGACGCCCACCAGCGGGCCAAGCTCGAACGCTACGACGACACACTGTTCGTGGTGATCAAGCCCTTGCTGTACGTGGAGAAGACCTCCGACATCGAGGTCGGCGAGATCAACGTCTTCCTGGGCCGGGACTTCGTCATCACCGTCCGCCACGGTCAGGCCGCCCCGCTGGACGTCGTGCGCCGACGCGTCGAATCCGACCCCGATCTGCTGGCCGCCGGTCCCGCCGGGGTGCTGTACGCGGTCTGCGACCACATCGTCGACACCTACTCCCGGATCACCCACGAGATCGAGAGCGACCTCATCGCGCTGGAGCACCGCGTCTTCAGCGGCGGGCATGAGGACGCCACCGCCGACATTTACTCGCTCAAGCGCGAGGTGCTGGAGTTCCGCACCGCCCAGGACCCCCTGATCCCGGTCCTGGAGGAGATCGTCAAAGGACGGGTTCCCCTGTGCGCCGACACCCGCGAGCAGTTCCGTGACGTGCTCGACCATCTGTTGCGGGTGGACTCCCAGGTCGACGAGCACAACGAGCTGCTCACCAGCGCCCTGAGCGCACACTTGGCCCTGGTCGGCCGCGAGCAGAACCAGGCGGCCATGCAGCAGAACGCCGATATGCGCAAGATCTCGTCGTGGGCCGCCCTCATCGCCGTCCCCACGATGATCGCCGGCATCTACGGCATGAACTTCGATCACATGCCCGAGCTGCACTGGGTGCTCGGCTACCCGCTCACCCTGGGCGTGATGGTCATCGCCGTGATCATCGTCTACCGGCTCCTGCGCAAGAGCGGCTGGCTGTGACCGTGCCGCTGGACCGGCCGAATAACCGGCCGTGACTTGTCGCGGCGGCACCAAGAACAGTGCCAAGAACGGTGCCAAGAACGGTGCCAAGGACATGGTGCCGCCGACGTCCCCGCCCTCGCCATGACAGAAGCGTCGACTAATCCCGTACAACTATGCGAAAACGACCAGAGGCGCTTGGTAACGTTCCAATCGATGACTACTCTGTCTGATCAGAATTATGTGACTGCTTAACAGAATGCCAGGAAAGGCGCCGATGACGGCTTCTTCGTTCGGCAGGGAGTTACGTCGTCGCAGGCTCCTCAACGCGGGTTGTCCCTGGCCGATCTTGCCGCGCAAACCGGGTTTAGCAAGGGCCATCTTTCCAAAATTGAAGCCGGTCGACGGCCCTCGCCCGATCTGGCCCGCCGCTGCGACGCGGTTCTGCGGGCGGAGGGTGAGCTCATCGCCCTCGGCGCCGTCACCGGACGACGGCGTGCCACACACCGGCGCGACGAGGTCGCGCCGCCCCTTGACGTGGAGTGGACGATCCGGCTGGCCGCCGACGGCAACGGCGAGTTCGGCGCGGTCATGTCCGGGCGGCCGATCCTGCTCCGCTTCGCGGCCGTGTCCGGCGATCTGGAAGCGCAGTCCGCGCTGCTCGACGCGACGATCCGGCTCGGGCGGGTCGCCTCGCCCGCGACCGTCGTGCCGATCGCGATCGCTCAAGTACACGCGCTGCGCGCCGTGCTTGCGCGCAGCCGTGGCCGGTCCCGCAAGGCCCTGCTCGCGCTCGCCGCACGCGCGGCCGAGTTCACCGGATGGATGGCTCAGGAGACAGGCGACGCCGCCGCGGCGAACTGGTGGACGGATCGGGCGGTCGAGTTCGCGGTGGAATACGGGGATCGCGACCTGGCCGAGTACGCCAATGTACGGCGCGCCCTGGTCACCCTCTACGACGGGCGAGCGAAGCAGACCGTCGAACTCGCCGAACGGGTACGGGCCATGCACGCCATTTCCCCTCGTGTGCGCTGGTTGGCGGCCCTTCGGGCGGCGCAAGGGCACGCGCTGGCCGGAGAGGCCACCCTATGCGCCTCCGCGATCGAGCACGCGCACACGCTCTGAGAGCAGGCCGGCCGGGACGGCTCGGTGAACACCGAAGCGGACACCGGCAGGCTGCTCGGCACCTCGGTGCCCGTCGGCCTGATGACCCATCTGGTCCGCGGCTGGTGCCTGCACGACCTCGGCCGCCCCGAGGAGGCCGCGGATCTTCTCGCCACCGCCATGCCCGCGATCTCCGCGCTCTCCCGCCGCTCCCGGGCCAGGTTCGCGGTACGGCAGGCGCTCGCCCTGGCCGACGCGGGTGACACGCGGCGGGCCGGCGCCGTGGCGACCGAGGCGCTGGAGGACATCCGCCTCGTCGACTCCGCGACCGTCAGGGCCGACCTCAGGGCGTTCGCCGCCGTCATCCGCCGTCATCCGCCGTCGTCGGGCCGACTCGGCCGTGGCGGAACTCTGGTCGGAACTGCCCCTCCTGCTGGAGCCCGGGTGATTCCGGCGACACGGAACATCATCTTCATCAGCTTCCGCACCGGGGACGGGGATGTGCTCGCCGACCATCTCGACACGGTGCTCCGCAAGGAGTTCGGCGACGATTACGTGTTCCGGTCCGGCCGATCGATCCCCCCGGGGACTCCGTTCGACGATGTCATTCACGACGCGCTCGACCGTACTTGCGTGCTGCTTGTGATCATCGGTCCGCGCTGGGCCGGCGGGACCGCCCCCGGCCGGCGCATCGACGACCCGGGAGACTGGGTGCGCACGGAGGTGGCGCGATCACTCGCCGCCGGGATCCGGGTGATACCCGTGCTGCTCAACGGCACGCCGCTGCCGCTCGCCGATGAGCTGCCCGACGAGCTGAAGGACCTGAGCAAACGTCAGGCCGTGCCGTACCGGACCAAGTTCGGGCCGCACGACAGCGCCTACCTCATCGCCAGACTTCGCGAGATCCACGAGATCGGCAGGCTGCCGCCGTACCGGGGGCCGGTTCACCTCCCGCCGCGAACGTCCCGGCGGCTGGATCTCCAGCCTCTCGACGATCTTCTGACGGCGAGGCGCTGGGAGGAGGCCGACAGGGAGAGCGCTCGGATGCTCTGGGCGGCGGCGGGCGGCGATCCGAACACCTCGCGGGCGCATCTGATCCGCGTGGAGGAGATCGACGACATCGCCCGCGAGGATCTCGACGCGATCGACCGGCTCTGGCGGCACCACAGCGACGGGCGTTTCGGGTTCACCCCCCAACTGGACGCCCTCCGGCGGAATCGGCGTGACCTGCTTTCCTTCGGCAGAGCCGTCGGCTGGTGGACCGACCGCTGGATCTTCTACTCCGAGGCGCGGTTCTCCCTCTCGGCGCCCCGCGGCCATCTTCCGATCCTCGGGCCCGTGGGAGGTGTCCACGCCCCGTGGCGGCTGCGGCAGTTCCGTCACTCGTACGGCACGCTCGCCCGGATACCCGTCGAGCTCACGCGCTACCTGAACGACCCGGAGACGGCCAGGCGGGAGCACGCCCAGACGGTGGACGACTCGTTCGGCTGGCGCGAGTACATGAGGCTGCACACGATCGCCACGTTCGATCTCGTCGCGGCGGCGCTGAAGGGCCGAGGCCGGCCGCTGCGCAGGACGCTCATGGAGGCTCCGGCCCGCCGGATGGTCTCCAACTACACTCAGCTGATCAGCGTGGTCTGGGCGATCAACCAGGTCAGGCTGCTCGACCGGCTGGACTGAGGCGTCCCGGCCTCGCGCCTTCAGCAGGCTCCGATCCGCGTCCCGTCCGGGGCGTAGACGTAGCCGTCGCTGCTGAACCAGCAGTCGGGGACACCGTCGTAAACGCCCGAGTAGCCACCGGCGCCGAACCGTACCTCGGGCACGTCACCAGAGTCGACCTCGACAGGAACACCGGGCGTGTCGAACGAGTCGGCGCACGGCAATCCGGGTACGGCGTCGAAGGGCTCGATTTCGGCAGGTTCATAGGGAAATATCACAGCAACTCCTCGGTGTCCGGGGCCGCCGCCTTGCGGCGTTTGGGCTCCTGATGGAGGCCGGGGGCCGTTCCGGCGAACGGTTGCGGGATCGGACGTGTGGCGTCTTTGAACGCGCGCAGGCGTGCGTGGGCGTCTCCGATCAGCCGATGGGCGGTCAACGCGACCACGAACGCTCCGCCGGCGATTACGACCTTGACGAGCGCGGGCCCGGGAACGAGGAGGCAAAGTGCTCCGCAGCCTGCGGCGACCTTGACCCCGGTGGGGATCGCGTTCCTCCTCGTCACCTCGCCCCTGGCCTGCTCCGCCGTGCTCCGTCCACTCGCTCGCCCCCGCTCTTCGCCCGATTCGGTCGTACCGGACGATCGTTGCCGCGGATCCTCCTTGGCCGGGACCGGCAGGTGAGTCTCGGCGGTCACGGTCGCCGCGGTCAGGTGGGTCAGCATCGACAGGTCGGCCATATGCGCCGCGGGCCACCCGGTGACCACCACGTACGGTTCGCCGGTGGAGGCGAGGGCCGCCCACAGAGTCTCGGCCCGCTCCTCGGGAAGCGCGGTCACGTGGCCTTCGCGCCAAGCGGGTGGCGGCGGGGCCTCGCCGGTCTCCGCGGCCGGCCAGGGGGCGGGGCCGTACTCGCTGGTCCTGGGCCGGCCCATGGACAGGTCGTCACGGGCCATCCAGACATCGCGCACGAATTCCGAAAAGCACTCCGCCGCGACCCGCCGCCCCTCGGTTCTCAGCCACGCGAGTGCGGGGATCTCCGCGGCGGCGGGCGGGCCCTCCGACAGCCAGCCGACCATGCCGTGCAACGCCCGTCCGACGCGGTCGGCGGCGAACTCGGGCACGAACTTTCCCGTCATGTCCGCGACCGCGACCAGCACTCGCCCCTCCCGGTTCCTGGCGAGCAGGAACCGGCTCCCCTCCTGGAGCCGATGTGCCTGGCCGCGGCCCAGAACGGCGCGCCACAGCCGAATCCGCCACTCACCGTTCAGATCAACCGGCTGGGCCCGCCACCACGTGTCCGACAGGTGCGTACGGCTGACGACGACCGGGGCCCAGCCGGTCCGGTCGTCACTCATCGTCTTCCTCCAAGTCGAGGTTGGTGAGCACCCCGTCCCGCAGGATGGGGGCGTCGCCGACCAGCTCGAACAGCCTGTCGATCTGCTCTTCCCGCACCGCCTGCAGCGCGCCCTCCCCGGCGATGACGTCGTCGGCCTCGGTCACGATGTCGTGCAGGGCCGCCAGACGGGAGCGGTGGAAGAACCCGCCGAACAGGCGACTGCGTAGTTCCGCGTGTTCCTGCGCGGCCTCGGTCCGCTCGGCCATCGCATTCGTGATCCTCATCTTCCCGGCCGCCGCCTGCGTCCGGATGTGCTGGAGCAGCGTGAAGGCGATCGGCCGGTGCAGGTTCCTCGGGTCGAGGGAGTCCGGCCGCCAGCCGTCGATCAGCCGCCCGATGCGCTTGCAGGTCCCGCTGCCTCTTCCCGTTCTGCATCTGCACGAGGGCCGAGACTCCGGTCGAGGCGAGACCGGCGACCACCTGCGCCCGGCCGAGCTGGGCGCGTCGCGCGAGATCGTGCACCGACAGTTCCCGTCTCGTCTCGTCCATCTGGAACTGCGCGGCCAGCCGCTCCTCGTTCATCGCGACCTGGGCTTCCAGGTTCCTGGTCGCGTTTCGGTTGCTGAGGTACGTCTGGATGGCGTTGAGCACTAAGGGAGCACCAACGAGGATGAGGGACGTTGAGATCGGTTCCATGCGGGATGCGTCTCTCTGGGGAGCGGACCTTGCCACCCACTCTCGCAACAGCCGCCCCGGTCCTTACAGACGTGCACGGCCCCCTTTTGGCATGAAACCGTGAAACCCGATCACCAGGGAGAACGCAGCACCTCGGGCAGCGGGGGCACGTCGCCGCGGACCAGGTGGTCGATCAGCTCGGCGAGTCCATAGGGGAAGATCCGTTCATCCGAACGTCTGATCTCCGCGGTGCTCCACCAGCGAAATCCCGTGATCATCTCACGCTCGTACACGTCCCAGCCCGACGAATCCACCTGAAGTTCACGCACCCCCAGGTAGAAATGCCAGTCGAGACCGAGCAGGACTTCATCGTCCACACGCCACGCCCCGACGCCGACCGCGACCGCGCGCCCCAGCTCTTCGGGGGCCACGGCCAGACCGGTCTCCTCCCGCAGTTCGCGCGCCGCGGCGACGGCCAGCGGCTCGCGCGGCCCCACCCGCCCGCCGGGCGCGGTCCATTCCGGCCGGGTACGGCGAGTGCCCCCGCCGTACCCGCGAAACAGCAGCACACGAGCGGCGGCGTCGACGACCAGAACACGCGCGCTGGTGCGCAGGGTCGGAATACGCACGCCCATCACGATATTGACGACACACCCCACTGACGAGTGCATCAGGCGTGCTGGCCGGGACCGCTCGGAGGCCGGCAGCAGGAAGACCGCGATGGCCGGACCACACGAGTCGGTCACCGGTTGTGCTCGGTCTGGAACCAGACGACGCGTCCGCCGGGGACCTCGTGCCAGCCCCACGCGGCGGACACCTCGTTGACGAGCCACAGCCCACGCCCGCCCTCGCCGTCCAGGTCCAGCTCGCCCGGGTCGAGCGGAGCGTTCGCAGGGGAGCCGGCGTCCAGCACCTCCACATGGATCACGTCCCCGACGTGGGCGAGCGTCACCGTCACCCGCCCGTCCGGCCTGCGGCCCGAGTCCGAGTGCCGTACGGCGTTCGACACCAGCTCGCTGACGAGCAGGACGACGTCGTCCCACTCCCGGTAGCGCGCGCCGGCGAGCACCTGCCGGACGTACTCACGCGCACAGGCGACGGACTCGGGGACCCCGGGCAGGTCCACCCGGCCGAGCAGCCCGAGCGGCTCGGCGGCCTCGGCACTCGCGCTCATCGGATCCCCCTGCCGTCGGCTGCGGATGGCGTCGCCGTGGAAGGCGGGAGTGCGATTCTGCTCATACGTCTACTCGATTCACCCGTTTTTTTGGGGTAATAACCCATCTCCTCGAAACCGCCAGATGATGCGGTGCACCTAGGCTGTCCCGACCACGGGCTTTTCATACGCGATTTCGAAAGCCAGCACAGACCTGTTGACGTCAATGAAGGGTCTCCCTGGGCCGCGTGTGGTAATAAAAACCTCTAGCCCCTTGGCTCCCCCCTTACCCGAAGGCCCAAAATGGACATAGACCCCTCAGTATCCCCACTAGACCCTTCATCTCCGCGAATCAAATTCGGCACCGAGATGCGCCGCCTCCGCGAGGCGGCCGAACTGACCCAGTCGGCGGTGGCCGCCCGCCTCGGCTGCACTCAGACTCAGGTAAGCCGGATAGAGATAGCCAAAAGGGTGCCATCGAGATCAAACGCGGAGAGGTTGGACGAACTGTTCGGCCTGACCGAAAGGCAGTATTTCGTCGGCCTCTACCGACGCATCATTTCCTATCCGGCAGGACAGGCGTGGTTCCTCGATTGGGTAGACGACATAGAACCTGTCGCCGTCGTCCTTCGGTCTTGGGACCCTCTCCTCATCCCTGGCCTGCTGCAGACCGAGGCATACGCGCGGTGCGTCTTCGGTCAAGAACCCCGCATTACGCCCGAGGAGGTGGACGATCGCGTCACTTCACGGCTACAGCGTCAACGGGTGCTCGCCAAGAAGAACCCTCCGTCATACATGGCCCTGATCGACGAATACACGCTGCACCGCCGCGTAGGCACAGCAGAGGTGATGCGAGAGCAGCTTGCCCACCTACTCCAGATGGCAAGCCTCCCAACGATCTCCATTCAGGTGGTCGACACGCAATGTCTGGCAGGCATGCTGGGAGCATTCACGATAGCCGAACTACCGAACGGGGAAGCGGATGCGATCCTTGCCGATTCATCGGCGGAGGGACAGGTCACCGACGATCCCGACATCGTCAGCTCCATCTGGAGTCGCTATGACATGATACGCCTGTATGCGTATCCTGAGCGCATATCGCTAGAAATGATCGAGAAAGCGAGACATGAATGGACATGAGCATGGCCGCCTGGCGCACGTCCTCGTACTCTGGCGGCAACGGCGCGCAGTGCGTCGAGGTCGCCGACAACCTTCACGACGTCGTCGCCGTCCGAGACAGCAAGAACCCCAGCGGGCCGGTCCTTACTTTCACCCACAACGAGTGGCACACGTTCATTGCCGATCTGAAGGCCCACTCGTAGTCACGAGGTGCTCCATGACCTGCGCCACTAGGTGGCGCAGGTCATCGCATTTCGGACATCCTTCGTTAGAGAAGAGATCTCACCGGCCGTCCTGGCCGTGTGGGGGTTGACGCCCAGGTGTGCCTGGGCAGCGCGCGGGCGCGGACGGGGCGGATGGCTCATGTGCCTGGGTCATCGGGCGGCGGAGGCTTTGGTTGTCCGAATCCGGCGGACAGCGGTCAGCGAATGATCCGCCGGTGACTCAATGCCTGCGAAAGGAACGCTAATGAAGCGCATCTCTCTGGCCGTCGCCGGGCTCGTCGCCGCCGGCGTGTTGGGGGTCGGCGCGTCGCCGGCCGCCGCCGTCGCCGACACCGCCAAGGCGAGCGCGACGGCCGGATCCGCCAGCCTCCGCCTGCCCGGGAACCTGCCCAACCTGCGCGGCAAGTACTGGACCTTCAGCGGCTGCCAGCAGGCCGGCCATGACGGCATCGGGCGGGGGCACTGGACGCAGTTCCACTGCTCGAGGGGCACCCTGCAGTGGGTTCTGTGGACTGACTGACATCAGAGCCGGTCGGCGCACCCTCTCCGTGATGCGTGCACGCACGGACGCCGACCTGGCGGCAGCGGTCCTCGGGCAAATCCGCGTCCGTTTCCCCAAGGACCGCTGCCGTCGACTTCTCCGACACGTCGACCGCGCGGTGAACGACGCTCCGCTCAATAAGGCGACCTTTCAGGTGGGCGGAGACGACCAGGGTCGGCCATCGCGTCAAGAATCGTCGCGGCTATCCCTCGGACCCTCCCGTGTCTTTTACTGACAGCAAAGGAGCTATATACATGAAGGGTATGTCGGTATTCATCGCCGGACTCGTGGTCGCGGGGGCGCTAGGAGTCGGCGCGTCGCCCGCCGCCGCCGACACCGCCGCAGGCGTCGAGCGGGGCAAGTACTGGCCTTATGCCAGGTGCATCGCGGCAGGCGCGCGAGGGGCGGCCGAAGGGCTGTGGTCGAGGTACTACTGCGCGCGCGACGCGGCCTCCGCCTTCTGGGTGCTGTGGACCGATCGCTGAGCACGACGCGGGCATAATAACCCATCAGCGAGCTAGTAGCCTATAAGTTAGCAACCCATGCAATTCAGGGTCGATTACGGCGGCCTTTTCATGGGTTGATCCACGATAAAAAGGGCCGGTACCGCTCGGCGGACCCGGGGACAGGTAGAGTTTCAGGCGTATCCCGATTGATGCTCGTCGCGCCATCGCGGAGGAGTGGAATGCGCCTTTCGTCGAAAATGTTCCTTGCAGTCGCGGCGTTTGCCGTCACCACGGCGACCACGGGTGCGGGTCCGGCCGCGCAGGCCGGATCTCCCGAGGCAGCCTGGACCCGCATAGGCTCCTATTTCTCTAAGAGTAGCTGTGAGCGGGATTGGCGCGAAAAGTACGCCAGACGCTGGAGTAAGCACCTGTGTACGCAAGCCGCACGGTTCTCGGCCTGGGAGCTCTATGTGCGATGAGCGCGGATTCGGCGAGTGCGGATTCGGCGGTCATCTCCGTTCGCTCGCACCATCGGGCGGTGCGGGTGGCCGGTGTGGCCGGTGCGCTCGTCATCGCCGTGCTCGCGGTCAGGCTCGGGGTCGTCCTGCGGGCCGAGGAGCAGTGGCTCGCCATGTACTACTCGCCGCCGGAGATTACGGACGAGGTGACCCGGCTGCTGGTGGGCGTGCCGGTGTGCGTGGTCGCGGTGTTCCTGCTCGCCGACCGGTCCGGGCACCGGGCGGGTGTGCTGCTGGCCGCCGGCGCCGTGTGGATCGTGCCCTCCGCCATGTTCGACCTGCTCGCCTCGTACGGCGGCGGGGCGGCGGCGGAGGGCACGGCGATGGTTCTGCTCGGAGCGATCGGAATCGCTGGGCGGCCCCTGACCGTGCTGCTCCTGGTCCTGTGCCTGCTTGGTGATCCGCCGTTGCGGCGGCGGCATTGGGTGGTCGTCGCGACCGCCGGGGCCGCGTGCGGGGGGCACGCCGCGGTGTGGGCGCTCAGCGTGCCCGGCGCTCCCCCGTTCTTCAGCCCTTGGTCCGAGACGGCCGTGAGCGAGTGGGCGGCGGAACTGCTGTATCCCGCCCAGGAGATTCTGTGGTGGGCGAGGTGGGTGGTGACGGTCTGCGTGACGGCCGAGTTGGTCGGGCGCGCCGTGGGCACATCCGGACGGCGCGACCGGCGGGTGGGCGCGCTGCTCGCCGGGGCCTATCCGGTCTGTTGCTTTCTGCTGCTGTCCGACGTGGGCGGGTCCGTGCCGACCGTGGCGGCCCGGGCCGTGGGAAGCATCGTGTGGATCGCCATGATCTGCCTGATGGCCGCGCGGACGGGCATGTGGCGGCTTGAACGCGCCACCTGCCATCGGCTGGCCGACACCTTCGTGCTCACCATCCTGGCCGCCGTCGCCGTGTGCGCGGCCGTACTGGTGTGGGCGGCGTTTCCGTCCGATGGCGAGACGATGACCTTCGCCGTCGCGGGAGGTGCGTTCGTGGTCGGCTGGATCGTCAGGCCCATCGTGCGGCGGACATCGCTGGCGGTGGAGCGGGCCTTCTACGGGCCTCGCGCCCGGCCGCATGAGGCCGCGCGGGCGCTGGCCGTACGGCTGCGGCTGGCCCCGCATCCGGAGGACGTGCCCGAGCAGATCTGCCGGAGCGTGGTGGAGGACCTGGGGTTGTCCGGGGCGGTGGTCGAGATCGACACGCGGTCGGGGCCTCGGCGGCTGGCCGCGTTCGGCGCGCCCGTGACCGAGCCTCGGCAGGTTTTCGTGCTGCGGCACCACGGGAAGGTGACGGGGCGGCTCATGGTGGCGCGTGACGGGGCGAGCACGCCCAGCGAACGCGACACCGACCTGCTGTCGCTCCTCGCCGACCAGGCCGGTCCGGCGCTGGCCGCGCTGCGGCTGGGCGAGGAGGCGCAGGCCGCCCGGGAGCGTCTGGTGCTGGCCCGCGAGGAGGAGCGGCGGCGGCTGCGGCGGGAAATTCATGACGGGCTCGGGCCGCAGCTCGCGGCCGTGCAACTGCGGTTGGGGATCGCGCAGGCGTGCGGCGCGGTGGATTCGGTGGCGTCCGAGCAGATGTCCGGGCAAAGGTCTGGGCAAATGTCCGGGCAAAGGTCTGGGCAGGTATCCGGGCGGGTGTCCGAGCAGGCTGAGCAGGCGTCCGAGCGGTTACGGCTGGCCTCCGAACAGTTGCGGCTGGCCACCGACGTGCTCGGTGAGGCGCTGACCGAGCTGCGGCGCATCACCGCCGGGCTGACGCCCGCCGCTCTGGTGGAACACGGTCTGCTCGTCGCCATGCGGACTCTGGCGCACCGGCTGAGCACCGATGCCGTACGGATCACGGTGACCTGCGCGGACGACTCGCTGCCCGCCCTGCCGCCCGCGGTGGAGACCGCGGCCTACCGCATCGCGGCCGAGGCCGTGACCAACGCCGTCCGGCACGCCAGGGCCGGGCGGGTGGAGGTCGTCTTCGCCCCCTGCCCCGGGGGCCTTTCGGTCACCGTCACCGATGACGGGACCGGTTTCGACGCCGAGGCCGTCGCGGGGACCGGCCTCGGTTCGATCGTGGAACGCGCCGAGGAGATCGGCGGAACGTCCCTGATCGACAGCGGCCCCCGGGGCACGATCGTGAGCGCCACCCTCCCGATCAGGCCGAGCACGGACCTGAGCGGCGCCCCGCGACTCCTCCCGAGAATCACCGGCACGGACCTCATCGGCATCGGCTCGGACCCCATCACTACCGGCACCGGCACGATCACCGGCAATGCCTCAGACTCCCCCGGCAACGGTGCCGTTGTCGGTGCCAAGATCGACATCTGCGCCGATGGCGGGGCACGAATCAATCCATGCGTGAGCGCGGCAGCCCTTTCGGGCGGCGGCCCCGCCGCGATCTCTCGCATCACTCCGGTCGGAACCGGCACCCACACGAACAGCGACAAGGATCACGATGAGTGAATTCGCCGATGCGCCCGATGGACAGGCCGGGGCGAGGAATATGCCGGTCTGGCGGGTGATGCTGGTCGACGATCACCCGCTCTTCCGGGAGGGGCTCGCCGCGGCGGTGGATCTGGACGACGACTTCACGGTCGTGGCTCAGGCGGCCACGGGCGAGGACGCGCTGACGGAAGCGGCGCGTACCGGCCCTGACCTGGTCATCATGGATCTCGGCCTGCCGGGGCAGTCGGGCATCGAGACGATTCGCCGGCTCTCGCACGCCCATCCCGATGTGCGCGTCCTGGTCATGACGATGTCCGAGGACGATGACAACCTGCTGGCGGCGATACGGGCCGGAGCCCGGGGCTATCTGCTCAAGGGCGCGGTCCGCGAGGAGGTCCTGCACGCTTTGCACACCGTCGGGAGGGGCGGGGCGGTGTTCAGCCCGCGCATGGCCGAATGTCTCGGACGCCTGTTCACCAGCCTCGGGACGGCTCCGGCGAGAGACGCGTTCCCGACCCTCACGGACCGGGAACGCGAGATCCTCGACCTGCTGGCCGGGGGCCTGACCTACCGGCAGATCGCCCAGCGGCTGTTCGTCGCGGAGAAGACCGTGCGCAACCACATGGGCTCGATCTTCGCCAAGCTTCAGGTGCGCGACCGCGCCACCGCGATCATGCTGGCCCGCGACGCGGGACTGGGCACGAACTGACCTCGGCCGGTCCGCGCACAACGGCCCCGCCGAGGCGCCCTCGCCGGGATCGCGATGTCTCATCCCGCGCCCCGCGCCGCACGTACCGCGCCGGTCCGGGCGGCGGGGGCGTTCTCGTGTCCGCGGCGATGGGTCAGTTCTTACGGCCCACGCCCGCCAGGATGTTGTTGTAGATGTCGTTGGGCGGCAGGAGGAGGGCGGCCTCCTCGGGGTCCATGCGCCACTCCAGCGGAGAGACGAGCCCGGGCTCGATGAGTTCCATGTCGCCGAAGAAGGCGGCGATCTCCTCGGGGGTCCGGAAACGGCCGGTGCCGAGGCGCTCGGCGAAGAGACGTTCGCTGTCGACGGCGATCTGGGCGGCGGCGGGGTTGCGTTCGCCGGGGTTGCAGAAGTGGGAGATCACCAGATGGCTGCCCGGGGCGAGGACCTCGCGGAAGCGGGCGGCGATGCCGCCGGGATCCTCGTCGTCGTTCAGGTGGTGCAGGATCGCCATGAACAGCAGGCCGAGCGGCTCGTCGAAGTTGATGAACTCGCGCACGCCGGGGTGGTTGAGCACGGCCTCGGGGTCGCGGAGGTCGGCCTGGATGACCGTGGTGGTGTTGTTGTCCGCGAGCAGGGCGCGGCCGTGGGCGAGCACGATCGGGTCGTTGTCCACGTAGACGACGCGGGCGGTCGGATCGACCTCGTGGGCGATCTCGTGGACGTTCCCCTGGGTGGGCAAACCGGAGCCGATGTCGAGGAACTGCCGGATGCCGGCCTCGCGCGCCAGGTACGTCACCGCGCGGCGCAAGAACATGCGACTGGCGCGGGCCATCGCCGGCGCTTCGGGAACGGTCTTCAGGATCGCCTCGCCCAACTCGCGGTCGGCGGCGAAGTTGTCCTTGCCGCCGAGCACGAAGTCATAGACGCGGGCCACGCTCGGCTTGCTGGGATCGATCCCTGGGGGTACGCGAACTTCGTGCTCATCATCGCGGTACTTGGCCCAACTCCAATTCTGGTTTGTGTCAGACACGCCTGGGCCTCTCATAGTCCATATCGTGGTGAAGCGGGCGGATGGTGATCATAGCGCTGCTGCCGCCAAAACAGGCGGCATCATCAAAGTTTGTCACATATCGGGTGGGGCCGTACCGTGCGAAAAGGGCAACCGGTAACGTGCATTGGCGAGATAATCCAGGTTGTCGGATAACTCCCTTAATGGATGGTTTCGTGAAATTTCGGGTGCTGGGCCCGTTGGCCATGACAGCCGCGGACGGCCAGGAGGTGTCGATCGGCGGCAACAAACTGCGGATCGTGCTGGCCGGCCTGCTGCTGCGCGCCGGAGAGACCGTCCCGGTGAGTCGGCTGGCGAGCTGGCTGTGGGATGAACCCGACGATCCGGACCGGGCGCGGGCGACCGTACAGAGCTATATCAATCGCCTGCGTCGTCTGCCGGAGCTGCGGAATCTCCTGCTCACGGCCCAGGACGGCTACCGAGTGGCGGTCGACGCCGAATCGCTCGACCTGGTGCGCTTCCGCGAGCTGACCGCGGTCGCCCGGTCGGCCATCGCCGCGGGCGACCGCGCCGCCGCCACCGACACGCTGTCCGAGGCGGTCAGACTGTGGCACGGCCCGCCGTTGTCGAACGTGGATTCGATCGCGTTGCATCGCGACGAGGTCGAGCCGCTCACCGAGGAGTGGCTGCGGGCGCAGGAGCAGTGGGCCGATCTGTGCCTGGAGGCGGGGAGGCACAGCGAACTGGTGCCGCGGCTGCATGAGCTGACCCGGGCCCATCCGCTGCGCGAGCCGCTGTGGGAGCGCCTCATGCTCGCGCTCTACCGATCCGGGCGCACCGCCGAGGCGCTGCGGGCCTACCACACGCTGGGCGAGGTGCTCGCCGAGGAACTCGGCGTCGATCCCGGTCCGGCGTTGCGCGCCCTGCACCAGGCGATTCTCACCGACGATCCGGCGCTCAAGCCGCCGACGGGGCCGTCCGCGGGCGCGGGGCCGTACGGGGGCGGCTGGGGAGAGGCGACCGCCTCCCACGCCTCCCCGGCGGACATCCGGGCGACGGACGCCCCCACCGTGACCTCCCCCACCGTGACCTCCCCGGCCGAGATCTTCCCCGGCGCGGGCGTCCGGGCGGAGGACGGCCTCACCGCGGACGCCCATGCGGCGAGGCGTCCCCAGGAGACACCGGAGACGCGCGGGGCCGGGCCGCTACCGGCGGGTCCGACGGCGGCGGGTACGCAACCGGGCGCGCATCCAGGGGCACATCCCGCCGGGGAGAACCCGGTGCCACGCCAGCTTCGCCCGGACATTCCCGGTTTCGCCGGTCGGCGGGCCGAGTTGGCCGCCCTGGATCGCCTGCTCGACCAGGCGCTCGGCGACTCCCCCGACGCCGACCGCCCACCGGTGATCGTCTCCCTGCAGGGGACGGCCGGCGCGGGGAAGACCGCGCTCGCCGTGCACTGGGCGCACCGGGTGCGTGACCGCTTCCCGGACGGCCAGCTCTACCTGGACCTGCGCGGCTACGGCCACGGCAGGCCGGTCGAGCCCGCCGCCGCGCTGGAGACCCTGCTGCGCGCGCTCGGCACCCCCGCCGACCGCGTCCCCGTCGGCCTGGACGAGCGCTCGGCGCTGCTGCGCACCCTGCTCGCCGGCCGCCGCGTGCTCCTGCTGCTCGACAACGCCGGGGGCAGCGAGCAGGTCGCGCCGCTGGTGCCGGGCTCGGGGGGCATGGTGCTGGTCACCAGCCGCAACCAGTTGCGCGGGCTCATCGTCCAGTACGGCGCGCGCCGCGTGGTGCTCGACCAGATGCCCGCCGCGGAGGCCGCCGAGCTGCTCGCCGAGGTGCTCGGCCGCGAACGCGTCGCCGACGACCCGGCCGCCGTGACCGAGATCGTCGAGCGGTGCGCCCGGCTGCCGCTCGCGCTGCGCATCTTCGCCGAGCGCGCCGCGCGGTTCCCCGACACCCCGCTGCGCCGCCTGGCGATGGAGCTACGCGACGAGCGCGGCAGGCTGGCCGCGCTGGACACCGGCGACGGCGACGACACCGACCTGCGCATGGTGTTCTCCTGGACCTACCACGCCTTGGACGACGCGGCCGCGCGGATGTTCCGCCTGCTCGGCCTGCATCCGGGGCCGGAGATCGGCACCGGGGCCGCCACCGCGCTGATCGGCGCCGACCAGGCCGCCGCCACCCGGCTGCTGGACCGGCTCGCCGCCGACCACCTGCTGCGCTCCCGCTCCCCCGGCCGCTACGACTTCCACGACCTGCTGCGCGCGTACGCGAGCGAACGCGCCCGCGAGGCCGGGGACGGCGACGAGCCGCTGCGCCGCGTGCTCGACTGGTACCTGCACGCCGCCCGCGACGCGGCCCGCCACCTGCCGCCCGGCGATCGCGTCATCCCCGCCGAGCCGGTGCCGGACGACGTGACGCCGCCGGACTTCGACGACCCCGAGGACGCCGTCGGCTGGTTCGAGGCCGAGCTGGCGAATCTCATGGCGGCCGTACGCGCCGCCGCCGCGCTCGGCCACACCGGGCACGCCTGGCGCATCGCCGCCGTGCTGGTGTTCTTCTTCGACTTCCACGTGCCCGGCCCGGCGTGGGCGGACGTGCACCGCGTCGCCGCACAGGCCGCGCGGCGGGACGGCGAGCCGCAGGAGGAGGGCCGCGCGCTCAATCACCTCGCCGAGGTGCACGCCCGGCTCGGGGAGCTCGACGCCGCCGTCGCCCGCAACACCGAGGCCCTGGCGCTGGCCAGGGGGATCGGGGACCGCGACCTGGAGGGGTTTGTGCTCGCCGACCTCGGCACCGCCTACTTCCGGCTGGGCGCGTACGAGGAGTCCATCCGCTGCTACAACCAGGCGCTCGCGATCGCCCAGGACAACGGCGACCGGCGGCTGGAGGCCGAGACGCTCGACCACATCGCCCGCAACGACAACGGCCTGGGCAGGCACGACGTCGCGCTCGACGGCGCCCGCGCGGCCCTGGCGATCTACGACCGGATGGGCGACCCCTACCACCAGGGCGAGGCGCTGCGCACGATCGGCGTCGCGCAGGCCGGTCTGGGGCGGCTCGCCGAGGCCGCCGGCTCGTTCGGCCGCGCCCTTGAGCTGATGCGGCGGTTCGAGGACCGGCGCGGCGAGGCCGACGTGCTCGACCACCTCGGCCGCGTGCTGCGCGACTCCGGCGACCTGGACGGCGCACGCGCCCGCTGGGCGGAGGCGCTGGCGATCCTCACCGAGTACGGCGACGCCCGCGCCGCCGGCCTGCGAGAACGCCTGCGGGAGATCGACGGCGCCCCTGTCGGCGACCTCGCCGACCTCCCGCAGACGCCGCGTGCCTAGGCGATGGTCGCGCCCGCCGGGGAGGAGCGGATCCATGCCCCCCTGACCGCTCCGGCTCGCGCCCGGTTCGCCGGCCCCCTCGCGGCCTCCCTCATGGCGCTCCTCCCCGTTCGTCCATCACCTCGGCGGGCACGACGCTAACGACCGCCGTTGGCAGATGGCTCACAGCGCTCTCGCACATCGGTCGCTCTCGCACATCGGTCGCCGCACCCGGGCGGCGGGACGACGCGCCAGGTCAGCCGGTCGCGGCGTTCCCCGCGGACTCCGCGCGCCTCCTGGCGTTGACGGCCATCGCGTGCTGGACGAGGGTGATGAGCGCCTGCTTGCTCGAGGTTCGCTCACGGGCGTCGCAGAGCAGGACCGGGACGTCGTCGCCCAGGTTGAGGGCGAGCCGTACCTCGGAGAGCTCGTAGCGGCGGGCGCCGTCGAAGCAGTTGACCGCGACGATGAAGGGGGTGTCGCGCCGTTCGAAGTAGTCCACGGAGGGGAAGCAGTCGGCGAGGCGGCGGGTGTCGGCGAGGACGACCGCGCCGAGGGCGCCCAGGGACAGCTCGTCCCAGACGAACCAGAAGCGCCGCTGGCCGGGGGTGCCGAACAGGTACAGCACGTAGTCGTCGCTGATCGTGATGCGGCCGAAGTCCATCGCGACCGTCGTGGTGTTCTTCGCCTCCACCCCGGACAGGTCGTCGATGCCGATGCCCTGGTCGGTGAGGATCTCCTCGGTACGCAGCGGCCTGGTCTCCGAGACCGAGCCGACCATCGTCGTCTTGCCGGCGCCGAAACCGCCGGCGATCAGCAGCTTGATCGCCGTGGGCATCTTCCTGCGCCGTCTGGCCGCACCCTTAGAGCGCTCTGAGTCCATCCAGCACCGCCTTGTAGAGTCGCTCGTCGTGCATGGTCAGCTTCGGCGTGGGCGGCGCCTGGACCTCGACGTATCTGCGGTCGAGCAGGTCGCCGATGAGGACGCGGATCGTGCCCGCGGGCAGGTCCAGATGGGCCGCGATCTCGGCGACGGACGTCGGCTCACGGCAGATCCGCATGATCTTGAGGTGCTCGGGGTGCAGGCCCGCCTCGGCCGCGGGCGGGCGCCGGATGGCGACCACGAGGGAGATGAGGTCGAATCTGCCCCGGGCCGGCTGCGTGCGGCCGTAGGTCATGACGTAGGGGCGGACCACCGGCCCGGCCTCGGCGTCGATCCACCACTCGTTTTCGGCGAACTCTTCGGGACTCATCGCGCGGCATCGCCCTTCCCGGGCGGCTGTGAGACGCGGGCGGCCGAGCTGAGGTGCTGGCCGACGCGCGTCACGAGCATCGCCATCTCGTAGGCGACGAGGCCGATGTCGGCGTTCTCGGTGCACAGTACGGCGAGGCACGCGCCCTCGCCCGCCACGGTGACGACCAGGTAGGCGGACCGCATCTCGACGATGGTCTGCCGTACGGCACCGCCGCCGAACCGCTCCGCCGCCCCCTTGGCCAGGCTCTGGATGCCGGACGCCACCGCGGCCAGGTGCTCGGCGTCCTCCCGGCCGAGCCCTCGGGACGAGGACATCAGCAGGCCGTCCTTGGACAGGACCACGCCGTGCTCGGCCTCCTCGGTCCGCACGATCATGTCGTCGATCAACCAGGTCAGGTCGGCGGTCGAACCTGTTCTCTGTGCCACTTGCCTCAGTCCTCTCTGTGCCTGCTGCGGGCGGTCGCCGTCGTCAGGCGGACGGCGGGCCGCCCTCCCCGGGGCGGTGGGAGTCCTCCAGCTCGGCCCGCATCCGGGCCGCGTCGGTTCTGCCGCGGCGGGTGCCGGCCTGGAAACCTGCCATGATCCTTCGGACTTCCTCGGGCGACCGGCCGTCGTCGTCGATCGGCTCGTCCCGCCCGATCGGGCCGTCGGTGCGCAGCGCCGGGACGAGGTTCGCCTGGGGCACCCTTAAGGGCAGCCCTCCCGGCGTGTACTCCATCTCCGGCGCCTGCGGCTCCGGCTCGGCGGCGGGTTCGGGTGCGGGAGGTTTCCCTGCGGCGTCCCAAGATTCACGAGGTTCCGCACGTTCCGCACGTTCCGCGGGTCCCGTGGATGCTGCGGCTTCCGTGGGTGCTGCGGCTTCCGTGGGTGCTGTGGGTTCCGTGGGTGCTGTGGGTTCGGTGGGATCAGTGGACTCCGCGGGTTCCGGCAGGGCGGAGGGCTCCGGCCCAGGACGCCCCCCGGGCGCTCCGGGCCGCACGGTACGGCTGCGCGTGGGCAGGCGGTCGGGCGTGCGGGACGCTCCGGAGGCGGCGCGGCGCGGTCCGGTGGCGGGGCGCGGTTCGGCGGACTCCAGGTCGCCGCGCTGCACGGGCACGGAGGGCGCCCAGCCGGAGGCGTCCACCTCGGCCTGCGAGACCTCCCGGGCGCCGGCCCGGACGATCCGGGCGATGCCGCCGGCGACCTGTGACGCGTCGTCGTCCGCCGGTTCGGCCTCGCCCATCGGGGTGATCAGCTCGCGTGGCAGGAGCACGACGGCGGTGGTGCCGCCGTACAGCGAGTTCTTGAGCGCCACCTTGACGCCGTGCCGTTCGGCGAGCCGACTCACCACGTATAGGCCGAGCTGGGACGTGCTGGCCGGGTTGAACTGCGGTGGGTTGGCGATCTTCTCGTTCGCCGCCGCGAGGTCCTCCTCGCTCATGCCGAGCCCGCGGTCCTCGATCTCGATCACGTGGCCGTTGGCGACCATCTGGCCCGAGACCTGCACGACCGTGTACGGCGGCGAGAAGGACACCGCGTTCTCCACCAGCTCGGCCAGCAGGTGGATGACGTCGCCGACGGCGCGGCCGGCGAGCCCGACCTCGCCGACCGGCATCAGTGTGACGCGGGTGTAGTCCTCGACCTCGGCGAGCGCGCCGCGCACCACGTCGATCATCGGCACGGGGCGGCGCCAGGCCCGGCCCGGCGTGGCGCCGGAGAGCACGATGAGGTTCTCGGCGTTGCGCCGCATGCGGGTGGCGAGGTGGTCGATGCGGAACAGGTCCTTCAGCTCGTCGGCGTCGGTCTCGCGGCGCTCCATCGCGTCCAGCAGGGTGAGCTGCCGATGCACCAGCGACTGCGTACGGCGGGCCAGGCTGAGCAGAATGTCGCGGATGCCCTGCCGCAGCTCGGCCTGCTGGACGGCGGTCCTGATCGCGGTCTTCTGCACGTCGTTGAACGCCTGGCCCACCTGGCCGATCGCGTCCGACCCGAACTCCAGCGGCGGCGCCTCGGCGTCGACGTCCACGCGTTCGCCCTGGCCGAGCCGCTCGACCACGCCGGGCAGCCGCCGCTCCGCGAGGTCGCGTGCGGCGACCGCGAGCCGTTCGAGCTGCTGCAGCAGCGCCCGCGCGGTGGTGATCGACAGGATGATCGAGGCGACGACCGCGATGAGCCCGAGGCCGCCGGCGAGCACGAGCCTGACGATGACGCCGATCGTGAAGGGCGTGGCCCGCCCCACCAGTTCATCGATGCCGACCAGCAGCAGGCTCTCCAGCTCCTTCTGCAGCGGGGCCGCCGCGGCCTGCCACTGGGCGGCGCTGATGCCGGGGGACGCGCCGGCCCGGCCGTTCTGGATCAGGCGGTCCTCCAGGGCCCGGAAGCCGGTGGCGAGGTCGCTTTTGATCAGGTTCTGGTACCGGGCGCGGTCGGCGTCGGGCAGCTCGGCCGCGACCTCGGCGTGCACGTGGCGTTGCGCGCCCACCGCCTGGACGAACTGGGCGTAGTCGTCATCGGTGAAGCGGCCCGCCGCCAGCACGCCCGCGACCAGCGCGTCCTCCCGGGTCAGGATCTCCTTGGCGCGGTTCATCGCGATCAGCGTGCGGGCGTCCCGGCCGATGCCCTGATCGTTCAGCACCTCGTTGGAGTTGTAGATGCCGAACATCCCGTCGATCACCCTGTTGTAGATCTGCATCGCGGTGACGCGATCCACGCCCAGGGAGTCGATCGACGCGCGGCTCGTGCCGAGGCCGTCCAGCACCCGGAACGCCTCCTGGATGCGCCGCTCCTGGATGTCGTTGGCCGCCGCGCGCACGTCGTCGTCGTCGGCCAGGGACCGGAAGTTGGCCGCGGCCCGGTCCACGCGCGCCCGCTGGGCGACGAGCGCGGTCCGCTGCTGGCGGCCGGGGGTGGCCAGGTAGATCGTGGTGAGCCGGCGTTCCTGCTGGAGGGAGGTGACCAGGACGAGGCCGGGCTGGCCGGTCTTCTGGTCGATGGTGCTGATCCAGAGCAGGCTCAGGCCCTCGCGCAACGTCACCCACGCCGCGAACATCCAGAGTGCGGCGAGAGACAGCAACAAAGCCGTGATCTTCGTCCGCACCCGCAGGTTGCGGGAACTCATCGCACCGTCCCAGCGAAAATCGGGGGACTCGCAACACGTCGGGGATCAACGGTTGTCGAGGACCGGAACTGATTCAGCGGCAGGGCCTGCCGCCGCCTCATACTCGCGGCACCCTAGCAACTTCGATAAATGCCCTCAAGGAGAATCGACATAGATAACGGTATGCCCCAAGTCAGCGATGAACCCATGTATCGACTATTTTCAGTAAGATTTCCGTGAAATGTCTGACTTCACGGCTGAAATAGCGCGCGGGCCGCGAGATGCAGGCTCGCGATGATCGCGGAGCCGACCACCGACGCGGGATGGTAAAGATCCTTGTCATGCCACATCGCCGGGCCCGGCCGTTCGAGATCCTCGCCGAGGAGGTAGGCGTAGCCCCGCCCGACCGCCCGTCTGCACCGGTGCACGTCCTCGGGGGCGACCGCCAGCACGATCTGCAGGGCGTACGCCGTCTCCTCCGCCGTACCCTGCCACAATCCCCACGAGCCGTCCTCTCGCTGGGTGTCGAGCGCCCAGCGGGCGGCGAGGCGGACCGCCGCCGCGGCGGGGGCTCCGACGCCGTAGCGGGCGAGGGCGAGCGCGCAGCACGCCGTGGCGTAATACGGCGAGGCGTGCCAGCGATCATTCCAGCATCCCGCGTCATCCTGCCGGTCGGCCAGCAGCGCGGATAACGCGTTCACCTCCGCCGTATAACGTGAATGATTATCGGGATTTCCGGCGAGATACTCGCCGAACGCCTCGAGCACGTGCGCGTTGACGCTCACCGAGAATCCCTGTTCGCCCTGCCATGTACAGAAATGCGTGGGAACGCGATAGGGCCACAGGCTGTCGGGGGGAATTCGCCGGCCTGGCGAACGCATCGCGTAAAGCGCGTACAGCGCGGCCGACGTGGTGTCGGCGTCGGCCGGAAGGCCGGGACCGGCCCACGTGCCGGTGCTCCCATACGCGCGCGCCAGATCGTCGGTCACCTCGGGCGGCACGGCGACGCGGATCCCGGCGCGGAGCAGCCCGCCCACCACCCAGGCCCGCTCGAACACCGAGATCGGCAGGCCGCAGGGCACCGGGCCCCCGTACCGCCGTACCACCGTCTCCAGATACCGCCGCGCCGACTCCGCCGCCGCGGACGCCTTCGCGCCCGCCAGCCACGCGGCGGTGGCGGCGGGCGACGCCCCGATCGTGCCCGGCTCCACCGGGCACACCCCCGGCGCGCGGGCCCGAGCCCATCCAGCGCAGATCGTTGGCGATCTTGTGCAGGGCCACCGCGACGACCCTGAGCTGGCCGGACAGCTCCACCA
>NZ_JBFATZ010000032.1:0-54733 GCF_040678635.1 Thermopolyspora sp. NPDC052614
GCCTGCGCCCAGGAGGTCAGCCGCCGCCAGCCGATCATCACCGAGATCAGCTCATGGTTCTTCAGCGTGCCCATCGCGGCGCCGGTCCCGGCCAGCCGCTCCAGCAGCACCGCCAGCCCCGCACCCGGCGACATGAACTCGGCATCCTCCGCAGGGCCGGGCGTGGCGCAGACGTCCCCCGCAGCGCCGGTCGCGGGGCCCGGACCGGCAGACGACTCGGCGGACGGTCCGCCGGACGGGCCGCCAGACGGCCCAGAGGACGGGCTGGGGTCCGGGCCGGCTGCGTCCGAGCAGGCGGAGGCGGGGGCGTCGTCTGGGGGCGTGGGCTCGGAGGTGGCCTGGGTGCCGGTATCGCAAGGGTGGGCGGTTGCGCCTGCTGCAGGCCGAGCCGAAGGCACGCCCGGCGTGGGAGGCGAGGCCGGGGCGAGGCCCGGCGACGAGGACTGCGGTGCCGAAGAGCCCGGTGACGTGGAGCCAGAGGAAGGGCAGCCCGGTGACGTGGAGTGAGGAGAAGGGGAGCCCGGTGATGCGGAGTGCGGTGAGGTGGAGTGCGACGAGGAGCGAGAGGAAGGGGTGGCGGGGCCGTTGACGGCGGCCATGGGTCACCTTCCTTTCGCTTTGTCGGCTGACCGGCTTCTATTCTCTCGCGTTCAGGTCGAACATGCGAACGAAGCATTTGCGACATAGATGGAAATGGCTAAGCAGATCGGAAAGACTAAGGGAAGATTTTTTCGAATTGGTGGAGGCCTGAGTCGGCAGAGGGCTCGCCACACACCCGCAGCCGACGACCCTCGAACGGCGTGCGGATGCCGACGCCCGCGCCTTGACCGCCATCACCAGCAGGAATGATCACCCCGGCGGCGGTCAACATGTCGATCAGGCCGGTGACACACGCCACGGTCAGGCCGTGCGCTCAACAGGGCAACGCCTGCCAGACCCACGGCGTATCCGAGCGGCCGGCGAACATGCCGTCGCGCCCCCGAAAGCCTGGAAGGTACCGGTCAAGCTGCGCTGCCGCCCTGCCGCGCCACCGCGCCGGTTCAGGCCATCTTCGTCCTGCAGGCCATCCAGGAAGATCGCCACTCAGGATGTAGGGTCGAGAGCCGGCGCGGTGGCGTCTCCTGGCGGTAGGGCCTGGGGCCTTCGGCTCCGCCGGTTTCCCGGACGGGTGTTCCACCCCAGTGACCATGACCGGGTGTATTGCTCCGTTTCCAGCTCCCGCCGCATCGAACCGGGCATGCGTTCTCCCGCACCCGGCTCACCGACGCCGTTCACCGGCGGCATTCGGCCTCACCCGCCAGGGCTTGCCCGCCCTGGGCGGGACGGTGATTCCATACAAGCCAATCAGTCCGAGGTCGACCGGCCGCGAGCGCGCCGGCGCCCATCAGCCGAACGCCGTGCTGCGACGGTGGCGACGGTGGCGACGGCGGATGAAATGCGCCAATCGCCACTGCGCATGTCGCCTGATCCTGCTGAGGTGCCGGGTCGAGTGTCCGTAACAGAAATGCTCCCAGGCTCTTCACCGCGTCCATGCCCTTCGATTTCGAAGGGCTCGGCTCTCCCTTGGCCCGCTCCGAAAGACGGCTGAGTAACGACGCCGCAGGTTTCGCTTCATGCTACGGACCGCATCGTCGCCTCCCCTTCACAGGGCCTTTGACGCCGGGCTTCGACCTCATCCGTTTACAGACCGGATCGCCGGCCTGCCACCGGGCCTCCTGGCGGCTACCCAGGCCGGACTTCCACCGGCAAGCGACGACGAGCTTACGAACAGCAGGACCCACCGCTACGTCACGGCTGACCTCCTGCTCTGCTGGGCGCACGAAAAGGCCTCTCTGTGTTGACAACTTCGGTTTGGCGCAGAGGTCCCGCAGGAGACGGCTCATGACGGCCCTGCGGATGATGGCGGCCCAGGTGTTCGGTGTTCTTGCGTCGTTCTTGCGTCCCGATGGGGAGGTTTGGGGGTTTAGCGGACTTCGTATATGGCGGTGGTGCCGCTGATCTCGTGGCCGACGATCAGTAGGGGGCGGTGGGTGGGGCTGTGGTGGGCGGGGACGAACAGGACGCCCTCGGGGCCGACGTCGCCGGCGGTGCCGTCTTCGACGGAGCCGGTGAAGTCTCGGGTGGTGAGGTAGGCGGCCTGGCGGGGGTGGCGCGGGTCGGTGAGGTCGTAGGCGACGATGCCGCTGACGCGTTCTAGGCCGACGAAGGCGTAGGGGCGGGCGTGGACCTCGCCGACGGTGACGCCTTCGGGCTCGGGGCCCTTGTTGTCGCTGCGGCTGTCGAAGGAGTCGTTCTCCTCGTTGTCGGCGTTGAAGTGGGCGGGGAGTTCGCGGGCGATCAGGCGTTCGAGTTCGTCGCCGGAGTCCCAGAGTAGTTCGCCCTTTGCGGACCATATCGAGATGGAGCGGGCGCCGAAGGTGTGCAGGGCGGTGTACGCGCCGGACGCGTCCGTCGGGGAGTCGGCGGCCACGGTGAGGCGTCCCAGTTCGGTGTCCTTCTGCAGGTCGGCGGCGTTGGGGAAGGCCGTCGTGGACAGCTTGAGGTCTTTGACGCGTTTTTCGTCGGCGTGGCAGTCCCAGTCTCGGCCGTCGCCCTCGTTCGCGGTGACCAGGTGCGTACGGCCCCGCGAGCGGAAGTGGGCGATGGCGTCGGGCATGTACAGGCCCTTGACGGGGTGCGGGCGGATGTCGATTTTTCCGTCACGGTCGGAGGCGTCGAGGCCGCTGCGGGAGAAGTCCTTCAGGCCCAGCGGGGCGATGCGGGTCACGGCGGCGCGGTCGAGGTCCACGACCGCGATCGCGTTGTTCTCCTGGAGGGTCACCCAGGCGGTGTCGCCTTCGGTGGTGATGTACTCCGGTTCGAGGTCCTGGGCGACGCTCGCACCGGGGCCGCTGAGCCGTACCCCTGCCCTGCGCAGCCATTCGGCGTCGTCGTTGAAGCGGGTGAATCCGGCGGTGCGCACTTTGTCGCGCCGCAGGTCGATGACGCTGACCGAGCCTTCGGGGTCGTCGACGGCGCCCTGGCAGTAGGAGGCGGGCTCGCCCTCGTTGGCCACGACGAGGCGGCGGCCGTCGTCGGTGAAGGTGATCATGTCGGGGAGCGCGCCGACGGGGTACTCCTTGAGCTTTCTGCCGACGCGGGCCTGGAAGAGCGTCACCTTTCCGGGATCGGTCTTCTTCGCCGCCTCCTGGGCGACCGCCACCAGGCCCCCGTGGACGGCGACGCTGTTGGCCCCGGGGGCCGTCAGTGTGGCCGCCCGCTTGGGGGTGCGCGGATCGCGGATGTCGAGTACGTCGATGGTGCCGGCCTGCGCGTTGACGACGAACGCCCGCCTGGTGGCGGGGTCATATGCGGTGATCTCCGAGGCTCCGGTGCCGACCGACCCGGTGGTGAACCGGCCGAGGAAGGCCAGTTCGATGTCGTGGTGGGGCTTGGCCTCGGCCGGGGTGGCGAAGGTGAACGACAACGCGGCGACCGCGCTGATCGCGGTCAGCCGCGATGAGATTGTGTGACGCATGTGCAGGATCTTCACGAACCGCCGTGACCGGTCCCTGAAGCGACGATGGCCGCCCGGTGAACGCCCGGCGTTGCGGTCACACGTCACGCCTCACGGGGGCACGAGCGCCGCCAAGGGGACGTGGTGCTGGCCTGCGTGGACGTCTCGGTCGCGGAGGCTGCCCTGGGCGACCGGGCGGGGGTAGGAGATCTTCACGACGTTGAGGGACGGGATGCGGAAGATCTGGACGTCGGCCGGGTCGAGGTCGTAGAGGCGGGCGACCACGTCCTCGTTGATGAAGGTCTCGTCGGCGACGATCGCGTAGTCCTCGGGGGTGCGCATGAAGAGCTCCATGGTGATCCAGAACGGGCCGGCGTTCTTGGAGCGGACCTCCAGGGCCAGTTCGCCCAGGGTGGGCTTGCGGCGGTCGTCAGTCACGGGGGGCACCTTCGGGGAGCTCGACGCGGAACAGTTCGGTGGGGTCGTCGATGTCGACGACGTGGTTGAGGACGAATTCGTAGGCGGGGCCGCGCTCGGTCTCGGCCGGGGAGGTGGCGAAGGCGAGGCTGGGCAGGTGGTCCATGTCGGGGGTCGGGAGGTGGAGCATGAGCGGGTTCGCGATCTTGGCGATGGCGGTGGCGGTGGCCTGGTCGGGGGCGTTGACCAGCATCATCACGCCGACCTCCCGAGGCGGGGCGGATGACGGGTCGATGGTGCCCAGGACGGCGTTGTGGCCGTACGGGCGGAGGTCCACGGCGTACGCGGAGGGGTCGAGGTTGAGCGTCTGCCGTACGCGGTCGGCGAGGACCTCGTGCATCAACGCGATCCACGTGTCGATCCGGGCGAGAATGTGCGGGTCGCGGATGGCGCTGAAGGACATGGTCTCGTAGCCCGTGACGCGGGCCCCTTCGAGTTTGATCGTGTACTGCTCGGCGAACTCGAAACGCGACCCCTCGACGCGTACCCGGCGGTCGTCCAGGGCGGTGTAGGCGGCGTCGGTGACGTCCAGCGTGCCCGCGGGCTCGCGCATCCGGAACGGGTTGACGGTCTCGTAGAGCATGTGTGCCGCCACCGACGTCGGCGTGCAGGCGACGGCCGGGTCCAGGGGCTCGATGGTGAAGCCGCCGTGGTCGATGGTGGCGAGGACGCCGCCCGCGCGCGGGTTGGTGGTGCACTGCCCACCGCACTCTACGATCTTGGACGCGTGCCAGACCGGGCCCGGCGGCATGCCCTTCATCAGCGGGTACGTCGCGGCGAGGGCGGTGTCGGTGGCGCGGCCGGCGAGGACCACGTCGGCCCCGGCCCGCAGCGCCGCCGCGATGGGTTCGTGGCCCATCATGCCGACGATGTGGGTGCAGTCGTCCAGCGTGGCGGCGTCCAGGTCGCCCATCGGCGGCAACGGGTGGATGCGGCCCTCGTTGAGCCGCTCCTTCAGGGCGGCGGCGGTTTGCTCGCTGTAGACGCGGGCGACCCGCAGGTTCAGGCCCTCCTCCCGCAGGACCTGGGCGGTGATCGCGGCGACCCAGTCGACGCCGGAGTCGGTGCCGCTCGTGCCGCACGAGCCGACGATCAGCGGAATGCCCGCGCCCGCCGCGGCCCGCAGCAGGATCCGCAGGTCGCGGGCGACGGCCGCGGCGGTCGTCTTCGGCCTGCCCGAGCCGAGATAGTACGGCCCGGAGTCGGTGGAGCCCCCGTCGAGGGCGATCACGTCGGCCCCGAGCGCGATCCCCCGGTCGACCGTCTCCGCCGGGAACCCGGCCCCGAGCATTCCGCTGGGGGTCAGGACCTTGACCTCCTTCGGATCGGGATTCCCCGTCGAAGGCGTGCTCGTCATCTTGTCCTCGTCTCCGTAGTGATCACTTGTGGTGTCGTGTTCCCGCCCGTACGCCGGAAGCGGACGCGTGGTGCGAGAACCGGGGCGGCGCCCGCATCGCCTCCCGGCGCCGGAAGGCCGCCGAGCCCGGCGGCCGGCTCCCGCGGCGATCAGTGTGCCCGCGTACCAGGCCGGTCGCCTCGTCGCCCAACGCGCCGAACGCGCTGGACGCGCCGGGAGCGCCGGTGGCCGTGGCCGGGGTGCTCATGCGGCGTGCTCCCGGGCGGAGCTCGCGCGCAGCCGTCGGTGGATGCGCAGCACCAGCAGGATCGCGACGACGGTCAGGGCGGCGAGGTGCAGGAACATCAGGTGCCACCCGGTGAAGTCGACGGCCAGGCCGACGAGTGCCGGGCCGCCGATTCCCCCGCCGGCCCAGCCGACCGTGTACAGGCCGCTATAGGCGCCCAAGACGCGGCTCGACGGGGCCAGATTCCACAGCACGACGACCGCGTTGATCACGAATCCGGCGGCGCCGGCCGCCGCGAGGCACATCGCCACGACGGTGCCCGCCGGGGTCTGGACGGCGGCGCCGAGGAGCGTGCCCGCGCAGAAGACCGTCATGCCCACGGCCATGATCCGGGGCCGCCCGAAGCGCTCGGCGAGCAGCGCGGCGGGGAAGGCGGCGAGGAGGAAGGCGACGCCGCTCGGCAGCGTCAGGCCGCCCGCCTCGCCGTCGGACAGGCCGAGGACCGTCACGCCGTACGGGGTCATCAGGGAGCGCGAGGCGAACCACGCGCAGCCGAAGACGAACACGGCGGCGATCAGCAGCAGCCTGCTGCGGTCGCGGTCGAGCACCAGGTCGCCGATGACGGTCCTCATCTTGATCTTGGCGGGGGTGTGGCGCGGCGCCCCGGCCGCCGCCGCCGCGTCCTCGACGAGGGCCGACCGATAGGCCGGCGAGCGGCTGTCGCGTACCCGCCAGACGAGCACCGCCGCCGCCACCAGCATGAGCGCGGACGGTACGGCGAAGGCCAGCTTCGGGTGGTCGTCGACGAGCAGCAGGCTGATCAGCGCGGCCACGATGACGGTCAGCCCTGAGGCGATCTTCACGGCGGCGTTGGCGCGGCTGCGGCGCTCTGGCTCGATGAAGTCGGGCATGAGCGACTCGCTGATCGGTCTGAAGCTGTTCATCACCAGCGCGTACAGGAAGATCACCAGGATCAGCCAGGCGAGCGACGTCATGAGCGGGATGAGCAGGAACAGCGCCGCGCCCAGCGGCATCATGACCGCCAGGTACGGGATGCGGCGTCCCCAGGAGGTCCGGGTGTTGTCCGACCGGTTGCCCATGTACGGCTGGATGAAGATGCCCAGCAGGTTGTCCATGCCCATGATCAGGCCGATCACGGCGGCGCTCGCGACGTGGTCTCGCAGCAGCTCGGGCACGCGGTTGTCGTAGAAGTTCCAGGTCGACTCCTGCGCGAACACCGCCAGGGCCACGTAGAACGTGATCCTCCCGGTGTCGGTCGTACGGCTGCCCGCTCGTAGTGCGCTGGCCATGGCGTCCTCCTCGGTGTGGCGAGAATCACAGTAGTTGCCATAGCAAAATTGTCAACACATAGCATCGAGGGCATGCCATTGAGTGCTGTTATCGTGGAGTCATGGTGATCGAGTCGACGGCGGATCGCCCCGGCACGGGCGGCGAGACCCGGGCCGACCACGCCTACCAGGCGATCCGGGAGGCGATCGGGAGCGGCGCGCTGCGTCCCGGCCAGAAGGTGACCGAGCGGGGCCTGGCCGAGCGGCTCGCGGTGAGCCCGACGCCGGTACGCGAGGCGCTGCGGCGGCTCGAACAGGACGGGCTCATCGAGCGCACGGGACCGCGGACGGTCGTCGTGGCCGACATCGCCGAGCGCGCCATCGACGACCTCGCCGAGGTCGAGGTCGCGCTGCGGGGGCTGGTGGCCCGGTTCGCGGCCCGCAACGCCACGCCGGAGCAGCTGGACCGTCTCGACGCGATCCTCGACGCCGCCGACGACCTGCTGATCGTCATCGTCACCAGGCGACGCGACGGCGAGAACGTCGACCGGCACATCGCCGCGCTGCTCGACCGGATGCAGGAGTTCAACGACACGGTGAACGCGTGCGCGGCCAACCCGGTGCTGATCCGGCTGCTCGAACAGTCCCAGGTCTTCTCGCCGCCCGAACGCCGCGCCCTACGCCTGGAGAGGATCGCCTCCGACGACGACTTCGGCGGGCTGAACCGCTACGGGAGCCACCGCGCCCTGGTCCGCGCCCTCCGGGAGCGCGACGCGGCGACGGCGGAACGGCTGGTCATCGAGGACGCCCAGGGCGGGCTGGACGCGCTGCGCGCCCGGCCCGGCGAGCGGAACGGGTGACACCGGCGCGGGCCGTGCGTCGGCTGGGAAACGGCCGGACGAACACCAAGTCGGGGCATCGCGAACAGGGGCACGGCGGCGAGGGTCATAGCGAACAGGGGCATGGCGAATAGGCCATGCCCCGTCGCGGTTCGGCTTCAGTGGGCGGGGTGCCCTGAGGTGATCAAACCTCCTTGGCCTCGCCGTCCAGCTCGGCGGCGATCTCGGCGCGGATCTCGTCCATGTCGAGGGCGCGGACCTGGCTGATGAGGTCTTCGAGGGCGGTGGCGGGAAGGGCCCCCGGCTGGGCGAAGACGACGATGCCGTCGCGGATCGCCATGATGGTGGGGATGGCGGTGATGTCGAACCCTTCGGCCAGACCCGGCTCCGCCTCAGTGTCGATCTTCCCGAACTTGATGTCGCTGTGCTTCTCCGAAGCCTTCTCAAAAATGGGCGCGAAGGACCGGCACGGTCCGCACCATGAGGCCCAGAAGTCCAGCAGCACGATGCCGTCGTCGGCGATCTCGTTGAAGTTCGTCTCGGTTACCTGGATGGTCGCCACCAGCGACTCCTGTCTGTCTGCGTCTTGCATTCGAGTGTTCTGCGCTCGAAGTCATAACCCTTACCCGTACGCGCTCATTCCATCCTTGCGCACACCGAAATCCGACGCGCCGCGCACGACGCGCCCCGCCCGCGCGAATTGAGAATCCGCGCAGCTCAGTGCGTGCGGGGTCGGCGCGAAAATCAGCCTGGCCGCCAACGCCCTGTCGCTCGCCGCGTCCCCGTCCCTTGACGGCTTCGAGCGCTACCGTCCCGGCCAAACGGTCACCCTGATCGGTTTCCTGCTGTACGCCTGGCGAATCAGCAGCGCGCTTCGCCGCCCGCGCGCCACCGCGCGCCAGCCGGGAATCTCGCGGGCGAACGCGGCGCCGCCTGAGAATTCGCCGGTACGCGGATCAGGCCGTGCCGAACCGGCCGCGTACGACGAGTTCGACGGTCACCAGAATGGTCGCCGCCTCGGCGGCCAGCAGCGCGACGAGGACCACAAGCTGCACGACGCCCGCCTGGATCGGGCTCGCCCCGCCCAGCAGCATGCCCACGAACGCGCCCGGCAGGGTGACGAGCCCCACCGTGCGGGTCTGGTCGAGGGCGGGCACGAGCGCCTGGGCGGCGGCGGGCCTGCAGATCTCCAGGGCGGCGGCCCGGGGCATGAAACCGAGCGCGAGCGCGGCCTCGACCTCTCCCCTGCGCTGGGCCAGTTCGTCCAGCGCGCGCCGGCCCGACAGCGCGGTCGCCGTCAGGCAGCCGCCCAGCAGGATCCCGGCGACCGGGATGATCACGATTCCGTCGGTGGAGACCGTGCCGCTCACCGTCAGCACGGCCAGCACCGGCGCGGCCCCGGCCGCGATGGGCACCCCCGCCCACCAGGCCGACCGGGCGGAGCGGGTGACGCGCCGCCCGGCCGTGTAAGCGGCGACGCCGTACATGACCAGGATGAAACCGGCCACCGCCACGCCGACCTCGATCACCCATGTGATCACCGCGGACACGACGCCGAGTTGCAGCGCCGCCCGCAGGCACGCCGTCACGACCGCCCTGCCGTGCCCCAGCCCGCCGAGCAGGGCCACCAGCGCCCCCGCCGCGACCAACACGAGCAGGGCCACGGGCAGCAGCGGCGTCACCGAGATCAGCGAAGAGGATCGCATGGCACGTAAGTCTGCCAACGCGGCGTCCGCGCTCCGCGAGGAGACATGTGCCGGGGCGCGGGCGGCGCTCGCCCGGCGACGGTGACCCGCTGCCGCGTTTCACCGGATCCGCGTGGGATGATCCCTCCGCCCACCGGTGTTGCGAGTCACCAAAATCACACCGAAAACACTGGGCCGGACAGGAGAGTTGTCATGAGCGACCGAGCGGATGAGTTGATCAAGTTGCTGCGGACGGAGGGCGACGAGCTCGCCTCGCTGGTACGCGGCTTCACCGCCGACGACCTCGCCCGCGAGTCGGGAGCCGCGGAGTGGGACGTCTCGCAGGTGCTCAGCCACCTGGGCAGCGGCGCGGAGATCAACCTGGAGGGCCTGAACGGGGCGGTGAACGGCACCGGAACCCCCTCGATGGACTTCATCCGCGGCGTGTGGGCGCGATGGGACGGCAGGTCCCGTGCCGAGCGGGCGGAGAACTACCCCACCGCGAACGCGGCCCTGGTGAGCGGCCTTGAGAGCCTGGACGAGGCTGCCAAGCGGGAGCTCAGGATCGAGTTGTGGTTCCCGGCGCCGCCGCAGGACGTGGCCGGATTCGCCGGTATGCGCCTGCGGGAGTTCGCCTTCCACACCTGGGACGTCAAGGCCGCGTTCGACCCGTCGGCGACGCTCTCGCCGGCCGTCGTCGAACCGCTGATCGACCTGGTCCATGTCATGGTCGGCTTCGTCGGCAAGCCCGAGGGGCTCGGCGGACGCCAGGCGACCGTGGCCGTACGCCTCACCGAGCCCGAGCGCGCCTTCGGCCTCGACATCGGTGAGAAGGTGTCCATCGTCGACACGCCCGCCGAACCGGACGCGACCCTCACGGCTCCCGCCGAGTGGTGGCTGCGCCTTCTCTACGGCCGCCACTCGCCCGAGCACACCCCGGCGTCGGTCGAGTTCACCGGCGGCACGATCTCGCTGGACGATCTGCGCCGCGTCTTCCCCGGCTTCTGACGCCTCCCGCCCCGCCCGGCGTGCCGAAGCGCGTCCGGGCGGGGACTCCCGCCCGAGGTCCCGACGTCACCGCGCGCCGACCGGCCACCAACACCGCCACCCGGGCCCATCCCACTCGACCGGGACATCTGGTTCACCGGCGACACGATCTCCCTCGACGACCTGCGCCACGCCTCCCCCGGCTCCCGACGCCTCCCCTCCCGCCCGGCCTGCCGAAGCGCGCCCAGGCGAGGACTCCCGCCCGAGGTCACCGCGCGCCGACCGGCCACCAACACCGCCACCGGCACCCATCCCACTCGACCGCTGTCAGTGCTCACGCTCACGGTTCCGTCCTTCACCCCTGTCCGGCATTCGCGCGCAAGTGTGGGTGTGACGTACTTTCGGGCCTGAGACCCGAAATAGGGACGGGCATACCGCCCGTATACCGTCATTTTCCGAGCCTTGGTTCTCCGAGGCCAGGCGGCGTGCACGCCGCCGAGCGCTGCTTTCGAGGGGCGATGCACAAAGATCTGGTACGGCTCGCGCGGGCCGAGCGGGCGGTCCGCCGCCACCTGGCCGTCTGCCTGGGGGCCGCCGTGCTGGCCGGGCTGCTGGTCCTGGTCCAGGCCGAGCTGCTGGCCGGGGT
Organism: Thermopolyspora sp. NPDC052614; assembly: GCF_040678635.1. NCBI lineage: Bacteria > Bacillati > Actinomycetota > Actinomycetes > Streptosporangiales > Streptosporangiaceae > Thermopolyspora > Thermopolyspora sp. NPDC052614. The sequence continues at coordinate 11,003 of NZ_JBFATZ010000032.1, forward strand.
GCTGTCGGGCCGGTTCGCCACCGCCGTGCTGTTCCCGCTCGCCGTGGTGATCGCGCTGCGCGGGCTGCTGGTGTGGCTGCAGGGGGTGGCCGCCGGGCGCACCGCCACGGCGCTGAAGTCGACGCTGCGGCACCGGCTGCTCGGCAGGCTGCAGGATCTCGGGCCCGCCCGGCTGAGCTCGCACCGCTCCGGCGAGCTGATCACGCTGACGGGACGCGGCCTGGACGGGCTCGACCCGTACGTCACCGGATATCTGCCAGCGGTGGCGGTGGCCGGGGTCGTGCCGCTGGCCGTACTGGTGCGGCTGTTCGCCGCCGATCTCGGCAGCGCGCTGATCGTGCTGATCACGTTGCCGCTGCTGCCGCTGTTCGGCGCGCTGATCGGCATGCACACCAAGGCGGTGACCGAGCGGCAGTGGCGCGCCCTGTCCCGCCTGGGCGGGCATTTCCTCGACGTGGTGCGCGGCCTGCCGACCCTGCGGGCGTTCGGCCGGGCGCGGTACCAGGCGACGGTCATCCGCTCGGTCGCCGACGCGCACCGGTCGGCGACGATGCGCACGCTGCGGGTGGCGTTCCTTTCGGCGCTCGCGCTGGAGCTGGTCGCGTCGCTGTCGATCGCGCTGGTCGCGGTGCCGATCGGCCTGCGCCTGCTGTCCGGGGCGATGGAGTTGCACGTCGGGCTGCTCGTGCTGCTGCTCGCCCCGGAGGCGTACCTGCCGATCCGCATGGTGGGGGTGCGCTTCCACGCCGCGATGGAGGGCGTCGCCGCCGCCGACCAGGCCTTCGCCGTCCTCAACGAGGAACTCGACCGCGACGCCGACCGTACGGAGGAGGGGCGGCGGGGAGCGGCCGGCCGCGCCACATCGGAGACCGGCGAAGCGGCACCGGCCATCGAGGACTGGGCCTCCACCGAGGAGGCGGATGTGCCGGAGATCCGGCTGGAGGCCGTGACGGTGCGCTACCCCGGCCGTGAGGACGCGGCGCTGGAGGACGTGTCGCTCACCATCGCGCCCGGGGAGCGGGTGGCGCTGGTCGGGCAGAGCGGCGCGGGCAAGAGCACCGTGCTGAACCTGCTGCTCGGCTTCGTGACGCCCGAGAGCGGCCGGGTGCTGATCGACGGGATCGACCTGCGAACGCTTGACCTCGATCGATGGCGGGCGAGGCTGGCCTTCGTCCCGCAGCGCCCGCACCTGTTCGCCGCCTCGGTCACCGACAACATCCTGCTCGGCTCCGGCGGCGGCGCGGGTCCCGGCGACGCCTTCGGAAGGGTACGCGCGGCGGCGGCCGAGGCGCAGGCGGCCGAGTTCATCGAGGCGCTCCCGCAGGGGTACGACACGGTGATCGGCGAGCGCGGCGCGGACCTGTCGGCCGGGCAGCGGCAGCGCGTCGCCCTGGCCCGCGCCTTCTGCCGCCCCGACGCCCGGGTCCTGCTGCTCGACGAGCCGACCGCCCGCCTCGACGGGCGCAGCGAGGCCGCGATCGTCGCGGCGACCGACCGGCTGGCGCGGGGCCGTACCGCCGTGATCGTGGCGCACCGCCCCGCGATGATCGACCTGGCCGACCGGGTGATCCGCATCGAGTCCGGGCGGATCGTCTCCGACCGCCCGGCGCGCGAGCGGGCCCGCACGGCCGCCGACCCCGCAGGTGAGGCCCGATGAACGACAGCGCACACGCAGGCACCGGACGGCTGCGCCCTCTGCTTGACGCCCTCGCCGACATGGCGGGGATGAACCGGCGCATGATCCTGGCCGGGCTCGCCGCCACCGCCGCGGACCTGGCCTCGCTGGGCCTCATCGGAACCTCGGCGTGGATGATCACGCGGGCGGCGGAGCAGCCGCCGCTGACCGCGCTGAGCCTGGCGATCGTCGGGGTGCGCGCGTTCGCGACCGGCCGCGGCGTGTTCCGGTATGGCGAGCGCCTGGCCGGCCACGACGTGGCGCTGCGCGCCCAGGCCACCACCCGCGAGCGCCTCTACCGGGCGCTGGTGCCGGGCACGCCGCCGTCCCACCGCGGCGCGGACCTGCTCAGCCGCATGGTCGACGACACCGACGCCGTGCAGGACCTGCTGGTGCGCTGCCTGCTCCCGGCGCTCGCCGCGCTCGTCACCGGCGTGGCCGCGATCGTGATCGGCGCGTTCCTGCTGCCGGCGGCGGCGCTGACGCTGCTGGCCGGGCTGGTGGCGGCCGGGGTGCTGCTGCCCGCCGCCGCGACGGCCGCCGCCCGCCGCTGGTCGGCCCGGATCGCGCCCGCGCGGGCCGATCTGGCCGCCCGCGTGGCCGACATCGTGCACGGCGCCGCCGACCTGGCCGCCTACGGCGGGAACGCCCCTGCGCTGGCCGCCGCCGACGAGGCCGACGCCCGGCTGGCCCGGCTGGAACGCGGCCAGTCCCGCGTCAACGCCGCCACCGCGGGCGCGGGCATGCTGATCCAGGGCCTCACCGTGGTCGTCGTCACGCTGCTCGCCCAGTCCTCGGGCGTGGACACGGTGGCGACGGCGGTGCTCGCGCTGACCGCGCTGGTGGCGTTCGAGCCGGTGCTGCCGCTCGCCGCCGCGGGCGAGCGCATGGCCGGGATCCTCGCCGCCCTGACCCGGCTCCGCGACGTACGGTCGGCCCCGCCCGCCGTCGCCGCGCCGCCGTCGCCCGCGCCGCCCCCGGAGCCGCCGCTCACCGTGGAGGTGGAGGACCTGGTGGTACGGCACGCCCCCGGCCGCGAGCCCGCCCTCGACGGGGTGAGCCTGACGCTGACGCCGGGCAGGCGGATGGCCCTGGTCGGCCCGAGCGGCGCCGGCAAGAGCACGCTGCTCGCGGCGCTGATGCGCCTGGTCGAGCCCGAGTCCGGCACGATCCGGATCAACGGCGTGGACATCCGCGACCTCACCCCCGAGGACGTGCGCGAACGCGTCACCGGCCTCACCCAGGACCCGTACGTCTTCCAGGCCACGCTCCGCGACAACCTCCGCCTGGCCGGCCCCGAGGCCGACGACGACGAACTCGCCGAGGCCGTACGGCGGGCCAGGCTCGGCGAGTGGGTGGCGCGCACCGGCTGGGACACCGAGCTCGGCGAGGACGCCAGGACCGTGTCCGGCGGCCAACTCCAGCGCCTCGCCCTGGCCCGCGCCCTGCTCTACGACCCGCCGGTGCTCCTGCTCGACGAGCCCGCCGAGGCCCTGGACGAGATCACCGCCGACGCCCTCATGGCCGACCTCCTCGACGTCACCCACGGCCGCACGACCCTGCTGGTCACCCACCGCCTGCTCGGCCTGGACCAGGTGGACGAGATCGTGGTCCTGGAGAACGGCCGCGTCGTCCAGCGGGGCCGCCACGAGGACCTGCTCGCCCAACCCGGCTACTACCGCGACCTGTGGCGGTCGGAGGCCCTGACCTCCCGCCGCGCCCGCTGACGGGACGCTCGGTCCCGGCCGCCCACGACGGTGTGATCCCGCCGTAGCCGTCCGAGCTGTCCGCCGGGTCCGGGTCGTACGGGCCGGGGGAAGACGGGGGTCTGTGCGCCGGTTGCACCGTGTATCCCCCTGCGGGATGCCCTGTGGGGCCGAGGGAACCGGGCGGCGACGATCGCTTACGGCGAACAGGCTCAGATTTGGGAACAATCCTCGACTCTCAAGACTTGAGCCAGACACACTCAGACTTTGGGAGCGCACATGACTGAAAGCCTTGTCCTGCCGGTCCTGCCGCTCGACGACGCCGTCGTGCTGCCCGGCATGGTCGTCCCCGTAGACCTGTCCGACGCCGAGGTGCGCGCCGCGGTGGACGCCGCCCGCGCCGGGGACCGAGTCCTCGGCCAGGCCAAGCCCCAGGTGCTGCTCGTCCCCCGCATCGACGGCAAGTACGGCGGAATCGGCGTGCGGGGCACCGTGGAACAGGTCGGCCGGCTGCCCGGCGGCGAGCCCGCCGCGGTGGTGCGCGGCGCCGAGCGCGTCCGCGTCGGGGCCGGGACGACCGGCCCGGGCGCCGCGCTGTGGGTCGAGGCGACGCCGATGCGTTCCGTCCCGGCGGGCGAGAAGGCCGAGGAGTACGCCAAGGAGTACAAGGCCCTCGCCACCACGATCATGCAGAAGCGCGGCGCCTGGCAGGTCGTCGACGCCATCAACCAGATCGAGGACCCCTCCGTCCTCGCCGACAGCTCCGGCTACGCCCCCTGGCTGACCACGGCCCAGAAGGTGGAGCTGCTGGAGGACCCCGACCCCGCCGCCCGGCTGGAGCGCCTGGTCGCCTGGGCGCGCGAGCACCTGGCCGAGCTGGACGTCGCCGAGACGATTCGCAAGGACGTCCAGGAGGGCATGGAGAAGCAGCAGCGCGAGTTCCTGCTGCGCCAGCAGCTCGCCGCGGTGCGCAAGGAGCTGGCCGAGCTCAACGGCGACTCGGCCGCCTCCGAGGAGGAGGACTACCGGGCCCGCGTCGAGGCCGCCGACCTGCCGGAGAAGGTGCGCGAGGCCGCGCTCAAGGAGGTCGACAAGCTGGAGCGGACCTCCGACCAGTCCCCCGAGGGCGGCTGGATCCGCACCTGGCTCGACACCGTCCTCGACATGCCGTGGAACGTCCGCACCGACGACTCCTATGACATCGCCGCCGCCCGCGAGGTGCTCGACGCCGATCACACCGGGCTCGACGACGTCAAGGACCGCATCATCGAGTACCTGGCGGTCCGCTCCCGCCGCGCGCAGAAGGGCCTGGGCGTCGTCGGCGGCCGTCGCAGCGGCGCGGTGCTGGCCCTGGCCGGTCCGCCCGGCGTCGGCAAGACCTCGCTCGGCGAGTCGGTGGCCCGCGCGATGGGGCGCAGGTTCGTGCGCGTCGCGCTCGGCGGCGTCCGGGACGAGGCCGAGATCCGCGGGCACCGCCGTACCTATGTGGGGGCGCTGCCCGGCCGGATCGTCCGGGCGATCCGCGAGGCCGGGAGCATGAACCCGGTCGTGCTGCTCGACGAGGTCGACAAGGTCGGCGCCGACTACCGGGGCGACCCCACCGCGGCGCTGCTTGAGGTCCTCGACCCGGCGCAGAACCACACCTTCAGGGACCACTACCTGGAGGTCGAGCTCGACCTGTCCGACGTGCTGTTCCTCGCCACGGCGAACGCGCTGGAGTCGATCCCCGGCCCGCTGCTGGACCGCATGGAGGTCGTCACCCTCGACGGCTACACCGAGGACGAGAAGATCGCGATCGCCCGCGACCACCTGGTGCCGCGCCAGCTGGAGAAGGCCGGCATGACCGCGGACGACGTCACCATCGAGGAGGGCGCGCTGCGCCGCATCGCCTCGGAGTACACCCGCGAGGCCGGCGTGCGCTCCCTGGAGCGCGCGATCGCGCGCATCCTGCGCAAGATCGCCGCCGCCGACGCCCTCGGCGAGGCGAAGCCGCCGGTGACGGTCGGGGAGGGCGACCTGGTCGGCTACCTCGGCCGCCCGAGGTTCGTGCCCGAGTCGTCCCTGCCGGAGTCGGCGCAGCGTACGGCGGTGCCGGGCGTGGCCACCGGCCTCGCCGTGACCGGCGCGGGCGGCGACGTGCTCTACGTGGAGGCGTCGCTCGCCGACCCCGAGACGGGCTCCACCGGCGTGACCCTCACCGGTCAACTCGGCGACGTGATGAAGGAGTCGGCGCAGATCGCGCTGTCCTACCTGCGCTCGCGCGGCGCGGAGCTGGAGCTGCCGGTCGGCTCGCTGAAGGACCGGTCGGTGCACATCCACGTCCCGGCGGGCGCGATCCCCAAGGACGGGCCGTCGGCGGGCGTCACGATGACGACCGCGCTCGCCTCGCTGCTGTCGGGCCGCCCGGTCCGCGCGGACGTGGCGATGACCGGGGAGGTCTCCCTCACCGGCCGGGTGCTGCCGATCGGCGGGGTCAAGCAGAAGCTGCTCGCCGCCCACCGGGCGGGCATCACCACCGTGCTCATCCCGGCGCGCAACGAGCCCGACCTGGACGACGTGCCCGAGGCGGTACGCCAGGAGCTGACCGTCCACACCGTCAGCGACGTCCGCGAGGTCCTCGAGATCGCGCTGACCCCGGCCACGGTGGCCGAGCCCGCCGCCGCGTAGCCGGACGCGCCCCCGGGGAGCCGGGCGACCGCCCGAACCCGCCCGGCCCCGGGAAAGCGCGCTTATCCGATCACGATCATTTTGTGATCCACATATCGTCCGACCTGCGCTTGTATTGTTGTTGTAAATCATCTGCAAGCGCCGAGATCGTTTCCGTCAGCGAATTGCAGCCGCTCGGAAAGCGAGGCGGAGTCTACTACTCACGTCTCGAAGCCCTCGAACTTCCGAGAGGAACCACAATGCGATTCGTCACGCGGATGGCGGCGGGCCTGGGCACGGCAGCAGTGCTCACGGCCGGCGTCGCCGCCACCGCCGGCGCGGCCAACGCCGCGACGGCCGGCGCCCCCGTCAAGGCGCAGACCAGCACCACCGCCGAGTGGGGGCCCTACTTCTCCGCCGACCACAAGGCCAAGGCGGCCGGCGAGGTCGTCGTCAGCTACGAAAAGATCAAGGTCGGCCACTGGAAGACGTGGTACACCTGGGAGCTGAAGTGCTGGAAGCACGACGGCAAGAAGTTCTGCGAAAAGTACAAGCAGCCCCACAAGAAGTGGGTCTTCACCTGGGTGACGGTTAAGAACTACACCGTTCACTCCACGCTGTGGAACTTCAAGTGGTACCCGACCAAGTGGAAGCAGCGCTGCGCCTGGGAGACCTTCAAGGTGCTGCACACCGACGGCAAGGTCACCTTCCACAGCTTCAACAACTGCCACAAGGGTCCCCAGGACTTCAGCTTCGACGTCAAGCACGTCGACAAGATCTGGGTGAACGTGGCCCGGGGCAACCACTTCAAGCCGGTGGCGCAGCACTCCGGCTGGACCGAGATCGTCTGATCAACCACCCGCACCTCGCGATCATTGAGCAGCTGATCGCCGCACCGGGCCGCGGCCCGATCCCCTCCGGATCGGGCCGCGGCCCGTCCTCGTGTACGATGCGCCCCGCCGGGAGCGCCGAGGAGCCCGCCGGCGCGGCGGCGCGCGGCCCCCGCACCGCTGGGGCCGGGGCAGGTGCTCCGCACGATTGGGCCGACCGTTTACCGGTTCACTTCCACCCCGAAACCGAGTACCGTTCGGTTATGTACCCGGGCGCGATCGCAGCAGTCACTCCGGACAAGCCCGCCATCATCATGGGCGGCTCCGGGCGCGTCGTCACCTACCGCGAACTGGACGAGGAATCGAATCGGCTCGCCCACGTCTTCCGGTCCGCGGGCCTCAAGCCGGGCGACCACGTCGCCTTCATGCTGGAGAACCACCCCCTGTTCCTCGTCGTCGCCTGGGCCGCGCACCGCTCGGGCCTCTACTACACCGCGATCAGCTCACGCCTGCGGACCGACGAGCTCGCCTACATCGTCGACAACTGCGGCGCCCGCGTCTTCATCAGCTCGGCCGCGCTCGCCGACGTCGCCTCCTCGATCGCCGAGGCCACCCCGAAGGTCGAGCTGCGGCTGATGCTCGACGGCGTCGCCCCCGGCTTCGCCTCCTACGAGGAGGCGGTCGCCGGGCAACCGGTCACCCCGATCGCCGACGAGTGCCAGGGCATCGACATGCTCTACTCCTCCGGCACCACCGGCCGCCCCAAGGGCGTCAAGGCCAGCGCCCCGGACAAGGCCGTGCCGCTGGACCACCCCGGCGCGCTGCTGCAGCTCATCCAGTTCCTGTTCGCGCCGTCCCAGGACTCGGTCTACCTGTCGCCCGCGCCGCTCTACCACGCCGCCCCGCTGCGCTACTGCCTGAGCTTCCAGCGCCTCGGCGCGACCGTCGTGGTGATGGAGCGGTTCGACCCCGAGCAGGCGCTGGCCCTCATCGAGCGGTACCGCGTCACCCACTCCCAGTGGGTGCCGACCATGTTCATCAGGATGCTCAAGCTCCCGCCGGAGGTCCGCGCCACGTACGACCTGTCGTCGATGACCGCCGCGATCCACGCCGCCGCCCCCTGCCCCGTGCAGGTGAAGGAGCAGATGTTCGAGTGGTGGGGGCCGATCATCCACGAGTACTACGCGGGCACCGAGGGCAACGGCTTCCTCTACGCCGGGCCGCAGGACTGGCTGGCCCACAAGGGCACCGTCGGCCGGTCGCTCCTCGGCGTCGTGCACATCTGCGACGAGGAGGGCGAGGAGCTGCCCCCGGGCGAGCACGGCATCGTGTACTTCTCCGACGGGCCCTCCTTCGAGTACCACGGCGATCCCGAGAAGACCCGCTCCTCCCGCGACCCGAAGGGCCGGGGCTGGACCACCCTCGGCGACATCGGCTACCTGGACGAGGAGGGCTTCCTCTACCTCACCGACCGGCGCTCGTACATGATCATCTCTGGCGGGGTGAACATCTACCCGCAGGAGGCGGAGAACGTCCTGTCCGTGCACCCGAAGGTGGCCGACGTGGCCGTGATCGGGGTGCCGGACCCCGAGATGGGCGAGGCGGTCAAGGCCGTCGTCGAGCCCATGTCCATGGCCGACGCGGGCCCGGAACTCGAGGCCGAGCTCATCGACTACTGCCGCTCCCGTCTCGCCCACTACAAATGCCCGCGCTCGGTCGACTTCCGCGAGCGGCTTCCCCGCCACCCCACGGGCAAGCTCTACAAAAGGCTGCTCAAGGACGAGTACTGGCCGTCCCTGCCCGCGTCCTAGTATCCCGCGCCGGCGACCGAGTCCTTTTCGGCCGTCCCGGGAATCGGCCGCGCATTCCCAGCGTTGCCATGGGTGGTTTCCAGCTTGTTCTCAGGCTGATGATGTTCACTCGCGGAGAGGCGGTACGGCGCGCCCCCATCCGCCGGAAACACCTCACGGATACGCATCCCCAATTGACCGGCGGGCGTTATGGACGTTTAGTCCCGCCTTATCCCCGATGTGACATCTTTGTAGTACCGGCAAATGCCGGTGCGCCCGTCGGACGGCAACCGGCGAACGCGTGAGCATTACTGGGGGAAGACATGACCACCAATGACCCGAGAGGGCGTATTTCGGACGACGACCCGTCCGGCAGGACCTCGGTGCTTCCCGCCAACCCGTCGGGCTGGAGCATGCCGGAGCAAAGGCCGCCGGAGTTCGCCTCGTACGGGCCGGAGAACCCGGGCGACACCCGGCGCCTCGACTTCTCCGGCAGCGAGATCCTGCCCCCCGCGCCGCGCACCGGAGGGATGTGGAGCCGCGGGCAGAAGGTGGCGGTCGGCCTCGCCCTCGTCGCGATGGCGCTCGGCGGCGGCGTGGCCGGAGCCTTCGTCGCCACCTCCTTCGCCACGCCGCAGACGACCGTCGCCACCAGCCCCATCGTCAATGTGCCCGCGGGCTCCGGCACGACGAGCCTCGCCGCCGTCGCCAAGGCCGTGCAGCCGTCGGTGGTGTCGATCGCCGTGCGCACCGGGAGCGGCGGCGGCGAGGGATCGGGCGTGATCCTCAGCGCCGACGGCCGGATCCTCACCAACAACCACGTGGTCGAGGCCGGCGGCCAGGGCGGCGAGATCACCGTCACCTTCAGCGACGGCCGGACGGCCAGGGGGAGCATCGTCGGAACCGACCCGGTCACCGACCTGGCGGTCATCCGCGCCGAGAACGTCTCGAACCTGACCCCCGCCGCCCTCGGCGACAGCGACAAGCTGCAGGTGGGCGACACCGTGCTCGCCATCGGCAGCCCGCTTGGCCTGCAGGGCTCGGTCACCGCGGGCATCATCAGCGCCCTCAACCGGACCGTCCCCGTCGGCGGCGACGAGGGGCCCCGCTTCCCCGGCGGCGCCGATCAGAGTTCGTCGACGACGATCACCGGAGCGATCCAGACGGACGCGCCGATCAACCCCGGAAACTCCGGCGGCGCTCTCGTCAACGCCTCCGGCCAGGTGATCGGCATCAACGCCGCGATCGCCACCAACGGCGGCGAGGGCAACATCGGCGTCGGCTTCTCCATCCCGATCAACACCGCCCGGCAGGTCGCCGACCAGCTCATCAGCACCGGCAAGGCCACCCACGCCTTCCTGGGCGTCGGCCTCGCCGACGCCATGGGCGCCCCGGGCGCCGTGGTCGGCACGGTCGAGGCCGACAGCCCCGCCGCGCAGGCCGGCCTGCGCGAGGGCGACCGCATCACCAAGATCAACGAGACGACGGTGACCGGCTCGGACACCGTGATCGCCGCGATCCGCGGCTTCAAGCCCGGCGACAAGGTCACCCTGACCTACGTCCGCGACGGCAAGACCGCCACCGTCACCGTCACCCTGGCCGAACGCACCGCCGACTGACGGCGACGGTCCGTCCGGCGCGCACCAGTCGCGCACCGTTCGCGCACCATTCGGCGCTCGTCTGTCACATCCGTCACTCCTCGGCGGCGTCCGGAACCACCATCCCGGACGCCGCCTTCCTTCTGCCTCCCCCTCCCACTCCGCTACGCCGCCACTCCCCACTCCGCCAGGCCGCCGACGGCGCGCGGCCCGGGACAAGGCATGATGTCCGATATGGACCACAATGGCCACATCGCCCTGTCGTCCGCGAGCGGCCGATGGGTCGTGCTCACCACCGTCCTCGGGTCGGGCATGGCCCTGCTGGACGGCACGGTCGTCAACGTGGCCCTTCCCCGGCTGGGCCGGGATCTGGGCGCCGACATGGCCGGCCTGCAGTGGACCGTCAACGCCTACACGCTCACCCTCGCCGGGCTGATCCTGCTCGGCGGCTCGCTCGGCGACCGGTACGGCCGCCGCCGGGTGTTCCTGATCGGGGTGGCCTGGTTCGCCGCGGCGTCGGCGCTGTGCGGGCTCGCCCGGAACATCGAGGTCCTGGTGGCGGCGCGGGCGCTGCAGGGCGTCGGCGGGGCGCTGCTCACCCCCGGCTCGCTCGCGATCATCCAGGCGTCGTTCGCCCGCGCGGACCGGCCCCGGGCGGTGGGGGCGTGGTCGGGCTTCGGCGGCGTCGCCGCGGCGGTCGGGCCGCTGCTCGGGGGGTGGCTGGTCGGATCGGTGGGGTGGCGCTGGGTGTTCTGGATCAACGTGCCGATCGCCGCGCTGGTGATCGCGACGGCCGTACGGCACGTGCCCGAGACCAGGGACGCCTCCGCGGCCGGCCGGTTCGACGTGCTGGGGGCGGTCGTGGCGGCGCTGGCGCTGGCCGCGCTCACCTACGGGCTGATCGAGACCGGCCGGGGCCTGATCGCGGTGGCCGCCGGGCTGGCGCTGATGGCGGCGTTCGCGGCCCTGGAGGTCCGGCGCTCGCGGGAGGGCGGCAGGGTCGGGGCGCTGGTGCCGGTGCAGGTGTTCCGGTCCCGCGTGTTCACCTCCGTGAACGTGGTGACCCTGATCATGTACGCGGCGATGGGGGTGGTGTTCTTCCTGCTCGTCCTCCAACTGCAGGTGTCGGCCGGGTTCTCCCCGATCGCCGCCGGGTCGTCGATGCTGCCGGTGACGCTGCTCATGCTGCTGCTGTCGGCCCCCGCGGGCGAGCTGGCCAAGCGGATCGGCCCCCGGCTGCCGATGACCGTCGGCATCCTGCTGGCCGCCGCCGGCTTCGTGGTGATGAGCCGCATCGGCCCCGGCTCGTCGTACCTGGCCGACGTGCTGCCGGGCGTGGTGCTGTTCGGCCTGGGCATCGCGTGCGCCGTCGCGCCGCTCACCGCGACCGTGCTCGCGGCGGTGGAGGACCGGCACGCGGGGGTGGCGAGCGGCGTCAACAACGCCGTCGCCCGTTCCGGCGGGCTGCTCGCGGTCGCCGCCGTGCCGCCCCTGGTCGGGCTCACCGGCGCCGCGTACGCCTCGGCGTCCGGCTTCACCGCCGGCTTCCACCAGGCGATGCTGATCTGCGCCGTCATGATGGCGATCGCCGCCCTGATCGCCTTCCTCGCCATCAGAGGCGACGTCCTGGGCGAACCCGAGCCGGAACGCCACCTGCACTGCGACGTCGACGCCCCGCCGCTGGAACACCGCGACACCGCCTGAGCGGCGCGGGCGCGGCGGGGTTCAGCCCTCCTTCAGCCCTCGGCCGGGCCTTTCGAAGGTGCCCGGTCAGCCCTCTCCGAAGGTGAAGGCCTGGCTGCGGACGCTGTTGTCGAAGTTGGACAGCAGCAGTTCCGGCTCGCCCACGGAGCGGATGTCCGGGAGCCGGGTGAACAGCTCCTTGAACATGATCTTGATTTCCTGGCGGGCGAGGTTCGCGCCGAGGCAGAAGTGCGGGCCGGGGCCGCCGAAGCCGACGTGCGGGTTGGGCGTGCGGGTGATGTCGAACCGGTCGGGGTCGGTGAAGACCTCCTCGTCCCGGTTCGCCGAGCCGTACATCAGCGCCACCTGGTCGCCGGGCTTGAGCGTCACGCCGCGCAGCTCGTACTCCTGGGTCACGTTGCGGCGGAACTGGATGATCGGCGAGACGTAGCGGACCATCTCCTCGATGGTGCCGCCGATGTGCGCGTCGAAGTCGCTCAGCAGCAGCTCGCGCTGCTCGGGGTTGACGGTGAGCAGGCGGATGCCGTGCGCCATCGTGTTGCGGGCGGTCTCGTTGCCGGCCACCAGCAGCATCGCGAAGAACGAGCCGAGCTCCTTGTCGGTGAGCTTCTCGCCGTCCACGTTGGCGTTCACCAGCGCCGAGACCAGGTCCTTGCGCGGGTTCTCGACGCGCTCCCTGCCCAGTTTGATCACCATGCGCTGCAGTTCGAACAGCGCGTGCACGTTGCTCGCGGCCATGCGCAGGGTGCGGCCGACGCTCGACCGCACGCCGGTGTACGCCGTGGAGATGTCCACGTGCCGGTGCACCTTCTCCCGCAGCTCCTGCGGAATGCCCATCATGTCGCAGATGACGGTGATGGGCAGCCGGGCGGCCACCTGGGCGACGAAGTCACGCGGGCCCTCCGCGATGACGTCGTCCACGATGCGCTCGCACGCCCGCTGGATGTCGTCGTTCAGGTCGGCGAGCATCTTCGGGGAGAAGGCGCGCGAGACGATGCGCCGCAGCCGCGCGTGCCGCGGGTCGTCCATGTTCACGATCGACTCGCCGAACACGTTCTTCACCCAGCCCGGCGGCGGCGGGCTCGTCACCGCCGGCTCGCTGCTGAACACCTTGGGGTTGCGGCTTATCTCGACCACGTCGGCGTGCCGCACGATCGCGTAGAAGCCCTTGCCCGAGCGCAGCATGGGGACCTTGGGCTCGGCGAAGTACACCGGGCGCTCCATCGCGCGTAACCGCGCCAAGGCCGCGTTCCGCTCGTCAAGCGGCTTCTTCCAAAACGTCAGATCTGCCAGGTCGAATCCCGGCTCTACCACCATCGCCACCGTCCAATCCTGGCACGTGTTCCCGTCGGTCCGCCGGAGGGGATCGCGAAGAAATCGTTGTTCCGGTCCGATCAGGTACGATGCCGGGCCATGAGGTTCTTCTTCCGAGTCTGACTCCCCGTCGGCGAGTCGAGGCGATCCCGTCGCCGGCGAGGCGGGACGGCGTGGCGCCGTCCCGGGTCGTGACGTGGGAGAAGACAGAATCATGGACATCGCGGCGCGTGATCGCGCGCGTGTTTCCGGTCGCCCCCGTCCCGGCGTCGCCGTACCGTCGTGACGGCGGCGCGCCTGGTGGCGCGGTGTGTGAGCGGGCTTGAGACCGACGTGATCGAGGAGATCCTCGCGGGCGGGCTCGGCGTCGTCACCCGGGTCGGGCGTCGTTCGGTCGAGTTCGCGACCGATCGGCTCGACGCCGGGGTGCTCGGGCTGCGGACCGCCGACGACGTGTTCCTGGTCGCCGGGCGGGCGCCCGACGTGGGGCATACCAGGGACGGGCTCGGCGCGCTGGGCGGGCTCGCCCGTGCGGCCGACCTCGGGCGTCCGGCGTGGAGTCGTCCGGGCGGCGGGATCGCCGGGTTCTCGGGGGTCGCCGGGGTCTCGGGGGTCGAGGTGTCGGCGTCGTTCCTGGGCAGGCGCAACTTCAACCGGTACGACGCCGAGGACGCGGTGGGCGCGGTGCTGGCCGAGCGGCTCGGCGTGCCGTACCACTCGCGGCGCGGCGGCGCGGCCCCGCCGGAGGGGTGCGCCGGGTGGCGGCTGGTGCTGGACGGCGCGCACGCGACCCTGATGGCGCGGGTGGCCGCGCGCCCGCTGCACCGGCGCGACTACAAGCGGCGGACCGTGCCGGGGACGCTGCATCCCCCGGTGGCGGCGGCGATGGCGCGGCTCGCCGCGCCCCGGCCGGGCGAGCTGGTCGTGGACCCGTGCTGCGGCGCGGGCACGCTGCTCATCGAGGCGCGCCTGACGCAGCCGCTGGCCCGGCTGCAGGGCTACGACCTGGATCCGGGCGCGCTCGCCGCCGCGCGGGCGAACGCGGGAGGCGATCCGCGGATCGCGCTGCGGCGCGCGGACGCCGCCCGGCTGCCGCTGCCGGACGCGAGCGTCGACGTGGTGCTGGCCAATCCCCCGTGGGGCGGCCAGGTGGCTCCCGGCGGCGCGCTGGCGGCGGCGCCGGAGCGGTGGTGGGCCGAGCTGGCGCGGGTGCTGTGCCCGGAGGGCCGGGCCGTCGTGCTGGTGCCGGACACCGCCGGCCTGGCCGTGGCGATCCGGCACGGTCTGCTGCCTTCTCATCTCCGGCATCTGGCCATCTCTGGCGCCCACCCCCACGTGGTGGTCCTGCGTACGGCTCGCGCCCGCGCGAAACACCCGGCCGGGAAAAAGTGATAAACCGCCCTAAACGCCACAATCCATATCACCATCCGCCGACGTCGGCGGTGAGATTTCCCAGCACATAACACCCCGTCCCACAAGCCTCTACCCGCAGAATGACCACATGTGGACACATTTAGCCAAATAGGCAACATATGACATTGACAGCAACCTGACGATCGCCGCAAATTTCCTCCAATGTCCGCTATTTGGGCTCACGAAGGAGCGCGATGAAGCGCAGGAAATGGCTCGTGACCGCCGCCGCGGCCGTGCTGTTAGGCGCGGCCGCGGCACAACCCGCCGCGGCGGTACCCCGCCCCCCGGCGACCGAGGACGGCACGTTCGTCTACACCGGCGAACTCGACGCCCGCCAGCTCGCGGCCCTGATCGCCGCCGGCGTCGACCGCGAGGAGGTGCGCATCTCCGGCGGCCGCCGGGACCGGTTCTCGGTGGAGGTGATCCTCGGCTCCGCGCTGGCCGAACGGCTCAAGAGCAGCGGCGTCAACCTCACCCGGCAGCAGGCCGCGAGCACGAGCGCGCGGACGGCGGCCAAGGGCGACGGGGTGTTCAAGCCGTACTCCGGCGCGGACGGCCTGCGCGAGCGGATCGAGGCCGCGGCCAACGCCAAACCGGACCTCGCCAAGGTCGTGACCATCGGCAAGACCCACAAGGGCCAGGACATCATCGCCGTCAAGGTCACCAAGGACGCGCGCACCACCCCGGACGGCTCGCGCAAGGCCATGCTGTACATCGCCGCCCAGCACGCCCGCGAGTGGATCACCCCCGAGACGGTCCGCCGGCTGATCAACCACTACCTGGACGGCTACGCGACCAACGCCGAGATCCGCCAGATCGTGGACACCACCGAGCTGTGGTTCGTCCCGGTGTCGAACCCCGACGGCTACGACTACACCTTCGCCGAGGACCGGCTGTGGCGTAAGAACCTGCGCGACAACGACGGCGACGGGGAGATCACGTCTGCCGACGGCGTCGACCCCAACCGCAACTTCGCCTACAAGTGGGGCTACGACGAGGAGGGGTCCTCGTCCAACCCGTTCAGCGAAACCTACCGCGGCCCGTCCCCGCAGTCGGAGCCGGAGACCCAGGCGATGGACGGCCTGGTCAAGAAGATCAAGCCCGTCTACATGATCAACTACCACTCGGCGGCCGAGCTGCTGCTGTACGGCGTGGGCTGGCAGCAGGCCACCCCCACCCCCGACGACCTGATCTTCGAGGCGATGCTCGGCGACGACGCCCACCCGGCGGTGCCCGGCTACGACCCCGACATCGGCGCCGAGCTCTACACCACCAACGGCGAGACCGACGGCCACGTGACGAAGGCGTACGGCACGATGGCGATCACGCCGGAGATGTCCACCTGCGAGACCGCCGCGCAGAGCGTGCCGGACGACGAGTGGACGCTCGCGGACTGCGCCGGCGGCCTCGGCTTCACCTTCCCCGACAGCGAGCCGCTGATCCAGGCGGAGTTCGCCAAGAACATCCCGCTCGCGCTGGCGGCGGCCAAGTCGGTGCACACCCCCGACAAGCCGGTCTCGGTCGTCGGCCGCACCGTGCCGGACTTCCAGGTCGACAAGTTCGACGTCTCCTACGGCGACACGCAGCAGGTCGCCGTCGTCGCCCGCCGGTCGCTGCCCGACAAGCGCATGTGGTACCGGATCAACGGCGGCGAGCCGGACGAGCGCAAGGTGCGCGAGTGGCGCGGCGGCGACCGCTACGGCGACGAGGGCGACATCTACTTCGCCGAATACCGGGCCGAGGTGCGCGGCGCCAAGCCCGGCGACGAGGTCGAGGTCTGGTTCTCCTCCGGCAAGCAGGGGCGACCCGGCTACCTGGAGAGCGAGCACTTCACCTACACCCGCGCCGACGACAAGGGGGCCGAGGTGCTGGTGCTCGCCAACGAGGACTACACCGGCTTCAACCCCGGCACGCCCGGCTCGGTCACCGCGCCCAAGTACGCCGAGCAGTACCAGCAGGCGCTGGACGCCGCCGGCTACGACTCGCTGGTGTGGGACGTCGACAAGCAGGGCGTACCGCACCATCTGGGGGTGCTGAACCACTTCAAGGCCGTGGTCTGGTACCTGGGCGACAACCGGCTGTCCCAGGAGCAGCAGGACGTGGCGACCGACACCTACCTGTTCGGCCCGCTGCCCGACCTGGACGTCCGCCGCTCGCAACAGGACCTCACCATCGCCGTCCGCGACTACCTGAACGAGGGCGGCAAGCTCCTGCACACCGGTGAGACGACCGCGTACTACGGCCTGCTCGGCGCCACGCTCGGCGGCATCTACTACGGTCTGGACGGAGACCCCGACGCCGACTGCGTGGTGACGGCCGACTTCTTCAGCGACTGCCTGCTGCTCGCCGACGACTTCACCCAGTACTACCTGGGCGTCTACGGCCGCACGCCGCGCGAGGGCCCGACCGGGTTCACCGGCGCGGGCGCGCTCGGCGGCGAGAGCGCGACCTTCGGCGGCCCGGCGGTCGCGGACAACCCGCTGGACGAGGCCGGCACCCTGCAGGTCACCAGCGACGTGCTGCCCAAGAAGGACTTCCCGCAGTTCAAGAGCTGGGCCGCGGGCGACTACCAGGGCGCGACGGGCCCGTTCGACCCCGTCCAGGGCTCCTGGTTCATGGCCGGACGGCACGCCGACGACTCCTACATGCGGCTGACCCGCACGATCGACCTGTCGTCGGTCACCGCGGCCCAGCAGCCGAAGCTGGAGTTCCAGCTGTCCTTCGACACGGAGCCGGGCTACGACAACATCATCGTCGAGGCGCACACGGTCGGCCAGGACGACTGGACCACGCTGCCGGACGCCAACGGCGGCAGCGACACCACGGTTCCGACCGAGTGCGAGGCCGACTTCCTGCTGGACGAGCACCCCTGGCTGCTGCGCTACCTGACGCCGGGCAACCCGTGCACGGCGACCGGCACCAGCGGCTCGTGGAACCGCTTCACCGGCAACTCCGGCGGCTGGAAGCAGGTGGCCGTCGATCTGTCCGCGTACGCGGGCAAGCAGGTCGAGGTGTCGATCAGCTACGTGACCGACCCGGCCACGGGCGGCGTCGGCGCGTTCATCGACGACACCAAGCTGACCACCACCGGCGGCACCTCCAACGCCGAGGGCTTCGAGTCCGGCCTCGGCGCCTGGTCCACCCCCGGCCCGCCCGCCGGCAGCCCCACCGGCGGAGGCGACTTCGTCCGCGACCAGGCCGACACCACGGCCGCGGTCTCGACGGAGGACACCGTGCTCCTCGGCTTCGGCCTGGAGCAGGTGGACGGCGCCGCCGAACGTGCCGACGTCATCAAGAAGGCCATGAAGCACCTGATCGGCTAGTGCGATAACGCCATCGCTTCACCGGGTCCGTCCCGCCGGGCGCCGCGGCGGCGCACGACCCGGTGAAGCGCGGGCATCGTTTGGGACCACGGCGCGACCGGCGTCCGCGGACGAGGCTCTCGTCCGCGGACGTCCCGCGCCGGGCGGGGGTCGGCCCGCGAGTTCAGGTTCTTGACGCGCACGTGTCATCCCATGGTGGGCCGTATGTCCGGTTATCTGGGAACGATCCGGTCCATGAGCATCCCGCGTGCGCTCCTCACCGCCGCCGCCCTCACCCTCGTCTCCCCCCTCGTCTCCCCCCTCGCCTCCCCCCTCGCCTCCCCCCTCGCCGCCGCCTTTCCCAGCGCTCTTCCCGGCACCTCTCCCGGCACCTCTCCGGCCGCCTTTCCGGCCAGCGCCTGCCGTACCAAGGCGCCCTCCGACTTCAACGGCGACGGATTCAGCGACCTCGCGGTGGCCGCGCCGTACGACACGGTGAACGGCGAGCACCGGGCCGGCACCGTCGCGGTGTTCCACGGATCCCCGACCGGCCTGACCAAGGCCGCCACCCTCGCTCAGGGCGAGGGGGGCGTCCCCGGCGAGCCCGAGACGGGCGACGCCTTCGGCTCCGCGCTCGCCACGGGCGACTTCGACGGCGACGGATGCGCCGACCTGGCGGTGGGCGTCTCGGAGGAGTTCGCCGGGCGGCCCCGGCACACCGCCGACGGCCACGGCGTCGTCCACGTCCTGTACGGCTCCCGCCGGGGCCTGGGCCGCGTCCGCACCCTGGACGTGCGCGACCTCGGCAGACGCCGCGGCACCGACCGGTTCGGGGCCGCGCTCGCCGCGGGCGACCTGGACGGCGGCGGCGACGACGAACTGGCCGTGGGCGCGCCCGGCCTCACGGGCGGCGGCGGCGTCGCGATCTTCGGCCTGTCCCGCCGGAGCATCGACGCCAAGGGGATGCTGATCACCAAGGGCACCGCGTGGGTGCGGCGCAAGGCCCTGGACACCGACCAGTTCGGAGCGGCGCTCGCGACCGGCGACTTCGACGCCGACGGCCGCGACGACCTCGCGATCGGCGCCCCGGGCGAGGGCGATCCGCTGTACGGCGCGGGCGGCGTCACCGTCGTCTCCCCCGTCGCCAGGCGCGCGACCCACATCGACCAGGGCACCAAGGGCGTACGCGGCGCGGCCGAACGCTGGGACGCCTTCGGCGCGGCCCTCGCCACCGGCGACTTCGACGCCGACGGCCGCGACGACCTCGCGATCGGCGTGCCCGGCGAGGGCGTCACCCCGTTCCAGAGGGCCATGGACTACGGCGACGGCGCCGTCGCCGTCCTGTACGGCTCCCGCCGCGGCCTCACCGCCGCCCGCGACGAGCTGTGGACGCAGGACGTCGGCGCCATCCAGGGCAAGGCCCGCTACTACGACCGTTTCGGCGCCGCCCTCGCCACCGGCGACCTCAACGGCGACGGCGACGACGAACTGATCATCGGCGTCCCCGGCGAGTCCGCCGTACAGGTCCTCGCCGGAACCCGCTCGGGCGGCCTCACCCGCAACCACAACATCCTCATCACCGGTCCCCGCGTCAGCGGCTTCGGCGCCGCCGTCGCCACGGGCGCCTTCACCGGCCGCGGCCCCCGCGACCTGGTCGTCGCCGCCCCCGTCGCCGGTCGCCTCACCCTCTACCCGGGCAGCGTGCGCAAGGGCTCCTACCCCGGCGTCCGGCGATCCGGCGCCCACCTCGTCACCCGCCGGCCGAAGACCGCCCTCGTGGGCTACACCCTGGCCCCCTGACCGGCTCTCCCCACCGGGCGCGACGTACCTGCGCAAACACCCCCGCAGGAAACACCCCGCAGGAAACACCCCGCGGAAACACCCCGCGGAAACACCCCGCGGAAACACCTCGGCCGCAGCGGATCGCGTGGCGCGATCGCGCGTGCGGCCGGGTGCGTTCCGGCGTCGGCCTCATCGCCGACGCCGGAAGGTTCAGGCGAGGGTGTTCTCGCCGGAGGGGACGGTGAAGCGGGCGGAGGTCTTGGCCGGGGCGCCGCGGCGGCTGATGTAGTCGAGGGTGCGGAAGTCGGCGTGCAGTTCGTCGGGGCTGACGCGGCAGACGATGTAGCCGCGGCGCTGATCGACGTAGGCGATGTGCGGGTTCTCGGCGCGCAGGGCGGCCATGCGGTTGGCGTCGCGGTAGCCGTCGCCGTCGCTGGAGATCGAGGAGGTGACCAGTTCCACCGCCACCGTGGGCGAGTCCGGGTCGTCGAAGTCGAGGCGCAGGTCGGCGGCGTGGTGGATGTGCGCGTCGCCGGTGAGCACCACCGGGTTGGCGGCGCCCGAGTCGCGGATGCCGGTGAGCAGGCGGGTGCGCTCGGCCGGGTAGCCGTCCCAGCTGTCCATGTTGACCTCGCGGCCAGGGCCGAGCTTGTCGTCGTGCTGGGCCAGGATGATCTGCTGGCCGATGAGGTTCCAGCGGGCGGCCGAGCCGCGCAGGCCGGAGAGCAGCCACTCGCGCTGGTCGGGGCCGAGCACGGTGCGGCCGGGGTCGAGCGCCTCGTCGCAGCCGGCCCGCACCCCGTCCAGGCACGCCTGGTCGTCGCGGAACTGCCGCGTGTCGAGCATGTGGAAGCTCGCCAGCGACCCCCAGTCGATGCGCCGGTTCAGGCGCAGCGTGGTGCCCTGGGGGATGCTGGAGCGGCGCAGCGGCATGTTCTCGTAGTAGGCGCGCAGGGCGGCGCGCCTGCGCGCCTCGAAGTCCTCCGCGCCGGTGCTTGAGATCGGCCCGGCCCAGTTGTTCTCCACCTCGTGGTCGTCGAAGACCACCAGCCACGGCGCGACGGCGTGCGCGGCCTGCAGGTCGGGGTCGCTCTTGTACTGGGCGTACCGGGCGCGGTAGTCGGCCAGCGTCCGGCACTTGTCGCCCAGGTGCCGCCGTACCGGGCCGTTGAGGGCGGTGTAGCCGCTGCGCTCGTACTCGTACATGTAGTCGCCCAGGTGCACCACCAGGTCGGGCTCCTCCTGCGACAGCCGCCGGTAGGCGGTGTAGTAGCCGTGCTCGTAGTGCGCGCAGGCCGCGGTGGTGAAGGTGAGCGCGCCGAGCGTCCCCGGCGCGGGGGCGGTCCGGGTACGGCCCGCCGGCGACACCTGGTTCGCCGCGCGGAACCGGTAGAAGTACTCCCGCCCCGGGTCCAGCCCCTCAAGCTCGACGTGCACGCTGTGCGCGGCCTCGGGGCGGGCCGTCTCGGTCCCCTTCCGCACGATCGTCCGGAAGCGCTCGTCCGTGGCGAGTTGCCACTCCACCTCCACGGCCCGGTTCGGCATGCCCCCCATGCCGCTCGGGTCCAGCGGGCTGCGCGCCAGCCGGGTCCACAACACGAACCCGTCGGCGGCCGGATCCCCCGACGCCACCCCGAGCGTGAACGGCTCTTTCAGCGCCACGCCGCGCGATGCCGCCACCCCCGCGGACGACGCCCCCGCCCTGGCGGGGAGATCGCCGGGGAGCAGAAGGCCGCCCGCTCCCGCGACGGCTCCGGACAGGAACACTCTGCGTGACAATCTCGGCTGCATACCTCCAGTGCAGGCGAGCGACCTGACAGGCGCGCATGACCATCGTGACCTGCGCGTCAACCTCGAATGAACAAGCGGCGCGACGCCGTCGCCACTACCCACCGTAGCTGAACGGGCGTCGAAATCCGGACAAGGCGTTCGCGTATTTCCGGCGACGCCGAGGTACGGCGGCCGTCGGCGGCCGGACGGATTTCGCCGACGAAAAGCGACGAAGGCCGGTGGAAGGCCGACAGAAAACCTCGCGGCGATATAGCGGTCCCGCTCCCTACCGTGCAGGCGTCCCGGCGGAAGCCCGGCGCCACCTGGATGGTGGCCGGCCTCGACTTCGACATCCCCCCGCGCGGCGGGCGGGTCAGATGGCGAGGTACTTCTTCAGGTGCTCGTTGAGCGCGCCGGAGCCCAGGTACTTCTCCACCGTGTGGAAGTCGATCCAGTCCAGGTTGACCGAGAGGTCGAGGTCGACGCCGGTGAAGCAGCCGCCCAGGGCGGGCGGGGTGGCGACGATGTCGTCCTTGTCGGCGATGTTCACCCAGCGGGCGACGTTCGGGGGACGTTGGCCGCGCCCGCCGAGCGGGGTGGGGATCAGGCGCTCGAAGACGACGTTGTGCATGCCGAGCGGGCTGCCGAGGGTGATCAGCAGTTCGATGTCGAGCTCCGGGTTCGCCCACATCGTCTCGTAGGCGACCACGCTGCCCAGCGAGTGCGCGATCAGCACCTGCGGCTGCCGCCTGCGGATGGTGTCGGCCAGCGCCTCGCACGCCTTGACCCGGGCGGCGGCCTGGCCGCTCGCGAAGTAGGCCGCCACCTCCGGGACGAACGTCTCGGCGATCTCCTCGGCCCGCTCCCCCAGGCGCTCCACCGCCCACCCGGCGACCCGCCGGAGCATCCCGGTGAGCGACTCGCCCGCCACGCCGCGTACCCCGTCGAGCTGCTTGAGCCAGGCGGCGGCGACCAGTTTCTCCTCGGGTTCCATCCGGCGCAGCTCACGGGTCGGCTCGCTGCGCCGGTCCTCGCGCAGCAGGTGGGCGTAGTAGGCGATCTCGGTCACGTAGTGCTCGCCGGAGTACGGGGCGGCGGGGCCGTACAGGCCCGCGTGGAGGTAGCGGTCCCAGCGGATCCGCATCAGCTCCGCGGCCCCGCCCACCGACCCGGTCTCGGCGAAGTACCGATACTTGCCGATGCCGTGCACGCCGACGATCGTCACCGCCCGTTCCCTCCCTCGCATCCACCGGTCCGGGTTCTCCGCCGGAGCCCCGGTCGCGGGCCTGCGTGCCGGCGCGGGACGACCACGCGCACGACCGGCCGCGCCGGGCGGCCGGAGACGCGGCGGGAACCCGCGTTGACGATCCCACGCCCGGCAGGCGGGGGCAAGGCGGGGAATAACCGTTTGCCCCACCTGGCTACGCTGGAAGCGACAGATCAGGAGGAACAGCATCATGCCCGGCCCCATCGCGGTGACCGCGTCGATCGTCATCCCGGAGAACGAGCTGGGGTGGCGCTTCTCGCGCGCCTCGGGACCCGGCGGCCAGGGCGTGAACACCACCGACAGCCGCGTCGAGCTCAGCTTCGACGTCTCCGCCACCACGGCCCTCGACCCCGCGCTGAAGGCCCGCGCCCTGCGGCGCCTGGCCCCTCGCCTCACCGACGGCGTCCTGACCGTCGCCGCCTCCGAGCACCGCTCCCAGCTGCGTAACCGCGAGGCCGCCGAGACCCGCCTCGCCCGATCGCTGCGCGAGGCCATCGCCCCGCCTCCGAAGACACGCCGCCCCACCAAGCCCTCCCGCGGCGCCGTCGAACGCCGCCTGTCGGCCAAGCGGCACCGCTCCGACGTCAAACGCCTCCGCCGCGACGTTCACGACTGAGACGGCCGCCGATCGCGAACGCGCGACCCCGCGCCTCGATCGAGATCGCCCGGTCGCGCCCCCGCGCCGCCACGGGCAGGACCTGCGCGAGCGACCGCACGAGGCCGCCCGCCGCGCCGGAACCACCGGTCGGCTCTGATCGGGCCGTGAATAATGAGAGCCGTGATGCTGCCTCCCAGCGTGCGCGCCATCGTCCTCGACGGCGACCGCCTGCTGCTGTTTCGCCGCACCGTCCCCGGTCGCCCGCTGTACTGGAGCGTCCCCGGCGGGCACGTCGAGCCCGAGGACGCCACCCTGGAGCACACCCTGCACCGCGAGGTGCTGGAGGAGCTGGGCGCCACCGTCGGCTCGGTGACCCCGCTCACCACCCTGACCTGCCCCCGCGAGGACGGCGTCAAGACCCAGCACGTGTACGGCTGCCGCCTGCTGTCCCTCGACCCCGACCTGCGCTGCGGCCCCGAGTTCGACGACCCCGCGCGCGGCGTCTACGAGCTGGTCCGCGTCCCCCTCCGCCCCGAGGAGATCACCTCGATTCCCCTGGTCCCGGAGGAACTCGGCGTCTACCTCGCCGAGCACATCACCCGCCTGCCCGAGCTGATCGCCTGAGGCGGTCCTCCATCTCCCACGGGTGGTCGATGACGTGCCGGGCGATGCGGCGCACGGCGTAGCGGAGACCAGGACCCGGAACGCGAAACGGCCCCGCCTCCCGACGGAGGCGGGGCCATGCCGTGATCAGCGGCCGACGCTCTGGGCGTACTGTTCGACGTCGCTGGAGAAGTCGTAGGCGATGTACGGCTCGTCGCCGACGACCCAGGCGTCGTGGCCCGGCGGCAGCACGCAGATGTCGCCGGGGCCGAGCTCGCTCTCCGTGCCGTCGTCCATGCGGACCCTGAGCCTGCCCTGCACCGTGTACGCGGTGTGCCGGACCTGGCACGAATCGGTGCCGGCGAGGTCCTTGACCGACTCCGACCAGCGCCACCCGGGCTCCAGCGTGAACACCCCGAAGGTCAGCCCGCTCAGCCGCGTGACCTCCACGTGCCCCAGCGGGAAGTCGCGGCGTTCGTCAGGCTTCTCAATACTCTTGATCTCAATCACGACGGTCCCCCTTCCGTCCCTAATGTCCAGCTTTTCACCAGGGCAGGGCACACAAGACCGTCACGGCGCCAATGCGTGCCAAAGCATCGTCAGTTTCCTGCGCGAACCGGCGGGCCGGGCGAGCGGTTGACGGCCCGCAGCGCGCGGCGAGCGCACTGCGCCGACCTCATCTCCCACCGGTGCCGGGTGACGACGCGCCGTCCACCGACAAGTGCCGACAGATCCCCGCACGGCCAATATCGTCGGTGGCATGAGCACGGTGCCTGACGAGATGGACGCGTGGGTGGTCGAGCGGCCGGGGCCGATGGCGAGCGGGCCGCTTCGGCTCGTACGGAGACCGGTGCCGAAGCCGGGCCCCGGTGAGGTGCTGGTCGAGGTCGAGGTGTGCGCGGTGTGCCGTACCGACCTGCACCTGGCCGAGGGGGACCTGGCGCCGAGGCGGCCGGGAACCGTGCCCGGGCACGAGGCGGTGGGCCGCGTCGTCGCCCACGGGCCGCATCCCGGCGGCTCGCCGGAGGCCGCGCCGGCGATCGGGACCCGGGTGGGCGTGGCCTGGCTGCGATCCACCTGCGGCGTGTGCCGCTACTGCCGGCGCGGGTCGGAGAACCTCTGCCCGGCCTCCACCTACACCGGCTGGGACGCCGACGGCGGCTACGCCCGGTACCTCGTCGCGCCCGCCGACTACGTCTACACCCTGCCGGAGGACCAGGAGCCGGAGCGCCTGGCCCCGCTGCTGTGCGCGGGGATCATCGGCTACCGTGCGCTGCTCCAGTCGCGGCTGCCGGAGGGCGGCCGGCTCGGCATCTACGGGTT
This sequence comes from Thermopolyspora sp. NPDC052614, assembly GCF_040678635.1. Taxonomy (NCBI): domain Bacteria; kingdom Bacillati; phylum Actinomycetota; class Actinomycetes; order Streptosporangiales; family Streptosporangiaceae; genus Thermopolyspora; species Thermopolyspora sp. NPDC052614. Next base: position 36,324 of record NZ_JBFATZ010000032.1, read on the forward strand.
CGGGGCGTCCGCCCACCTGACGGCCCAGGTCGCGATCGCGCAGGGGGCGACCGTACACGTGATGACCCGGTCGGAGCAGGCGCGGGAACTCGCACGCGAACTGGGGGCGGCCTCCGTCGGCGGCGCCTACGACGCCCCGCCCGAGCCGCTGGACTCCGCCATCCTGTTCGCCCCCGTCGGCGACCTGGTCCCGGCCTGCCTGGAGGCCCTGGACCGCGGCGGCACGCTCGCGGTCGCGGGCATCCATCTGACCGACATCCCCACGCTCGACTACCAGCGTCACCTGTTCCAGGAGCGGGTACTGCGCAGCGTCACGGCCAACACCCGCGCGGACGGCCGCGCCTTCCTCGACTTCGCGGCCCGCAACCCCCTGCGCGTGACGACCGTCCCCTATCCCTTCGGCGAAGCCGCCCAGGCCCTCACCGACCTGGCCGCCGACCGCGTCAACGGCGCGGCCGTCCTGATCATGCGTTCCTGACCCGCTCGCGATCGCTTATGGACGCTTATGGACGCGTCAGGAGTCGGGGCGGAGCGCTTCGAGGGCCTCCTCGGCCAGGCGCATGGCCTCGACGGCGTCGGCGTCGGGGGAGCCCGCCTCGGGGTTGAAGTTGAGGTCGTGGAAGACCTCGGTGACGCCGTGTTCCTCCAGTACGGCGAGGTCGCGGCGGATCTCCTCGTAGGAGCCGGACAGCGGCTTGCGGTCGGACGCGCCCGGTTTGCCGGGGCGGGTGACGCCGCGGACGATGATGCGGAGGGCGTCGGGGTCTCGTCCGGCCTCCCGAGCCGCCTCCTTTACTATGTAGATCTGCTGTTGGATGGCGGTGAGGTCCACGCGGCTGGAGCTCACCCAGCCGTCCGCCAGCCGACCCGCCCGCCGCAGCGCGGGCTCCGCCGTACCGCCCATGATGATCGAGGGCGGCGGGCCGGGCTTGGGGTCGGAGTGGGACGGGGGCACCTGGTAGAACTCGCCGCCGTGCTCGGCGATGCCGGGCGACCACAGGGTGCGCAGCACCGTGATGTACTCCTCGGCCCTGCGTCCGCGGTGCTCGATCGGGACGCCCGAGGCGGCGAACTCCTCGGGCATCCAGCCCAGCCCGAGCCCGACGTCCAGCCGGCCCCGGCTGACGATTTGCAGGGTGGCCAGTTGCTTGGCGAGCAGCGCGGGCGAGAAGAACGGCATGTTGAGGACCGCGACGCCGAGCCGGATCGTGCTCGTCACGCCCGCCAGATAGGAGAGGGTGACGATCGGGTCGGTCACGCTGCGGTAGACGGGCGCCATCGCGTGCCCGGCCGGGAACAGCAGCCGCTGGAACGTCCACAGCGAGTGGTAGCCGAGTTCCTCGGCCCGCCGCGCGATCCTGATCATGTTGTCCGGCGTCGCCCACGAGCCCGACACCGGCACCCCAAAGCCGATCCTCATGGGGCAACCTTACGCACCGCGACGGCCACGGCCTCGAAACCGGTCCCCGATCCGCGATGCCGCCCGGCGCGCCGGCGGTTTAGATTGTGGGAGTGCTCGACGCGCATTCCCCTCTGGCCCGCACGCTCGCCGCGCTCGGCGGTCGTCCCGGGCCGGTCACGGTGCTCAAGGACGCCCGGGTCGTGGTCGTGCGCGTGGGCGACGTCGTGGTCAAGGCGCACGAGCCGGGCGCCGATCCCGACGAGCTGAACGCGCGGCTGAAGACGGCGGCGCGGCTCGGGGAGGTCATGCTCCCGCCGCTGCGGGAGGCCGCCGAGCCGGTCGATGGCCGCCTGGTCACCTTCTGGCCCGCCGGGCGGCCGGTGGATCCGGAGGATCCGGACGCGGCGCCCTGGGAGGACGGCGGGCGGCTGCTCGCCCTGCTGCACGCCGTACCGGTGACCGGGCACCTGCCCCCGGCGGGCGGTCCCCGGCGGGTGGCCGAGGCGATCGCGCGGCTGGACCGGGTGGACGGCGGCGTGGAGGGGGCGGTGGTCCGCGCCGCCTACGCGGGGCTGCCCGCGGACGAGTACGGCCCGGCCGAGCCGGGAGGGCCCCGAGGGCTGACGCACGGCGACTGGCACCTGGGCCAGATGGTCCTGCGCGACGGGCGCTGGAGCCTCATCGACGTGGACGATCTGGGGGTCGGGGATCCCGCCTGGGATCTGGCCCGGCCCGCGGCCTGGTACGCGGCCGGGATGCTCGACCCGGAGGTGTGGGGCCGTTTTCTCGCCGCCTATCACGACAGCGGCGGCACGGCCGTCTCCCGCGAGGATCCGTGGCGGGAACTGGACGTGCCCGCCCGGGCGTTGACGATCCAGTTGGCCGCCCTCGGGGTAGTCCGGGCGCAGGAGCAGGGCCGTCCTCTCGACGAGGCGGAGGAGGCCCTGATCTCCTCCTGCGAGAGGATTCTCCGCGTGTCCGGCCGCACGACGACATAGAGTGATCAGCAGATAGGCCGACGAAGGAGATCAGCGCGATGCAGTGCCCCAAGTGCCACGGTCACATGCGCACTTATGACCGTAATGGCGTACACATCGACCAGTGCGAGACCTGCCGGGGGATCTTCCTCGACTACGGCGAGCTGGAGACGCTGACCCGCCTGGAAGGCCAGTACGCGCAGCAGCACTACGCCGCCCCGCCGCCGCCCGCCCACGGTCCCGCCTGGGGCGGCGGCCACTACGGCTACCACGGCCACCGCCACCGCGGCCTCATGGGAATGCTGTTCTCAAGCTGACGGCGTTCCTGATCACCCCGGCCCGGCCGATCTTCACCGGGCCGGGCCGCGATCAGACGCCCTGCGTCCGCGTTCACCCGCACGCAGGGCCGGTCGCCATCCGCCCGCCGCGGCGAACGGGCCATCACCCCGAGGGGATGGCCCGTTTTTCGATGCCGGGCGGAACCACGGCGAACCCGGCAGGTCAGTGGACCCAGGTCCGGCAAATCCGGATCGTCACCTGGGGAAGTCGCTCGGCTTGACCCTCTTGGTGCGGGCGTTGCCCCCGGGAACGGCATGCAGGCTGAGCGTCCAGTTGTTCCAGCGGATCAGCGTGGCGGTGTAGGTGGTCCGGAAACGCAGTGGCTTCTCGAAGCGCTTGAAGTCGCAGTCGCGGGTGAAGGCGCGGGCCTTGCGGTCCCAGTCCTCGCCCGTGGTGTAGTAGATCTTGTACAGGCCGTCCCTGACGTTGTTGATCCGGTAGGACTTGTGCTTGCGGACGTAGACGCTCATCACCTTGGACTTGCCCCGGACCAGGGTGACCACCGCGTCGTCGGACAGGCCGTTGCGGATCCGCAGGTAGGCGCGTCCGCCCCGCCCGCCGTCGCGGATGAAGGCGCCGTTCTTCAGCCGGCGGGTCTGCCGCTCGGGCACCTTTACGTCGATCACGTCGGCGGGGTAGTCGCCCCGGGCGTTCAGATCGTTGGCGGCGTCCTTGAGGCCGGTGAACACGTCCGTCCGGCCCATGCCGGCCAGCACCGCCGACGACGAGCACAGCGACTGATTGGCGACGCGGTCCCGCATGTCGCCGACGCCGCTGTGCACGTCGCGCAGGGCCTCCACGTAGTCGGCGTGCTCGGCGGCGATGTCCGGCGGCGGGTCGATGCCGCCCAGCCTGTCGATCGCGTCGGCGAGCGCCTCTTCCGCGCGCTCCAGCCGGCCGTCCAGCGACCCGAGCGACTTGGCCTTGCTCAGGCTCTTGAAGCTCGACTCGACGGGGTCCATCGCCGACTTCAGCTCCACGCGGTACGTCTCCGGCGCGAGACCGGTCGGGCTCGGAGAGGCGGTCGGCGTCGCGGAGGCGAGGGTTTTGGCGGGTGCGGGTTCCTCTCCGCCGGCGCTGCACGCGCAGAGCACGCACACGCCGGCCAACGCGATCGGGGCCCAGCGAGGAAGATTCACACCAACAGCGTTCGCCGCCCTGTCAACTTGTGTCAATAATTCGGGATATTACATGATCGTGACGGCCGAGATCGTCCTGGTCGTCAGGGTGCGTCGATCTCGGTCAGGCCCTCCTCCCGGTCCAGCCGCAGCCAGCGGGTGATGCCGATCGAGGTGAGAAACGACAGGTCGTGACCCGCGACGATGAGCGCGCCCCGGTACGCGGCCAGGGCCTCGGCGAGACGGTCCACCCCGGCCATGTCGCGGTGTCCGACCTCAGTTCTCCACGCTGGCACCCCCAGGGACGGCGACAGAACCGCCCCCAACCGTAGACGCGGGGCCGACATCGGGGCAAAGGGTTTTCCCGACCCCGCCCGACCCCGCGAGGACGGGCCCCGACGCAGACAGAGCGGCCCGGCAGAGGTAAGGTAAACCTGCCCTTAGTAAGGGGAGCGTAACAAACCTCGGAGCCGCCCGTGTTCGCCAGCTTCCTCATCGGCCTCCGCGAGGGTTTGGAGGCGGCCCTCGTCGTGTCCATTCTCGTCGCCTTCCTCGTCAAGAGCGACCGGCGGGACCGCCTACCGGCGGTGTGGACGGGTGTGGGCGTCGCCGCGGCGCTGTCCGTCGGGTTCGGCGCGCTGCTCACCTTCACCGCCGCGCATCTGGAGTACGAGCACCAGGAGTTGTTCGAGGCGATCACCTCGGTGCTGGCGACCGTGTTCGTCACCTGGATGATCTTCTGGATGCGCGGGGCCGCCCGGCGCATCTCCGGCGATCTGCGGGCCCGGCTCGGCGAGGCGCTCGGGCTCGGCTCGGTGGCGGTCGTGGTGATGGCGTTCCTCGCCGTCGCCCGCGAGGGGTTGGAGACGGCGCTGCTGTTCTTCGCCTCCGCGCAGGGCGCCACGACGACCGCGGCCCCTCTGATCGGCATCGGCCTGGGCGTGCTCACCGCGATCGTGCTCGGCTGGGGCCTCTACGCCAGCGCCATCCGGATCAACCTGACGGTGTTCTTCACCTGGACGGGCCTGCTGCTGATCCTGGTGGCGGCGGGCATCCTCAAGTACGCCGCGCACGACTTCCAGGAGGCCGGCGTGCTTCCCGGGTTGAACACCCTCGCCTTCGACATCAGCGGCGCGCTGCCCCCGGACGCCTGGTACTCGGCGCTGCTGACCGGCATGTTCAACATCACCGCGCAGCCCAGCGTGCTTGAGGTGGTCGCCTGGGCGGCCTATGCCGTACCGGTGCTGGTGCTGTTCCTGCTGCCCGGCCGTGCCCGGCCGCCCGCGTCCCCCGCCCCGGCCGGCACCGCCGCCGACGCCGGGACGACATCCTGACCGGTTCCTCGATTGGCCCCTCGGTTGGCACCTCGATCGGCCCCTCGACCGGTCCTGCAAACCACCGCTTCCCCCCGCACGTCCGGCTAGGAGAATCATGCGTACCACCCCCACCACCGCGCCGTCCCTGATCGCGGCAGGCGTGCTGGCCCTCGCCGCCCTCACCGCGTGCTCCGGCGACGGCGGCGGCGCCACCGGCCAGGCCGCGCCCGCGAGCGGCGGCGCCGCGAACGGAAAGATCACCGTGGCGGCCACCGACACCGCGTGCCAGGTGGCCAGGACCGACCTGCCCGCCGGCACCGCCACGTTCGCCGTGACCAACAACGGCACCAAGGTCACCGAGTTCTACGTGTACGCCCCCGGCGACCGGATCATGGGCGAGGTCGAGAACATCGTGCCCGGCCTCACCCGTGAGTTGATCGTGGAGCTGCCCGCGGGCACGTACGAGACGGCCTGCAAGCCCGGCATGATCGGCAAGGGCGTACGCGGCCCGCTGAAGGTGACCGGCGAGGCCAAGCCCCTCACCGACAACGCCAAGCTCGCCGAGGCCACCACGAGCTACCAGCGCTACGTCCGCAGCCAGACCGACGCCCTGCTGACCAAGACCCAGGAGTTCGTCGACGCGGTGAAGGACGGCGACATCGACAAGGCCAAGGCGCTGTTCCCGGTCGCCCGCACGTACTGGGAGCGCATCGAGCCGGTGGCGGAGATCTTCGGCGACCTCGACCCGAAGATCGACGGCCGTGAGGAGGTGATCGAGGAGGGCATGGAGTTCACCGGCTTCCACCGCCTGGAGAAGGACCTGTGGGTGGCCAAGGACGTGAGCGAGTCCGGCCCGATCGCCGACCGGCTCATGTCCGACGTGAAGCTCATCGTGGAGAAGGCGAACGCCGAGAAGCTCTCCCCCGTACAGCTCGGCAACGGCGCGAAGGAGCTGCTCGACGAGGTCGCCACCGGGAAGATCACCGGCGAGGAGGACCGCTACTCGCACACCGACCTGTGGGACTTCGCGGCCAACGTGGAGGGCTCCAAGGCCGCCGTCGCGGCGCTGCGCCCGGTGCTGGAGGAACGCGACCCCGAGCTGGTCAAGGCGCTGGACGAGAACTTCGCCAAGGTCGAGGAGACCCTCGGCAAGCACCGCGACGGCGACGGCTGGAAGCTGCACAACGAGCTGTCGAAGGCCGAGCTCAAGGAGCTGTCCGACGTGATCAACGCGCTCGCCGAGCCGGTCAGCAAGGTCTCGGCCGTGGTGTCCCGATAAGTGGTGTCTCGATGAGCGGTGGCCCGATATGTGGTGGCCCGATCGGCGCCGACCGTGAGCCGTGGCCGGATGAGCGCGGCACGGCGTGACCGTGGAGGAGAAGGGCGATGACGCGCATCAACCGCAGAAGACTGCTGGGCCTGGGCGCCGCCGGAGTGGCCGCGGCGGGGGCGGGCGCGCTGGTCGGCCGGTCGACGGCGGGCCCGGCCGCCCCCGCCCCCGGGGCGACGATTCCCGTGTCGGCCGTGTCGATCAGCGGCGAGGTGCCTTTCTACGGCGAGCACCAGGCGGGCATCGTCACCCCGGCGCAGGACCGGCTGCACTTCGTGGCGTTCGACGTGATCACCTCCGACCGCGCGGAGCTCGTCGAGCTGCTGCAGGAGTGGACGGCCGCGGCGGCGCGCATGACCCAGGGCAAGGAGGCCGGGGCGCTCGGCGCGGTCGGCGGCGTGCCCGAGGCCCCGCCCGAGGACACCGGCGAGGCGCTCGGCCTGCCTCCGTCGGCGCTCACGCTGACGGTGGGGTTCGGCGCGTCGCTGTTCGACGAGAGATTCGGGCTCGCGGCGCGCAAACCGGCCGCGCTCAAGCCGCTGCCGAAGTTCCCGGCCGAGGACCTCGACCCGGCGATCTCCGGCGGTGACATCTGCGTGCAGGCGTGCGCGAACGACCCCCAGGTGGCCGTGCACGCCGTGCGCAACCTCGCGCGCATCGGCTTCGGCCGGGTGTCGGTGCGCTGGTCGCAGCTCGGCTTCGGCCGTACCTCCTCGACCTCCACCGCGCAGGCGACCCCCCGCAACCTGTTCGGCTTCAAGGACGGCACCAACAACCTGAAGCTGGAGGACGCCGCGATGCTGCGCGAGCAGCTCTGGGTGGCGCCGGGCGACGGCCCGGAGTGGATGACCGGCGGCAGCTACCTGGTCACGCGCAAGATCCGGATGAACATCGAGACGTGGGACCGCACCTCCCTCGCCGAGCAGGAGGCGATCTTCGGGCGGAGCAAGGGCGAGGGGGCGCCGCTCGGGCGCGAGAAGGAGTTCGACGAGATCGACTTCGACGCCAAGGGCCCGGACGGCGAGCCGAAGGTCCCGGCCGACGCGCACATCCGGCTCGCCCACCACACCATGCACGACGGCGCCCGGCTGCTGCGGCGCGGCTACAACTTCGTGGACGGCTCCGACGGGCTGGGGCGGCTGGACGCGGGGCTGTTCTTCATCGCCTTCCAGCGCGACCCGCACCGTCAGTTCGTGCCGATCCAGCTCGCGCTGGCGCGGCAGGATGCTCTCAACGAGTACATCAAGCACGTCTCCAGCGGACTGTTCGCCTGCCCGCCCGGGGTACGCGACGCCGGGGACTACTGGGGACGTGCGCTTTTCACCTGAGGCGTGCCGCGAACGCCCTCTCACCAGCGCAATTGCGCGCGCTCAGGACAACGGCAATACGCTCCACACGTCAAGGCGACGTGTCCGGACGGCGACCCCGGTGAAGCCCACATGAACGATCGCTGAATTTCCCAGACAACCCCCTCCCCGGTGCCCGGTAAATGCGCTTATCTCCGATAATCCGGATTACGGGGCCGCAATTTCGGCGGAACCGGGGGGAGGCACAGAATGAAGCGCTGGATTGGCGTGGGGCTGGCGCTGCTCCTGGGAGCGGCCGTGGTGGCGGCCGTGGTCGCGGGCAACGACGACGGCGAGACGGGGGGTCTCGCCTTGGTGCGCGGCGTGATCGGGTCGGAGAAGCAGCCGTTCTTCGACGATCCGAAGGTGGGGGCGGCCTTCGCGCGGCACGGCCTGCGGGTGCAGGTGGACACGGCGGGCTCGCGGCAGATCGCGTCCTCGGTCGACCTGTCCGCGTACGACTTCGCGTTCCCGTCGAGCGCACCGGCCGCCGAGAGAATCAGGCAGGCGCACAAGGCCACCGAGGTGTTCTCGCCGTTCTACTCGCCGATGGCGATCGCCACGTACGGGTCGATCGCGGGAGTGCTGGAGAAGGCGGGCGTCGTTCGCGACTCCGGGCAGGGATACCAGATTTTCGACATCCGGAAATATATGGACTTGGTGGCGAAGAAAACCCGGTGGGACGCCCTTCCGGGAAACACCGCTTATCCCGCTCGTAAACGGGTGCTGATGACGACCACCGACATCCGCACCTCCAACTCCGCCGCCATGTACCTCGCCATCGCCGGATATGTCGCCAACGGCGAGGACGTCGTCGCCTCGCGAGACGAGGTCGCCAAGGTGGCCGAGCGGGTGTCGCCGCTCTTTCTCGATCAGGGCTACTCCGCCGCCTCCACCGAGGCCCCGTTCGAGGACTACCTGGTGATGGGCGCCGGCAAGACGCCGATGGTGATGATCTACGAGGCGCAGTACGCCGCGCGCCTGTTCGCCGGCGACGGCTCGATCACTCCGGAGATGCGGCTGCTGTACCCCTCGCCCACCGTATACAGCAAGCACACCCTCGTGCCGCTGCGGGGCCGGGGCGCGGACGTGGGGCGGCTGCTGCAGAAGGACCCCGAACTGGGCGCGCTCGCCGCCCGGTACGGCTTCCGCACCTCCGACACCAAGGGCTTCGCGGAACTGGTCGCCAAGACCAGGGCGCCGCTCGCCCGCAGCCTGGTCGACGTCGTCGAACCGCCGGCCTACGACTACCTGGAAGACCTGATCGCCACCGTCGAGCGGCGCTACCTCAACGCGTCCTGACCGGCCCGCCGCCCCACGCGCCCAGCCAAGGCCCCGTGGCGCACCCCCTCCCGGTGCGTCGCCGGGCACCCGGACCGACGTCACACGGACCCACCTGGAGAGTGAGACCTTGACCGACCTTGTCCTGACCCCGCCGGAGCCCGTGCGGGCGATCCCCGCGGAGAAGGCGGCGACCATGCTGCCCATCCCGGACGAGCGCGGCGCCGAGCTGGCCGCCAAGGCGGCGGCCTTCGCCGAGGAGCTGAGCGCCATGGACCCCCGCGCGCCGGAGTTCTCCAGCCGCGTGCACGACATCGCCTCGATGGGCGACTCGGAGATCCGCGCCTCCTCGCAGGTGGCCAACCGCATGCTCAAACGTCCGGTGGCCGCGCTCAACGCCGCCAAGGGCGAGGGCGGCGACGCCTCCTCCCGGGTGGCCGGGCAACTGGTGGCGCTGCGCCGTACCGTGGTGGACCTCGACCCCAAGCAGGCGAACGCCGCGGCGAGGAAACTGCTCGGCCTCATCCCGTTCGGCGACAGGCTGCGCGACTACTTCGCCAAGTACCACAGCGCGCAAAAGCACATCGACGACATCATCCGGGCATTGAAGTCCGGGCAGGACGAGCTGCGCAAGGACAACGCCGCCATCGAGGGCGAGAAGACGAACCTGTGGGAGTCGATGACCCGCCTGCAGGAGTACGCGGTGATGGCCGCCGCGCTCGACAAGGCCATCGAGGAGCAGATCGCCCGCGTCGAGGCGACCGACCCGGAGAAGGCGACCGCGCTGCGCTCGGACGCCCTGTACGCGGTGCGCCAGAAGCACCAGGACCTGCTCACCCAGCTCGCGGTGTCGGCGCAGGGCTACCTCGCCCTCGACCTGATCCGCAAGAACAACCTGGAGCTGATCAAGGGCGTGGACCGGGCGACGACGACCACGGTCGCCGCCCTGCGCACCGCCGTCACCGTCGCCCAGGCGCTCGCCAACCAGAAACTGGTCCTCACCCAGATCGCCGAGCTGAACTCCACCACCTCGGACCTGATCGTGGCGACCAGCGAAATGCTGCGCACCCAGGCCGGCGAGATCCAGACGCAGGCCGCCTCCACCACCGTCGGCATGGACGCGCTGCGCCAGGCGTTCGACAACATCTACGCCACCATGGACACGATCGACGCCTTCAAGGCCAAGGCCGTCGAGAACATGGCCCTCACCGTGGACGCCCTCAGCACCGAGCTGGACCACGCCAACACGTATCTGGAGCGCGCCCGGCGCGCCGACGAAAGGGCGATCACCCCGTGAATCCGTCCACGCGGCGACCCTCCGGGCATCTGCGGAGGCTCCTCGCCACCAGCCGCTCCCCGCGGCCCGTCGCGACCCGGCACCCGCGTCCGGGCGACGGCCGACGGGAGGGAACCCGCTCGTCACGGCGGTGGGCCACCGCGTTCGCCCTGGTCGTGGTCGCGTTGCTGCCCGCCGCGTGCTCCGGCGGCGCCGGGGACGAGGCCGTCGAGGACGGGCCGAACGTGCTGCGCGTCCTGGCCGGCAGCGAGATCGAGGACCTGGAGCCGTTGCTACGCAAGGCCGAGCAGGCCACCGGCGTCAAGGTCGCCCTCACCTACACCGGCACCCTGGACGGCGCCGAGCAGGTGGCCGGGGGCCGCGCGGACGGCAAACACGACGCGATCTGGTTCTCCTCCAACCGCTACCTGTCCCTGATCGAGGGCGCCTCGGCGCGGCTGTCCACCCAGACCAAGGTGATGTCCTCCCCGGTCGTGCTCGGCTTGAAGACCGCCAAGGCCCGCGAACTCGGCTGGGACGCCAAGCCGGTGACCTGGTCGGACATCGCCGCCGCGGCTCAGGAGAAGAAGTTCACCTTCGGCATGACCAACCCGGCGTCGTCCAACTCCGGATTCTCGGCCCTGGTCGGCGTCACCGCCGCGCTCGCCGACTCGGGCGAGGCGCTGGACGCCGCCCAGATCGCCAGGGTGACGCCGCGGCTGAAGACGTTCTTCGCGGCGCAGACGCTCACCGCGGGCTCCTCGGGCTGGCTGGCCGACGCCTACCGCAGACGCGACGACGTGGACGGCCTGATCAACTATGAGTCGGTGCTGCTGGGCCTGAAGCAGTCCGGCGCCGACCTCACCGTGATCCGCCCCTCCGACGGCGTGGTCACCGCCGACTACCCGCTCACGCTGCTCGCCTCGGCCGCCGACGGCAAACGCGACCTGTACGGCAAGCTGACCGCCTGGCTGCGCACGCCCGACGTACAGCGGGAGATCATGACGACCACGAACCGGCGGCCGATCGTGCCCGAGGTCCGCCCCGACCAGCGCTTCGGCGCCGCCGAACTGCTGGAGCTGCCCTTCCCCAACCGGCGCTCCGCCGCCGACCAGCTGATCGGGGCCTACCTCAACGAGGTGCGCCGCCCCTCCCAGACGGTGTTCGTGCTGGACGTCAGCGGGTCGATGGAAGGGGACCGCATCGCGTCGCTGCGCGCCTCGCTGGCCGCGCTCACCGGCGCCGACACCTCGGTCACCGGCACGTTCTCCCGGTTCCACAACCGGGAACGGGTCACGATGATCCCGTTCAACGGGCGCCCGAGCACGCCGGTCACCTTCACGGTGCCGGAACGCGCCCCCGAGGGCACGCTGGCGGAGATCCGCCGCTTCGGCGACGGCCTGAACGCCGAGGGCGGCACCGCGATCTACGACAGCCTGCGTCAGGCGTACGAGGAGGCGACCCGGCAACGCGCCGCCGACGCGGTCCACACCTCGGTCGTGCTGATGACCGACGGGGCGAACACCAACGGCTCGGACTACCTGGACTTCGAGGATTACTACCGGAGCCTGGGCCAGACCGACATCCCCACCTTCGTGATCCTCTTCGGCGACAGCGACGTGGAGGAGATGCGGCAGGTCGCCGCCCTCACCGGCGGAGCCGTGTTCGACGCCCGCTCCGGCTCGCTCGCCGCAGCCTTCAAGGAGATCCGTGGCTACCAGTGAGTCCGCCCGATCCCTCGCCGGAAACCGATGCCCGATCGGCGGCCGCCCGGCCCCGCGGCCGCTCGCAGCCGCGACCCGCGGGCCGGAACCGTGCGGCGAATCAGCGGCCGGTCGCGCCGAAAGGACCGGAAGATGACCGAACCCCGGAGGAGGCGGCCTGCGGACCGGAGGCCGGGAAACATCGGCGCGGCCACGCTCGACTACCTGGGCTCACGGCGCAACATCTGGGGCTGCTGCTTCGCGCTCGCCGGCGCGGGGCTCGTCCTGCTGGGGCTGGCCGGGCGGTTCTGGCCGGTCGTGGTCGCCGGTTTGTACGGCGTGGGCGCCCTGCTGGCACCGCCCGAACGGATCCACCTGGCCGTCTCCCACGCCGAGGTGGAGACCAAGCAGCTCACCGCCGACCTGGACGCCCTGCTCGACGACGTGCGCGCCAGCCGCCGCTTCCCCGAGGACGTGCTGGCGAAGGTGAACGCCCTCGCCGACGCCCTGCGCGCCGTCCTCGCCCGCGCCGAGACCCTCACCACCTCCCCGGACCATCTGCACGTGGTCTCCCAGATGATCCGCGACTACCTCCCCTCCGGCCTGGAGGCCTACGCCAACCTCCCCCGCACCTACGCCCTCACCCGCCGAAGCGAACGCGAACGCAGCGCGCACGAGGAGCTCCTGTCCCAGCTCGACCTCCTCGCCACCGAACTCGACAAGATCGCCGAGGCCGTGTACCGCGGCGACGAGCAGTCGCTGCGCGACCAGGGCCGCTTCCTCCGCGACCGTTTCGGCCCCTCCCGTCTGGACCTGTGACGCCGCCCACCGACGCCCACCGACGCTTATCGACGCCCACCGACGCACGCCGCCTCACCGCCCGCCCAGGCGGGAGCGGTACACGGCGCGGGCGCGTTCGATGAGGCCGAGGTAATCGGCGAGGTGCTCGGGCGAGGTCAGGCGGGCGTACGCGGGGATGGCCACGGCGAGCAGGTCGAGCCACTCCAGGCACCAGCGCACGTCCTCCTCGCGGGCCACGTGCCGGCCGCCCACGTCGAGGTAGACGGGGCTGGTGTGGACGTGGGTCCCGTCGCGCAGGACGCGCGGGTGCGGGCCGCCGGTGGCGACGGCGACGACGTACGTGGGCTCGCCGACGACGAGCTCGGTCTCCAAAACGGTCTCCTCGCCGGGCACCTCGGCGCAGGCGAGCACGCCGCCGGCGGTGCGGATCTCCAGCCGCTCGGCCTCCTCCCCCACGACCTTCGCCGTGATCGTGACCCGGTCGCCGGGCAGCAGGTCGAGGGCGTCGCCGGGCCCGCGGCCGTTCACCGACAGCTCCAGCCACGGCCCGGTGGTGGCGAACGTACGGCCGCGCCGGATCGCCTCGGCGAACGAGGCGGCGGTGAGCGGCCCGTCCACCTTCGCGTAGACGCGCCCCCAGCCGGGCGGATTCGACTGGTTGCCGCGCCGGGTGAACGACACCATGGCGTCGGTCCCGGCGGTCACGGCGAGCCGGTTACCCGCCCCGATCAGGTGCCGGTACACCGTGGCCGTGGCCTCGATGGAGGAGTGGTTGACGACGTCGAGGGCGTCGACGAGGCCGAGCGCGGCGTCCACGACGTTCTCGCGGGCGGCGCAGTCGCGCATGAGCACGCCGACGACCTCGCTCGGCGGGGCGTCGGCGGACAGCGGCACGTGGTAGGGGTGGCTGTAGCCGATGACCGCGCCCATGCCGCGCAGTTCCCGGCACGCCTCGGCGTTCGGCGGCCAGTCCTCGTCGCCGGCGAAGCCGCTGTGGAAGCGGGCGGGCACCCCGTCGGCGCCGAAGGCGTAGAAGTGGCCGAGCAGGTCGTTGCGGTACTCCACGCCCATGCGGGCGATGTGCGTGGCGTCCGACCAGGGCAGGTCGCGGCCCGCCCAGTGTTCGAGCGCGGCCTTGTCGTAGACGCGGCCGGTCGCCACGTTGCCCGCGACGAGGTTGAGCACGTGCAGGTCCTCGCCGTGCTGCATGGCGGCGGCGAGCTCGGGGGTGCCGACGATGTCCCCGGCCCAGTTCATGTGCACGTGCATGTCGCCGCCGTACCAGCCGCGGGCGGCCGGGTCGCGCAGGCGGCGGGGGCACAGCTCCACCAGGGTCTCGGCGCCGGCCTCGGGGATGATCGAGGTTTCGGCCACGCCGTACTCCATGCCCCGGGCGGCCCGGACGGTGAGCGGCTCGGCCGGGACATCGAGGACGAGGTCGTCGCCGTGGAAGTAGGGCAGGAGGTGGTAGTCCCGCTTGTGCGGGGCGCCGTCGGGGTACCAGCCCTGGCCGTCCTCGCCCCACACGCTCCAGCGGCACGGCATCCCGGCGCGCAGGCGCAGCCGCGCCCGGGTGGCCCGGCGTACGAGCCCGGTCAGCTCGACCGCGTCCCCCGCGACCCGGACCTCGCTCGTGGCGGTGACGTCCACCACGCGCGCCCCGCCGGGGGCGATCGGGTACGGCGTGCCGTCCACGGTGACCACGACCTCGTCCTCGCGGGAGGAGTCGAGCAGCATCCGGGTGCGGAAGGACGTGCCGTCGTCGAGCACGGCCTGCGTCCTGGCCGCGAACTCCACGCCGCCCGGGGTGAGGCGCAGCACGGCGAGGTTGTCGGGCACGTCCCCGGCGAGGGCGTCGCGCACGACCACGTCCATGTCGAGCTCGGCGACGAGCCGCCCGTACTCGTCCGGGAGGGCGTCGGGATACTCGCGGGCGACCAGCGCGAAGGCCGCGCCCCAGAAGTCGTAGCCCATGAGGAAGGGGTCGGTGCGCATCTGGCTGACGTAGACGCCCGGCCCGTCGCCCCAGGTGATGCCGTGTTCGGCGACGAGCGCGCGGTACTCCTCCAGCATGCGGGCGACGGCCGCCGGGGTCATCTCCCCGGGCTCATCCGAGCCGTCCGGCTCATCCGGCTCGTCCGGGGCCGGCGCATCCGGCACATCCGGGCCGTCCGGCACATGCGGGTCGCCCGGACCGTCCGGCATATCCGGCACATCCGGCTCGTCCGGGCTGTTCGGCTCGTCCGGCTCTCCGGGCGCGTCCACCACGCGCCCGTTCGTCGCCGGGACGCCGGGCACGTCCTGGTCCGTGGTCGTCTCCTGGGGATCGACGACCGCATCCTCACGCACGTTTTCCTCCCGCAATGCACGATCGACACCCCCGATCTGCCGCGATGAACGAGCGTCATGGTGACATGCCGGACCGGCCCGTACACGATCAGTTAGCTGACCAGATCAACCAGTGGGTGGGTCTTTGTCCTATGCGTTACCAAGATCTGACTCCGGAAGGAAATACGGTTTCATCCGCGCATGCCCGTCTGAGCCCGCGATAGGGTGCCCCACGAGGATCCGCGTCACCGCCGCGGGTCCTCCGACGGCGACCCGGTGACACGCGGAGGGGATCCGGACGGCCGACACCGCCGGAAGGCCCTGACGGAGCGCTCCCACGCGCCTCCGTGCCCGGCCGGGCGGGGACGGTCGCGAACGTGCCCGCGGGAAAGGCTTGGGCGGAATCGCATATGAGGTGACGGATGGGCGAGCCGGGTCTGCTGGACCTGCCGGGCTACGAGGTGCTCGACGTGCTCGGGCAGGGGGGCTTCGGGGTCGTCTACCGCGCCAGGCAGCTCGCCGTGGGCCGCGAGGTCGCGGTCAAGGTCGACAACCGCCCGCTGCTCGCCGAGCGTGACCGCCGCCGGTTCATGCGCGAGGTCACCGCGGCGGGGTCGGTGTCGGGGCATCCGCACGTGGCCGACGTGTACGACGCGGGCACGTTGGCGGACGGCCGGCCGTACATGGTGCTGGAGCTGTGCCCCGGCGGGTCGCTCGCCGACCGGCTGCGGCAGGAGGGGCGGCTGCCCGCCGCGGAGGTGCGCGACATCGGCGTCAAGATCGCCGACGCGCTGGCGGCGGCGCACGCCCAGGGCGTGCTGCACCGGGACGTCAAGCCGGGCAACATCCTGATCAACCGATTCGGCATGGTCGCGCTGTCGGACTTCGGCCTGGCGGCGATGCCCGCGCCCGGCCGGGAGATGTCGGTGACGCTGGAGTCGCTGACCCCCGCCTTCGCCCCGCCGGAGGCGTTCGAGCTGGGCGAGCCCACCGAGGCCGGCGACGTGTACTCGCTCGCCGCCACCCTGTACGCGCTGCTCAACGGCCGCCCGCCGCGCTTCCCCGAAGGCGGCGTCGTCAACATCTCGGTCATCCTGGCCCTGCACCGGCTGCCGATCCCGGACATCGACGGCGTGCCCCCGGAGCTGACCGCCGTGCTGCGCCTCGGCATGGCCACCAACGTGCGCGAGCGGCTGCCCAGCGCCGCCGCCCTCCGCGACGCGCTCGCCGTGGTGCCGCTGACCGGCCACCCGCCCGCCGGGCCGGGGCCGTCGGCCGACCCGGCCGCCGCGTCGCAGCACGGACCCGGAAGCGGACCCGGCGGTTTGGGCCCCGCGCCGTACCCACCGCACGACCCACTGCACAACCCACTGCACGACCCCCCGCACGACCCACGGATGGCGTCGGCGAGCGGCCACCCGGGCAGCGGCCGGGGCTCCGCGCCGTATCCGCCGCCCGGTCCCAGTGCCGGACCCGCGAGCGGCCCCCCTGGATCGCAGGGCGTCGGACCGCACGCCGTCGCGCCACCGCCGGGTCCGCACCCCGTGCCCCACGGATATGCGCCGGGACCGTCCGGCCGCCGGGGTCCGGGAGGCCCGCCCGGCGGTCCGCCTCCCGGCGCTCCCGTCGCGGGACGCCCCGACCTGTACGCCACGCACCCGCCGTACCGAAACGGACCCGGCGGGCGGGACCTGCACCTGCAGGAGACCGGCCCGGCGGCCAAGCGGGCGGTCACCCACGCCACGCTCCCTCCGCTTCCGGAGAAGGGCGGCAACGCCAAGATCTTCGTCGCCATCGCCGTCGTCTTCGCCGTGCTGCTCGCCGTCGGGGTCGGGCTCACGCTCGGGGAACACCGGCAACCAACTGGCACCACCACCGGTCAGCCGCGGCTCAACCCGGCCACGACCGATGGCGGCACACCCCCGGCCACGACGCCGGTGGAGCAGGTCCGTACGACGACGGACTCCTGCCCGGCGGCGAAGGTGGCCGGCGCCAACGCGGCCTGCGTGGCGGAGCCCGAGTGCTGGGGCGGCATCCTCTCGGTCTTCGGCTCGGTCACGGTCAACCGGGCGGCCTGCGACGACCGGCACGTCTGGGAGACGTTCGCCATCGCCCCCCTGCCCATCGACGGCACCACCTGGAACGCCAACGAACTGGAACGCCACCCCATGGTCAAGCGCCTGTGCACCCGCCAGGTCCTGCTCGCCTCCCGCGTCGGCCGCGCCCGCCAGGTCCCCGCGGAGAAGTGGCACCTGGCCCTGGTACCCCCCTCGCAGGAGGCCTTCGGCCGCGGCGTACGCACCTTCCGCTGCCTCGGCGCCATCCTCGGCGAGGACAGCCCGGGCACCCTTTTCCGCCCCACCGGGTGAAACGCCCAAGCTCCGGCCGCGCCCGACCGCACACCGCCCGGCCGGGGAGGGATGTCCGACCGGGGACCGCAGGCTGCGACCATGCCTACGCCCTGATTCCGCGCCCTGAATGAGGTAACCGATGGGTACTCGCTCCGGCCGCGGGTCCGCCTGGCGCAGTCTATGGAACGTCACCTCGATGGTGGCCTCGGATGGACCATAGGCATTGAGCGTGGGCAGATCCGGGCGAGCGTTCACCTCACTGAGAAATTTTCATCACGGAGCGCGGCGTTCGAGGCAGGTATGGCCGGCCGCCGCGATCGCCTGCGGGTTCCAAGCATGGCGGGGCGGTGCACCCGTCGAAGTCGAAGGCTGGGCTGGGCGGTCTTGGGGCGTGTCGGCGCTCGCTAGGGCTGGGGCTGCGGTCCTGGAGTGTCGTCGAAGAGGTCGTCGATGTGGCGGGCGTCGAGGGCGCGTTGCAGCCACAGGCCCAGGAGGGTGAGGTCGGTGCAGGTGCTGATCTGCTGCTGCCGGTCGGGGGGAACCTCGATGCCGCGCAGGCGGAGGACGGAGAGCACGGAGGACGCCTCTCCTTCGGCTCGTCCCTCGGCCCGTCCCTCGGCTCGTGCCTCGGCTTGGCCTTTGCGGTAGATGTTTTGTGCCCAGGGGCTGTTCTCGGTGACGTAGGTGGTCACGGTTTCCTCCAGAAGCTGGCGGGTCGGCGGCGGGGCCATGTCGATAGTGTAATTAAACAGGGACGTTGCGTCATCGGCGGGAAGGTCGCCGAGGAGCTTGACGAAGGCCCGGGCGACGTCCGGGCGGTGGCCGTGGGCCATCACCGACAG
>NZ_JBFATZ010000033.1:0-45173 GCF_040678635.1 Thermopolyspora sp. NPDC052614
TGGCCAAGGAGAACCGGGCCAGCCGCGACTGACCAATGCCGGGGGGTTAATTTTCCCGGAACCGCGCGGGGTCACTATCGCGCGTCCGTTGACACGTACCAGTGCCTCCATGAGCGGGGCGGGGTTTTCCGCGTAGGTCTGTACCCACAGGGCTGCCGGGGCGAAGAGTTCGGGGTGGGCGAGGACCAACGTTTGAATGTGCCTGGCTGCGGCGGGGTTGTGTGACACGGCGCGTGACAAGACCAGAAGCGCATTGCTCGCACCCAGTCTGTCGGTCAGGTGTCCGGTCACCTTGGGAAGGTCGGGCTCGTTGTCGAGCGATCGAGCGAGGAAGAACTCCGCCATGCGGTCGGGCTGCATCGGTCCCCAGAACTCCACGGGCTCGTCGGGGTCGCTGGAGCCTGGGGTGGCGGGAGGATAGAGATCGGCGATCCATGAGGCCACGGCCCGCTGGGTCTCGATGGCGACGGGCGCGTTGTGATCCAAGGCGGTGGCTATGAGACGGCAGGCCGCCGTGCGGGCTTCGACTTCGTCGGATCCGCGTGCGCCGAAAAGCACCGCGGTGGTGACGGCGCGTTCGCGGGTATGAGGATGGCCCAGACCCCGGGCGGTGGCGAGTTCGTCGCGGTGCTTGCGTTCGTGGGCTAGCAGGGTGTCCTCGGGAGCCTGCCCTTCTGGGAGGGGATCGCATGCCTGGAGAAGGGCCACCAGCGCCCGTAGTTGGGCGGTGAGTATCAGCCCGTCGCGCCAGTCCTGCGGGGGGGTTGATCGACGCGGCCAGGTGGGTGAGATCTTCGTGGGGATGGCCGGTGAGAGACGGCAGGCGGGCGGCGAACGCGGGCAGGGAGTGAGTGAAGATGGCGTGCGGTTCGATCGTCAGCGCTTCGAGGGGCAGGGTGTCGGCGGCGACTTGCAGGTCGTTCAGGAGTCGGAGGGTGTCATGCCACCAAGAGCCGCCCGCGCGTGCCACCAGGAGAATCCGGATCGGATCGGGCGTGCGGTGCCGGACGATGTGCTCGATCAGGGGCAGTAGCTGTCCGGTACGGCCCGCCACGTAGTCGATCAGCAGGAGGAGTGGGCGGTCACAGGAGGTCAGGCGGGTCAGGTCGTCATCGGTGAGGGGCGTGGGGTGGAGTTCCCCGGCCGCCCAGTCCTCCTGGCGGCTGAGGGCGAGGAAGTGGTGAGCCAGGCGTGTCTTGCCCTGCCCTCCGGCACCCGTGACCAGCATGACGGAGACGTCGGATGGCCCGGTTGGAAGCTTGTCGCGCCAGGTGGCCAGCTTCTTGAGTTCGTCTGTGCGGCCCACGAAGTCCACCACCGCGGCGTCGGCGCGTAGCAGGTCGCCCAGGGCGGTGATCTGGTGGCGGCGGGTGGGCTTGAACAGGTGTGCCAGTTCGACCGGTTCCAGTGGCGGGAGTTCGCCGAGGTGGGTGGTCAAGGCCGCGCGGAAGGTGGGGTCGGTCAGCAGGGTCGCGAGTGGGACGGCGGTGAGCCGTCGGTTGGCGTAGGCGTCCTGGTTCCAGGCGATCACCCCGATGAGGAGCGTGTGTGCCAGTACGGCGCTGCCGGACATGCCCTGCCATTGGCCGGGGCCCTCTGGCCAGGACGAGAGGTTGATCGCGTAGCGGTCGCCGGCCGTGTAGGTGGCTGGGTCCAGTTGGCCGGTGACGTGTTCGATGTCGGAGAGGTTTTCCTTCTTTTCGAAGGCCGCCTCCGGCATTCCGGAGGCCGTGACGGTGAGAGGGCGGCGGCAGACAGGCTCGCCCCAGCGCAGTGGCGGGACGAAATCGGATGGGGGCGTCCTTCTCCAGGTACAGGAGTGCGGCGTCCAGGCGGCCATGGCCACACCAGATCATGGTGGCGGGGATCGGCTCGCCGTACTGGACGGCGCGGCGGGACCCCAGCACGCAACTGACCGTGATCTGCGGACGGGCGGTTCCGTCGGCGTGGGCCACCCCGTGGCGGGTGGTGAGCACCAGACGCGGCCCCAGCAGGCGACCCGAGCTGAACTCGCTGAGGCCCTGTGCGGAGGGATCCGCCTTGATTGCGACCAGGCCCGGGTGGGCGTGCCTCGCCACGGCTCATCTCCGGCCGGAGATTTCCGGGCTTCCGCCGTCGGCGTCGGTGACGTTGAGCTTGAGCTTGAGCCGGTGGGTTTGGCCGTGCGACAGCTTGCCGTCGGCTCCGACCTTGACCAGGCCCAGGTGCAGGCCGAGGTTTCCGCCGCCCTCTTTGCGGACCTCTACGGCGAACTCCATCTCCACTTCGGTGATCTGGAAGCGCAGTTCCTTGCCGCGCCCCTGCTCCTGCGCGGCGAGCAACTGGGCTCGTAACTGCTCGATCGCCACGGTGATCTCGTCGTCGGCCATGAAGCCCCCTCGACCGATAAATTGCGTTGTCTGAGGGACCAGTCTGCCCGACGCATTTCCAGTCGAGGTGGCTCCAAAGATACGGTTATGCATCGGGTGCGGAGAGTCAGGTGTCGGGCGGCGGCCGGACCGATGATCTGCTATTTCGGCCCAGGAATAATTGGCTGACCCCCATGCCGGGGAACATTCCGGGCTTGTAGTGCTGTCGAGGAACGATCGGGGCATAACGGGAGATTTTCCGGACGGCAACGGTGTGGCTCGCCCCTGGGACTTACGTTTCAGGCGAGAGCCCGCCTGCCGCAGCCATCACAACACGCAGACGGGCCACCTGATACTGCGCGCCGTACCGTCGGCACAACGGGAGTGCTCGGCGATCGTCGAGCTACCCGCTACGCGCCAGGTCATTGGCGCGGGCGAGTCGATGGTTACGCGTGGAAAATCGTCCAGTTCTCCGCGATGCGGAAGCCCATCTCCTCGTACAGGGGGAGGCCTATTTCGGAACTGCCCAGGAACGCCGTATGTGCCCCCGCGGCGTGCGCGTCGCGCAGGACCGCGGCCGTGGCCAGCCTGCCGTACCCCTGCCTCCGGTGCTCCGGGGAGACCGAGATGTTGTACACCCCGACCAGCTCACCGACCAGTACGCCGAAGGCGGTCGCCACCGGGCCGTCTTCCGTTTCGACGAGGTACGCCCGCATCGCGGGATGATTCATGATCGCGGGAGCGGCGAGTCGCTCGAAGAACTCCGCCGGGGCCTCGAAGCCGGCGGCCAGCGAGCTCTGGTACAGGGCGCTCTCCTCGCCGGAGAGGCTGCGCACGTGCGCGGCGGACTCCGGAAGCTCCGCGTCGGCCGCGGTGAGGTCTTTGAGCATGAAGGGCTGTGTGGTTCGCTGCCCCAGGCCGTGCTCGGCGGCCGTGACCGCTATCCGGTCGTCGAACCGATCGCTGCGTACCTTGATGGACCAGGGCAGCGGCGAGGACGCGAACGAGGCGGCGAACTCCGCGATCTCCGCCGGGTCGGCCTCCGGACCGACGGCGAAGACGGCGTTCATCGCCGGAGCCGGAGCGGTGGTGACGACCGCGCAGGTGCCGTGGTCGCCCCTGCGATGAGATCCGCCCGGTTGAGTTGCGGCGAACATCACCAGTGTGGCCAGCCAGCCCTCGGCGGCGGCGTCAACGAGATCCGTCTTTCCCATGCGTCATCCTTGCGTCAGGGGCCCACGCTTGTCCTCGGACGGGACATGGTGCGGGGGAGCCGTAGAGCCCGTTTACGATCGCGCGTTCCTATTGGTTGGGACACATGTAAGGGAAGTTCGGGAATCGCCGCTATGAGACCGATCACAGTGGCTCCGCCTGCTTCTCCTCCGGCCAAGGGTCCCCGCGCGTCCGGGCTTCTCGCTCGGGAGGCGTCGGTCCGCCCTCACCGTACGTGGCGGGGCGGCCTTTACGAAGGATGAGCGGTGGCGGCGTGGCCGTCCGCCCGTCCGATACCGACGCGTCGCAGCAGGTCCTCGATCTCTTCGGGGGCGGCGACGCGGCCGGTGCCGCCCTGGCCGGATAGGGAGATCGCGGCGGCGGCCATGCCCGCGCGGATGGCGTCGGGGAGGGGGGAGCCGTGGGACAGGCGGGCGGCGAGGGCGCCGGCGAAGGCGTCGCCCGCGCCGGTCTGGTCGACGATTTCCGGGGCGGGGAAGGCGGGGATGTCGGCGGGGGCCTCGCCGGCGATGCTGAGGAGTACGCCGTCGGGGCCGCGGGTGACGGCGGCGGCGGGGGCTCCCAGGTCGTGGCAGGCGCGGGCGGCGGCGAGGGGGTCGTGGGCGTTCAGGAGGGGGAGGCTGTCGCCGGGGCAGGAGGGGGTGAGCAGGGTCGTGTGAGGGGCGACGGCGGCGAGGGTGGCGCGGGAGGCCTCGGGGGTGGTCAGGCGGGAGCGGTAGTTGGGGTCGTAGACGACCTTGCCGCCGGCGGCGTGGGTGATCTCGGCGGCGTGCCGTACCACGTGGTCGCAGGAGGCGGAGATGGCGGCGGTGATGCCGCTGAGGAGCAGGACGCGGGTGGCGGCGAGGGGGACGGCGTCGAGGTCGGCGGGGGTCATGCGGGAGGCGGCGCTGCCGGAGCGCAGGTAGGCGAAGGCGCGTTCGCCGGTGGGGTCGGCGCCGACGACGTAGGCGCCGGTGGGGCCGTCGCCGGGGAGCATCCAGCGAGTGTCCACGCCGTGGGAGGCGGCGAAGGCGATGAGGCGCTCGCCGAACTCGTCGCGGCCCACGCGGGTGACGAGGGCGACGTGCGCGCCGGTCGCGGCGGCGGCGACGGAGGCGTTGAGGGCGTCGCCGGAGAAGGACAGGTGGAAGTCGACGGCCTCGCCGAGCGGGCGGGCCGCGGAGAACTCCATCAGCGGCTCACCGATCACGACGACGTCCATGTTCACTCCTCGCGCTGTCCCCTTTCCATCACCGTCGCAGCTCACCGTCGCACCCGTCCTCGTCCGGCAGGCCCGGGTACGGCGTGCGGACGCGGAGTTGTGCCCGGGGTTTGGACCGCTCGATGGCCTCGCCCTTCGTCCGCATGAGGATCGGGGCAACTGGGACAGGCCGCGGGTGATGGAGTTGTTCTATGTGCTGGAACGGAGTCTTATGTTTCGGAATAGTTTAGGCCACAGTGCGAGGCGACCGGGATGAGGTGCTTCCAGCGCGCCTCCGTCACTCTCGGGTGATGCTTCGCTAGCCTCGCATCATGGCCACCCGTGCGTCTGACGGGAAGCCGAAGGGATCGGCGGCCCGTGCCAAGTCCTCCCGAGGGTCCGCCTCCGGGAGAGGGTCCGCATCCGCGCGTACGACCTCCGCCCGGAGATCCGGTGGCGCCCGGTCGGGCGGTCGCGCGCCCGCTCGCAAGCCCGCGCCCGCGCCCGTTAACGCGCACGCCGATCCGATCGGGTGGCTGTTCACGGCGATCGGCAAGCTGGTGATCGGGCTGTGGCTGCTCATCGCCAACGGCGTCGGCGGGGCCGTACGGGCCGTGGGGCAGGGGGCGCGGGAGCTCGACCCGGCGCACCGGCGCGACGGGCTGGGGCTGACGGTGCTCGCCGGGGCGATCGTGCTCGCCGCGCTCACCTGGCGCACCCCCACCGGCACCTTCTCCGAGATCGTCAACATGGTGCTCAGGAGCGTGTTCGGCGCGCTGACCTGGGCCATTCCGGTGCTGCTCGCGTTGCTGGCCTGGCGCCTGCTGCGGCATCCGGACCAGAACGACGACACCAACCGCATGGTGATCGGGTGGAGCGCCCTGCTGCTTGGCGTGCTCGGCATCGTGCATGTCGCCAACGACACGCCCTACCCGTCCGGCGGCCCGAACGACGGGATGGACGCGGTGGCCCGCGCGGGCGGTCTGCTCGGCTTCGTGGTGTCCGCGCCGCCGGACAGCATCCTCCCGCCGTTCATCACGATCCCGCTGCTGCTGATGTTGTCGGTCTTCGGCGTCCTGGTGATCACGGCGACGCCGGTGTATCGGATTCCCGAGCGGCTCGCCGACATCCGCCACATGCTCTTCGATCGCGGTACGGCACGGCCCTCCGGCGGCGGGCGGCGCGGCGAGGGCAAATCGGCCAGGCCGCGCCGTACGAAGCGGCCCCAGAGCGACGACGGCCCCGAGATCGGCGAGGGCGACAAGCCGTACGACAGCCCGGTCATCGCCGAGCGGGAGGCGGCGGCACGCCAGGCGGCCGACCAGGCGGCGGACCAAGCGGACGAGGCCGCGCACGACGTGCACTCGCCCGAGATCATCCCGGGGCTGGCCGACGACGAGCCGCCCGCCGCCAGGATCCGGAGCGAGCCCCCGCCGCCGACGCCCGCGCCGCGCAAGGTCGAGCAGCTCGTGCTGTCGCCGCAGGCCGGCTCCTACACCCTGCCCGACCAGAAGCTGCTGCGGCCCGGCAGCGCGCCCAAGCCGCGCACCAAGGCCAACGACGTCGTCGTCAACGCGCTCACCAGCGTGCTGGAGCAGTTCGCCATCGACGCGCAGGTGATCGGCTTCACCCGGGGGCCGACGGTCACCCGGTACGAGATCGAGCTGGGCCCGGCGGTCAAGGTCGAGAAGGTCACTGCGCTCACCAAGAACATCGCGTACGCGGTCAAGTCAGCCGATGTCCGGATTTTGTCGCCGATTCCCGGTAAGTCGGCGATCGGGGTGGAGATCCCGAACACCGACAAGGACCTGGTGTCCCTGGGCGACGTGCTGCGCTCGCCGGTCGCGCACGCCGAGCACCACCCGATGATCGTCGGCCTGGGCAAGGACGTCGAAGGCCGCACGATCGTGGCGAACCTCGCCAAGATGCCGCACATCCTCATCGCCGGCGCCACCGGCGCGGGCAAGTCCACCTGCATCAACGGGCTGATCAGCTCGATCCTGATGCGCGCCACCCCCGACGAGGTGCGCATGGTGCTCGTCGACCCCAAGCGGGTGGAGCTGAGCGCCTACGACGGCATCCCCCACCTGATCACCCCGATCATCACCAACCCGAAGAAGGCCGCCGAGGCGCTGGAATGGGTCGTCGGCGAGATGGACCGCCGCTACGACGACCTCGCCGCCAGCGGCTTCCGGCACATCGACGACTTCAACAAGGCGGTGCGCGCGGGCAAGCTCGTCCCCCCGCCCGGCAGCGAGCGCGTCTACCAGCCGTACCCGTACCTGCTGGTGATCGTGGACGAGCTCGCCGACCTCATGATGGTCGCCCCGCGCGACGTCGAGGACTCCATCGTCCGCATCACCCAGCTCGCCCGCGCCGCCGGCATCCACCTGGTGATCGCCACCCAGCGCCCGTCGGTGGACGTGGTCACCGGCCTGATCAAGGCGAACGTGCCGTCCCGGCTGGCCTTCGCCACCTCCAGCCTCGCCGACTCGCGCGTCATCCTCGACCAGCCCGGCGCCGAGAAGCTCGTCGGGCAGGGCGACGCGCTGTTCCTGCCGATGGGCGCGAGCAAGCCCATGCGACTGCAGAACGCGTTCATCTCCGAGAAGGAGATCGCGGACATCGTCGCGCACTGCAAGAGCCAGATGCAGGCCGAGTACCGCGAGGACGTCGCCGCCTCGACCACGACCAAGAAGGAGATCGACGAGGACATCGGCGATGACCTCGACCTGCTCATCCAGGCCGCCGAGCTGATCGTCACCACCCAGTTCGGGTCCACCTCGATGCTCCAGCGCAAGCTGCGCGTCGGCTTCGCCAAGGCCGGGCGGCTCATGGACCTGCTGGAGAGCCGCAACGTGGTTGGCCCAAGCGAGGGCTCCAAGGCGCGCGAGGTCCTGGTCAAGCCCGACGACCTGCCCGGCCTGCTCGCCGAGCTGCGCGGCGGCGCGTAGCCCAGAGTCACGGCGGCGACTCACGGCACCGCCACAAGGCGACCAACGTCTCCCCATGTTCGGTCACTCATTGAATGTGAATGACTACATTTGGTTGAGACGGGTACGAGAGATACGACAGTGATCAACAGTGCGCCGGGCGCGGGGGAACAGCGGGAGGCGCCCATGAGCGGCAACACCGAAAGCGTCACCGAGAGCGTCAAGGGGGGCGTCACAGGCAGCGCCACAGGGGGCGGGGGCACGGCCGGCGTCACGGGGCCCGAGGTCACGGGAGCCGAGACCGCCGACCTCAAGGGACACGAGGTCACCGGACACGACACCACTGGACATGACGTCTCCGGACACGACGTCTCCGGACACGACGTCACCGGGCGCGAGGCCAAGGGGCACGACGTCCGGGGACACGAGGCCGGAGGAGCGGGGATCGCGAGGAGCGCCGTCGCCGCGACCGGCGTCGCGGGCGCCGGGGCCGTCCCCGCGCTCGGCGTACGAGGGGGCGAGGCCGAGATCGCAGGCGCCCGAGGCGGCGCCACAACGGTCGCAGGCGCCCGTGAGGCCGGGCCGGGCAGCGCCCCCGGCGGGGCGAGAGGAGCCCAGACCGCCGCGAGAGCGGCCCGGGACGACGAGCGCCCGGTCGGCATCGGCGCGCGGCTGGCCAAAGCCCGCGAGGCCACGGGCCTCACGGTGGCCGAGCTGAGCCGGATCACCCGCATCAGGGAACCGGTGATCCGCGCGATCGAGCACGACGACTTCTCCGTCGCCGGAGGGGACTTCTACGCCCGCGGCCACATCCGCAACATCGCGCGGACGATCGGGATCGACCCGGAGCCCCTCGTGCACGAGTACGACGACCAGCACGGCGGCGTGCCGATCCCGGTGCGCGCGGCCGAGGTCTTCCTCGCCGAGATCCCGATCAAACTGCGGGAACGGCGTACCTTCAACTGGACGACGGCGATGGCGGCCGTGCTGGTCATGGTGGTGGCGTTCGGCGTGGTGCGCCTCATGAGCGGCTCCGGCGACGTGGACTCCACCGGGCTGCGTCAGGGAACCCCGGCCGCCAAACCGCCGGGCCCCTCGGGCGCGCCCGCGAACGCCGCGTCGCCGCGGCGGCACACCTCGTCCGCCACCCCGCTCGTCGCCGCCGATACGGTCGTGCTGCGGGTGACGGCCGATCGGCCCACCCGGTTGACCGTACGGGACGGGAAGGGCAAGCGCCTGTTCCGCGGCACCTTCCCGGCGGGCAGCAGCTCGGAGTGGCAGGTCAAGGACCGGATCGACGTCACGGCCAGCGACGGGGGCGCGGTCCGGCTGGAGGTCAACGGCAAGGACCTCGGGACCGCCGGGCCATCGGGCGAGAAGGTGACCCGCACGTTCGGCCCGAACACCCCGGGCATGCGCTGACCGCATCCGGCCATCGCCGCCCGCTCACCCCGTTTGAGGCACATCATGCCGCCCGGCGGCGGTGGTGAGTGGGGTGGTGAGAAGGCTGGCGAGAGGGGGCGCTTAGCGGCGGCGGAGGCCGCGCCGGGGCGGGGAGGTGCGCTGGGGAGTGGGGAACGACCGCTACCGTAGAGTTCACCATGTCTTCTCGCCGAACCCCGCCCCGAACCGCCTCGCTGATCACACTGGGCTGTGCCCGCAACGAGGTCGACTCCGAAGAGCTCGCCGCCCGCCTGGAGGCCGCCGGATGGCGGCTGGCCGAGGACGGCGACGCCCCCGACGTCATCGTGGTCAACACCTGCGGCTTCATCGACTCGGCGAAGAAGGACTCCATCGACACCCTGCTCGCCGCGGCCGACTCCGGCGCGAAGGTCGTCGCCGCCGGCTGCATGGCCGAGCGGTACGGCGAGCAACTCGCCGAGGCCCTGCCCGAGGCGGCGGCCGTCATCTCCTTCGACGACTATGCCGACATCGGCGCGCGCCTGGACGACGTGGTCGAGGGCCGCCCGATCAAACCGCACGTGCCGCGCGACCGCCGCCTGCTGCTGCCGATCACCCCGGTCGAGCGGCGCCGGCAGGCGGGACACGTCCCCGGCCACATCTCCACCGCCGCGCCTCCCACGGGCATCGGCGCGAATGTTGGCACGGTCCGCGAGGGCGAGGTCCCCATCCCGGCGAGCGGCCCGCGCCTGATGCGCAAGCGGCTCGGCGACGGCCCGGTCGCCTCGCTCAAGCTCGCCTCCGGCTGCGACCGCCGGTGCACGTTCTGCGCCATCCCCGCCTTCCGCGGCGCCTACGTCTCACGCCCGCCGGAGGAACTGCTCGCCGAGGCGCGCTGGCTGGCCGAGCAGGGCGTCAAGGAGCTCGTCCTGGTCAGCGAGAACTCCACCTCGTACGGCAAGGACCTGGGCGACCTGCGCTCGCTGGAGAAGCTGCTGCCGAGGCTGGCCGAGGTCGACGGGATCGACCGGGTGCGGGTCAGCTACCTGCAGCCGGCCGAGCTGCGCCCCGGCCTCATCGACGTGATCGCCGGCACCGACGGCGTGGCGCCGTACTTCGACATCTCCTTCCAGCACGCCAGCGCCCCCGTGCTGCGCCGCATGCGCCGCTTCGGCGACCCCGAGCGCTTCCTCGGGCTCCTGGAGACCATCCGCGAGCGCGCCCCGCACGCGGGCATCCGATCCAATTTCATCGTCGGCTTCCCCGGCGAGACCGAGGAACGGTTCGCGGAGCTGGTCACGTTCCTTCAGCAGGCGCGGCTCGACGTGATCGGCGTGTTCGGCTACTCCGACGAGGAGGGGACCGAGGCGGCCGGCTTCGACGACAAGCTCGATCAGGACGCCATCGACGAACGCGTCGCGGCCCTGTCCGAGCTGGCCGAGGAACTGACCGCACAGCGGGCCGAGGAGCGCATCGGTGAGGAGTTGCGGGTGCTGATCGAGGAGGATCTAGGCGACGGCGGCTTCGAGGGCCGCGCCGACCACCAGGGTCCCGAGGTGGACGGGTCGGTGACCGTCCAGGGCATCGGCCTGGCCCCGGGCCGGTTGGTCCGGGCCGTCGCGGTCGACGCCGAGGGCGTGGACCTGATCGCCAGGATTAAGGCCGGGCCGTGACCGAGCAGCCGGGCGCGGGCGCCGAGCCGCTGCGGCCCCCCATGGGCCGCCGGGTGAGCCTGTGGAACATCGCCAACGCCGTCACCGTGGTCCGGCTGTTGCTCGTTCCCTTCTTCGCGGCGCTGCTGTTCGTCGAAGGGGAGGGGTGGCGGTACGCGGCGCTCACGGTCTTCGTGCTCGCCTCGCTCACCGACCGGCTCGACGGGGAACTGGCCCGGCGCTACGGGCTCATCACCGACTTCGGCAAGATCGCCGACCCGATCGCGGACAAGGCACTGATCGGGGCGGCGCTCGTCGGCCTGTCGGTGCTGGGCGAGCTGCCCTGGTGGGTGACGATCGTGATCATCGTACGGGAGGCGGCGGTCACGCTGCTGCGGTTCGCCGTGATCCGGCACGGGGTGATCCCGGCGAGCTGGGGCGGCAAGGTCAAGACCGTGCTCCAGGTCGTGGCGATCACCCTCTACCTGCTCCCCGGCGTTCCCGACGTGCTGCGCTGGGGGGTGATGGGAGCGGCGGTGGCCGTGACGGCGCTGACCGGCGCCGACTACGTGATCCGGGCCGTACGGCTGCGCCAGGTGGCCATGCGGGCGCGGGCCCGCGAGGAGGCCGGGAGCGTGCCGGGCGCCGCGGTGCGCGAGGCAGGTGACGATACCGGCGCCCGCGGGAATGCCGGTGGCGATGGAGGCGTTCTTGGATGAGGGGTCGGGGCAGGCCGCGCGGGTCCTCGCCCTGCTGGTGGCCCGCGGCCAGACGGTCGCGGTCGCCGAGTCGATCACCGGCGGGATGATCGGCGCGGCGCTGACCACTCCGGCGGGGGCGTCGGCCGTCTTCCGGGGCGGCGTGATCGTCTACGCCACCGAACTGAAGCATCTGCTGCTGGCCGTACCGGCGGATCTGCTGCGTCGCGAAGGCGCGGTGGACCCGCGCGTGGCGGCGGCGATGGCGTCCGGCGTGCGTGCGCTGGCCAGGTCCGACTACGGCCTGGCGGTCACGGGCGTGGCGGGGCCGGATCCGCAGGACGGCAAGCCCGTGGGCACGGTCCACATCGCGCTGAGCGGCCCGGATGACCGGCTGTGGCATCGCGACCCGGTGCTGGCCGGAGACCGGGCACAGATCCGCGCTGCGGCGGTGCGGGAGTCCATTGACCTGCTGCTGGGCGTGCTTGAGTCGAGTTCAGAGGACAATTTTGTCTGATTACCACGTTACGTCCCCAGCGAACATGTCTACCTTGGTCTGCCGCGACGTCGGTCGTTACAGGTACGGTGGGAGCTGTGAGTGAGGTCCGTGAGCCACCGGCGAGGAGTCAGCCTGTAACGCCCCAGGCGAAGGGGCCGAACGAACCAATGATGCGGCTGGGGAGTATGTACAAGAGGAGCGCTAAGAACGGTCGACAGGAGCCGACCGCGCGGGGCGTCGTGAAGGCGCCTCCCGCGCTGGGGAGGGAGCGACAGATGGTCCTGCTGCGTCAGCTGCTCGGTGACGTGCTGCGGCGGCTGCGGGTGCGCCAGGGCCGCACCCTGCGTGAGGTGTCCACCTTGGCACGTGTCTCCCTCGGTTACCTGTCGGAGGTGGAACGCGGGCAGAAGGAGGCATCCTCCGAACTGCTCGCGTCGATCTGCGGCGCCCTCGGCGTGCCGCTCTCACAGGTGCTGCGTGAGGTGTCCGACCAGTTCGCGCTGGCCGAGCTGCAGCATGCGCCCGTCATGGCCGACGTGCCCGAGCGGGAGCGCCTGCCCATCGCCGAAGCCGTGCCCGGTGCGATCTCCGGTCCGGAGTTCGATGGCTTCCCCGAGGTGAAGGACATGGTCGCCGCCTGACCGTCCTTCCTTCCTACGGCCGCCGCGACGGCGCGGCGGACGTCTCATCATCCGGGCGGTTGTCCGGGAGCTTGGAGACTCTCTTCAGGCCGTCCTCTAATCCGGGGGGCTCGGCGTTCCAGGGCTGAAAGATTCAGCCCGATGGTCCGGTACGGAGGTTCGGCTCAGCGATTTCCGTCCCCTGGCGTTTCAGGCTCGATGGCCGGATCAGGTGGCCCATGCCGGGTGGTTCAGGTCCGGTGATTCAGACACGATTCAAGCCCGGCGGTACAGGCCCGGCGGTTCAGGCTCAGCGTGGTGGCTGGCAGACCGGGCAGTGAAAGATCAGCCGCTCGTAGGGTTGTGACCCCATCTCCGCACGCACGATCGGATTCCCGCAGCGTCTGCACGGCCGCCGGTCCCGTCCGTACACCCACAGCTCATGCCCGGGGCGCGGGTCCCCGGTGGTGACGGGGCCGCGGCGATCCTTGGCCAGGCCCATCAGCCAGGCCGTACGCGAGACGAGCTGCTCCAGCTCCTGCGGGCCGATGATCTCGCCCACCGGCCGCCACGGCGACAGCCCCGCGAGGAACAGCGCCTCCGACCGCCAGATCGTCCCGATCCCCGCGAGATTGCGCTGGTCCAGCAGCGCCTCGCCGATGGTCGCCTCCGGGCGGCGGCGCAGGCGGCGGGCGGCCTCGGCCGGATCCCAGTTCGGGCCGAGCAGGTCGGGGCCGAGGTGGCCGATCACCTGATCCTCGCGGCCGGTGGGGAGCACGTCGACCACGCCCAGCTTGACGCCGACCGCCTGATGCTCGGCGTTGGCGAGCACCAGGCGCACGACGTCCCCGGGCGGGAGGCGGCGACCGGCGGGCTGCACCCGCCAGCTTCCGTCCATGCGCAGGTGGGTGTGCACGGTGAGGCCGCCTTCGACCCTGGTCAGCAGGTGCTTGCCGTACGAGATCGTGGTGAGCACGGCGCGGCCCGACAAATCGGTCGTGGCGTATCGGGGCACGCGAAAGTCCGACCTGGTCAGCGTCCGGCCGTCGAGGGCGGCGCGCAGCCTGGCCGCGGTGCGGTAGACGGCGTCGCCCTCCGGCACCGGTCAGTCCCAGGCGGCGGGGTCGGCCGTCAGCTCCAGCACCCGTTTGGGCAGGTCGCCGGCCGCGATGTGCTCCAGCGTGACCTCCTCAAGGATGGCGCGCTCGCTGGCGCGCAGCGCGATCCACACCTGCTGCAGGGCCTGGGCCGCGCCGGTGTATCCGACGTGCTCGGGACGCTCGCCGCGCACGTTGGCGAGCGGGCCGTCCACGGCGCGGATCACGTCGGCGAGGGTGATCTGACTGGCCGGCCTGGCCAGCACGTAGCCGCCCTCGGGGCCGCGCTGGCCCCGAACGAGACCCGCCCGCCGCATTTGCAGCAGGATGTTCTCCAGGTATTTGGGCGGCATCTCCTGCCCCTTGGCCAGCTCGCCGACGGTCGTCGGGCCGCTGCCGGCGGCGGCGAGCTCGGCCGCCGCTCTCAGGGCGTAGTCCACTCGGGCGGAAAGACGCATGTTGCTGATTATCCCGCCTGCTAAAGACTGGTTAGACGCTCCCTCCCATGGGCGTACGACGCGGACTGTGGTAAATCATCGGGGACGACGACAAGGAAGCGGGCGTATGGAGCGACGTCCTGGCGTGCCCAGGCTATTGCGGGAGATCAACGACCGGGCCGCGCTGGAGTTGCTGCTCGCCTCGGGACCGCTGACCCGTGGGCAGATCGGCGAGGCGACCGGGCTGTCCAAGGTGACCGCGTCCCAGACGCTCTCCCGGCTGGAGGAACGCGGCCTGGTGGAGGTCGTCGGCGAGCAGGCGGGCAACCGCGGGCCCAACGCCGCCCTCTACGGGGTGGTGTCGTCCTCGGCGTACGTGGCCGGGCTGGACGTGGGCCCGGAGCGGGTCACCGCCGCCATCGCCGACATCAAGGGCGACGTGCGGGCCAGGGTGCAGGTCGAGCCGGGCGACTTCGCCGGCGCCGCGGGCGAGGGCTCGGACGGCGACGCGGCGGGCGAGGGGCCGCGCGGCGATCCGGTGGTGATGGTGCGCGCCGCGCTCGCCAGGGCGTGCCGCGCCGCCAGGGTGCCGCTGAGCAGGCTCGACGCGGTCACCATCGGCACGCCGGGCGTGGTCGATCCGCGCAGCGGCGACGTGCGCTTCTCCTTCGACCTGCCCGGGTGGCACGAGGGCGTGCACGACGCGCTCGCCCGCGACCTGCACAGCCACGTCATCATCGAGAACGACGTGAACCTGGCCGCGCTCGCCGAACGCGCCGAGGGCGCGGCCGTCGGTCTCGACGACTTCGTGCTGCTGTGGGTGGCCAGGGGCATCGGCATGGCCGTGATGTTCGGCGGGCGCATCCATCGCGGACGGTCCGGCAGCGCGGGGGAGATCGGCTATCTGCCGGTGCCGGGCGTGCCGCTCGCCGACGACGTGCGGACCCGGCCGGGCCGGCCGCCCTCGCTCGGCGGCGGCCTGCAGACCCTGGTGAGCTCGGACGCGGTGTGCGAGCTGGCGCAGCAGCACGGCTTCACCGGCGCGACCGCGGCCGAGTGCGTGGGCGCGGCGGTGGCGGCCGGGATCGCGGGGGAGCGGCTGCTCGACGAGATCGCCTCGCGGCTCGCGCTCGGCGTGGCCTCGGTGTGCGTCGTGCTCGACCCGGAGCTGGTCGTCCTCGCCGGTGAGGTGGGGCAGGCCGGAGGCGAGGCACTCACCACGCGCGTCGAGGACGCGGTCGCCCGCATCTGCCCGATCCGCCCGAAGATGGTCACCAGTACGATCACGGACGCGCCGGTGCTGCGTGGAGCGGTCCTCGCCGCCCTGCAGCACGCGCGGGAGGCGATTTTCGCCGGATCCTGACCGGGGAACACACCCCGGCCCTTCCACGGACGGCCGTTGCCGTTAAACTAAAAAGAAACTTTCTTATAAAATCCGTGATGGCCGATCGTGATGACAGGGGGCCGACTTGTCCCGACGCCCGGGCACACCCCGGCTGCTGCGCCAGCTCAACGATCGCGCGGCCCTGGAGCTCCTCCTCGACCTCGGCCCGCTCACCCGCGCCGAGCTGGGCGAGCACACCGGGCTGTCCAAGGTGACCTCCGGCCAGCTGCTGTCCCGGCTGCAGCGGCGCGGCCTGGTCACGATCTCCGGCGAACGCCCCGGCGGCCGGGGGCCCAACGCCGCGCTGTACTCGGTGGTGCCGTCCAGCGCGTACGTGGCCGGGCTCGACGTGCTGCCCGAGACCGTCACCGCCGGGATCGCCGACATCACCGGCGCGACCGTCGCCGAGATCACCCTGGAGCTCGGCGGCGACCCCGCCGCCGTCGTCCACGACGCGGTGCATCGGGCCTGCGAACTGGCCGGGGTCGCCCTCTCCCGGCTGCGCGCGGTCGTCATCGGCACCCGCGGCGTGGTGGACCCCGGCACCGGCGAGGTGCGCTTCTCCTTCGACCTGCCCGCCTGGCACCTGGGCGCGCTGGCCCGCCTGCGCACCGGCCTCGGCCGCCACGTGGTGATCGAAAACGACGTGAACCTCGCCGCCGTCGCCGAACGCGCGTACGGCGCCGCCCGCGGCGTCGACGACTTCGTCCTGCTCTGGACCGGCATCGGCCAAGGTCTTGGCGTCATGCTCGGCGGCCGACTGCACCGAGGCGTCACCGGCGGCGCCGGCGAGGTCGGCTGGCTCCCCGTACCCGGCGAACCGCTGCCCACCGACGTCACCGAGCCGCAGTCCGGCTCCTTCCAACGTCTCGTCGGCGGCCACGCGGTCGCCGGCCTCGCCGCCTCCTACGGCCTCGGCGGCCCCGTACCCGCCGAGATCACCGCCGACTGGATCGTCGAGGTCGTCCGCGCCGCCGTCACCACCCCCGTCGAGGGCTTCCTCGACGAACTCGCCATGCGCCTGGCCGTCGGCGTCGCCGCCACCACCGTCGTCCTCGACCCGGGCCTGGTCGTCCTCGGCGGCGACGTCGGCCGCGCGGGCGGCCTCGCCCTCGCCACCCGCGTCCAGGAGGCCGTCGCCCGCGTCTGCCCCAGCCGCCCCCGCGTCACCGTCACCGAGGTGACCGGCAATCCCATCCTGCGCGGTGCCCTCCTGGTGGCCCTCGACCACGCCCGCGAGGAGATCTTCGCCACCACCGTGGACGTTTGAGGCGTGGTGGAACGGCTCGCGCGGGGCGGGCGACACGGCTGTGAGTGGCCGGGAAGGAGCGCTCGGCGAGTGGTAGCGGGTGTCGCCGTCCGCGCGCCGGCGGCGCTGTGTGAGAATGGCTGCCCGTGGCCGACATCGTCCTGATCTCCGACCCCGTGGTGACCTCGATCCCGGTCGAGGACATAGGAGAACCCCTGGTCGACCTGCGTGGCCGATTCGCGATTGACACCCGGCTGGCCGACCGTGAGGGCGCGTACGCACACCTACGCGAAGGGCTCGTCGCCCGGCTCAGCGAGGCGCAGGTGCTTCTTCCGGCGGGATACCGCCTCCTGATCGTGGAAGGCTTTCGCCCGCCAGAGCTCCAGCGACGCTACTTCGACGAGTACAAGGACGAGCTTCGCTCCACCTTTCCCGACATGTCGCCCGACGAGCTGCACACCGCCGCAAGCCGCTACGTCTCCCCGATCGAGGTGGCGCCCCACACGGCCGGCGCGGCCGTCGACCTCACCCTGTGCACCGACGACGGCACCGAACTCGACATGGGCACCCCCGTCAACGCCACCCCCGAGCAGAGCGGCGGCGCCTGCTACACCGCCGCGCCCGGCATCTCCCCGGAGGCCCGCCGCCACCGCGAGATCCTCGCCGCCGCCCTTCGCGCCGCGGGCCTGGTCAACTACCCCACCGAGTGGTGGCACTGGTCATACGGCGACCGCTACTGGGCCATGACCACCGGCGCCCCCGCCGCCCTGTACGGCCCGGCCAAGTTCTGAGCGGCTCTGGTCTTACGGCGACCGCGTGCGGCCCCGAGGTGGCGCTGGCCGCCGGTGCCGAGTTCGTGGTCAAGGACTGAGAGCACCGGCCGCTGTGGTCACCCGCGCGTTCTCCGAGCTCCTGTTCGGCGTGTCCGCCCACGGCTGCGGCACCTGCCTTGAGTAGGCGTGCACGACACGACCGGTGACCCTAAGCGCGCAGGCGGAGGCCGCGTGGGGTGGGGTGGAAGCCTGCGGCCTCTAGTGCGGCGGCGAGGGGGGAGTCGTTGATGGGGGTGCCGTCGGCGCGTTCGACGGTGAGTTTGCCGAGGGCGCCGTCGCGGACGGCGAGGGCGAGGGCGTCCACCGCGGGCTGAAGGTCATCTTCGCCGAATGACAGCAGGCTCTTGCCGCCGCGCTCGACGTAGAGGACCAGGCGGCCGTCGACCAGCACCACGAGCGCGCCCGCCTTTCTGCCGGGTTTGTGGGATTGGTCCTCGGGGCGTTCGGGCCAGGGGAGCGCCGCGCCGTACGGGTTGGCGGGATCGGCGGCGGCCAGGACGACCGCCCTGGGGTGTGGATCTCGGCGGTGCCCGGAGAACGGGGCCATGGGGGCAAAAGGTGAGGTTTGGGCGGGAGGCGCGATGCGGTCGGTGGGCGTGTCGGGGGTAGGGGGCGCGATGTGATCGAGAGTTGCTGAGGGCGTTGGGAATGTGGGATCGGTGAGTGTGGCGGGACCGGGGACTGGGCCGGGAGCCATGGCTCGCATGCGGTCGACGGCGCCGGGCAGGGCGAACTGGGCGCCGCCGAGGCCCTCGACGAAGTAGCCGCGGCGGCATCGGCCGCTTTCCTCGAAGGCACGCAGCACCTGGTAGACCGCGGCGAAGCCGCCGGGGAGGCGCTCGGCGGTGACCGCGCCCCTGGTGAGGACGCCGTGGCGCTCCAGCAGCGTCTCGGCCTGGGCGTGTGCTCGCTGCGTGGCGTCGGGTGAGGGAGATGGGAGCGCCCACCAGCGTCCCGCGACCGTCGGAGGCCCGCTTCTGGTGGGCAGCACCGCCCGACGCCTGCGTCCGGCAGGGGACCGGTGGGCGGGTCTGCCGGTGCCGAGCGCCGCCCGCAGCGGGGCCAGCGTGTCGCCGGACACGCGGCCCGACCAGACCAGATCCCACAGGGTGGCGACCAGGGCCGAGTCGTCGAGAGAGCCGACCCGGCCGGACAGGTCGCGGAAGAACAGCGCTCCGCCGCCGGACAGCACGTCGAGGACCTGGTCGTGCAGCGGCGTCATCGTGATTTCCGTCGGCTCGGGGAGCAGCAGTGGCGCGGTGTCGGCGAAGTACAGCGCCACCCAGCCGTCGCCGCCCGGCAGCGACCCCTGCCCCGCCCAGATGACCTCGCCGGAGGCGGTGAGTTCGTCGAGCATCGCCGGCTCGTAGCCGGGCACCCGGGCGGGCAGCACCAACGTCTCCAGTGCCGAGGCGGGCACCGCCGCCCCCTGCAACTGCTCGATCGCCCCCACCAGGGCGTCCATGCCGCGCGGCCCCCGTCCGGAGGCGGAGATGCCGTGCCAGGCGGGGGAGAACGCGGCCAGCACCTCGGGCGCGACCGGCTCGACCTCCCGCCGCAGCCGCGCCAGCGAGCGTCGCCGCAGCAGCCGCAGCACGCCGGCGTCACACCATTCTTCGCCGCGCCCGCCGGGGCGGAACTCGCCCGCCGCCACCCGGCCGGTCGCGGCCAGCCGCCGCAGCGCGTCGGCCACGACGGCGACCCCGAGGCCGAACCGGTCGCTCGCGGTGGCCGCCGGGAACGGCCCGCGGGTGCGGGCGTGCCGCGCCACCAGGTCGCCGAGCGGGTCGGGCACGGGCTCCAGGAACGCGTGCGGCACCCCGACCGGCAGCGGCACCCCGAGCGCGTCGCGCAGCCGCGCCGCGTCCTCGATCGCCGCCCACTGCTCGATCCCGGCGATCCGGATCCGGATCGCCCGGCGGGCCGCCTCCAGATCGGCGAGCCAGGCCGGGTCGCCCTCGCGTACGGTGACGTCCTCGGCGAGCAGCGGCCCGTGCGAGCGCAGCAAATCGGCGAGGTCCTCGGCGTCGCGCAACGGCCGGTCGAGCCGGGCCAACTCCCGCTCGGTCTCGGCGATCACGTCGGGGTCGAGCAACTCGCGAAGGTCGGCCTGGCCGAGCAGTTCGGCCAGCAGGCTGGTGTCGAGGGCGAGCGCCTGGGCCCGCCGCTCGGCCAGCGGTGCGTCGCCCTCGTACATGAACGCGCCGACGTAGCGGAACAGCAGCGACGCGGCGAACGGCGACGCCTGCGACGTCTCCACCTCCACCACGCGCACCCGCCGCGCCGCGATGTCGCGCATCAGCGCCACCAGCCCCGGCACGTCGAAGACGTCCTGCAGGCACTCGCGCATCGTCTCCAGCACCACCGGGAACGACCCGTACTTGCTCGCCACCCCCAGCAGGTGCGCCGCCCGCTGCCGCTGCTGCCACAGCGGGGTGCGGCGGCCCGGGTTGCGGCGCGGCAGCAGCAGCGCCCGTCCGGCGCACTCCCGGAACCGGGCCGCGAACAGCGCCGATCCGCCCAGCTCCTCGGTGACGATCTGCTCGATCTCGTCGGCGTCGAAGACCGCCACGTCGGCCGGGGCGTTGTCGAGGGTGTCCGGCACGCGCAGCACGATGCCGTCGTCGGAGTGCACGGCCTGCACGTCCACGCCGTAGCGCTCGCGCAGCCGCCGCCCGATCGCCAGCGCCCATGGCGCGTGCACCCGCGCGCCGTACGGGGAGTGCACCACCACCCGCCAGTCGCCCAGCTCGTCGTGGAAGCGCTCGATCAGCAGCGTGCGGTCGTCGGGGACGTAGCCGGTCGCCTCCCGCTGCTCGGTCAGGTACGCCAGCAGGTTGGACACGGCGAACTCGTCCAGCCCGGCCGCGCGGGCGCGCTGCGCCGCCTGCTCGGACTTCGCGCCGGACAGCTCGCGCAGGAACGCGCCGATGGCCCGGCCAAGCTCGACCGGGCGGCCGGGCGTGTCGCCGTGCCAGAACGGCAGCTTGCCCGGCTGGCCGGGAGCGGGGGAGACCAGCACCCGGTCCGGGCCGATGTCCTCGATGCGCCAGGAGGTGGCGCCCAGCACGAACACATCGCCGACCCGCGACTCGTACACCATCTCCTCGTCCAGCTCGCCCACCCGGGCGGCACGGTCGCCGCCGGCCAGGAACACGCCGAACAGGCCGCGGTCGGGGATCGTGCCGCCGCTGGTCACCGCGAGCCGCTGCGCGCCCGGCCGCCCGCGCAGCGTGCCGGTCACCCGGTCCCACACGATGCGGGGGCGCAGCTCGGCGAACTCCTCGCTCGGGTACCGCCCGGCGAGCATGTCGAGCGTCGCCTCCAGCGCCGACCGGGGCAGCGTCGCGTACGGCGCGGCCCGCTTGACCACGGCCTCCAACTCGTCGACGGTCCACTCGTCCATGGCCGTCATCGCCACGATCTGCTGGGCCAGCACGTCGAGCGGGTTGCGCGGGTAGCGCAGCTCCTCGATCCCGCCGCTCCTCATGCGCTCGGCGACCACCGCCGTCTGAATCAAGTCGCCCCGGTACTTCGGGAAGATCACGCCCTTGGAGACCGCGCCGACCTGGTGCCCGGCGCGGCCGATGCGCTGCAGGCCGCTGGCCACGCTCGGCGGGGCCTCCACGCAGGCGACCAGGTCCACCGCGCCCATGTCGATGCCGAGCTCCAGGCTGGAGGTCGCCACCACGGCCGGCAGCCGCCCGGACTTCAGCGCCTCCTCGATGTGCGCCCGCTCCTGCTTCGACACCGACCCGTGGTGCGCCCGCACGACCTCGCCGCCCTCACCCGGACCCGAGGCGAGCCCTCGGCCGGTCCCGGCTTGGGCCATGTACTCGGCCGGGGACATCCGCGCCCCGGGAGCGGCCCCGCGCCCGGACGCGCCCGCGCCCTCCGGCTCCCGGCCCGGTCTGCCGCCCGCGTCCTGCGGCTCCCGGCCCGGTCTGCTGCCCGCTTCCTCGCCCTCGCCGGTCGGGCCAAGGCGCCGGTCATAGGACAGCTCGTTGAGACGGGTGCACAACCGCTCGGCCAGCCGACGCGAGTTGGCGAACACGATCGTTGAGCGGTGGGCCTCGATCAGGTCGAGCAGATGCTCCTCCACATGCGGCCAGATGCCGCGCCCGCGCTCGGTCGGCGGTGCGCCGTACTCATCCGGAGGACCGCCCGGATCGGGCGGCGGCGGAGGGGGCTCCGCCATGTCCTCCACCGGAACGACCACCTCGATCTCCAGTCGCTTCTCGTGCGGCGGCTGCACCACCACCGCCGGGCGGGAACCGCCGAGGAACGCGGCCACCTCGCCGACCGGCCGCACGGTCGCCGACAGCCCGATGCGCTGGGCGGGCCGCTCCAGCAACGCGTCCAGCCGTTCCAGGGTGAGGGCGAGGTGCGCCCCCCGCTTGGTGGCGGCGACGGCGTGGACCTCGTCCACGATCACGGTCTCCACGCCTCGCAGCGCCTGCCGGGCCTGGCTGGTCAGGATGAGGAACAGCGACTCCGGCGTGGTGATCAGGATGTCGGCGGGCTTGGCGGCGAAGCGCCGGCGATCCTCGGCTGGGGTATCCCCCGAGCGCACCGCCACCGAGATCTCCGGCACCTGCAGGCCCAACCGCCGCGCGGTCTGCCGCAACCCCGCCAGCGGCGCCCGCAGGTTGCGCTCCACGTCCACCGCCAGCGCCTTCAGCGGCGACA
Source organism: Thermopolyspora sp. NPDC052614 (assembly GCF_040678635.1). Lineage (NCBI taxonomy): Bacteria > Bacillati > Actinomycetota > Actinomycetes > Streptosporangiales > Streptosporangiaceae > Thermopolyspora > Thermopolyspora sp. NPDC052614. Next base: position 22,257 of record NZ_JBFATZ010000033.1, read on the forward strand.
CGTACACCACCCGGCACCGACGCGACGCGTCCTCCACGCCGGGGGCCGAGGCCAGCCGATCGAGCGACCACAGGAAGGCCGCGAGCGTCTTCCCCGAACCGGTGGGCGCGACCACCAGCGTGTTGTCCCCCCGGGCGATCGAGGCCCACGCCCCCGCCTGAGCCGCCGTCGGCTCGGCGAAGGCCCCCTCGAACCACTGCCTGGTCACCGTGCTGAAATGGTCGAGCACCATGCGTTCATCTTGCCTCTGCCCACCGACAGTTTCGTCCGCCGAGCCTTGCGTCCGCTCGTCGTCCGTCTTGAGGAGAGCGTCCCGAACGCCTACATGTCCGGTCGGGTGAGCCCTTTCGCCATCGAGTGCATCTCGGTCCTCTTCGGTGCCTTTGGTCCGTCTCGCCGGGGGGCGTCGGAGAAGCGCCGGGCTCCGCGGCTGTCATGGCGCTACGGATCGACTCGTTCTCGGTTCCCGCGAGGGACGGTACGACCCGCGCGGTTACGCGGCAGGCCGAGGGCGTCGGCGTGCCGTACCAGGTTGAGAACGGCGCCTCGATCCTTTTCCGCGATCTCGGTCCATCTCGGTTCCCGCGAGGGACGGTACGACCCGCGCGGTTACGCGGCAGGCCGAAGGGGTCGGCGTGCCGTACCAGGTTGAGAACGGCGCCTCGATCCTTTTCCGCGACCTCGGTCCGTTCCGATCGACCTTGATCGACCTCGTCGGCACCCCGCCTGGGACCGCTCGCCGCCCCCTCGGCGCGGTGTACGGCATGTGGGTGCCGTGATGACAGATCCCGCACGCCCGAGCCGGAGAACCGAACTCCTTCGGAGACTCCTTCGAGAAATTTCTCCGGGGCTCGGGCGAACCCGGGTAAGCCGGGTACGCGGGCCCTTACCCGCCCTTGCGTTCGCGTCGCTCCCGGCGGGCCTTCTGCTCGGCCTGCAGCCGCCGCGACTTCAGCAGGCGGCGCTTGGCTCGATGCGCGAGACGCTGGGCGCGCGTGAGCTTCTTCATGGGGGACCTCCTTTTGGGTGGGGCGTCCGGCCCATCGCTCGGAGCGTCTCATACTTGAAGGGTGCGTTTGACAGAGTTCTGGAATCGCATGCACCGGCAGTTCGGCGAGACCTACGCCGAGTCGTGGGCCAGAGACTTCGTGATCGCGGAGCTGGGCCACCGTACGGTCGTGCAGGCCCTGGCCGAGGGCGAATCGGCCAAGGACGTCTGGCGCGCGGTCTGTGCGACCACCGACGTGGACCCCAAGCTGCGCTGAGCGGCCGGGACTTGGGCGGCCGGGACGGGGCGGCGGGGAGAGGGCCGCTCGTCCGGCGAGCCGTCGGCGGTGACCGGGCGGACATGGGCGACATAGGGAGACGTGCGCGGAAGTGCGCTTCGGCCCGGCCGTGCCCCTGCGCCGGGTCGGGCGTCGCGATGGTGATCGCGGACGGTGGCGGATCGTGACCCGGCGGCGTGGTTCGACTGACGATCGAACAGTCGTTCGGCTATGCTGGGGGGACCGCCGGAGAAGGTGCCACCACGCGGACGGGCGAGTGTCGCCGGGAAAATGTCGGCGGCACCCCATAGCTTGCTGGTGACCGACAGGACCCACAACCCTCACAGGGGGCATCCAATGGCAGCCAACGACCGCGAGAAGGCTCTTGAGACCGCGCTCGCCCAGATCGAGCGTCAGTTCGGCAAGGGCTCCGTCATGCGCCTCGGGGACGAGACGCGCGCCCCCGTCGAGGTGATCCCGACCGGCTCGATCGGGCTCGACATCGCGCTGGGCATCGGCGGGCTGCCGAGGGGCCGGGTGGTCGAGATCTACGGCCCGGAGTCGTCGGGTAAGACGACCGTCGCGCTGCACGCGGTGGCCAACGCGCAGAAGGCCGGCGGCATCGCCGCGTTCATCGACGCCGAGCACGCCCTCGACCCCGAGTACGCCAAGAAGCTCGGCGTGGACACCGACGCGTTGCTGGTCTCCCAGCCCGACACCGGCGAGCAGGCGCTGGAGATCACCGACATGCTGATCCGCTCCGGCGCGATCGACATCGTCGTCATCGACTCGGTGGCCGCCCTGGTGCCCAAGGCCGAGATCGAGGGCGAGATGGGCGACAGCCACGTCGGCCTCCAGGCCCGCCTGATGTCCCAGGCCCTGCGCAAGCTGACCGGCGCCATCAACCAGACCCGCACCACCGCGATCTTCATCAACCAGCTCCGCGAGAAGGTCGGCGTCATGTTCGGGTGCATGTCCTACTCGACCCGGGTCACCCTGGCGGACGGCACCCAGGAGAAGATCGGGAAGATCGTCAACCAGCGCTTGGACGTCGAGGTCCTCTCCTACGACCCCGAGACCGGGAAGGTCGTCCCGCGGCGTGTCACGAACTGGTTCGACAACGGGAACGCCGACCGGTTCCTGCAGTTCACCGTCGCCAAGTCGGGAGGCGACGGCAAAGCGCGGTTCGCCGCCACGGAGAACCACCTCATCCGGACGCCCGGCGGCTGGCGGGAGGCTGGCGAGCTCATCGCCGGCGACCGGCTCATGATCATGGAGACCCATCGGCTCAGCGACCGGCAGTGGCAGGTCGTCCTCGGCTCCCTGATGGGTGACGGCAGCCTGTCGCCCAACCCGAGCGGCCGCACCGGTGTGCGGTTCCGCATGGGGCACGGGGCGAAGCAGGAGGCCTACCTCGACTGGAAGTGCTCCCTGCTCGGCAACATCAAGCACACCAGGTCCACCAACGCCAAGGGGGCCGTGTTCGCGGACTTCACGCCGCTGCCCGAGCTCGATGAGCTTCGCCAGGTCGTCTACTTCGGCGACGGCAAGAAGCACCTCACGTGGGACTACCTCAAGGCGCTCACCCCGCTCGCGCTCGCCGTGTGGTACATGGACGACGGCGGGTTCACGGTTCGTTCCAAGGGCGTCCAGCAGCGCACCGACGGTGGCACCGGGCGGATCGAGTTCTGCGTGGAGGCGATGAGCCCCGGCTCGCGCGAGCGCCTGCGCGACTACCTCCGCGACACCTACGGCCTGAACGTCAAGCTGGACCTCCGAGGAGCGCGAAAGGTCGCGGTGCTGCAGTTCGACACCGCGTCGTCGGCGAAGTTCCAGCAGCTCATCGCGCCGTACGTGCACCCCTCGATGGCCTACAAGCTGCTGCCGAGGTTCCAGAACCGGTTCGCGGTCGAGCCTGAGTTCGCCGAAGCCGAGCAGCGGCTGGTGCCCGCCGAGATCCTGGATGTGCGTGTCAAGCCGAAGACCCGGTCGATGAAGAAGTTCGACATCGAGGTGGAGGGCACGCACAACTACTTCGTGGACGGTGTCATGGTCCACAACAGCCCGGAGACCACCACCGGTGGTAAGGCGCTGAAGTTCTACGCCTCGGTGCGTCTCGACATCCGTCGCATCGAGACGCTCAAGGATGGCACCGAGCCGGTCGGCAACCGGACCCGGGTGAAGGTCGTCAAGAACAAGATGGCGCCGCCGTTCCGGACGACCGACTTCGACATCCTGTACGGCGTCGGCATCTCCCGCGAGGGCGGGCTGATCGACATGGGCGTGGAGCAGGGCTTCATCCGCAAGTCGGGTGCCTGGTACACCTACGAGGGCGACCAGCTCGGGCAGGGCAAGGAGAACGCCCGCAACTTCCTGAAGAACAACCCCGACATCGCCAACGAGATCGAGAAGAAGATCAAGGAGAAGCTCGGGGTCGGGCCGCGCATCGACGCGCCGGCCGTTCAGCCTCCGGCCGGTGCCGCGTCGGGGCCCGGAGCGGCTCCCGCGGCCACGACGGCCGCGCGTGCCACCGCCGGTTCCGCCGCTGGTTCCGCCGCCGCGTCCGGCCGTTCCACCGCCGCCGCGTCCGCGCGGGGCGCGAAGGCGGCCGCCGCGCCTCGGCCCGGTGACGTCTGATCGGCCGAACCGTGGCATCGGAAGCGACCCCAGGCCCCCGGCGTCAGAGGCGGCGCGGGGGCGGGGGGTGGCTGCCCGACGGGCCGACCGAGGGATCCGCGGCGAGCCTGGGTCCCGACGCCGATCCGCAGGCGGTCGCGCGGGCCATCTGCCTGCGCATGCTCACGGCGGCGCCGCGCACCCGGGCGCAACTCGAGGCCGCGCTCCAGCGCCGGGGCGTGCCCGAGGACGCGGCGCAGGCCGTGCTGGAGCGCTTCGGCGAAGTGGGCCTCATCGACGATGAAGCGTTCGCCGAGGCCTGGGTCAGCTCCCGGCACGCCGGGCGCGGCCTGGGCCGCAAGGCCCTCGCCGCCGAGCTGCGCCACCGCGGCGTCGACGACGACACCGTCCGCGACGCCGTCGACCACCTCGACCCGGAGGAGGAACTGGAGACGGCCCGCCGCCTGGTCACCCGCCGCCTTCCCTCCACCCGCAATCTCCCCACGGCGACCCGCACCCGGCGCCTCACCGGCATGCTCGCCCGCAAGGGCTACCCCCCGGGCCTGGCCTTCCGCGTCGTCCGCGAAGCGCTGGAGGCGGAACGGGAATCCGGCGGCCTCGACCACGACGACCCGGACGATGCCTCCCTTGAGCTGGAGGCACTGGAAGGGGCCTTCATGGACGAGACGTCCGATGACCCCTTCCCCGGCGGCCCTTTCACGTCCTAACGCCGGGTCGCCCGGCCGTAATGGTGCAGACCGGCATGGGTGTGGAGCGGATGGGGGCGATCAGTGTGTCCGGTGACCGTTCGGGGCCGCGGTTGGGCCTGCGCGATCAATGGTCGGCGTTGCGGGACGGTGCTGGTGTGGTTGAGGGGGTTTGTCAGAACGGTGAATATGGTAGGTGATGGGTGGATTCAGGGGATATGGGGGAGGCTGGAAGCCGTTTGAGAGTGAGCTTTGCCTTGCCGTGGCTTGCTCGTTGCCTCATTGACACCTAATCTCGACCATAGTGAGGAGTTACTCCGCGCAGTGCGGATTGCCATAACGGTGAGCAACGGACGAAGAAGGCTGTTTTCGCCTGACGGTCGGGTTCAGGTGGTCGATAGGCCGTGCCTGGGGGCCGTGTTGTCCGCGTAGCGTCACCCTGGTCTGTCACTGTGCGTATGTAGCCCCTCGCGTGACGATATCGAGACGCGAGGAGTGGGTGGGCGCATGGGCAACATCGCGCTGACGGTAGCTGTTCTCCTACTTGCCGTCGTCGCGGCTGCCGCACTCGTCGTTCTGGTCCGTCGCACGGGCGCCGATCGCCGAACAAACGCGTCCAGTCCCTCTCCTGAGCAACTGGCCGAGGCTCACGTCGAGTTGGAGGAGGCCCAGCGCGAGGCCGCCCAGATTCGTGACAAGGCGAACAACGACGCCGAGGAGATCCTGCGTAAGTCCGAGGCCGCCGCGGAGACCGTTGCGCAGATGCGCAAGGAGGTCGAGGAGGAGACGCGGATCCTCAAATCCGAGCTCAAGGAGCTGCGGTCGGACCTGGAGCGCAGGGAGAATCGGCTCGCCGAGCGGGAGCAGCGGCTCGACGAGGAGGCCCGGCGGCAGGCGGAGCGGGCCAGGAAATTGGCCGAGACCGAGACCAGGCTTGCCGACCGCCGTGCGGAGCTGGAGCAGATGGAGGACGAGCGCCGGGCGATGCTGGAGCGCATCGCCGGTCTCACCGCCGAGCAGGCCAAGAACGAACTCGTCCAGACCATCGAGAACCAGGCCAAGCGCGAGGCGGCGCTGATCGTCCGGGAAATCGAGGGCGAGGCGCGTAGAGAGGGGGAGAAGCGCGCCACCAAGATCGTCACGCTGGCGGTGCAGCGCATCGCCACCGAGCAGACGGCCGAGTCGGTCGTCTCGGTGTTGCACCTGCCCGGCGACGAGATGAAGGGCCGCATCATCGGCCGCGAAGGCCGCAACATCCGCGCCTTCGAGTCCACCACCGGCGTCAACCTGATCATCGACGACACCCCTGAGGCCGTGCTGCTGTCCTGTTTCGACCCGGTACGCCGGGAGACCGCGCGGCTCACCCTGGAGAAGCTCATCCTTGACGGGCGCATCCACCCGCAGCGCATCGAGGAGGCGTACGAGCGCAGCAAGGCCGAAGTGCGGGACCTGTGCGTGCGCGCGGGCGAGGACGCGCTCGTCGAGCTCGGCATCACCGACATGCACCCCGAGCTGATCACGCTGCTCGGCCAGCTTCGCTACCGCACGTCCTATGGGCAGAACGTGCTCAAGCACCTGATCGAGTCCGCCCACATCGCCGGCATCATGGCTGCCGAGCTGCGGCTCGACCCGATGCTGCTGAAGCGCTGCACGGTCCTGCACGACATCGGCAAGGCCCTCACCCATGAGGTCGAGGGCAGCCACGCCCTCATCGGCGCCGAGATCGCCCGCCGGTACGGCGAGCACGAGGATGTCGTGCACGCCATCGAGGCCCATCACAACGAGGTCGAGGTGCGCACGGTGGAGGCCGTCCTCACCCAGGCCGCCGACGCCATCAGCGGCGGCAGGCCGGGAGCGCGCCGCGAGTCGCTGGAGGCCTACGTCAAGCGTCTGGAGCGGCTGGAGGAGATCGCCCAGTCGTACGAGGGCGTGGAGAAGGTTTTCGCCATGCAGGCCGGCCGGGAGATCAGGGTCATGGTCAAGCCCGACTCGGTCGACGACATCCAGGCCCAGGTCATCGCCCGCGACGTGGCCAAGCAGGTCGAGGAGGAGCTCACCTACCCCGGCCAGATTCGCATCACCGTCGTCCGCGAGTCCCGCGCCACCGAGTTCGCCCGCTGACCTTCGCCACCGGTCTTCCCCGCTAGCCTTCGCCACCGCCCTTCCCCGCCGGCCTCGGCGGCACCGGCCGGAGGTCCTCCCCGTCGGCTTCCCCGTCACCCGCCGAGAGCGAGGAGAGGGGATGCCGAAGAGGAGGGGACGGCGAGGAGAGGGGACGAGGAGAGGAGACGGAGTCTCCGGCCGTCCGGGGGGAATCGGGGACGGCCGGAGACGTGGTGAAAGTCGTGGGCTACTCCATGCCGGCGAGGCCGCCGGACGAGCCGTTGCGCTGGGTGCCGACGCCCACCAGGGCGCTGGGCGGGGCGACCGGACGGGCGCTCGTCTTGCGGCTGCGGCGGCTGCGGCGTTCCAGCCAGTGGGCCAGGGCGCTGAGCGCCATGTTCAGCCCGATGTAGATGATGCCGATGACGATCGCGCTGCTCACCCGGGTGCCGAAGTAGTTCGCCGGCAGGATCTGGAAGCCCATGCTGAGCAGGTCCTGGTAGGCGATGATGTACCCGAGCGCGGTGTCCTTGAGCAGCACCACGAGCTGGCTGACGATCGCGGGCATCATCGCCGTGATCGCCTGCGGGATGAGGATCAGCCACATGACGCCGCTCTTGCGCAGGCCGATCGCGTACGCGGCCTCCGACTGCCCCCTGGGTACGGCCAGCACCCCCGCGCGTACCACCTCGGCGAGCACCGACCCGTTGTACAGGGTGAGCCCGGCCACCAGAGCGGCGAGCGTGTAGTCGCCGCTGCCGAGCACGCTCGGTGCGAGGAAGAACAGGAAGAAGATCAGCAGCAGCAGCGGGATCGCCCGGAAGGTCTCGACGACCACCCCGGCCGGCATCCGGATCCATCGGTGGTCGGACAGCCGGGCGAGCCCGAACAGCGCACCGAAGATCAGCGCGAACACCGCGCCGAGCGCGGCCGCCTCCAGCGTGCCGATGAGCCCGGGGATGATGAAGTCGGTCCAGGTCTTGGCCTCGAGGAAGTGCTGCCAGAGAATCGGGTTCCACTGGCCCTTCTCGTCGAACTTGGCGTACGCGAAGTACGCCCCGCCCAGCACCACCACCACGGCGAGCAGCGTGAGGATGTTGTTGCGCAGCCGCGCCCGAGGCCCCGGGGCGTCGAACAGGACGTTCGCCCGCGTGCTCATCGCGCCACCGCCATTCGCTTGGCCAGCCACCCGGTGAAGAACCCGATGGGAAGGGTCACGGCCATGAACGCGACGACCAGGCCGAGGAAGATGGGGATCGACACGCCGGTGTCGTCGAAGGTGTCGCGCATGACGAACGCGGACTCGGCGAGGTACCCGGCCGCGATCGCCACGGTCGTGTTCTTCGTCATCGCGATCATCACGCTGCCGAGGGGCGCGATCACCGCCCGCATCGCCTGCGGCAGGATGATCAACCGCAGCGACTGGAAGAACGTGAGCCCGATGGCCCGCGCCGCCTCGGCCTGCCCGAGCGGCACGGTGTTGATGCCCGAGCGCAGCGCCTCGCACACGAACGTCGCGGTGTAGGCGGACAGGCCGAGCACGACCAGGTAGAAGCTGTTGGTGCTGGGCGTCTGGGAGAACTGCAGCCCGAGGGTGTCGCTGAGGCCGAGCGCGGAGAAGGCCAGCACCAGCGTCAGCGGGGTGTTGCGCACGACGTTGACGTAGATGCCGCCGGCGGCGCGCAGGATGGGTGTCGGCGCCACCCGCATGGCGACCAGGATCGTGCCGAGGATCATGGAGATGACCGCGCAGAGGGCGGCGAGCTCCACGTTATGCAGGAAGCCCACGGCGAGATCCGGGGCGTATTTGATCAGTTCATCCATCGTGCTCCACCCGGTCAGGACGGCGGCGGCCGGTGGCCTGCGGACCGGGCCCCGGCCGCCGCACGTCGGTTCGTCGGAGTGTCAGGTCAGGCACAGCCCTCGGCGGGCGGCGTCGCGGTGGGCAGGGTCAGGCCCTGCGCCTTGCCGAACCACTTGTCCAGCAGCGTCTTGGCGGTGCCGTCGCTGTACATCTTGGCGATCGCGGTGTTGACCGCCTCGCAGGTCTTGGTGTCGCCCTTCTTCAGGCCGACGCCGTACTTCTCGTCCGTGAACGGGTCGCCAAGGATCTTGAAGTTGCCGCCGCCCTGCCCGGCGAAGCCGGCGAGGATGAGGTCGTCGGTGGTGACCGCGTCGAGGTTGTTGCCGGCGAGCTTGGCCACGCACTCGGAGTAGTTCGCCGCACCGACGAGCTGGGCGTCGAGGTCGAGCTTGCCGTCCGGCGGCGGGTCGGTGATGCGCTTGTACGAGTTGGAGCCCGCGGCCTGGCAGATGCGCTTGCCCGCCAGGTCGGTGGCCTTGGTGATGTCGGTGGCGTCGGCCCGCACCATCGTGTCCTGGTGCGCGATGATGTACGGCCCGCCGAAGGTCACCTTCCCCTTGCGCTCCTCGGTGATCGAGTACGAGGCGAAGATGATGTCCACGGTGCCGTTGGCGAGGAACGCCTCGCGGTTGGAGGACGCCGACTCCTTCCACTCGATGTCGACGTCCTGCCCGCCGGCCAGCTCCTTCACGACGTACTTGGCCACGTCCACGTCGAAGCCCTGCGGCTCGCCGGCACCCGCCTTCAGGCCGAGGCCGGGCTGGTCCCACTTGGTGCCGACCACGACCTTCTTGCTGTTCTTGATCTTGTCAACCAGCGAACCGTCGCCGGCCGTGGCGGAGGTGTCGCCGCCGCCTCCGCCGCAGGCCGCCAAGCCCAGGGTGAGCGCGCCGGCGGCCGTGAGCGCCATCGCGAAACGTCGTACTCGCATTTCCGTTACCTCATTCTCTGGTGGAGGCCCGGTCGCCCCGACAACTCAGTGCGTCAAGATCTTGGACAGGAAGTCCTTCGCCCGATCGGTCTGCGGGCTGGTGAAGAACTCGTCGGGCGTGTTCTCCTCGACGACCTGGCCGTCGGCCATGAACACGACGCGGTTGGCCGCACGGCGCGCGAAGCCCATCTCGTGGGTGACGACCATCATCGTCATGCCCTCGCCGGCCAGGCCGATCATCACGTCGAGCACCTCCTGCACCATCTCGGGGTCGAGGGCGGAGGTGGGCTCGTCGAACAGGATCATCTTGGGGTCCATCGCCAGGGCGCGGGCGATGGCGCTGCGCTGCTGCTGACCGCCGGACAGTTGGGCGGGGTACTTCGACGCCTGGGCGGCGATGCCGACCCGTTCGAGCAGCTCCATGGCACGCTGCTCGGCCTGCTGCCGGGGGATCTTGCGCACCCGGATCGGCCCGAGCGTGACGTTCTCCAAGATCGTCCTGTGGGCGAAGAGGTTGAAGGACTGGAACACCATGCCCACGTCCGACCGCAGCCTGGCCAGCGCCTTGCCCTCGGCCGGCAGGGGTTCGCCGTCGAAGGTGATGGTGCCGGAGTCGATCGTCTCCAGCCGGTTGATCGTCCGGCACAGCGTCGACTTGCCGCCGCCGGACGGGCCGATGACGACGACGACCTCGCCGCGCGCGACGGTCAGGTTGATATCACGCAGGACATGCAATTCCCCGAAGAACTTGTTGACTCCTTCAAGCCTGACAAGGGGAGTTCGCTCCCCGGTCTCCGTCATGGTCAACAACGTAGGTGGGAGAGGGCCAAGGGTCACTAACCTCCTGGTACCGATCCGATCACAGCAGGTTTACGCACGACGTGACGGGCGCATGACCGGAAAATCGCGGCGTCGCGAAGTCCGGCGAGCGCCTACCCTTGTCAGTGCGATGACTGTCACCGAGCAGGGCGCCCGCACGTACGAGGTACGGACCTTCGGGTGCCAGATGAACGTGCACGACTCCGAGCGGCTGTCCGGGCTCCTGGAGGACGCCGGCTACGTGCCCGCCGGCGAGGGCGAGACGCCCGACGTGGTGGTCTTCAACACCTGCGCCGTGCGGGAGAACGCCGACAACCGCCTCTACGGCAACCTCGGCCACCTGCGTCCGGTGAAGGCCGGCCGCCCCGGCATGCAGATCGCCGTCGGGGGCTGCCTGGCGCAGAAGGACCAGGGCGAGATCGTACGGCGAGCCCCCTGGGTGGACGTCGTCTTCGGCACCCACAACATCGGCTCGCTGCCCGTCCTGCTGGAACGCGCCCGCGTGCAGCAGGAGGCGCAGGTCGAGATCAAGGAGGCGCTGGAGGTCTTCCCCTCCACGCTGCCGACCAAGCGCGAGTCCGCGTACGCCGCCTGGGTGTCGATCTCCGTCGGATGCAACAACACCTGCACGTTCTGCATCGTGCCGTCCCTGCGCGGCAAGGAGCGCGACCGCCGCCCCGGCGACGTGCTCGCCGAGGTGCGCGCCCTGGTCGAGCAGGGGGTGCTCGAGGTCACGCTGCTCGGGCAGAACGTCAACACCTATGGGGTGGAGTTCGGCGACCGGCTCGCGTTCGGCAAGCTGCTGCGGGCCTGCGGCGACGTCGAGGGCCTCGAGCGCGTGCGGTTCACCTCGCCGCACCCGGCCGCGTTCACCGACGACGTGATCGCGGCGATGGCCGAGACGCCCAACGTCATGCACCAGCTGCACATGCCGCTGCAGTCCGGCTCGGACCGGGTGCTGCGCGCCATGCGCCGCTCCTACCGCGCCGAGCGCTACCTCGGCATCATCGAGCGGGTCCGCGCCGCCATGCCGGACGCGGCGATCTCCACCGACATCATCGTCGGCTTCCCCGGCGAGACCGAGGAGGACTTCCAGGCCACCCTCGACGTGGTACGGCAGGCCCGGTTCGCGGGCGCCTACACGTTCCAGTACTCCATCCGCCCCGGCACCCCCGCCGCCACGATGGACGGCCAGGTCCCGCGCGAGGTGGTCCAGGAGCGGTACGAGCGGCTCGTCGCGCTGCAGAACGACATCTCGTGGTCGGAGAACAAGGCGCAGGTCGGCCGCGTCCTGGAGGTGCTCGTGGCCGAAGGCGAGGGCCGCAAGGACGACACCACCCACCGCATGTCCGGCCGCGCCCCCGACAACCGCCTGGTGCACTTCACGCCGCCCGCGGACGCCGCCGAGCGTCCCCGCCCCGGCGACATGGTCACCGTCGAGGTCACCTACGCCGCTCCGCATCATCTGGTCGCGGACGGGCCCGTGCTGAAGCTTCGCCGTACGCGGGCGGGGGACGCGTGGGAGGCCCGCGAGAACGCCGCCTGCGGGGTTCCGTCCGGCGCCTCCGGCGGCCAGGGCAGGGTCTCCTTGGGCATGCCGACCCTGCGTAGGCGCTGACCTCGGTCTTTCCCGGTTCGGCCGCCGGTGCTTGGGCGGCCGGGCCGGATCTCTCCGACGTCCCGGACGCGTGCTCGTCGATGGCCTGGGGGAGCGGGCGGGAGCAGGCACGTTCGGGACGGCTGATCGGGGTGAAACGTCGTTCGCGAGGTGCGTAGATTTAGGCGAATATGTCGTGATCTTTTTGTAATTGGCAGACTATTCGCTGTAATTGCGGTTAGGGTGGGCGACCAACTGCGGAAGCCGGAGTGGTTTCCCCTCGATCGCCGCAGGGAGAGTTCTACGCATGCGACGGCACGACGGCCCCCTCACGGGTGGGCCGGTACCGCCCGCCACGCCGACCCACGGCCAATCCGGGTCGTACGAGTACCTGACCGGGCCCGGAGGCGCGCCGGTCGATCCGCGTACTCCCTACGGCACCGGTACCGGCACTCCGAGCGGCCCCGGCGCCCCCGGCGGCGTGGGCACGCCCACCGGCCATGGCATTCCCCCCGGTCAGCACACTCCGCACCAGCCCGGCGCACCGGGCCGCCCCGGTAGGTCGGGGCAGCCTTCGCGCGGCCGTACGGTGCTCATCGCCTCGGCGATCGCCTTGGCGGCGGCGCTGACCTCGGGCGGGGTCGTCTACGTCCTGTCCTCACGGGAGGCTCCCTCGGGCGGCTCGAACCCGGCCGCGTCCAGTGAGCCCCAGCGGGCCGGTGGCGAGAACGGCGGGGAGACCGAGCAGCAGGCAGGGCAGGGCGAGGAGAACCCTCCGGCCGAGGAGGGCGACGGCGGGGACGGCGGCGCAGACGGCTCGGCGGGCCTCCCCGAAGGAGATCCGGCCGCCGGCGAGGGCACCGACGGGTCGGCAGGCTCCGGCGGCGACGGTTCCGGCACCTCCGGCGGCGGGAGCGACAAGCCATCCACATCCGGCGACACGTCAAAGAACGACTCGGACAAAGGCTCCACCGGCAGCGGCGGGCAGGGCGACGGCAGCGCCGAGGACGACGGCCCGCCCTATCCGGACGGCCCGCCCGGCGCGATCCCCGGCACGCAACCGGATCCGGGCTTCGGCACCGGCGGACCCCCGTACCTGAATTCCGGAGGCGACCCTGTCTGACTCCGGCTGACCACCCCGGATCAGGCGTCCCGATCCGGCCGACCCGGTCGCCCCACACTGTCTCTTGAGCTCCCGTACGTCTCCCGCCTCAGTCGTACGGCCGGCTCAGGGGGCCGACCGGGCCGGCCTCCTCGGCCGTCCAACGCCCGCGGCACCATGGCCGCCGATCGTGCCCGCGGAATTGTCGGTCGAGGGCGGTACGTTGGTGGCGATGGAGCAGATTTCTCGCCGAACGGCGAAGGCCACCGGCGACGCGGACGAGCATGCGACGGCCACGGGCGACACCGTCGCGTTCGGCGGCGTGCCCACGCGACTCGGGCAGGTGCTGGTCGCGGTCACCGAGCGGGGCGTCGTCGCCACCGGCTTTCGCGACGGCCCCGCCGCGCGTGACCGCATCGCGCGGCGACTCGGGCTGCCTGTGGTCGACGACGCGGACCGCACCGCCGAGGCCCGCCGCGAGCTGGCGGCCTACTTCGCGGGGGAACTACGGACATTCACGATTCCGCTGGACTGGAGTCTGACCTCCCCGCTGCGCCGCCAGGTTCTCGGAACGCTGCTCGACACCGTTCCCTACGGGCAGGTCGTCACCTATGGCGAACTGGCCAGACGCAGCGGCGGCGACGTCCCGGCCCGCGCCATCGGGTCGATCATGGGCAGCAACCCGATCCCGATCATCGTTCCTTGTCACCGCGTCGTCGCGGGAGACGGCCTCGGCGGCTTCAGCGGAGGCGACGGCGTCGAGTCCAAGCGCCTGCTGCTCACCCTGGAGGGCCATCTGCCGCCCACCCTTTTCGAGCCCTACGACCTGCTGAAGGGCTAGCGAGGCCTAGCGTCCTGCGGACGCCGTGGGTGTGCGCCTTGATCTCGTCCGTGCGGGAGCGGTGGCGGGTGCGAAGAGGGCCGGGCACCCTCCGGTTCCTGCCAGACTCGTGCCATGAGCAATTCGCCGATGGCGCACCTTCCGGTGCTGGCCGTGATCGGTCCGACGGCGGCGGGCAAGTCCGACCTCGGCGTCGACCTGGCGCTCAGGCTCGGCGGCGAGATCATCAACGCCGACTCGATGCAGTTGTACGAGGGCATGGACATCGGTACGGCCAAGCTCACCTGGGCCGAGCGCCGCGGTGTGCCGCACCACCTGCTGGACGTGTGGCCCGTCACCAAGACCGCGAGCGTCGCCGAATACCAGCGCGCCGCACGCCGGATCATCGACGACCTGCGGGCCGCGGGCAAGGCGCCGATCCTGGTCGGCGGTTCCGGCCTCTACATCCGCGCCGCCCTCGACGACCTGGACTTCCCCGGCACCGACCCGGCCATCCGGGCCCGCCTTGAGGCCGAGTTGCACCGCTCCGGCCCAGGCCCCCTGTACCGGCGGCTCGCCGAGCGCGACCCCAGGGCCGCCGAGGCGATCCTGCCCAGCAACGGCCGCCGCATCGTGCGCGCCCTAGAGGTGATCGAGCTGTCGGGGCGGCCCTTCTCCGCCCGCATGCCCTCCTACGAGGCGATCTACCCCAGCGTCCAGATCGGCCTGGAAGTGCCCCGCCCCGAACTGGACGAGCGCATCGCCCTGCGCGTGGAACGCATGTGGCGCGCCGGGCTCGTCGACGAGGTGCGCCGTCTCGCCGACGCCGGCCTCGCCGACGGCATCACCGCCGCCCGCGCCCTCGGCTACGCCCAGGTCCTGCGCTTTCTGTCCGGCGAGTGGACCGAGGACAAGGCCAAGGAGGAGACCATCCGGGCCACCCGCAGGTTCGCCCGCCGCCAGGAATCCTGGTTCCGCCGCGATCCCCGCGTCCACTGGCTCCCGCACGACGCCCCCGACCTGCTGGACCGCGCCCTCACCCTGGTCACGGCCGACGCCGGCGTCTCACCCTGAGCCGGACGTGGGGCGGCTTGCCGGGCGTACGGCCGCGCAAACCGTTGGCGGCGCGAATCAGAGGCGGCCGTACCATGTCAGGCATGTACTCGGTGGACGCCCTGCGGTTCGTGAAGGGCCACGGCACGCAGAACGACTTCGTGATCCTTCCCGATCCGGATGCCCGGCTCGACCTGTCGCCCGCGCTGGTGGCCGCGATATGCGATCGTCGGGCGGGCGTCGGCGCGGACGGGGTGCTGCGGGTGGTGCCGTCCAAGCTGTGCCCGGAGGCGGCGGACCAGGCCGGCGAGGCGGAGTGGTTCATGGACTACCGCAACGCCGACGGAAGCCTCGCCGAGATGTGCGGCAACGGCGTCCGGGTCTTCGCCCGCTATCTGGTGGAGACCGGGCTGGCCGCGCCGGGTGAGTTCGGCGTCGCCACCCGGGCCGGAGTCCGGCGCGTACGGCTGGCCGCCACCGGCGATGTCACCGTGGACATGGGCCCGCCCAAGGTGTTCGGCACCAGCCGGACCACGATCGCCGGGCGGGACTACGAGGGCGTGTGCGTCGACGTGGGCAACCCGCACCTGGCGTGTCTGATCGAGGACGCGGTCTCCGACCTCGACCTGACCCGGCCCCCGGCGTTCGACGCGACGGTCTTCCCGCAAGGCGTCAACGTGGAGCTGCTGAACCCGGCGGGCGAGCGCCGCGTCGTGATGCGCGTCTTCGAGCGCGGCTCCGGAGAGACCAGGTCCTGCGGCACGGGCACGGTCGCCGCGGCGGTCGCGGCGGCGCGGGCCGCGGGCGAGACCGCCGGCGTGTGGTCGATTGAGGTTCCCGGCGGCGAGGTTCGCGTCACCCTGGACCCCGACACCAGCTTCCTCACCGGCCCTGCCGTTCTGGTGGCCGAGGGCGAGATCCGCCTCGCCGCCCTTGGCTGACGTCGGTACGCCGCGCGGGAGCCGCATTTCCCGGCATCTGGGTTCCCGGCATCTGGGTGCCCGGCATTTGGGTGCCCGGCATTTGGGTGCCCGGCATTTGGGTGCCCGGCATAAGGGTGTCCCGGCATAGGGAACGGCACCGGTTCGCGGCGCCTTCGCGAAGATCGGCATCGTCCGCCGGGTCGCCTCGGCGGAGCACGGCGGCGGGCCGGGTGCCCCGGCTTCACGCGCTGGGTGAACGCGTCCTTTTCCACGGTGAGCGGGAGCGCAGGTCAGCGGGGCCAACACGGAGAACTGCCTTCGTAGGTCGTTTGGGGCATCCCTCGTGAGCTGGCAGACTGGCCTGCCATGGACGTGGACATCTGGGCCTGGGTCGGCGACACCCAGCGGCAACTGCACGAAGCGGGGAACGCCGAGCTGGCGCTCGCACTGGGGGACCTTCCGGCTCAGGCGCTGGAAGGGCGGTACGCGCAGCTCGACATCGTGGCGCCGGCGGTGGCGCAGCAGGGTGAGGTCGTCGAGCAGCCGTGGCTGGAGTTCTTCGCCAGGTACTGGCACCTCATCGGCCGGGTCGGCGACCGGGCGCAGGGCGAGGTCGCGCTCGGCGACGCCGCGGAGCTGGCGGAGTTCGCCGGTCGTGCGGACGTGCGCGGGTGCCCCGCCGTCACGGCGGCCGCCGAGGCGCTGGCGATCGCGCAGGCGAACACCGACGGGCCCAGGTACGCCGAGCAGCGGCTGGCCGCCCTCGGCGAGGCGTTGAAGGGCGTCGAGCCGGACTCGCCGGCCTTCAGCGGCCTGGCGACCCAGTACGTCGCGGCGCTGCTGGACGCCGGAACCCCGGAGGAGGCCGTCGCCTACGCCGAGTCGGCGATCGGGCGGCTGGGGTCGGCCGGGAAGGCGGCGAGCTGGGAGCTGGCCGCCGCGAGCGTGCGGGCGCTGCTCGCCGTCGGCCGGGGCGAGGACGCGCTGGCGGCGCTTGAGGCCGGGTCCGGGTTCAAGCCCGACGACCCGGTGGCCAAGGCCCGCCGCGAGGGCGTGCTGCGCGCCCGGGTGCTCGCCGAGCTGGGCCGCAAGGCGGAGGCCGTCGAGGCGCTGCCCGACCTGGACGTGGTCGGCGACCACCCCCGTGACTGGGTGGAGTGGGCGGGCGTCGTGCGCCGCCTGGCGGACACCGGCCTGGTCGCCAACACCTGGCAGCTCGGCCGGTTGCTGCGCCAGTGGATGGGCTACTTCGCGACGATGGGCGCGCACCGCGCCCTGGTGGAGCTGACGGTCATCGCCGGTGAGCTCGCCGTCGCCCGCAAAGGCGCCTGGCAGGCCCGCCTGCTCGCCGAGGAGGCCGAAGAGGCGCTCGGCCGCCTGGAGAACGCGGGCGCGCTCGCCGAGGAGGTGGCCGAGCTGCGCCGGCACGCCGACGCCGTCGAGGCCCCGGCCCCGCAGTCGCCCCGCGAGGAGCTCGTGGGCGCCTTCGACGCCGCCGACGGTATCAACGCCGACCCCGAGCGCTGGGTGGAGTGGCTGTGGCCGCTGTCCGGCGAGGACCTGGAGGCCACCCGCCGCCACACGACCACCCTCGGCTTCCTCGGCTATCCCCGGACGGGCGCCGACATCTACTGGCGCATGCTGGTGGAGGAGGGCGACCCGGCCACCGCGGAGGCGGACGACATCGGGTTCCTGACCAGCCTGCTCATCGACGCCGAGCAGGACGAGCGGGTGACGCGGCTGGCCGAACTGCTGCCGGACGGCCGGGCGCACCTCACCCGGGCCCGGCTGTACCGGGCGCGTGAGCGCTGGGAGGAGACCGCGCGGGAGGCCGAGGCCGCCGTCGAGGCCGGCATCGGCCTGGAGGCGCGCAGGCTGTGGGCCGGCGCCGTCCAGCAACTGGACGACAACGCCAAGGGCGCGGAGATCCTCAAGGCCGTCCTCGACTCGCCGGAGGTCGAGGACGAGGACGTCTGGCGCATGATCGTCATGGCCACGGCCGCCGAGGACTGGCCGACGGTCCGGGCGGGCGCCGCCAAGCTGGGCATGCCGCTGCGGACCGAGCAGGGCCCGATCGACGAGGAGTGGCACCTGGTCCGCGCCTTCATGCCCGCGCCCGACGGCAGCCGCCGCGAGGTGCTGGCCGTACGGACGGGCCCGGCGACCGCGCGCCTGGTGGCCGCCCAGCCGCG
The DNA here is from genome assembly GCF_040678635.1 of Thermopolyspora sp. NPDC052614. NCBI lineage: Bacteria > Bacillati > Actinomycetota > Actinomycetes > Streptosporangiales > Streptosporangiaceae > Thermopolyspora > Thermopolyspora sp. NPDC052614. The sequence continues at coordinate 40,249 of NZ_JBFATZ010000033.1, forward strand.
CGCCGTGAACTACAACGCCGGCGACGTCGTCGTCATCGATCCGACGCCGCTGGAGCCGGTGCCGGAGGACGAGAAGGAGCGGGAGAACTTCATCATCCCGTTCGCCGCCGTGGCGATGCTGCGACCGGCCGGGTTCACCAGCTGGTTCTTCGACGGCGCGGCCCCGACCGAGCAGGAGTGGGTCGAGTTCAATCAGGTCGTGGACGAGCGCGGCTGGTCGATCTGGGTCTACAGCGACGAGGACTACACCGTCACCCACCCGAGCACCGGCGAGCGCCTGCCCGGCCTGTACGGCTACATCGCCGTGCCGCCGAACGTCACCCCGGCCGAGGTGGACGCCCTGCTGGACGACGCGACCGAGCGCTGGGTGCACCCGCTCGCCTGGCTCGAACTCGCCCGCGAGGTGGGCGTCGAGGTCGAGCGGCACGAACGCATCGTCAAGGAGTACGGCCTGTAACCGAGCCACGACCGGCACACGACCGGCGCCGGGGGCGGCGATGCCGCGGCCCCCGGCGCGCTGTCGCCGAGGGCTTTCGCCGTGTGCGGTCCGCCGTGTGCGGCCTTGAACCTCGGTCCTAGGGGGTCTCCAGGGGGTCCTAGGCGGTGCAGCTAGGCGCGATGATCGGGTGTTGTGGCCGGTCACGTCCCCCTGGCGCGGTCATTGGGCAGGGCCCCCGGCGCGCTGTCGTCGAGGTCTTCGCCGGGTGCGGTCCGCCGTGTGCGGCCTTGAACCTCGGTCCTAGGGGGTCTCCAGCGGTCCTAGGCGGTGCAGCTAGGCGCGATGACCGGGTGTTGTGGCCGGTCACGTCCCCCTGGCGCGGTCATTGGGCAGGGCCGCGGTGCGGTCGTCGCACACGTCATGGCGGTGCCGATGAGAATGTGTTTCACAGATTTGCGCTGTCGCGTCCGGAGAATCCGGGGCGATCAACGGTAGGCTGCTCCTTGCCGATTCCACCAGGAACGCGACCAGTAACGCGACGGCCGCGCCGGATCGCGCGGCGAGGAGAATTGGAGGGCCACGTGCTGGAGATCGACCGGCTCGGTGCCGTGGTACGTGACGAGCGGCCGTGGGGTGCCTTCGAGCGGTTCACCCTCAACGAGCCCTCGACGGTGAAGATCATCACGGTTCAGGCCGGGCAGACTCTCAGTCTGCAGCGTCACGAGCACCGCGACGAGCTGTGGGTCGCCCTCGACCCCGGCCTGGTGTTCGAGATCGACGGCAAGAGGATCAACCCGGAGGTGGGCGATCGGGTGCTGATCCGCGCCCGGCAGACGCACCGGCTGAGCTGCTCCGGCGACGCCCCGGCACGGATCATGGAGATCGCCTTCGGGCACTTCGACGAGGAGGACATCGAGCGCCTCGAGGACGCCTACGGGCGCTCGTGAGCGGCGCTCGCCGCGATCGCGGACATCAATAGATATCCGGCATATCTCCAAGTGGTCACAATATGGGGGTGCTCTCCGGGCTATCTCCCGTATTGACGCCTCACCGTTCTAGCTTCGATCCTGTTGCAGGACACGTGGTGCTCGCTGGGGATGGCGAAACACCGGCTGGGTCTGGGAAGTCCGAGAGTGACACAGCGGACTGGGCGCCGGATCGGGGTGGCAGACCGTGCGGGCGCCGCGTCCCCGACCCCCCGGCTTTAGGAGCACTATGCTCGGACAGACAGCGGCGATCGAGGTTCGCTCGCTGTGGAAGATCTTCGGGCCGAAGGCGGACCGGATCCTCCGCGGCCCGCTCGCCGACTTGGAGCCCGCCGAACTGCGCGCGAAGACCGGTTGCACCCCCGCCGTGCGCGACGTCTCGTTCTCCATCGCCCCCGGCGAGGTCTTCGTCGTCATGGGGCTGTCGGGCAGCGGCAAGTCCACCCTGGTACGCTGCCTGACCCGCCTGATCGAGCCGACCGCGGGCGAGATCCACATCGACGGTGAGGACGTGCGCGCGGCCTCGCCCGCCAGGCTGCGCGAACTGCGGCGGCACCGGGTGAGCATGGTGTTCCAGCATTTCGGCCTGCTCCCGCATCGAAAGGTCATTGACAACGTTGCCTATGGCCTGGAGATCCAGGGCGTGAGCAAGGCCGTACGGCACCAGCGGGCGCAGGAGATCCTCTCCCTGGTCGGCCTTGAGGGCCACGGCGAGCACTATCCGGATCAGCTCTCCGGTGGCATGCAGCAGCGCGTCGGCCTGGCCCGCGCGCTCGCCGTCGATCCCGCGGTGCTGCTGTTCGACGAGCCGTTCAGCGCCCTGGACCCGCTGATCCGGCGCGACATGCAGGCCGAGGTGATACGCCTGCACCGCGAGGTCGGCAAGACGATGGTGTTCATCACACACGACCTGTCCGAGGCGCTCAAGCTCGGCGAGCGCATCGCCATCATGCGGGACGGCAAGATCGTGCAGATCGGTACGCCGGAGGAGCTCGTGGCCGCGCCCGCCGACGATTACGTGGCCGACTTCGTCAGCGACGTGCCCCGCGACGGGGTGCTGTCGCTGCGCTGGATCTGCCGCGAGCCCGAGCCGGACGAGCCGCTCGACGGCCCGCATCTGCCGGTGGACACGCTCATCCGCGACGCCGTGCCGGCCGCGCTCGCCACCGCCCGGGCCATCAGGGTGGTGGCGGGCGACGAGCTGGTCGGCGTGGTGGACCGGGTCGACATCCTTCAGGTGCTCGCCCGCGACGAGGTCGCCGGCGCGCGCGGAAAGGTCGGTGGCAAGACGTCATGACCAGCCACGCACCGGTCGTCACCCCCCCGCCGGTGACCGCTGAGGCCCCGGTCGTCCCGACTCCCCCGCGCAGGCGGGTGCCCGGCTGGGTGCCGTGGGCCGGGGGCGTGGCCCTGGCCGTGGTGCTCTACGTGCTGTTCGCCGGGCAGGCGGTGCTGCCGCACAACGAGGACGCGGCGGCCTTCGGGATCCTGCGCGACGCCCGCGACTGGGTGGACGCACACCGCAACAGCAGCCCGATCTTCCTGTTCTTCATCAACTACATCCGGCTGTTCATCGACGTCCTGGTGACCGCGCTGCAGACCACGCTGCACGCGATGGGCTGGCCGGGCCTGATCGTCGGTGCCGGCGCGCTCGGCTGGGCGCTCGGCGGGTGGCGTCTGGGCCTGCTGTCGCTGGCCGGGTTCACCTCCTTCGGCGTACTCGGCGTGTGGGACATGGCGGTCGACACGCTCGCCCTGGTGATCGCGGCGGTGCTGCTGTCGCTGCTCATCGGCCTGCCGCTCGGCGTGTGGGCGGGGCGCTCGGAGCGGGTGCGGCGCTTCCTGACGCCGATCCTCGACGTGATGCAGATCATGCCGACGTTCGCCTACCTGGCGCCGATGACCCTGTTCTTCCTCATCGGCGCGCCCTCGGCGACGGTCGCCACGATGATCTACTCGATTCCGCCCGCGATCAGGATCGCGGCGCTCGGCATCCGGGAGGTCTCGCCCACCGCGCTGGAGGCGTCGCGGTCGATCGGCGCGACCAAGTGGCAGACCCTGTTCAAGGTCCAGATCCCGATGGCCCGTACGACGATCCTGCTGGCGGTCAACCAGACGATCATGATGGCGATCTCCATGGTTGTGATCACCGCCCTGATCGACGCGCCCGGCCTCGGTGAGAAGATCATCAGCGCGCTGACCCGGGTGAACACCGGCTCCATGTTCGACGGCGGCATCGCCATCGTCATCATGGCGATCGTTCTGGATCGGATGACCCGCGCTCACGGCTCACATCGTGGAACGGGCCAAACCGGCAACGGCGGTCCCGCCGCCGCCAAACGAGGGCTCGCCCGCCTGCCCGGCTGGGTGCGCTGGGCGATCGCCGCCGTGGTCACGGCGGCCGGCGTCGCCGCCTCCGCGGCCCTGCCCGGGTCGTTCCCGTCGCAGCTGCAGTATCCGCTGGCCAAACACGTCAACGACATCACGCTGTGGATCGAGACGAACTGGTTCGCCGTCACCGACTGGATCAAGAACGTGGTCAGCGAGCTGCTGCTCAACCCGTTGCAGGCGGTGCTCACCCAGTCCCCGTGGTGGCTGATGACCGCAGCCGTGTTCGCGCTGGCGCTGGGGCTCAGCGGCCTGCGGGCCGCGCTGACGGCCACCGGCTGCCTGCTCGCGCTGGCCCTGCTCGGCCTGTGGCAGCACAGCATGGAGACGCTCACGATGGTGCTCGTGGCGACCGTGCTGACCGTCCTGTTCGGCCTCGCGCTCGGCATCCTCGCCGCCCGGTACGACCGGTTCGCCACCGTGCTGCGGCCGGTCCTGGACGCCGCCCAGACGATGCCGTCCTTCGTCTACCTGCTGCCCGCGCTGGCGTTGTTCTCCTCCTCGCGGTTCACCGCGATCGCCGCCTCGGTGATCTACGCGGTGCCGCCGGTGGCCCGCCTCGTCGAGGACGGCCTGCGGGCGGTGCCCGCCACGGTCGTCGAGGCGGCCACGTCGGCCGGCTCCACGTACCGCCAGTTGCTGTGGAAGGTCCAGTTGCCGATGGCCAGGGGAGCGCTGCTGCTCGCGCTGAACCAGGGCATCATCATGGTCCTCGCGGTCGTGGTGGTCGGCGCGCTCGTCGGCGCCGGCGCCCTCGGCTACGACGTCGTGGCCGGTTTCTCCCAGTACGAGGACTTCGGCAAGGGATTCGCCGCGGGCATCGCCATCGTGCTTCTGGGAGTCATGCTCGACCGGATCACCCAGGGATCCGGATCGGATCGGAAGAAGAAGAGGGTCGCATGAGACTTCGACGCGCGTGGACCAGGTGGTTGAGCCTCGCAACGGCGCTGACGCTGGCCATCACGGTGTCCGGCTGCGGTGGCGCGACGGTGAACGACGGAACGTCCTCCGGGTCGGCGGCTCCGTCGGCCGGCGGGTCGGGCGGGGCCTCGTCCGGCGGGACGGTGAAGATCGCGATCAACCCGTGGGTGGGGTACGAGGCGAACGCGGCG
>NZ_JBFATZ010000034.1:0-36576 GCF_040678635.1 Thermopolyspora sp. NPDC052614
CCCGGTAGTTAAGCTTTCCAGCGCCGATGGTACTGCATTCGAAGGGGTGTGGGAGAGTAGGACGCCGCCGGACATCTTCATAGTGTGAAAGGCCCCCGGGCCGGGATTTATGTCTCGGTGTCCGGGGGCTTTCGCATGTCCGGGGACGCGTGATTTGGGTCCGGCTTGCTGGTGCGGGGCGGGGTCGGGCATGGCCCTTGGGACGGGGGCTTGGCAGGCGCGGGTGCCTCTGGGGCTGGCGTATGTGCGCGTGGTGTGCGCGTTCTCGGGCCTGGTTTCCCGCCTGCGGTGCCGGGGCTGGAGCTCCGAGGGGTCAAGGCAAGATGTCCGGTCGCGGGCCGGGCATGCATCACAACCCTCAACACTCCCCAATCCAATCGCGGACGCCTGACCCTAGACTCCCGCCGACCGCTTGGCGGTGCCGTCGGTCGCCGGGCAAATGATCATCATCGGCATGGTGTCAGTGCGGTTCGGCCGGTTGGCCGCCGTTACCGGGCACCGGCCACCTTCGTACTCCTCCTCGCCGTACCGGTGCCCATACAGACAAACAGGTGCCCATGCAGGCGAATCCACGCTGGGCGGCTGGAGCGCCGGAACGGAGCCCGCCCGGTTGACCCGACCTTGCCGCGGACCGGTTACCTTCGCACTCCTCCTCGCAGTACCGGTGCGCATGCAGGCGAATCTGCGCGGGGCGGGTGGAGTGGCGGTAAGGAGCTCGCCCGGCTGGGCGACGTTGCCAAGCAGCCGGCCACCTGCGTACTCCTCCTCGCAGTACCGGTGCGCATGCAGGCGAATCTGCGCGGGGCGGGTGGAGTGGCGGTAAGGAGCTCGCCCGGTTGAGCGACGTTGCCGGGCACCGGCCACTTTCGTACTCCTGTCCGCAGGCGGAGGGTGGCGGTGGTCAGGATTAGGGGGCTTTTGGGGGGATGTGTCGGGTTGGGTGTTGGGTTGACTTTGTGGGATCACTTTGGAAACTGAGGGTTGTGAAGTGGGTGGGGTCAAAAGGGTCCAAACAGGCGGCGTGTAATTAATGTTGTCGTGACTGTCGACACGCTACGCTACTGCCACTCAAGGCATCTCCCGCAAATGGCTCGTCTCGGCTGATTGGTGTTGGTCAGCGTGGATGGTAGGCACCATGGTCAAGAGCTCGCAGTCAGACGGGATCGGGATGGTCCGCAGCATCGCCGCAGAGCCGGGCGGGTACGGACGATCGCCGGTGTCGTTGTGGGGCTCGGGCTGCTGGTGAGCCTCACCGGCGTGACCTACTCACTGTTCAGCGAGCCGGTTTGCGAGGGGCGTTCACAGCTCATCGTGGTGTCCGCGGCCGACATTCACCCGGCGTTGCAGAGCATCGCCCGCCGATACGAGTCGGAGCACTCCTGCGTGAGCATCGAGACGCGCATCCGCCCGTCGGCCGACGTCGCCGAGGACATCGTGAGCATGGCCGACCGGCCGGACGTGTGGATTCCCGACTCGTCGGTCTGGGTGGACCTCGCCAACCTGCGGTCACAGGACGCCGGCAGCGGGCCCGATGGGGTGAGCCAGACGACGCTGCTCCAGCCGATGCTGGAGAAGGGCCGGTCCATCGCCCGCTCACCGGTCATCGTCGCCGCGATGGAGACGACTGTCCAGAAGCTGCGCGACGGCCGCGACCAGACGAGCTGGACGATGTTCATCCCCGGCACCCCGGAACACGAGCGGATGTCGAAGGCGGTCGTCCGGCTGCCCACCCCGGGCCGGTACGCCGTGGGACTGGCCGCGCTCAGCGTGATCGGCGCCGTCGCCGACCAGCGGCCCGATCTCGCGGAGGCGGCGAACGAGGCCGTCTTTCAACTGCGGAACTCGGTGGTCGCGGACGAACGGACCCTGTTCGAGGTCTTCGACGACGTCAAGACGAAGGACCCGGTGGTCGTCGCCAGCGAGCAGGCCGTCCTGGCGCACAACTCCGCCGACAGCGACCGCCCGGTGACCGGCGTCTATCCCCGTGAGGGCACCCTCGCGCTCGACTATCCGTACGTCGTGACCACCACGTCCGCGGAGAGCCGCAGGCTGGCCGAGGAGTTCCGGCGTGCCATCGCCTCGCCCTGGGGACAGCAGGCCATCAGGAACTCCGGGTTCCGCACGCCGGACGGCAAGGGCGGCCCGGCGCTGTCGCCGGCCAACGGGCTGCTGACGAAGGAGCCTCCGCGCATCCCGCCCCCGGACGCGGCCACCTCGCTGCGCGGGCTGCTCCAGGCCCGCCTGCTCGTCGCCGACACCCGCGCGCTGCTCCTGCTCGACATCAGCGGCTCGATGGACCGGAAGGTGCCCGGCACCAAGCAGACCCGGGCACAGGCCACCGTACGGCTCGCGGAGGCGGGCGTACGCGCCCTGCCCAAGGGCAGCGACGTCGGCCTGTGGGTGTTCGCCACCAAACTGGGCGACGGCAAGGACCACCGCGAACTGGTGCCGCTCGGCCCGCTCGAGGAGAAGATCGACGGGCGCACCCACAAGCAGGCCGTGATCGACGAGCTGCGCCGCCTGCCGCGCAAGACCAAGGGCGACACCGGCCTGTACGACTCGGTGCTGGCCGCGTTCCGCGCCGCGTCGCAGAACCCGGTGCCGAACAAGCTCACCTCGATCGTGGTGTTCACCGACGGGAAGAACGACGACGATGACGGCATCTCCCTGAAGGAGCTGCTGGCGACGCTGAAACGCGAGTTCGTGCCCACCCAGCCGGTCACGATCTCGCTCATCGGCTACGGCCGGGGCACGGACGCCGAGGAACTGCACGAGATCGCCGCCGCCACGAACGGCGTGGCGAAGGTCGCCAAGAACTTCGACGAGGCCGAGCAGATCTTCCTGTCGCTGATCGCCAAGCGCGCCTGCATGACGCAGGAGGGCTGTGAGGAGTGGCGGACCGGAGCCTCGCTGGACAGCTGACCATGCCGGGCCCCGGCGGCCACGAGATCAGTCCGACGGGGCTCGGTCCGGCGCGGTCCGCTGCGGGGTGACGAGGCGGTAGCCGACACCCCGCACGGTCTGGATGAGCCGGTCCTCGTCGTCGCGCAGCCGGGCCCGCAGGCGCTTGACGTGCACCGCGATCGTGTTGGTGGACATGGTGTCGTCCGAGTGCCACACGTGGCGCATGATCTGCTCGCGCGTCACCGTCCGGTCCGCGTTGCGCATGAGGAAGTGCAGCAGCTCGAACTCGCGCAGCGGCAGGTGCACCAGCATGCCGCCGACGCGCACCTGGTAGGCGGTGATGTCGAGCTCCACGTTGCCGATCGTCAGCACCGCGCGATCCCTGCGCAGGTCGCCGGCGACCGCGCCCTGCACGAGGGGCAGCAGCTCGGGCACCCGGTACGGCCGCGCCACGCACGCGGTGGCCCCGGCGTCGAGCGCGCGCACGGCCTGCTCGGCGTGGCCCTCGCCGATGCCGAGCAGGACCGGCACGCCCTGCGCGAGCCGTACCGCGCGGACGAAGTCGACGGCGTTGATGACGGTCAGCGTGGAGCTGACCAGCACCACGTCAGGCCGGAGGGCTCCGACCTGCAGCAGGGCGCTGGCGCCGTCGAAGGCGCCGGTCACCTCGACGCCTTCGGCTTCCAGCGCGGTGGCCAGCTCCTTGACGATTTTCGTATCAGGGTCGGCGACCAGCAGTATGGGCGCCGACCGTTGTGGAACGTCCGCCAGGGATGCCATGTGCGGCTGGTCCACCCGTTTCTCCTCGAGATGGAACTCGCGACGAATCAGCCGAACCGCCCGGTGATGTAGTCCTCGGTCGCCTTCTCCGTGGGGTTGGTGAAGATCTTCGTGGTCTCGCCCATCTCGATGAGCTTGCCCGGCTCGCCCTGCGCGGCCAGGTTGAAGAACGCGGTCTTGTCGCTGACCCGGGCGGCCTGCTGCATGTTGTGCGTGACGATGACGATCGTGTAGTCGCTCTTGAGCTCGTTGATCAGGTCCTCGATGGCGAGGGTCGAGATCGGGTCGAGCGCGGAGCACGGCTCGTCCATGAGCAGGACCTCGGGCTTGACCGCGATGGCCCGGGCGATGCACAGCCGCTGCTGCTGCCCGCCGGACAGGCCCCCGCCGGGCTTGTGCAGCCGGTCCTTGACCTCGTTCCACAGGTTGGCGCCCTTGAGGGACGCCTCGACCACGTCGTCGGTCTCCGACTTCGGCACCCGGCCGAGGAGCCGCAGGCCGGCCGCGACGTTCTCGTAGATCGACATGGTGGGGAACGGGTTGGGCCGCTGGAACACCATGCCGATGGTGCGGCGCACCGAGACGGGATCGACGTCGGAGCCGTAGAGGTCCTGGTCCTCCAGCCGGACCTTGCCCTCGACCCGGGCGCCGGGGATGACCTCGTGCATCCGGTTGAGCGTCCGCAGGAACGTGGACTTGCCGCAGCCGGACGGCCCGATGAACGCGGTGACGGAGCGAGGCTCGATCGTCATCGAGATGCCTTCGATCGCCTTATGCGACCCGTAGTACGCGTCGAGGTCGGCGACTTCGATCTGTTTGGCCATTTGCTTGCACCCCTTATCGGTTTCCGGCGGGGGCTCGCCACCTTGCGATGAGGCGTGCCGCCAGGTTGAGCAGCATGACGATCAGGATCAGCGTGAGGGCCCCGGTCCACGCGCGGGCGATGGCGGTGTCGGTCGGGCGTCCCGCCTGGTCGAACACGTACAGCGGCAGACCCATCTGGGGCCCGCTGAACGGGTCGGAGTTGATCGAGTCGGTGAAGAAGACCGTGAGCAGCAGCGGGGCGGTCTCGCCGGCGACGCGGGCGATGGCCAGCATGATGCCGGTGACGATGCCGGTGAACGCGGTCGGAATCACCACCCGGAGGATGGTCCGCCACTTGGGCACGCCCAGCGCGTACGCGGCCTCGCGCAGTTCGCCCGGCACGATCCGCAGCATCTCCTCGGTGGAGCGGACCACGGTGGGCAGCATCAGGATGGACAGCGCGATCGCGCCGGCGAATCCGGAGAAGCCCATGCCGAGCACGAGCACCCAGAAGGCGAGCACGAACAGACCGGCGACCACGGACGGGATGCCGGTCATGACGTCCACGAAGAAGCTGATGGCCCGCGACAGCCGACCGCCCTGCGCGTACTCCACCAGGTAGATGGCGGTGAGCAGGCCGATCGGCACGGAGATGACGGTGGCCAGGCCGACCTGCTCCAGGGTGCCGAGGATGGCGTGGTACGCGCCGCCGCCGGCGTCCCGGGCGCCGATGTTGCGCATCGAGTGGGTGAGGAACTCGATGTCGAAGCGCTGGATGCCGTTCGCGATGACCAGCCACACCACCGACACCAGCGGGACGACGGCGATCGCGAACGCCAAATAGACCAGAGCGCGGACGATCTGGTCCTTGATCCTGCGGCCCATCGAGATCGACTGGATTCCCTGGGGGAGGCTCATGCGGCGGCCCTCGCGTACTCCTTGCGGCGAGCGATGATCAGGCGGGCGGCGATGTTCACCAGCAGGGTGATGATGAACAGCACGAGCCCGGAGGCGATCAGCGCGCCGCGGCCGATCGGGGTGGCCTCGCCGAAGCCGTTGGCGATGTTGGCGGCGATGCTGTTGCCGGTGGGCCCGAGGATCTGGAAGGAGATCTGGAACGTCGCGGGGAAGATGAGCGCGACGGCGATCGTCTCGCCCATCGCGCGGCCGAGGCCGAGCATGGACGCGCTGATCACGCCGGGCCGCCCGAACGGCAGCACGGCCATCCTGATCATCTCCCAGCGGGTGGCGCCGAGGGCCAGCGCCGCCTCCTCCTGCATCTTGGGCGCCTGGAGGAACACCTCACGGGAGATCGCCGCGATGATGGGCAGGATCATGATGGCCAGGACCACCGACGCGGTGAGCATCGAACGGCCGACGACCCGATCCCCGCCGAACAGCGGAATGAAGCCCAGGTAGGTGTTGAGGAACTCCGACGGTCCCTGCATCAGCGGCACCAGGAAGATCACACCCCACAGGCCGTAGACGACGCTGGGCACGGCCGCGAGCAGGTCGATCACGTAGCCCAGCACGCCGGCCATTCGCCGCGGCGCGTAGTGGGAGATGAACAGGGCCACGCCGATCGCCACCGGGGTCGCCATCAGCAGGGCGAGCAGGGAGCTGAGGAGGGTCCCGAAGGCCAGGGCGGCGATGCCGAATGCCGGCGGGTCGCCGTTGGGCGTCCAGGTCAGGTCGGTGAGGAAGTTCCCCGCGTTCGCCTGCAGCGCCGGGATCGCCTCCGCGATCAGGAAGACGGCGACCGCCGCCATGATCACGAGGACGATGATCCCGGCGCCCGTGGTCAGGTACCGGAAGGGTCCCTCACCCTGAGAGCGCCGGAAGGCGGACCGGCGCGTGGCCGGCCCGCCCTCACGTGTACGGAGTGGCGTGGCCATCGGGTTAGGAGATCGCCTCGACGGCCGTGCGGACCTTGGCGAGCAGGGTCGCCGGGAGCGGGGCGTAGCCCAGCTCGGTCAGCTTCTGCTGGCCGGCGTCGCTGGCGGTGTAGCCGAGGAACGACTTCACCAGCTCGACCTGGTCGGCCGGCAGACCCTTCTCACAGGTGATCTCGTAGGTCACCAGGACGATCGGGTAGGCGCCCGCCGCGCTGGTGGCGTAGTCGATGTTCAGCTTGAGGTCGTTGCCGGTGCCGGCGATCTCGGCGGCCTCCACGGTCTTGCCCGCGCTCTCCGGGGTCAGCTCGACGAACTCACCCGAGCCGTTGGCGACCTTGGCCTTGGAGAGGCTGGAGTTCTCCGCGTAGGAGAGCTCGACGTAGCTGATCGCGCCGTCGGTGCTCTTGATCGCCTGGGCGATGCCGTCGGAGCCCTTCGCGCCCTGGCCCTTCGCCTCGGCAGGCCAGGCTTTCGCGGGCTCGTACGGCCAGTCGTTGGCGGCCGCGGCCTTGAGGAACTTGGTGAAGTTGTCGCTGGTGCCGGACTCGTCGGAGCGGTGGAAGGCCTGGATCGGCGTCGACGGGAGCTTGGCGTCCGGGTTGTCCTTCTTGATCGCCGGGTCGTCCCACTTGGTGATCTTGCTGTTGAAGATGCCGGCGATCGTCGTGGGCGACAGCTGCAGTCCGTCGACCCCCGACAGGTTGTAGACCACGGCCACCGGGCCGGTCACCATCGGCAGGTTGATGGCCTTGCCGGTCTTGCAGCGCGCGTCGGCCTGGGGGGCCTCGTCGTCCTTCAGGGCGGAGTCCGAGCCGGCGAAGGCGACGGTGCCCTGAATGAACGACTGGATGCCCGCGCCCGAGCCGCTCGGCTGGTAGTTGATGTTCACACTCGGGTTCTGCGACTGGAAGGCCTTCTTCCACTCGTCGATGGCGTTCGCCTGGGCGGAGGAGCCGGCGGCGTTGATCGTGCCGCTCAGATCGCTGCCCCCGCTCGAGGCGGGGGCCGCCGAGGCGCCGGTGCTGCCGCCGCCACCCGTGTTGTTATCGGTGCCGCACGCCCCCAGCGACAGCACGCCGGCGATAGCGACGGCCGCAGTGAGCCGGCCTGCGTAGTTCACTGTTCTCTATCCTCCTACTTTGTCCTTCGTCGGTTAGGACGGTAGGCAGCGAAGGTGACTTGATCCCCCGACAAAGGTGAACGAGTGGTGAACGGGACGGGTCACTCCTGTGGCACTTGGCGGCCGGGGCGGCGGAGGCGTCGTCGAGCCAGGTGTCGCCGGTGCGGAATCATCCGGTGCGGAATCATGAGGGCATGATGCGAATCTGCCTAGTGTGCCTGGGGAACATCTGCCGGTCGCCGATGGCCGAAGTGGTGCTGCGCTCGGCGCTGGAGCGGCACGGCCTGACGGACGTGGCCACCGTGGACAGCGCCGGAACCGGCGGGTGGCACGTGGGCGAGCCGATGGACGAGCGCGCGGCGGCGGCGCTGTCGGCGGCCGGTTACGACGGATCCCGGCATCGGGCCAGGCGGTTCGAGGAGCGGTGGTTCGCCGAGCGGGACCTGATTCTCGCCATGGACCGGGAGAATCTGCGCGCTCTGCGGCGCGTGGCCCCGCCCGGGAGCGATGTGCGGCTGTTGCGGTCGTTCGACCCGGACGCGCCCGAGGGGGCCGAGGTGCCGGACCCGTACTACGGCGGCGAGGAGGGCTTCACGCGGGTTCTGGCGATGGTGGAGGCCGCCGCCGAGGGCGTCGCCGAGCACGTCGCGCGGGTCGTCGGCCGACCCCTGGGGCGCAGGTGATCGGGGTGCGGATCACGGCGGACCTCGGCCGCAGTCATCGCTGGACGCTGCACTGCGGCGAGCTGCCCGGCGGTCGGCAGGTCTTCGTCAAGCGCGCCGCGGACGTCGGCGTGGACTTCGCCTCCGAGGCGGCGGGGCTGCGCTGGCTGGGGGAGGCTGGCGCGGTGGCGGTGCCGGAGGTGGTCGAGGTCGGCGGGGACCGGCTCGTGCTGGGGTGGATCGAGACCGGCGCGCCGACCGACGAGGCGGCCGAGCGGTTCGGGCGCGACCTGGCCCGCCTGCACCGGGCGGGGGCGGATGGGTACGGCGCCCCTTGGCCGGGGTGGATCGCCGAGCTGCCCATGGACAACGGCCCGGCCGCGGACTGGCCGACCTTCTACGCCGAGCGGCGGCTGCTGCCGTTCGTACGGCTCGCGCGCGACCGCGGCCGATTGTCGGACGACGAGGTCCGCAGCATCGAATCCGTAATATCCGTATTGCCGGAAATATCTGGACCGCCGGAAATGCCCAGCCGGATTCACGGCGACCTGTGGAGCGGCAATGTCCTGTGGTCGAAGGACCGCGGCGCGGTGCTCATCGACCCGGCCGCGCACGGCGGCCACCGCGAGACCGATCTGGCGATGCTCGCGCTTTTCGGCGCGCCCCGGCTGAGCAGGATCATGGCCGCCTACCGGGAGGAGGCGCCGCTGGCGGAGGGGTGGCGGGACCGGGTGCCGCTGCACCAGTTGCACCCGCTGCTCGTGCACGTCTGCCTGTTCGGCGAGGCCTATCGCAGCAGCCTGCTCGAGGCGGTCAACCGCACGCTCGCCCTTTCATAGTATATGTCCCAATACATCCGATTTGACTGGAATGCTGTGATATTCGCTAATAAAGCGACTTAGCGTACGATATGAAGTGCTAATAATCGGTAAACGGGTGACCAGATAGCCCGGACAGCCGTTTCATTGGCCCCGGAAGCGGTGAACTCTCCCGATGCGGCTGCAAACCACATCAATCGGGCCGCAGAAAACCGTCGGGGGCAAGATGAAGAAAATCGCATTCGCGAGCGTGGCGACGCTCGGACTTCTCGGAACGGCCGTGGTGCCGGCGTTCGGTGCAACGAGCCTCACGCAGAGCCTGCAGCAGACGGCTCAGATCTCCGCCGCCGCCAACGTCCACTGCAAGGTGCGGCACTGGGCGCACCGCCGGGGCTTCCGCGACGCCATCCGCGGGGACGCCTTCGCGGGCCGCAGGGGACACCTCGGCGCGCACCACGGGCATCACCGGTTCCACAAGGACATCGACTTCGACCGCGACGAAGACAAGAACGTCAACGACGTCGTCCACGTGGAGAAGCCCGTAGCGACCGACGCGACCGGGGAGAGCGACCTGCTCGGTAAGCACCACCACCACAGGGGCCACAAGCACGACCGCAAGCCGATCTTCGACATCGACGTCAAGCGGCGTGACCGCCACGAGGACCGTGCCGCCCACGACCAGATCCTCCTCGCGCGTGACGCCGGGCGCATCGCCCACCGCTGGGACGAGCGCAGGCTGTGGGGCACCGAGAAGTGGTGCAGGGGCAGGCCGGTGGCCGGCGTCCACGCGGGCGGCGGCTGGCACGCCAAGTCGCGGCACAGGTGATCCGGTTTCACGGACCGTCGGGATCGGCCGGTGAACCCGCGGGTTCGCCAGATCGGCCGGCGAGCGACCGCCGCGTGCTGAACGCGGCGGTCGCCGTCCTGGCGCTCGCCGGCATCGCGGCTCTGACGCCCGGAGCGGCGATGGCCGAGGTGACGGGCGGGGCCGTACGGTCTCGCCCGGACCCGCCGCTCATGGCGGAGCCGCCGTTCCCGCGATCACCGCAGACCCGGTCCGGGCGGACCGACGCCGACCAGACCGGGACCGAGCAGGCCGGGATCCGGCAGACCAGGGTCAAGCGGGCCCGGTCGCTCCGGATGGGATTCGCGATTCCCACCCGGATCCGCATCCCGTCCATCGGGGTCGACGCGCCGCTCGTCAAGATCGGCCTCGATCGCCGGGGCAGGCTCCAGCCACCCCCGCTCCACCGGGCCGGGGTGGCCGGCTGGTACGTCGGCAGCGCCAGCCCCGGGCAGATCGGACCGGCCGTGGTGACCGGCCACATGGACACCAGGACCGGCCCCGCGGTGTTCTACCGGCTCCGCCAGGTGCGCAACGGCGCGCGGGTCTACGTGGACCGGCGCGACGGCAGCACCGCGGTCTTCGCGGTGCGCAAGCGCATCCGGGTGCCGAAGACGTCGTTCCCCACCGACCGGGTGTACGGCGACATCGGCAAGGCCGGGCTGCGGATCATCACCTGCGGCGGGCCGTTCGACAATCGCACCCACCACTACCGGGACAATCTCATCGTGTTCGCCCAGCTGGTTCGGGCGATCAACTCCCGAGCCGCTTGAGCACCTCGCCATGGAGCAGGCCGTTGGTGCAGACGATGCTCCCGCCGTCCACGTTCGGGGCGCCGGACAGGTCGGTCCAGGTGCCACCGGCCTCCTCCACGATCACCGTCAGCGCCGCCATGTCCCATGGGGACAACTCGGGCTCCGCCGACACGTCGACGGAGCCCTCGGCGACCATCATGTGCGACCAGAAGTCGCCGTACGCCCGGGTCCGCCACACCTCGCGGGTCAGGTCGAGGAAGGGATCGAGCCGGCCCTGCTCCTCCCAGCCGTGCAGGCTGGAGAACGACAGCGAGGCGTCCGACAGCCTGCCCACCGAGGACACCTGGATGCGCGTCGCCTTGGCGAGGCTGCGCCCGGCGTACGCGCCCTGCTCGCGGGCCGCCCACCAGCGCCGCCCCAGCGCCGGGGCCGAGACGACGCCGACGACGACCCGGCCGCGCTCCATCAACGCGATGAGCGTCGCCCACACCGGCACCCCGCGCACGTAGTTCTTGGTGCCGTCGATGGGGTCGATGATCCAGGAGCGCGTGCCGTACCCGGTCTGGCCGAACTCCTCGCCGACGACGGCGTCGCGCGGCCGGGCGCGGCGCAGCGTGCCGCGCAGCAGCTCCTCGACCGCCCGGTCGGCGTCGCTCACCGGAGTGAGGTCGGGCTTGGTGTCCACGCGCAGATCCCCGGCGCGAAACCGGCGCATGGTCAGGTCGTCGGCGGTGTCCGCCATCACGTGCGCCAGCCGCAGGTCGTCGTTGTATGCGCTCACAGGGCAGAACGGTAGCGCGCCCCCATGACCCGCCACAGTCTCAGACATGTCTCGATCGGCCCACGATCAGCCCATCGGGCCGTTTTCGTCCGGTTCAAGCGCGCCCTCACGGCTCGCCAGCAGCCGGCGCAGCGACTCCAGCCGGGCCGGCAACGCGTGCCCGGCCCGCACCCACTCGTCCAGCGCGCACTCCGCGCCCAGATGCGTGCAGCCCTTGGGGCAGTGCACGGTCCCCTCGATCAGGTCGGGAAAGCCCGCCAGTACGGTCTCCACCGACACGTGGGCCAGCCCGAACGACCGCACCCCGGGCGTGTCGATGATCCACCCGCCCTCCGGCAGCTCGAGCGCGATCGCCGAGGAGGACGTGTGCCGGCCCCGCCCGGTCACCGGGTTGACGTGCGACACGGCCCGCCCGGCGTTCGGCACCAGCGCGTTGACCAGCGTGGACTTGCCCACCCCCGAGTGGCCGACGAGCACGCTCACCCGGTCGGCGAGCAGCGCGCGCAGCTCGTCGAGCGGGCCGCCCTTGCGCGTCACCACGTGCGGGACGCCGAGCGGCGCGTACAGCGCCACCAGCTCGCCGGGGTCGGCCAGGTCCGCCTTGGTAAGGCACAGCAGCGCGTCGATCTCGGCGTCGAACGCCGCCACCAGCATGCGGTCGATCATGCGCGGGCGGGGCGGCGGGTCGGCGAGGGCGGTGACGATCACGAGCTGGTCGGCGTTGGCCACGATCGGCCGCTCGACCTCGTCCACGTCGTCGGCGCTGCGGCGCAGGATCGAGGTGCGCGGCTCGACCCGCACGATCCGGGCGAGCGTGTCGGGCCGGCCGGAGACGTCCCCGACCAGGCTCACCCGGTCGCCGACGACGATGCCCTTGCGCCCGAGCTCGCGCGCCTTCATCGCGGTCACCGTCACGTCCGGGTCCCTGCGGCCCGCGCCGCGCACCAGGCAGGTGTAGCGGCCCCGGTCGACGGCGACGACGAAGCCCTGCACGGCGTCCTCGTGCGCGGGACGGCGCCGCGTCCTCGGCCGGGATCCCCTGCCCGGCCGGACCCGGACGTCGTCCTCGTCGTACTGCCGCCTTCTCAGCCGTCGTCCCCCAGCATCCGCGCCCACATCCGGGCGAACTCCGGCAGGGTCTTCGCCGTGGTGGCGATGTTCTCCACCTCGACGCCGGGCACCACCAGGCCGATCACCGCGCCCGCGGTGGCCATGCGATGGTCCTCGTAGCTGTGGAACACCCCGCCGCGCAGCGGCCGCGGCCGGATCTCCAGCCCGTCGGCGGTCTCCCGGGCGTCGCCGCCGAGCGCGTTGATCTCGGCGGCGAGCGCGGCGAGCCGGTCGGTCTCGTGCCCGCGCAGGTGCGCGACGCCGCGCAGCGTCGAGGGCCCGTCGGCGAGCGCGGCCAGCGCGGCGATCGTCGGGGTGAGCTCGCCCACGTCGTGCAGGTCGGCGTCGATGCCGCCGACCCGGCCCGTGCCGGTCACCCGCAGGCCCTCCGGCACCCGGGTCACCGTGGCGCCCATCTCGGCGAGCAGGCCGCGCAGCGCGTCGCCGCCCTGCGTGGTGCGCTCGGGCCAGCCGGGCACGGTGACCTCGCCGCCGGTGACCAGGGCGGCGGCGAGGAACGGCGCCGCGTTCGACAGGTCGGGCTCGACGGTGAGGTCCAGGGCGGCGATCGGGCCCGGCTCGACCCGCCACACGTCGCGCTCGCCGTCGTCCACCCGCGCCCCGGCCTCGCGCAGCATCCGCACGGTCATCTCGATGTGCGGGGCGGACGGGACCGGCGGGCCCACGTGGCGGACGGTGACGCCCTTGTCGAAGCGCGGGGCGGCCAGCAGCAGGCCGGAGACGAGCTGGGAGGAGGCCGAGGCGTCCAGGGTGACCTCGCCGCCGCGGATCGGGCCGCGGATCGTGAACGGCAGCGCGTCCCCGTCCACCCGCGCGCCGAGCTCGCGCAGCGCCGCGAGCAGCGGGCCCATCGGGCGGCGGCGGGCGGCGGCGTCGCCGTCGAAGCGCACCTCGCCGTCGGCGAGGCCCGCGATCGGCGGCACGAACCGCATGACCGTGCCGGCCAGGCCCACGTCGATCGACGCCCCGCCGCGGATCGGGCCGGGCACCACATGCCAGTCGGCCGCCGAGACGCTCTCGTCGGAGGCGGTCAGCCCCGCGCCGAGGGCGCGCAGCGCGGCGGCCATCAGGTCGGCGTCGCGGCTGCGCAGGGCCCGCCGTACGGTGCCGGGGGCCTCGGCCAGCGCCGCCAGCGGCAGCGCCCGGTTGGTCACCGACTTGGAGCCGGGCAGGCGGACGGTCGCGCGGACGGGCCCGCTCGCGGTCGGCGCGGGCCACAACAAGGTGGCGGACATGCTCGAAAGCCTATCGAAGGCGGGCCCCCGCGGCGTCAGGGCGGCGCGCGCCGTACGGGTGATCGTTCGCTCAACTGTGCGAGAGATACGTGCGATCGAGGCTTGACGATGGCATGGTGGAACTCATGTGCGGAAGGTACGCGTCGGCTCGCAAGAAGTACGAGCTGCTGGAGGAGTTCCAGGTCGCGGTGGACGGCGCGCCCGAGGAGGAGCTGCGACCGGACTACAACGTCGCGCCGACCAAGAAGGTCTACGCGGTGCTGACCCGGCCCCTTAAGGACGCGGAGAACGCCGAGCCGGTCCGCCAGCTGCGCATCCTGCGCTGGGGCCTGGTGCCGAGCTGGGCCAAGGACCCCTCAGTCGGCTCCCGCATGATCAACGCGCGGGTGGAGACCGTGGCCGAGAAGCCGTCGTTCCGCCGGGCGTTCGAGCGGCGCCGCTGCCTGCTGCCCGCCGACGGCTACTACGAGTGGTACGCGGGGGAGGACGCCGGTCAGGCGGGCGGGGGCGGCAGGGCCGCCAAGCGCAAGCAGCCCTACTACATCCACCCCGCCGACGGCTCGGTGATGGCGATGGCCGGGCTGTACGAGTTCTGGCGTGACCGCACCCGGCCCGACGACGACCCCGAGGCCTGGCGGGTCACCTGCACCGTCATCACCACCTCGGCGCAGGACGAGCTGGGCCGCATCCACGACCGGATGCCGATGATCATTGCGCGGGAGCGGTGGGCGGACTGGCTCGACCCCGGCCTGACCGCCGCCGAGGAGGCCAGGCGGCTGCTGGTGCCCGCCGGCCCGGGCCTGCTCGCCCACCATCCGGTCTCCACCGACGTCAACAACGTCCGCAACAACGGCCCCGAGCTGATCGAGCCGCTGGCCGTATAGCACGGGCGAACCCCGGGCGAACGCCGGGTTAACCACGTCCGTGTCACTGGCGAGTGTAAGACGCTCGCCAAGTGGGCATCCGGTGAGCAACGCGGTGCACCTAATTCCCCTGTTCATATTTAAACAAATTCGAAAGCGGCCTATCTGAACGCCGGCGGGAGACCGGGGGTCCCGACCGGCCGATGCCCCATACCCGGAGGTGTGGTCCGTGGACGATGTCAAGGTTCGCAAGCGTCTGAAGAGCATGCTGGACGACCTGGAGCGGTCGATCAGGACGCTGCGGGACGAGCCCGGCGGCGAGCGGTCGGCCGCCGACGCCGGCGCCGGTCTGACCGAGGCCGACCGCCTGCAGGCGATGCTCGACGTGGCCTCCCGGCAGCGCTCGGCCGTGCTGAGCGCGCTCAAGCGCCTGGACGAGGGCACCTACGGACGTTGCGTCGACTGCGCCCGTCCCGTCCCCGAGGGCCGTCTTGAGGCGCGGCCCGAGGCCGACCGCTGCGTGCAGTGCCAGTCCAAGCTGGAGCGACGCCGCCACTGAGCGCACGGTTGGGCACGGCCCAAAAACGCTCAGTCGCGCCTGGCGCTCGCCACCAGGTGGATCCCCACGGTGTCGTCGTCGTCCGGCCGGGACTCCAGCTCGGTCCGCACCAGCCGGCTCAGCGACCGCGCGTCGTACAACAGCACGTGGTCCACGGTGGACGGCGACAACACCGTGCGCGGCCGTACCCACTCCACGGTCAGCCCCGCGCCGGTGAGCAGCTCGCGCAGCTGGGCGCTGGAGAAGCACCGGGTGATGCTGCCGTCCGGCCACGGCACGAGCATGACCTCGCCGGTCTGCCGCAGGTGCGCCCAGAAGTTCTGCTCGGCGAGGATCGCCATGCCGAGCACGAGCGAGTCGACCGAGATCAGCATGCGCCCGCCCGGCCGCAGCACCCGGGCCGCGTCGGCGAGCGCGGACTCGGCCATGATCTCGACCGACAGGGCGCGCTCCTCGGCGATCACCCCGTCCACGCTCGCGTCCGGCAGGAAGGACAGGTCGTCGGCGCGGACGCGGCGGATGCGGTCGTCGGCGGCGTCGCGCAGCCAGGGCTCGGCGCTGCGGCGGAAGTCGAGGACCTCGATCACCTGATGGCCCGCCCGCGCGGCCTGCGCGGCCCAGCGTCCCCGACCGCCGGAGATGTCCAGCAGCAGCGCGGGTCGCTCGGGGAGCCACTGCCGCAGCTGCTCCGCGGCGACGGCGTTGTAGAAGGTCCAGTACGGCCCGAGCGCACCTGAACCGTTCAGTTCTTTCGCCGGAATTGGCAGCACGAGCGGCTCCTGGACGTCGGGGCTCTCCGTGGGATCGCTACTAACCGGTACGTAGGTTTTTCCCCGCACCGGGTCGTTCGTCACCTTCATCTTGGCGCGGGAACAAGATGGTACGACGCCGGTGTTTCAAGCGGGCATAAGAATGAGGAGGTTTCATGCTGCTTGCCCCCGTTGCTGACCGAGCGGCCGTGGATGAGCCGGTATTCTCGGCTTGGTACGGCGGTTCTAAGGGGGTGGGTCCGGTCTCCAACGTAGCGACGGAGACTCTGGAGCAGCGCGGAGATCGGTTCGAGCGGGACGTGATGCCCTACCTCGACCAGCTCTACTCGGCCGCGCTCCGGATGACCCGCAATCCGGCGGATGCGGAGGATCTCGTTCAGGAGACCTTCGCCAAGGCGTTCGCGTCCTTCCACCAGTTCCAGGAGGGGACGAACCTCAAGGCGTGGCTCTACCGCATCCTCACCAACACCTTCATCAACTCCTACCGCAAGAAACAGCGGGAGCCGAAGCAGTCGGGCGCGGAGGAGGTCGAGGACTGGCAGCTCGCGCGCGCCGAGTCGCACACCTCGAGCGGCCTGAAATCGGCCGAGATCGAGGCGCTCGAGCACCTCCCCGACAGCGACGTCAAGCAGGCGCTCGCGGCGCTGCCCGAGGAGTTCCGCATCGCGGTCTACCTCGCCGACGTGGAGGGCTTCCCGTACAAGGAGATCGCCGACATCATGGGCACGCCGATCGGCACCGTGATGTCGCGACTGCACCGCGGCCGCCGTCAGCTGCGGACGCTACTTGAGGACTACGCGCGCGAGCGCGGACTCGTGCCTTCGGAGGACCGGCGATGAGTTGCGGAAATCCCCACGAGACCGACTGTTCGGACGTGCTTGACCGGGTTTACGCCTACCTGGACGGCGAGCTCGACGACGACTGGTGCGGCGACATCCGCCGCCACCTCGACGAGTGCGGCCCGTGTCTGCAGGAGTACGGTCTGGACAAGGTCGTCAAGCAGCTCGTGGCCAAGAGCTGCGGCTGTGACCCGGTGCCCGAGGACCTGCGCGCCCGCGTCATGTCCCGCATCGAGCAGGTCCGTGTCGAGATGGTGGAGAACATCGAGGCCGAGCGCCTTACCCCGTAGGCTTCCCGCATGCGTGTACTGGTTACCGGGGGAGCCGGTTTCATCGGATCCAATCTCGTCGATCGGCTGCTGGCCGACGGGCACGAGGTCGCGGTCGTCGACGACATGTCGTCGGGCGACCAGGAGAATCTCGTCGACGCCGCGAAGCACGACGGCTTCGCGCTCTACGAGATGGGCGTGGCCGAGCCGGCGCTGACCGGCGTGATGGAGGCGTGGCGGCCGGAGGTCGTGTGCCATCTGGCCGCGCAGATCAGCGTGCGCCGGAGCGTGGCCGAGCCCGCGCACGACGCGCGGGTCAACGTCGAGGGCACGATCAACGTGCTGGAGGCCGCCCACAGGGCCGGGGTGCGCAAGGTGGTCTTCGCCTCCTCGGTCGCGGTGTACGGCCGGCCCGCGGTGATCCCGGTGCCGCACGGCGCGGCCACCGACCCGCGCTCGCCGTACGCGGCCTCGAAGCTGAGCGGCGAGCTGTACCTGGCGACCTACAACGCGCTGTACGGCCTGGAGTACACCACGCTCGTGCTGTCGAACGTGTACGGCCCGCGCCAGTCGCCCGAGGGCGAGGCCGGCGTGGTCTCGATCTTCACCGACGCCCTGCTCGCGGGCAAACCGACCGTCGTCTACGGCGACGGAGGCCAGACCCGCGACTACATCTTCGTCGAGGACGTCGTGGACGCCTTCGCCAAGGCCTGCGGCCCGCGCGGCAACCGGGAACGATACAACCTCGGCACCGGCCTGCAGACCACCGACCGTGAGCTGCACCGCCTGGTGGCCGCCGCCGCGAACGCGCCCGACGAGCCGGGCTTCGCGCCACCGCGGCTCGGCGACCTGCCCGCCATGGCCGTCGATCCCGCCCCCGCCCTGGCGGGCCTGGGCTGGCGGCCGCGCACCGAGCTGGCGGTGGGCCTGAAGGCGACGGTCGAGTGGGCGCGCCGCCGCCGGGAGGCGCTTGGCACCGCCTAGTCGCTTGGCACGGCGTAGCCGCTTGGCAGTGCGTAGTTGTTTGATTACATATTGGATGCGATTGGCGGACCCGGCGGCCCGGCGACGTCGTTTTCTGTAGCCTGAAAGGCGGAAATTCCGACGTGGGGCCGCTGATGGCGAGGGAAGTGCTCACCCGGGAGGTGACCGGCATCTCCTGGACCTGAGCGTGCCCCGGCCGATGCCGAGGTGGCCGTCGTGCGTGAACTCCCGTGGCCCGCGAGGGTCTACATCGTCGCGCTGGTCACAGCGGTGGCGGTGCTGATCTGGCGTACCTTCATCACCGGCGGTGGGCTGGGGGGCCCCGACTGGCGGACGCTGGTCGTGCTCGCGCTGCTGTTTCTGGTCTGCGAGTCGGTGCCGACGCTGCTCAACGTCGAGCAGACCGCCATCTCGGTGAGCTTCTCCGCCGTGCTCGCCGCCGTGGTCCTGGTGGGCCCGCTGGGCGCCACCCTCGTCGGCACCGTCGCCGTGCTGAGCGTGCGCCCCGGCCTGCCGCTGGTGAAGCGCCTGTTCAACGGCGCCCAGTTCGCGATGTGCGGCTACGTCGCCGGCGAGGTCTACCGGCTGGCGGGCGGTCCTCCGGGGCCGCCCGTCGTGCCGTTCGCCGACCTGATCGGGCCGTACGCCGCGGCGGCGGCGGTCTTCGTGCCGCTCAACGTCCTGCACATGGCGATCCTGCTGCGGCTCGCCTCGGTGGTGCGCGGCGACCAGGTGCCGATCGGCGACACCGCCCGCTTCTTCGCCTCCTACCTCGGGTACGCGACGTTCGGCCTGCTCATCGCCGGGCTGTGGGCCACCGTGCAGTCGATCTCGGCGGTGCTCGTGCTGCTGCCGATGTTCGTCGCCCGCTGGGCCTTCGGGCAGTACCGCGCCCAGGAGCGCTCGTACGAGGCGACGATGGCGGCGCTGTGCCAGGCGGTGGAGACCAAGGACTACTACACGCGCGGCCACTGCACCCGGGTGTCCAAGGCGGCGACGATGATCGCCATGGAGATCGGGATGAGCGGCGAGCGGCTGCGCGCCATCCGCTACGCCGGCATGCTGCACGACGTGGGCAAGCTCGGCGTGCCCACCAAGGTGCTGCAGAAGGAGGGCAGCCTCACCGAGGAGGAGTACGCCGCGATCCAGCTGCACCCCATGCGCGGCCTGGAGATCGTGCGCGGCATCGACTTCCTCGACGAGGCGTTCGCCGGGATCATGCACCATCACGAGCGGCAGGACGGCAAGGGCTACCCGATGGGCCTGGCCGGGGACGAGATCCCGGAGTTCGCCCGCGTGATCGCGGTCGCCGACGCCTTCGACTCGATGACCTCCGACCGCTCCTACCGCAGGGCGAAATCCCCCGAGACGGCGATCGCGGAGCTGCGCAAGAACGCGGGCACCCAGTTCGACCCCTCCATGGTCGACGCGTTCGTCGCCGCGCTGCGCCGGGAGGGCTGGGATCCGCCCGGGAGGGTGACCGCCCCGCCCACCGACTCCGACCAGACAGTGATCAAGGATCATGACGACCCGACAACGCCCATCCAGGTCGCCGCGGAGCGATAGCCGCCCCCACGCCAGGCGGCGGATCGGCCCGGGCCTGCCGCTGCTCGGCGTCGCCGCCGGCCTGCTCACGGTCGCGGGCGTGGCGCACGTCGCCGCGACCGGCCTGGTCGAGACGGACGTCGCCATCGCCTTCGGCGCGCTGATCGCCTGCGGCGAGCTCGCCCGGATGACGATGCCGGGCAACCGCGAGACCGCCCCGATCTCGACCGCCGCCGCCCTCGGCTACGCCATGCTGCTCGACGTGGAGGGCCGCCCCGCCGGGCACACCGCCCTGCAGGTGATCGCGGTGACGGCCGTCGGCGTGATCGCCGGCGCGCTGCCGCACCTCGCCGTCGGCCGCCCGCCCCGGATGGAGGCGATGGCCCGGCGGCTGCTCGCCGTCGCCCTGGTCGCCGTCCTCTACCGCCCCTTCAGCGGCGAGCTGTACGCCTCCACCGGGTACGGGACGCCGCAGGGCCAGTGGTGGCTCCCGCTGGCCGCGATGGTCACGCTGGTCGCCGCGATGCTGCTCGCCGACGTCGCGGTCGCCGCCGCGCTGCGCGCCGGGCGGGTGCGCACCGCCCTCGCCGTCGCGATCCGCGACGAGATGCGCATCGCCGGGCCGCTCGGCGCGGCCGTCGGCGCCTCCGGCACGCTGCTCGCGCTCGCCTCGCACAGCATGGGCCTGGTCGCCCTGCTGGTGTTCGCCGCGCCGCTGCTGGTGACCCAGGTGGCCTTCCGCAAGTACGCCGGCATCCGGGCCACCTACCTGCAGACGGTGCGGGCCCTCGCCCGGGTCCCCGAGGTCGGCGGCTACGTCGACCACGGGCACTCGCGCCGGGTGAGCCGCCTGTCGCTGGCGATCGGCCGGGAGCTCGGCATGTCCGAGCCGGAGCTGCTGGAGCTGGAGTACGCGGCGCTCATGCACGACATCGGGCAGCTCTCGCTCGCCGACCCGATCCCCGGGGGCGCCACCGTGCTCACCGACCGGGGCCAGGCCCGGCGCATCGCCGAGCTGGGCGCCGAGGTGATCCGCAAGACCGGGGTGCTCGACCGGGTGGCCGAGATCGTGCGCCGCCAGTGCGACGCCCCCGGTCCCGGCGTGCCGACGGCGAGCCGGATCATCAAGGTCGCCAACGCCTACGACGACCTGGTCGGCGGGTCGGACGACCGGGACCGGGCCGCGGCGGCGCTGGAGCGGCTGCGCGCGGACACCGGCGAGGAGTTCGACCCGGCCGTGGTCGACGCGGTGGTCACCGTGGTCCGGACGGGCGGCCAGTAGGGTGGTGACTCGCCGATCGCCGGTCGAAGGAGTGTGCCGTGGCGGAAGTGCGCGCGGAGATGGTGGCGAACGTCTTTCAGGTCGTGGTGACCGAGGGGACGACCGTGGACGTGGGCGACACGCTGGTCATCCTGGAGTCGATGAAGATGGAGATCCCGGTGTTGGCCGAGGATCCGGGCACGGTCCTGCAGATCAAGGTCGCCGAGGGCGACGTCATCCAGGAGGGCGACCTCATCGCCGTCATCGAGTAGGCGTCAGCCGTACAGCTTGGCGAGGAAGCGCTCCCGGTCGACGACCACGCGCTCGATCACTCCGGCGGCGACGACCCGGTCGCGGTCGCGGGCGATGAAGGAGAAGACGAGCCGCCGGCCGTCCACCTCGGTGAGCTCCGCGACGATCTCGACGTGCGCGCCGACCGGGCTGGCGGCCCGGTGCTCGAGCTCCACCCGGGTGCCGACCGAGGTCTGACCGGGCTCCAGCCCGTCCCGCACCGCCTGGACGGTGGCGGCCTCGGCCAGGGCGAGCAGACGCGGCGTGGCGAGCACGGGCACGTCGCCGCTGCCCACGCGCGTCGCGGTGTCCCCCCGCTCCACCATGACCAGGATCTGGGCGCGGGCACCCAGGCTAAGCGTCATGGTCGTCACCTTATAGGCTGGAATCCACGTGCCGAGGGAACCGGTGGGACGGGGGCGTCCGGCCGAATCCCGGGCACGCGCAACCGGCTAGGTCTACCCTGTTTCGCGGCGCTCACACGGGGAGAGCGAGAATCATCGCCACCCGTCCTCCGGATCTTGTGATCTGCGTGTGATCTGTCCGCGATACGAATCTGCTTTGTTGTCAAGACTGGGGTGTAAAGAGTCGTACCACTACAAGGGGGGTACGGGGGACCATGGTGGCCCAAGGGACGACCCTGGCGGGGCGTTACCGCTTGGACGACCGGCTCGGCGCCGGCGGCATGGGCGAGGTGTGGCGGGGCGAGGACATCGTCCTTGCTCGCACCGTCGCCGTCAAACTGTTGCTTCCGGACCGCATGAACGACCCTGGTTTCGTGGTGCGATTCCAGGGCGAGGCCCGCGCCATGGCGACGATCAACCACCCGGGGGTGGTGGACGTCTACGACTACGGCGTCACCGAGGTGCCGGGCGACGGGCCGACCGCGTTCCTGGTGATGCGTTTCGTCGACGGGGAGCCCTTGGACCGGCTGCTCACCCGGCTCGGCCGCATCGCCCCCGAGCCCGCGATGGAACTGATCGCCCAGGCCGCCGACGCGATGCAGGCCGTGCACGAGCGGGGGATCGTGCACCGCGACATCAAGCCGGGCAACCTGCTGGTGCGCGCCGACGGGCGGCTCGTGCTCACCGACTTCGGCATCGCGCGGTCGGAGGCGGCCAACCGCCTCACCGACGCCGGCATGGTGCTCGGCACCGCGGCCTACTGCGCGCCCGAGCAGGCCGAGGGCCAGCCGGTCACGCCCCTGGTGGACATCTACGCGCTCGGCGTGGTCGCCTACGAGTGCCTGGCGGGGCAGCGCCCTTTCGACGGCGAGTCCCCCGTGACGATCGCCCTCAAACACATCCGGGAGGCGCCGCCCCCGCTGCCGCCTGAGCTGCCGCCCGCGGTCAGGCACGTGGTCGAGCGCGCCCTCGCCAAGGATCCCGGCAGCCGCTGGCCGAGCGCCGCCGCGATGGGCCAGGCCGCCCGCCAGGCCATCCTCACGCCGGCCGCCGCCGGGACGCAGTCGCTGCAGGGGGAGCCGCCGCCCACCCACCATCCGCCCCCGTACGCCCAGCCGTACCCGAGCGAGCCGTACCCGAGCGAGCCGTACCCGAGCGAGCCGTACCCGAGCGAGCCGTACCAGCAGACGCTCACCGGCCAGGGACACGCCCGGCCGCGCCGCAGCCGGGCGGGGCTGTTCACCGGCATCGCCGTCGGGGCGGCCCTGTTCGGCGGGCTCGCGGCCTTCGGCATCAACAGCGTGGCGGCCACCGGCGACCAGGAGAGCCCTCCGGCCGCGATCCGCTCGGGCGCGGGCGATCCCTCCGTCGGGTCGACGCAGGCTCCGCAGGAGAGCCCGCGGCCGACCAGGCCCCGGACCCACAGGCCCCCCACGAAGGAGCCGGCCACGTCCCGGCCCTCGCGTACCCCCAAGCCGTCATCGACTCCCTCGACGTCCTCCACGCCCAAGCCCACCAAGACCACCACTTCCCCGACCCCGACGCCCACCGTGCTGCGGAAGGTGCCGTACGTGGAAGGGCTCTCCGAGCAGGAGGCCCTGGCCACGCTCCGGAAGGCGGGCCTGTCCGCCCGGGTGGTGGTGAGCGACGATCCCGACACCGGGCTGTGCACCGAGGTGCTCGCCCAGGATCCGGAGCCGGAGCGCAGGGTTCCGGCGGGCACCGCCGTCCGGCTCGTGGTGGACCGTGGGGTCGAGTGTCCCGGCGAGGGTTCCCCGACGCCGTCCCCGACGCCCTCCCCATGACTAGACGCCCCGTGACTAGACGCCGGTGGTCGTGCGCGGATAGGCGACGGCCGGATCGGTGATCACGTTCACCAGGTACGGCACGCCCGCGTCGAACGCCCGCCGCAGCGCGGGCCCGAGCTCGTCCGGCGAGGTGACCATCTCCCCGCCGCCGCCCAGCGCGGTCACCACCTGGTCGTAGCGGGTCTGCGGGCGCAGCTCGGCGGCCACGTCGTAGCCGTACAGCATCTGCATGGGGTGCTTCTCAAGACCCCACATCCCGTTGTTGCCGCAGATCATGACGACGGGCAGGTTGTGCCGCACGAGGCTGTCCACGTCCATCAGGGAGAACCCGGCCGCGCCGTCGCCGAGCAGCAGCACCACCTGCGAGGAGGGCCGGGCCAGCCGGGCGGCGATCGCGTAGCCGAGGCCGGTGCCGAGGCAGCCGTAGGGGCCGGGGTCGAGCCAGCAGCCGGGCTGGATCGGCTCGATGTACTTGCCGGCGTAGGACACGAAGTCGCCGCCGTCGCCGATGATCACCGCGTCGTCGGCGAGCACCTTGTTCAGCTCGCCGTAGATGCGCATGGGGTGGATCGGGTCGGCGTCCGAGGAGAGCAGCTCGGCGTCGCCCGACCTCGCCGCCGCGTCGGCCTCCGACAGCTTCGCGAGCCAGGGCGCGTACCGCGTGGGGGAGACCTTGGCCTCGGCGCACGCCGAGCTCAGCCCCCAGAAGACCAGGGAGAGGTCGCCGGCGGCGGATCCGGCGGGCTGGATGTGCTCGGCGATCTGCGAGGGCGCGTCGGCCAGGTGCACGACCTTGGCGAGCGGCAGGTCGTTCTTGCCGCCGAACCAGCCGTAGCCGAGGCGGAAGTCGAGCGGGGCGCCGGCGACGATCACCAGGTCGGCCTGGCCGAAGGCGACGCCACGGGCGCGGGTGACGAGCAGCTCGTGCCCCGAGGGCAGGATGCCGCGGCCCTGGCCGTTGGGGATGACCGGCAGGCGGTACTCCTCGGCGAAGTCGCGGGCGGCCTCCTCGGCGCGCTCCATCCACACGTCCGAGCCGAGCACGAGCACCGGCCGCTCGGCCTCGGCGATGAGGCGGGCGATGGCGGCGAGGGCGTCGGAGTCGGGTTCCAGCGGCGAGGGGGTGAGCGGCTCGGGGTCGGCCCCCGCACCGGACTCGGCGGCGGGCTCGGGCACGGGGGCGAACAGGTGGTCCATGTAGAAGTCGAGGAACACCGGGCCGCGGTGCGGGGCGATGGCCGACCGGAAGGCCATCGCCACGTCCTGCCCGATGCTCTCGGCCGAGGACGCGGTGAAGGCGAGCTTGGTGATCGGCTCCACCAGGGGCGGGTGGTCCATCTCCTGCAGCGCGCCCGAGCCCCAGCGCGACAGCGGCGCCCTGCCCCCCATCACGACCACGGGGGAGCCGTTGAAGTGCGCGGTGGCCACGCCGCTGACGCCGTTGGTGACGCCCGGCCCGGCGGTGAGCACCGCCAGCCCCGGCTGCCGCGTCAGCCGCGCCGTCGCCTCGGCCGCGAACACGGCACTCTGCTCGTGGCGCACGTCGAGGATGCGCGTCTTCTCGTGCACGGCTCCGTCGTAGAGGGGGAACACGTGCCCGCCCGACAGGGTGAACATGGTCTCCACGCCATAGGTGCGGGAGACGGCGACAGCGATGTCACCGGCGTGCTTTGCAGAGTCCATGCGCGAACGTTACCAGCGGGTCACTTAGGCTGAGAAGCGTCAGGAGATCGGCCGCCGCAGCCGGGTGACGAACCGGTAGCGGTCCCCGCGGTAGAGCGACTGCGCCCACTCCACCGGATTGCCGTCGGCGTCGAAGGCGTGCCGGGTCAGCAGCAGCATCGGCAGGCCCACGTCCACGCCGAGCACCTGGGCGTCGTACGGCGTGGCGAGCACGGTCTCGATGATCTCCTCGGCGTCGGTGAGCCGTACCCCATAGGCGGTGTGCAGCGTCTCGTACAGCGAGGAGTGGGCCTCCAACTCGCGCCGCAGCCGGGGGAAGCGCCGGGCCGACAGGTGCGTGGTGTCGATCGACATCGGCTCGCCGTTGGCGAGGCGGAGCCGGTGGATGCGCAGCACCCGGCCGCCGGGGTTGATGGCGAGCCGCCGGGCGAGGGTCTCCTCGGCGGTGACGTAGCTGATGTCGAGGATCTTGGTGTCGGGCTCGAGGCCGACGGTGCGCAGGTCGCCGGTGTAGGAGGTGAGCTGAAGCACCTGCGCGACCTTGGGCTGGGCGACGAACGTGCCCTTGCCCTGGATGCGCAGCAGCCGTCCCTCGATCACCAGCTCGGCGAGGGCCTGCCGTACGGTGGTGCGGGAGGTCTCGAAGCGGACCGCGAGCGTGCGCTCGGGCGGCAGCGCGCTGCCCGGGGGCAGGGTTTTGGTGAGTTCCAGCAGGCTCCGTTTCACGTCGTAGTATTTCGGAACCCGGGGGGATTCTTCCGCCATCAGAACTCCTTCCGGGACCCGCCGACGGAGCGCCTCGCGTCCTGACCGTTATGCCCAATCACGAGGCCTCCTCCAACTCGCGGCGCCACCGATCACCGCGAGATCATCCGAACTCAGCTTGGACCGTGCCGTCAAGCTCCACAAGGCCCGGCCACAGTCCGTCCCGGCAGGTCACAGATGGTGGTTCAGAATAACCGTAAAGGCGGCGCGAGGAACCAGCCGGGTCGGCGATTCGCTTTTCCGGCCTCCGACCACGCATGATGCACTCGTGCCGACTCTTAGCGATTTGGTGGCGCGGCACACCGCGCTCGACTCCGCCGACGTGGAGTGGATGCACTCGCTGGTCTCCGACTGGCAGTTGCTCGCCGATCTGTCCTTCGCCGACCTCATCCTGTGGATCCCGCTGCGGGACGGCTCCTCCTGGCTGGCCGTGGCCCAGATGCGCCCCACCACCGGCCCCACCGTGTACCACGACGACGTCGTCGGCACGGTGGTCGCCAAGGGGGAGCGGCCGCTGCTGGACGCGGCCTGGACCGAGCACCGCATCTGCCGCGAGGGCGACCCCGACTGGTCCAGCGGCGTGCCGGTGCGGGAGGAGACGATCCCGGTACGGCGCGTGGCCCCCGGCGGCGACCCGCAGGGCAGCGTCATCGGCGTGATCCAGCGCTCCACCAACCTGTCGTCGGCCCGTACCCCCTCCCGGCTGGAGCTGACCTACCTGCAAAGCGCCTCCGACCTGGCGCAGATGGTGGCCGAGGGCCGGTTCCCGTTCCGCGAGGACGAGCCGATCCTGGTGCGCTCCCCGCGCGTCGGCGACGGCCTGCTGCGCCTGGACCGGGCGGGCAGGGTCACCTACGCCTCGCCCAACGCCCTGTCGGCGTACCGCAGGCTGGGCCTGCACGCCGACCTGGTCGGCGCCGACCTCGGCAAGGTCACCGCCGAGCTGTGCTACTCCGACGAGCCGGTGGACGAGTCGTTGATGATCGTGGCGAGCGGGCGGGCCCCCCGGGAGACCGAGGTGGAGTCCGGCGGCACGGTGGTGCAGCTGCGGGCGATCCCGCTGATCGTCGGCGGCGGGCGCATCGGCGCGCTCGTGCTGATCCGCGACGTGACCGAGCTGCGCCGCCGCGAGCGGGAGCTGATGACCAAGGACGCCACCATCCGGGAGATCCACCACCGGGTGAAGAACAACCTGCAGACGGTGGCCGCGCTGCTGCGGCTGCAGGCCCGCAGGCTGAGCGTGCCCGAGGGCCGGGAGGCGCTGGAGGAGGCGGTGCGCAGGGTGGGGTCGATCGCGATCGTGCACGAGACCCTGGCGCACACCCCCGAGGAGATGGTCGACTTCGACGACATCGCCGACCGGGTGATGGCGATGACCGGCGAGGTGTCGGTGGCCCCGGTCGTGCCGCGCCGGCTGGGCTCGTTCGGGGTGCTGCCCTCGATCGTCGCCACGCCGCTGGCGATGGTCCTGGCCGAGCTGCTGCAGAACGCGGTGCAGCACGGCTTCGTGCGGTGTTCGGGAGAGCTGACGGTGCAGGCCACGCGGGGCGCGGAGCGGCTGGAGGTGGTGGTCGCCGACAACGGCCGGGGCATCCCGGCGGACTTCGACCTCGACGACTCCACCAGCCTGGGCCTGCAGATCGTGCGCACGCTGGTGGTGGGCGAGCTGTCGGGACGGCTCGCCATCGCCCCGCGCGAGGGCGGCGGGACGAAGGTCACCCTGTCGCTCCCGCTGCCGTCCTGAAAGGTCGATCCCCCCGCCCGGTGGGACGGGGGGATCGCCACTGCTATAGGCTCGTACGGCCGAAGAAGCGGATGAGGCGGAGGGGAATGTCAGACGGCGGCGCGGGCACGCGCGCGGGCGGCACGGCGCTTGAGGGCGCGGCGCTCGTCCTCGCTCAGGCCACCCCAGACGCCGGCGTCCTGGCCGGACTCCAGGGCCCACTTCAGGCAGGGGTCGCTGACGGGGCACTGACGGCAGACCTGCTTGGCCTCTTCGATCTGCATCAGGGCGGGTCCGCTGTTGCCGATCGGGAAGAACAGTTCGGGGTCCACGTCACGGCAGGCAGCTCGGTGGCGCCAGTCCATGCGTTCCACTCCTTCGTCAGTGGAGCTCGCGGGCTCCGTGTGGGGCCGTACTTTGTGAAGCAATTCACTAGGCGTGGCAAACACTGGCCCGAAACACGACGTTCCGGGCCCTTCGGTATGATCGCCGAAGACCTTCGTGGGGGAGATCTCCCGTAAAGGTCCTACGTTCCGACGTCAAGATGAGCTTTTCAGGCGGCCCAACCCCACGCAAGAGGTTTGGCTGAAGGTTTTGTCTGTTATGACTGTTGGATGCATCACACCATCACGTAGTGTAGTCGGTTAGACAAGCACCTGTAATGCGTTCGGCGCTGACCGAAACGTGACCCGCTCGCGTTCCCCCAGGTAGTCACCGTCGAGTTGGAACGCTATCGGGCGTTTCGCCACCAACGTGAACTCCTCCTCGTCGTGCGTCTGGACCAGGTGACGGCCGCGCAGGAGCGTGTCGCGCTGCCGCAGAATCTGCGGTACTACCCTCAGCATCGTCGGCAATCCCATTCTTCGCAGCGCGAGCATGTCGAGGCCGGTGTCGAAGCCCGCCCACGGCGTGGGGTTGATCGCCAGCGAGCCCGCGTACGTCCACGGCGCGGTGTTGGAGATGATCGCCATGAACAGATCGTCCGCGCCGGGCTGCCGGGGGCGCTCCAGCCGCAGCGCCGGGCGGCGGCGATCGGTCAGGAAGTAGTGCCGCACCGCCGTGCTGGTGTAAAGGAAAGGGCCGGCCCGATGACCCGCCCCGCGCAACGCCTCGACCGCGCGCACCACCTCGGCGTCGTACCCCACGCCAGCGCAAAAGGTGAAATAGCGCCCATCGCCGTCGTCGCTGACGGCCACCCCGAGATTGATCGTCCTGCGCCGCCCCTCGCGCAACGCCTCCAGGGCCACGCCCGTCGCCTCCACCGCGTTGTTCGGCAGCCCGAGCGCCCGGGCGAACACGTTGGCGCTGCCGCCGGGGATCACCATCAGCGCCGGGCGGCCGTCGGTCGGACCGCCTCCGATCAGCCCGTTCACCGTCTCGTTGATCGTGCCGTCGCCGCCGAGCACGGCCACCACGTCGAAGCCCTTCTCCCGCGCCGTCTCCGCGAGCGCGGCGGCGTGCCCCCGGTAGGCGGTCTCCTCCACCGACAGATCCACGGCCGCGCCCAGGGCACGGATCAAAACGTCCCGCGTGCGTTTCGTCGTCGTCGTGGCCTTGGGATTGACCAGCAGCAATGCGCGCATGCCGAAAAGCGTATCGGCAGGTAGTGTTGCCCGATGTGTCCAAGCCTCCGTTCACGCTGGCCCTCGCCGCGGCCGTTCTCGCGTTGGAAGGGCTGACCATCCTGGGCCTCGGCGGCATCGCCGCCGTGGTCACCGTGGTCGGCGATCCCATCGACGTCTCCACGTCCATCGCCGAGGCGGCGATCGGCGTGGTCATCGGCGCCGCACTGGTGTGGGTGGCCTACGGCGCGTTCACCGCGCAGCGGTGGAGCCGCTCCCCGGGGGTGCTCGCGCAGATCTTCGCGGTGCCCGTGGCGATCACGCTGATCCAGTCCGACCGGGTCGTGCCGGGGGCGGCGCTGCTCGTGGCCGCCGCCGCCGGACTGATCACGCTGCTGGCCCCGCCGACCACCCGGGTGCTGTACGACGGCGGTTTTCCCGAGGGGAAGCGGCCGGGCTCGGGACCCGGGCACCGTCCACGCTAGTCAATCGTCGCTGGTCAATCGTCGCTGGTCAATCGTCGCCAGTCGGTCGTCGGCGGTCAGTCGTCGGCGGTCAGTCGTCGGCGGTCAGGCCCTCGCGCAACTGCGCGAGCGTGCGGGCGAGCAGCCGCGACACGTGCATCTGCGAGATGCCCAGCTCGGTGGCGATCTGGGACTGGGTCATGTTGCCGAAGAACCGCAGCAACAGGATGCGCTTCTCGCGCGGCGGCAGCCGTTCGAGCAGCGGCTTGAGCGATTCGCGATACTCGACCCCTTCGAGGGAGTCGTCCACGATGCCGAGCGAGTCGGCGACCGCGGGCGCGTCGTCGTCGCCGGAGTCGGGCGCGTCGAGCGAGACCGTGGAGTACGCGTTGGCGGACTCCAGGCCCTCCAGCACGTCCTCCTCGCTCATCTGCAGGTGGGCGGCGAGCTCGCCCACGGTCGGGGCGCGGCCCTCCCGCTGGGACAGCTCGCTGATCGCCTTGGTCAGCGAGAGCTTGAGCTCCTGCAGCCGCCGCGGCACCCGTACGGCCCAGCCCTTGTCCCGGAAGTGCCGCTTGATCTCGCCCACGATCGTCGGCGTGGCGTACGTGGAGAACTCCACGCCGCGGTCGAGGTCGAACCGGTCGATCGACTTGATCAGCCCGATCGTCGCCACCTGGGTGAGGTCGTCGAGCCACTCGCCGCGGTTGCGGAAACGACGGGCGAGGTACTCCACCAGCGGCAGGTGCAGCTCGACCAGCTCGTCGCGGATGCGCTGGCGGCGCGGGTCGTCGGCGGGCAGCCCAGCGAGCTCGGCGAAGAGCGTGCGCGCGCGCACCCGGTCGGGCACGGCGTGGTCGCTGGAGGCCATTGCATGGGTCCTTTCCATCACACCGGCCCCGCCGCGTCTCGCCGCTTGCGCAACACGATCGCCATGCGATCGGGGGAACCGGTGACCGCGTCGACCTCGTCGGCCAGCGCGGTGAGGACCATCCAGGCGAAGTCGTCGCGGCGCGGCTCGGCGGTGCCGACCGTGCTCACCTCGACCCGCACGATCATTTCCTGCCCGTTGAGCTCGAACTCCGTGATGAGGTCGGTTCCGGGCACGGCCTGGCGCAGCAGCATGGCGCACGCCTCGTCGACCGCGATCCGCAGGTCCTCGATCTGGTCGATGGTGAAATCCAGGCGCGCGGCGAGCCCGGCGGTCGCCGTACGCAACACCGACAGGTAGGCGCTCACCGCCGGCATGCGCACGCTCACCGCGTCCCGCACCCCCGCCTGAGCGCGCGTCACCGTCTCGTCAGCCACGATCCTCCTCGTACAAAGCCGCTGACTGCAACCTACCGTCCCCGCGACACCTTTGGTGTCCTGGGCACGCCGATCCGTCGTGATCTTGCACCAAATGTTCAGGCCCCGAGTGGTCTGTCACCACGCGGGGCCCGGACAAAACTCTGCAGATCAGACGCCGTCTCAGGCGGCCTTGGTCTCCCAGAAGATCTTGGAGATCTCCTCGATCTTGGCGAGCAGGTCGTCCGCCTTGGAGACGTCCACGGTGCCCTTGGCACCCGCC
Source organism: Thermopolyspora sp. NPDC052614 (assembly GCF_040678635.1). Taxonomy (NCBI): domain Bacteria; kingdom Bacillati; phylum Actinomycetota; class Actinomycetes; order Streptosporangiales; family Streptosporangiaceae; genus Thermopolyspora; species Thermopolyspora sp. NPDC052614. The sequence continues at coordinate 31,090 of NZ_JBFATZ010000034.1, forward strand.
GCGCCGGCCAGCTTTGTGGCGTCCCAGAAGAGCTGGTGGAGCTGCGGGTACTTCTCCAGGTGCGGCGGCTTGAAGTAGTCGGTCCACAGCACCCACAGGTGGTGCTTGACCAGCTCGGCCCGCTCCTCCTTGATGGTGAGCGCGCGGGCCCGGAACACCGGGTCGTCGTTATCGGCGTACTTCTGCATGATCGCCTTGACGGACTCGGCCTCGATGCGGGCCTGCGCCGGGTCGTAGACCCCGCACGGCAGGTCGCAGTGGGCCGACGCCTCGTGCCTGGGTCGAAGCAGTCGTGCGAGCATCGGAAGTCCTTCCTCAATGCTGATTGACAGCATGGTTCCGTATCCGACCTTACCGGTAGCGAAAGGATCACACCGACGGGGATGTTGTTCCTGCGCGTGCGTGTCATCGGAGAATCGATGCTGCCCGCCCTGCGCCCGGGGGACTGGCTGGTCGTGCGCCGCACCGCCGCCCCCCGCGCGGGCGATCTGGTCGTCGCGCGGCTGCCCGCCGACCCGGAGCGGCTGATCGTCAAACGCCTCACCGGCGGCGGCCCCGACGAGGGCTGGTGGCTGGAGAGCGACAACCAGCGCGCCTCGGGCCGCCGCGACAGCTGGGACTTCGGCCCGGTCCCCGCGCCGCTGCTGGTCGGCCGCGTGGTGCTGCGTTACTGGCCGCTGCGGTACGGCATCCGCCCCCGCTAGTCCCGCCCGCTAGTCCCGCCCGCTAGTCCCGCCCGCTAGTCCCGCCCGCTAGTCCCGCCCGCTAGTCACCCCGATGGTCACAGGGCCGCGGCCCCGCGCTTGCGCGCCCGGTACGCCGCCACGTTGGCCCGGCTGGCGCAGCGCTCGGAGCAGTAGCGGCGCGAGCGGTTGGAGGAGGTGTCGATGTAGGCGCGGCGGCACGGCGCGGCCTGGCACAGGCCCAGGCGGTCCAGGCCGAGCCGGGTCACCAGGGTGGCCAGGCCCATGACCGCGCTCACCGCGTACTGGTCGTAGACCCGGCCGCCCTCGGTGAGGTGCAGGTGCCAGCGCTGCCCGTCGTGGCCGGTGATCTGCGGATGGACCGGATGCCGGATCAGCAGCATGTTGAGCCGGTCCACCGCGTCCTCCTCGTCGCCCTTCGCCACGGCCTCGAAGACGGCCGTCAGCTCCTCGCGCAGGTCGCGGATGGCGTCGAGGTCGCCGCGGGTGATGCGGGCCGCCTGCAGGCCGCGTCCGGTCTCGCCGAGCAGCGTGCGCAGCCCGTCGAGGTTGCCGAGATCCTCGTGGTTCACCAGGTGAACCGCGAGCTCGGCGTATGAGTCCAGGTCCACGTGCGATCCCCATGCGTAAGAAGTGAAATCGCAATCGAGTATTACACGCGGGCGGGGCCGGGTCAGCCCTCGGGGTGCAGCACCCGGCGCAGGAAGGTCCTGGTGCGCTCGTGCACGGGATCGCCGATGACCTGCTCCGGAGGGCCCTCCTCGACGATGACGCCGCCGTCCATGAACACCACCCGGTCGGCGACCTCGCGCGCGAAGCCCATCTCGTGCGTCACCACGAGCATGGTCATGCCGTCCTCGGCGAGCTTGCGCATCACCGTGAGCACGTCGCCGACCAGCTCGGGGTCGAGCGCCGAGGTGGGCTCGTCGAAGAGCATCAGCGCCGGGTTCATCGCCAGCGCCCGCGCGATGGCGACCCGCTGCTGCTGCCCGCCGGACAGCTGCGCCGGATAGGCGCCCTCCCGCCCGGCGAGCCCGACCCGGGCGAGGTTGTCCCGCGCGACCCGCTCGGCCTCGCCCCTGCCGCGCCGCAGCACCCGCTCCTGCGCGATCGTCACGTTGCGCAGCACCGTCAGGTGCGGGAACAGGTTGAACTGCTGGAACACCATGCCGATGCGCCGCCGCGCCGCGTCGATGTCCACGTCCGGGTCGGTGAGCTCGACGCCGTCCACGAACACCCGCCCGGAGGTGGGCTCCTCCAGCAGGTTGACGCAGCGCAGCAACGTGGACTTGCCCGACCCGGAGGGGCCGATGACGCACACCACCTGCCCGGGATCGACGGTGAAGTCGATGCCCTTCAGCACCTGAACGTCGCCGAACGACTTGTGCAGGTTCCTGATCTCGACGGCGTGCTGAACGGGTTCGGCGCTCATCGTCCCTTCCCCTGGCGTGCTTCCAGCTTCCGGGCGAGGTACCCGAGCGGAATGGTGATCAGCAGGTACGTCGCTCCCGCCATGATGATGGGCGTCGGGCTCGCGGTGGTGGAGGCCAGGTCGTTGCCGAACTTGGCCAGCTCCACCTGTCCGGCGGTGACCCCGAGGAACAGCACCAGCGAGGAGTCCTTGAACAGCAGGACCAACTCGTTGGTGAGCGGCGGGACCACGATGCGGACGGCCTGCGGGATGACGATCGAGACCATCGCGCGGCCGTACGGCATGCCGAGCGAGCGCGCCGCCTCCATCTGGCCCTTCGGCACCGCCTGCAGCCCGGCCCGGAAGGTCTCGGCCATGTACGCCGCCGAGACCAGCGCGAGCGCGACCGCGACGCTGCCGTACACCCCGCCGGGCAGCGCGAAGCCGGGGAAGGCGACCGGCAGGCCGGTGCCGATCATCAGGAAGATCACCAGCGCGGGCAGGCCGCGGAAGATCTCGACGTAGATCCGGGCGAGCCACCGGTACGGCGGCACCGAGGACAGCCGCATCAGCGCCAGCGGCAGCCCGAGGGCGAATCCCAGGGCGTACCCGGTCACCGTGTAGATGATCGTGTTCTTCAGCGCGACGGTGAACAGCTCGGGCAGCCCCTGCCCGGCCACCTCGGCGTTGAAGAACGACTGCTGGATCGCCGGCCAGTCCGCGAGCAGGATCACGACGACGAGGACGGCGACCAGCAGGGCGTACTGGATTCCGCGGCTGATCCGCTGCCTGCGCCGTGGACTCAGCCGAGGTCGTGCCCGGGTGGTCATGAGCCGGCGGCGGGGCTGGGCGCGGCGGACGGCTCGGCGCCGAACCACTTCTTGTAGATCGCGTTGTACGTGCCGTCCTTCTTGGCCTGCTCGATGGTCTCGTTGACCACCTTCAGCAGGGCGGCGTTGCCCTTCTTCATGCCGATGCCGTACTGCTCACCGGTGTCCAGGTTGCCGGCCAGCTCGAACTTCTCCGCCACCTCCGGCTTCTTCAGCCAGGTGAGCACCACCGGCAGGTCCTGCACGATCACGTCGACCTGCCCGGCCTGCAGCGCGAACAGCTCCTTGGGGGAGTCGGCGTACTCGACCGGGTCGAACCCCTGCTTCTTGACGTAGTCCAGGCCGGTGGTCGAGGCCTGGGCGCCGAGCTTGAGGTTCTTGGCCTTGACGTCGGCGAGGGAGGTGACGCCGCTGCCCTTCTTCGCCAGCAGCGCCTGGGTGGCGTCGAAGTACGGCACGGAGAAGTCGAGGTTCTTCTTGCGCTCGTCGGTGATGGTCATGCCGGCCGCGGCCACGTCGCACCGGCCCGCGTTGAGCGCCGCACCGCTCTTGATCACCGCGAAGTCGATGTCGAGGATCTCCTGGGTGACGCCGAGCTTCTTGGCCACCAGGTCCACGATGTCCACGTCGAAGCCCACGACCTTGCCGCCCTGGTTGAACTGGAACGGCTCGTACGGAATGTTGGTGCAGGTCGTCAGCTTGCCGGCGTTGACCAGGGCGACGCCGCCCGACGACTGCGCCGTCGTCGTACCGGTGTCGCCGGACGATCCGCCGCAGGCGGTGAGCCCGCCGACGGCCGCGAGCACGGTGGCCGTGAGTGCGAGCACGCTCCGGCGGGGGAACCTCAAGGGCATGACGACCTCCAACACAGTCGGTAAATGTGATCAGTGTGATACTTCGCCCATAACGGACAGGCAACGCCGACGCGCCAACCCGGCCACCGTCCACGGTCGCGCCTTATGGCACAATCGAGCGACGGGTGACCCCCGTGCCCCTTGATGAGAGACGACCGTCCTCGGCAGGGGTTCCCGGCGGCTACCGAAGCCGGGCCTTCCGCCTTCCGCGGCGTCTACCCAGGTACCTGTCCCAATCAGAACAGTGGGGTCACTGTGACGCCTTCTCTGGAAACGCTTGATTCGGATCCCGCCTTCGCCATGCACCGGGGCGGCAAGATCGAGATGCGCGCGACCGTGTCCGTGCGCGACGCCGACGACCTCGCGCTCGCCTACACGCCCGGGGTGGCCCGGGTGTGCACCGCGATCGCGGAGGAATCCGCCCTGGTCAACGACTATACGTGGGTCTCGGGAGTGGTCGCGGTGGTGTCCGATGGCACTGCGGTCCTCGGTCTCGGCGACATCGGACCCGCGGCGGCCATGCCCGTCATGGAGGGCAAGGCGCTGCTGTTCAAGGAGTTCGGCGGCGTCGACGCGGTGCCGATCTGCCTGGACTGCACCGACGTGGACGCTCTGGTGGAGACCGTGGCCCGCCTGGCGCCCAGCTTCGGCGGCGTCAACCTGGAGGACATCAGCGCGCCGCGCTGCTTCGAGGTCGAGGACCGCCTGCGCGCCATGCTGGACATCCCGGTCTTCCACGACGACCAGCACGGCACGGCGATCGTGACGCTCGCCGCGCTGCTCAACGCCGCCAAGGTGATCGGCCGCCCGCTGAGCGAAATGCGCGCGGTCGTCGCCGGCGCGGGCGCCTCGGGAATCGCGGTGAGCCGGTTCCTGCTCACCGCGGGCATCGGGGACATCGCGGTCGCCGACAGCAAGGGCCTGCTGTACGACGGCCGGGAGGGCATGAACCCGGTCAAGGCGGCCCTGGCCCGCGACACCAACAAGGCCGGGTTCACCGGTTCGACCGAGGAGGCCCTCGCCGGCGCGGACGTGTTCATCGGCCTGTCGGGCTCGACGGTGAGCGAGGAGGCGATCGCGAGCATGGCGACGGACTCGATCGTGTTCGCGCTGTCCAACCCGACGCCCGAGGTCTACCCGGACGTGGCGCGCAAGCACGCCCGCGTGGTGGCCACCGGGCGGTCGGACTTCCCCAACCAGATCAACAACGTGCTCGCCTTCCCCGGGGTGTTCCGCGGCGCGATCGACGTGCGCGCCCGGGAGATCACCGAGAACATGAAGGTGGCCGCCGCGCACGCGCTCGCGTCCGTGGTCGGCGATCTGGTGACGGAGGACTACGTGATCCCGAGCCCGTTCGACCGGAGGGTGGCTCCGGCGGTGAGCGCCGCCGTCGCCGAGCAGGCCCGCAAGGACGGCGTGGCCCGCCGCTAGACACCTCCCATAAACGGCACCCACAAGAAACGGCACTGACAAAAACGGCACCCACAAAAAGCACAAGGCCCGGCTGGTGGGCCGGGCCTTGTCAGGGGTGGCGAATCCTACTTGAGGATCTCGCCGTTCTTGCCGACGATGCTGCCGGACCAGGCGTTCGCCGCGGCGTCGTAGATCGCCTTGGTCTCGCCGTCGAAGTACGGCGAGGCGATGAAGTCGATCCGGCCGTTGTCGTCGCTGTCACCGAACCAGGAGAT
>NZ_JBFATZ010000035.1:0-34605 GCF_040678635.1 Thermopolyspora sp. NPDC052614
AACCGCCGCCATGCCCAAGACCCCGCCCGCTGCCTCGTAACCCTCGGCCTCACGTGATCAAACCAGACAAAACGCGAGAACGCCGGAGCCCTGCCTCGATCCTGGAAACACCCGCCGTCCCACGGCAATCAGGCGAGAATACGTTTTCTGATATGAATCACCCATCCGAAGATGTAAGCACCACCATCTTAGCCGCGATCGCGTGCATCTCCGTCGGCCCGACTGTTCGCAGCCAGTAGAGTTCCGGCAACCCTTCAAATCTCACCACGAGTTTCTCTGCTTCCTCAGGCCACGGGGAGCCCACTCGCGGCAGGTAGGTGACCGAGATTTGATCGACAAAGGAGCCGCCTATGTCGTCGCCTTTGCTGATGGAGAAGTATCGCACACCCTCTAGAAGCATGCTTACGAACTCCGACTTCTGGCATTGTGTGAGCTTTACGTCCACGTAGTCGACTGCCCCGGTGGCATATGTCGCAACAGAATCGATGAAGCTTCCTTCGCAGTGCGCAAAGACCTGATTGAATCGATCACAGGCCGTTTCGACCTCACTTTTCAGCACTTCAAATTCTCCCCATGGTCATGGTCGAGTATCTTATTGCCGTTATCGTCCCAGCGCTGAGTTCCATTCTTTTTGTTTGGCCCCATGTCGATCTTGGTGGTTCGGGTTACCCGTCCATCGGCGAGTCGTATAGTAACCGTACTTCCATCTGAAGCCTTGTACGTGGCGTATGCCCCACTTTGCGATATTGAATGCAGGTAGAAGCCGTGCTTATAAAGCGTGGCATCCGCTTGTGTCTGGGTCATACCGTTAAGGCTCGGAAGTCCGCGGACTATAGGATCCGGCGGGTTCAGCTGGGCGTTATGAACGAGTGCATCGATGCCTCCGACGCCTACAAAGTAGGTGTGGAAGTGATCGACGGTAAGATTGTACACCTGCTGATCGGATCGGTTGAACTGCCGGGTTCGGACAACGGTAAAGGTATCGCCTTGTGCGCTTTCGAGCTGCATCCCGTGACGGAGGTGTCTGGCGTGGATCCAGCGATGCTCGTTCGCCACCCAGAACGGATGTGTTTCCGTCGCCATGACGGTACCGGTTTGATTGCCCGCGTCGTTGTCTGTGTCGACCGTGATCTTAACGAGTCTCTTGGCGCCTCGGCTGGTGATGACGGCAATCACCGGTTGGTCTTGCGTTTTTTCAGTCTTGGGGTCGGTGGCGATGACCATGTCGCCGACTTTGAGCTCTTCGATGTTCTTGTAGGTTCCGTCGGCCATGAGCACGCGGGTTCCGGGAACGAAACTGGAACAAGGGCGTGTACTCTTCGGCCGCACTATTTGTTTACCCATGCCGGCGGCAGCCTGTAGGGCATCGGTACACTGTTCCTTGCTACCTAGGCTGCAGTAGATGCCCGCGTTTACGAGGTGATAATATCTCCCCACGTACATGAGGATCCCCTGCTGCCAGGCGGGTATAGGTTCACGCTCTTCGATTTCCAGAGTTTTAATATTGATCTTCACTGGCGACTTACCGCCGCCGCTACCGTTCGCTTTTCGATGCGCTGCGACCTGGTTCCTGGCCCTTATTTGTTCCTTGCGAGCCTGGTCCGCTCGGGCTCGCTGACGTTCCTGCGCAGCCTTGAGGATCCTCCGGTGATCTCTGAAATGTTGTTCGGTGATCCTCTTTCTTTCTTTCTCGGATTTTTTCAGCCAATTTTTGTCGTGTCCGGGGTGCGGTTCCAGGCCCTCACGGTCGGTCAAACCGATGGGGTTTCCTCCGGCGTAGCCGTAGGCGTTGGTCAGTTGAGGTTCGCTGATGTTGATCAGTGGATCGGGGCTGAGGAATTTGGTGATGGACGGGTCGTAGTAGCGGTGGCCGAGCTGAATGAGGCCGGTGGCGGCGTCTTCGGTCTTTCCCAGGAACCCGCGGTCGGTCAGCAGAATGTCGTCGCGTCCGCCACGAGAAGCGCCGTAGGGGAGATAGCGCTGCCGGGTGGCTACTCCGGTGGCATCGTCTATGGCGATTTGGGTGCTGTTTCGGCCATCTGAGGCCAGCCACGTCACGGCGGGCTGTCCCGCGGTCCGCATCGCGACGACGGCGGCGTCCGCAGACACGTAATAGCGTTTGCCCGTGACGTGGCCGTTGGCCACCGTCAGTTCAAGCTCCGTCCCGTCCAGATACAGGGTGGTCTTATCAGGGTCTCGTCGTATCAGCCGGTCACCGTCGGCGGTGTAGACGTATTGGCTGGTCTGCCCGTCGACGACTGCCTTGGTGAGCTGGCCTGACTCGTCCCATTCGTAGGTGTGGGTCTTGCCGTCTGTGACCTTGGCGATCATGCGGCCGTTGGCGTCGTAGGTGAAGGTGTCGGTACCTGAGGGACGGGTGATCGTGCTGACCGCGTTCGGCCGGACGGCGGAGGCGCCGGCGGCCGGGTAGGAGAACGTGGAGGTCTGGCCGCTGTCGGTGAGGGTGGTGATGTTGCCTACGGCGTCGTAGGTGTAGGTCTGGGCGTAGGGGTCGATGCCGCGGCCGTCGGCGGCGGATACGCCGCCTGCGCAGGAGGTGGCGGTGGTGGTCCAGGCGGCGGTCAGACGGTGCCGGCCGTCGTAGGTGAAGCATTCGGACTGGGCTTCGGTGCCGCCGGTCACGGCCGAGGCCGCGTCGAGGATGCGGGTGATCTCGCCGGACAGGTCGTAGGTGTATTGGTCGTCTTGCACCAGTTGAGGCGAGGAGGTGTCGGCTTTTGCGGTAGTGGTCAAGCGCGACAGCCACCCGGTTGCCGTGTCCCAGGTTAGGTTTCTCTTCACCTGGCCGTTCGGCCCGTAGGAACGCTCGGTCAAACGGGCGGTGGGTGAGTAGAGGGTGTCTTTGACGTAGGTGAAGCCTCCGCCGAAGTCCGAGGTCAGTCCTTTGGCGAGGCCGAGATCGGTGTATTCGAAGGTTAGTTTCTCGGCGGGCAGCCCACCGGCTGCGGGCATCCCCACCTCGGTCAGTTCGCCTGCGTTGTTGTAGGCGGCCGTGAGGGTGTAGTCGCCGGCCAGCGGACCTTCTGATGCCGGGATGGTCACGGTGGTGCCGGTGGGACGGCCCATGGAGTCGTAGCCGGTGACGCGTTCGGTGTACGCGTTTCCCTCGACATAGCGGGTGGCGGACGTGATTTCGCCCTTGGCCAGGGTGTCGTACACCCACTCGGCCAGCTTGACACCGGTGCCGGGATCACCGGCCCACATCCCGGTTCTCCGGCCGAGATCATCGTAGGTGTGGGAGATCTTCTGGCCTTTTGCGTCGAGGGTCCAGGCAAGCCGGCCACCGCTGTCGAAGTGCTGCTGGGTTTCTCCCGTGTCGGGGTCGGTGGATGCGATTCGGCGCCCGAGCAGGTCATAGGCGTAGGTGCGGACGTTGCCGTTGGCGTCGATGGTCTTCGTAAGCCACCCGTTGACGTCGTAGGTGTTGGTGGTGTCGTTGTGGGTGCTGTCGTCCACCCACTCTTCGATCTTCGTTATCAGTCCATCGACATCGGTGTGATGGACGGTCTTTGCGCCCACTGGGGGGACTATCTCAGTGCGGTCGCCAAGGTGTCGCGTCGTAGTGCGGCTATGCTCGGAAGATCCCGAGTACTTCACCTCTGCGATAGCCCGGCCGAGATGGTCGTAGGTGGTCTTGGTCCACTGAGGCAGGTCGGCCGGTTCGGGGTTCAGCAGACCGGATCCCGGATCATCTGTGTTGTGGACGGGCTCGGCCTTGATCGCCGTATTCCCTCGGCCGTCATACATTGTGACGGTGACGATCCGCCCACCGGCGGGAGAGGCCGTCTGTTCTTCCCGCTCATTTCCGAAACCGTCGAAGTAGGTGTGGCTGGTCGTCCATTTGGCGTCGGGGCCAGAGCCTGATCGCAGATGGTCGGTCGTCGTACTAGTGGCGGCCGTCACCTTTCCAGTGTCATTGTCGACAGGGATACGGTAGGTGACCCTCGCCGCAGGGGTGTCGCCGCTCTTGGGCTTTTCCGGTGTCCACAGCGTCGTGGCACGGCCGAGGGCGTCGTAGTCGACGTTGATGTCGTGCCCGTTCGGGTCGCGGATGCCGACGGGTTCGCCGTGGAGATGGGAGGACCAGGTCGTGGCCGCATGGCCGAGTTGATTGGTCACGGTCACGCCGTTGGCCGGCCAGCCGACCGCGGGATTATAAGTCGTGGTCGTGGTCTTGCCCAAGGGGTTGGTGACGGAGGTAGTGCGACCGTAGGCGTCGTATCCGTTCTTGGTCGCGGAAAATGTGTCCGCGTCGCTCCATTCCCGTTTTTCGGTGACGTTCCCCCACATTGGTGTGTTGGCGTCCGGGTCGGTGCTGCCGTCATAGAGGTTCACCGTGCGCGAGACCAGTGGTCCGCCGCTGCAGTCGTCTCCTTTCCGGGCTTCTGTTGTAGCGGGAAAGTCGATCATCCATTTGCCGCCGGCGGTGTTACGCGCGTAGGTGTGCGTGGTGCATACGTTGTCCGCGGGCACCCCGTCCTGGCCGAAGTCGTGTATTTTGATCGGCGATCCGTAGGCATCGAAGAACGCTCGTGCGTCGCTGAAGCGGTACCGGCCGTCAGTGAAGCGTTCGCGCAGGCGTTGCCGGTTCAAGATGACCATGGTCGCCCCCGTGGGGGCGGTGGCGCCGTTGGTGCGTATCTCGTACTCGTAGCGGATGGATTCGACTTCGAGGTAGCCGTCTTCGGTGCTGTTGGTGGGGGTGGCCGGGACCGCGGAGGTGTCGATTCTCAGGTTCTGCCAGGGTGACCAGGTGGGTGTGGCGCCGTCGGTGTGGGCGCTGATCCTGGCGCGCCATTGGACGCGCCAGCCGTCGGTGAGCTTGCCGGCGGGTACCGTGGCGTAGGCCTTGCGGCCGTGGACCAGGCCGGTGGCCGAGCCGGTCCAGATCTGGCCGGTGCCTTGTGCCGGTGCCGCAGGGTCGTGCTGGAGTTCGTAGTCCACCCGGGCTCCGTCGGCCACCGGGACCGCGACGGTGGTGGCCAGGGTCGGGGTGAGGGAGGTGGCGACGTTCTGGCCGCCCAGGGTCAGGCTTGGCTGTGTCTCGAAGCCCTCCACTCCGGGGCTGGAGAAGGTGATGGAGATGACCGGGGTGTGCTCGGGCTGTAGTTCGTTGTTGAAGATGCGTTCATACATCTGGCTGCCCGACTCCGTGGCGCCTTTCACCCGTAGCCCGTGGTTGGCGGCTCCGCTCGCCCATGCTTGGACGATTTGGGTGATGGGCCAGGACCATTCGACATCGCCCTGCTCGTTGCAGTTTTGCGGGTCGGTGGCGGTGGCCTGGCCGGTGCCGGTGACGGATGGCTGGTCGCTCCAGGTGACCCACGGTTCCCATGCTTGGGTCACCCGGTTGACGACCAGGCCGGAGGTTGGGCAGCCCCAGGAGAAGACGTTCCACAGCTTGAGTGAGGCGCTGCTGATCTGTTTGCCCTGCAGGGCGGACAAATCGAACTTCAGCAGGGCCCGCTGATAGACCGGGTCCGATGGGGTGCCGGAGGTTCCCACGTCAAGCGCCCAGGCCGGCTGGTCGTCGGAGTAGATGGAGGCCGAGGTGGTGCCCGGCAAGGTGGTGGTCGGGTCGAGAGTCACCGGATACGTCGTTGCCGGGTCGGTCAGAAAGCCGGTGTCGGGAGTGAGGACCAGCAGTTGCCCGTCGCCGTCGGCCTGGCGCACCGTGATGTCGATCTTCTTTGTCCGGGCGGGCCGGGTCTTGCCGCCGGGTCCGCTGCCGCTGCTGTCGCGCATCAACGGCGCCGGGGCGGTGGCCAGCACGGTGTCGCCGTCGCGGATTCGCAGCCCGCCGGTCGTGCCGTCTTCGTGCAGCTTCACCCCGTCGGCCTGGACGTGGATGGGGTATTCCACCGGGCCGGTGGGGCGCTGATGCAGCACCACATCGTGGCGGAATCCGGTCGGCAGGGCGGTGACCACCAGATCGGCCCCGGCGGCGGCCGCAGGGTAGGTGGCGACATTGCCCTGGATTTCCGGTTTGGGCAGCGGGGTGGGCCATCTCAGCGCGTAGGAGCGGCCCTCGCCCAGGCGCATGGTGACGAACGGGCCGCTGCCGCCGGTGGAGAACTCCACGTCCACGCCGGGGCCGGGCACCTTGGGCCGCAGCACGGTGCCGCTTTCGACCAAGGTGGTGTCCACCTGCTGCCAGCCTGCTCCGCGTTTGACGCGCTGGGGCCTGTTCCACAGCTGGGCGGTGAAGGTCCTGCCGTCGGGGTTGGCGACGATCCGGCTGGTCGGGGAGCCCGCGGCGGCGATCTCCACGGGCTTGCCGGAGATCACCGCGGCCTGCTGGGCCTGGATCTGATCCGTTAAGGCCAGCGCGCCGTCCACGGGTGGTTCACCGGGTGCGGACCCGGGCGTGGTCGCTGCGGGCGCCTGACCCTCGGTCGAGAAGCTTTCAAAGAAGTACCATGGATACATGAACACAGCGACGTTTCCCCAGCTAGACCGCATCCTGATGACCGGGCGCGAGTATCTACGCGTGTCCAAGGACCGGTCCGGCCGTATGAAGTCCAACGGCCAGCAGCACGAGGACAACCAGCGAGCCGCCGAGCGGCACGGCATCACGCTCTTGGAGCCCTACGAGGAGCAGGAAGCCGTATCCGCGTCCCGGTACGCCCGCAAGACACGCGACGACTTCGAGCGCCTGATCTCTGACCTGAAGGCCGGCCGGTTCGGGGCCGATGTTCTGGTCTTATGGGAGTCCTCTCGCGGGTCGCGCCGGGTAGGCGAGTGGGCGACGATGTTGGATCTGCTGGAGGATCGCGGCATCCTGATTCACGTGACCAGCCACGGCCGGACCTACGACCCCGCCAACCCCCGGGACCGCCGGTCGCTGATCGACGACGCCAACGATTCCGAGTACGAGAGCGCCAAGACATCTATGCGGATCAGACGGGACATGAAGGCCAACGCCGCCGAGGGCCGCCCGCACGGCGTGTGCCCCTACGGCCTTCGTCCCGTTCACGACCAGCGCACCGGCCGCCTGATCACATGGGAGGCAGACCCCGACAAAGCCCCCGTGATCGAGGAGTTGTTCAAGCGGCTCCGCAAAGGCGAGAGCTTCAAGTCCATCACTAAGCTTTTCGCCGAGCGTGGGATCACCAACCGCAAGGGCAAGCCGTTCAGCCATCAGCACCTACGCGACATGGCGACCAAGGCCGCGTACGCGGCTTACCGCGTCTACAAGGGCGAGCTGATCGAAGGAATCTGGGAGCCGATCGTAGACCGCGATCTGTTCTGGGACGTGCAGCGCATTCTGACCGAGCCCGCGCACCAATCGTCGGCCCCGCGTCCGGGCCGGGTTCTGCATGAGTACACCGGCACGATCAGGTGTGACGTGTGTTCCGGTCCGATCGGGACCGTCGGTACCCGGGGCCGCGCGGAGTACAAGTGCCAGAAGAACGGGTGCATCCGCATCAACAAGCCCGAGGTTGACCAGGTCGTGACGGGCGTCATCCTGGCGTATCTGTCGCGCCGCGATGTGTACCAGGCGCTCAACCGGCGTGCCGACCCCGCAGCCGTCGCCGAGGTCCGCGCCGAGCTTGCCCGTCACCGCGCCGAGCTTGCCAAGGCCGAGAACCAGACCCCCACCACGGTGGACGAAGCGCGGATGTTCGCCCGGTTGGTCGAGGAACTGAGAGGCAAGGTCGCCGACGCCGAGCGCAAGCAGCGGGAACTGACCACCCCATCAGAGCTGAATCACCTGATGGAGCCCGGGGCCGACGTGGCCAAGCGATGGAAGGCCGCCCCGGTATCGGCACGGCGCAAGGCTGCCGCGATCCTGCTGACGCCCGAGCTGATCGGGGAACTCCGCATCACCCGCTCTCCGGTGAAGAACCACCGGGTACCGGTGACGCAGCGGATGATTTGGCGTCGCGAGCCGAATCAGCCGAGCTAGGACGATGCCCCTCCCGCGCTGGACTCGCGCCGGCACCCCGCCGCACTGATCTACGGGGAGCCGGTGCAGTCCGCTACAGGGCGAAGCCCAGCAGCAGCGCCAGCGTTTCGCACTGCTGGTCGTTCAGGAGCGGACACCGGCTGACGACCTGGTGAATGTAGGCTTCTAAACCCTCATCGCCGTGCCCGTGCTGTGGCCGCTCATCCGGCCCGCTGTCGCTCATCTCGTCTGACACCGCCCCGCAACGGCCCGCGCGAGAGGGACGCGGACCCGCCCGATTCATGATCGTTTGGTTGTGCCGGTCGTGGCCGGCGCCCACCCACCCACCCACGCGCGTGGTTGCGCGCCGTGACGGATGTACGGCTTGGTCAGCGGGGAAGAGCCAACCCCAAGAATGGTGTGCCTTCGGCACCCGTTCGCCCACCCGGCGCACCCTCGCGTGTGCGTGGCCGGGAACACGTGGCGCTACCCGGTGCGTGTCACTCGATCAGGCCAAGCCGGGCCGCCGCCCGCGCCGCCCGGTGCTGACGCCCCAGCGATCCGGCAAGCGCCGCGTCCCCGAAGGTGGCATATCCCAGGCCCACCATCCGCCAATGCCCGGCCACCACCCACGACCCCCCGCCGTCCCCGTCGCCGTCGTGCTCATCGTGTGCGGCCCAGGGGTCCGGCCCATCCCTGTCCGCCGCGCCCGTGGCGATCCGCCAGGCCCGGCGCGCCGCCCGCAGAACCGCGAACGTCACCGAGTACCGGCGGCTCTTTGAGGTCACGTGCCCGGCGAAGCCGAGCGTGTGCACATGCCGCGCCAGCCGCAGCCCACGGCACGCCGGATGCCTTGCCAACGCGCGCACCGTCTCAACCAGCGCCCTCACATGCCCCGGCACCGCGTCACTCTCGCCCGGCACCAGGCGCTCACCGCGCCCCCGGGACGCGGGCAACCCGCTCATCGCGTCCCCGAGGGTCTTGGTCGCGTACTTGGCCAGGTACCCCGCCAGCCGCGCCACCGGCCCCCGAGCACCAGACCCCGACCCGGAGCCTGAGCCGCTCTGGTTGATCGGCCGCACGTCGAGCTGCTCACCCCAACGCGCCACCCTCGCCACCCCGTCAATGTCCGGCAGCGGCACCCGCACCCGCGCGCCCGCCTGGGCGATGGCAGCGGCCAGCAGATCCACCCCCGCCCACGCCGGAGGCGCGACGATCCGCTCCGGATCATCGCCATCAACCCCGTCAAGGCGGGCGATCACGTGCAGGTGCACCACGCCCCGCCGCTGGAACTCCGCCACCTTCACATACGACACCCGCAGCAGCGCGCGCACACCCCGCACCGTCACCGCGCGCCCTCCGATCGCCGGGCACAGCGCCGCCAGCGCCCGATACACATAGATCACTGTGCGCCGCCACAACTCCCCGGCGTGCGCGTTCCACAGCACCATCCCGGCCAGATCGGCGCACTCGTCGCACAGCGGAGCCCCGATCAGCCCGTCATCCGGTCCGTGCCGCAGCCCGCAGCCCCGGGGCTTGCCGTGCGGGCACAACGCCGCATCCCGCCGTCCCCGCCGTCGTGGCCAAGGACGGCACACCCCGCCGCCCCGGAAGGCATGCACCCGCCCAAAGCTGGGAGCGGTGAACGTCGCCAGGACCGCCGGATGATTGCCTACCGTCGCCGGAACCACCCCCGCACCCGGCACACCCACCGGCGAACTGTGGCCGCCCTCCTCGTGGTGCCCGTCGCGACCGGCCAGACCCGAGGCGAAGACATGCCAGGCGTCCGCCCGGTAGCGTGCCGCGCACGGCGGGCACACACTCTCGCGGCGATCCTTGCAGGCCACCAGGAGTGTCCCGTTCGGTTCCCCGGCGGTGCTGTAGGTGGCGTCCACCTCACCGGTTGCCGCATCGACGCGGGCCACGCTTCCGGCCAGGCGCACCGGCCGCACGCAGAACCCCGCCCGTTCCACCTGCGCCGACCAGCGCCGATACCCCGCGTCATCGCCCACGCGGTTGAGCATCTGGGCCAGCACCGGCGATGCCCCCTGATTCATGGTCTCCTTCCCCTGCCCCTGCCGCCTGGCTGGTATGGGCCGTGCGCCCCGGCACCGGGCTACCGGGAACGCAGGTCATCACGCGTGGCTGCTACTGGTTCGCCAGCCGGAACAGCAGCCGCGTGCACGTCGCCGGCACGAACCCACCCCGCCCGGCGACCCGATACCACACGACCGAGCGCTGACCGCACCGGACGTAGCTGCTCTCACCGCTGGTCAGGTCACAGGCGTTCACCTCCGCGAACTGCCGCAGCGCCCCCACGACTCGCGAGTTGACGGACGGGTGCTCCCGCAGCGCCACGGTCTTGCCAGTGATCAGGATGCCGAACTGGGACCGCCCGGCGCAGGCCGGGGCCGCACCGCCCGCCGCCGAGCCGCCCGAGGTGGCAGCCGCAGCCGGGGCCGCCCACGCCCAGACGGCGAACGCGGCGACCAGCGACAAGGTGAGGATGGATCGCATGGACATGGTCGTACTCCTTCTGTGTGATCGATTGGATTCGCCGAGTAGTCATCGTTGAGTGGGTGGTGGACCGGGGCACCAGCCGGATCGACCGTGCCTATGCGGGCACCGCCCACGTGATCGCCCTGATCTGTTGTGCGCCCGCCCCCGAACGGGCGCACGCCCCCGGGCGCGGGGGCCGATTTCTAGATCGCCTTGACCGGCGTCCAGCGAGCCAGCACGGCCCGCCGCAAGCGGTCCAGGTCTTCGGGTGCGTCTAGCATTCCGGCCCCCAGCCCGCCGCAGTCCCACGGCGCGTGAACGAACCGGGCCAGACCCGCGTCCAAGTCCGCCAGACCGCCGCGCGCCAGCCACTCGATAAAGCGTTGGGCCGCGTACTCGTCACTGATCTCGACCTGTGAGTAATCCCGGTGCGCGATCCAGATTCTCACCGGCCTCTCCCTTCCCCCGCCGCACACCGTGCGGCGCGTCCCCAGCGTCCCCCCAAACACCCTGTCAGGGTGTAGGCGACTAATGGTCAGATATCCCGTCAACGGATGCTTCTGGAACCCGGTTCGCCCGATCCGGCAATCAACCGCGAATCCGCGCGAAAGCCGCATTTCCCCGCACCTATGACCATTTAGCGGCATGCCGTTACCTATCCGGACCGGCCGAAACCGGTAACAGATCCGCATATCAGACACCCCGCAGACGCGCCGCGTACGCCGCCACGCCCGCCAGATCCTCATCCGACAGGTAACAACCCTTGGCCCGAACCGGCTCACGCCCGGCCAGCAGCAGATATCCGACACCGGCCGCGCCCAGGGGGATTTGTGAGGCGTCGAAACCCCGCGACGCCCACCCCGCGCCCAGCACCGTATCGGAGGCGTCGCGGGTGGAGCAGCGAAGCGCCCAGCGGATATCGAACAGGTCCCTGATGTAGGTGGGGACCACATCCGAGCCGGGTTTCTGCGTCGCGGCGACCACCCGGATCGCCGCCGCGCGGCCCCGCGCGAGAAGCTCATGCAGCAGAGTAAGGAACCGCTCGCGAAGCTTCTTGTCCGGGTGCAGGCTGAACGCCGCCAGCTCATCGACGACCACCAGCAGCGGCCCGAACGGGTGCGTACGGGTGATCTTCCGCAGGCCCGCGCCCGCCAGGAACCCGTACCGTTCCTCCATCTGTTCCGACGCCCAGGAAAGCGCCTCGATCGCTCCGGCGATGTCGGAGCGGACCCCGCCGTGTGCGATCGCCTCCCACGTCGCCAGCTCGACCCCGTGCTTGCCGTCGATCAGCACCAGCACCGCGCCCGGGTCCAGGCTCGCCCCCGCGATGATGGTCTGGACCGCCACCGACTTGCCCGACTCCGGCGATCCGCCGATGAGCACGTGGACGCCCATCACCCATCACCCCCCGGGGCAGCCTCGCCACCGTCGCCGTCCCCGGAGCCGTCGAACAGCGCCAGGTACAGCACGCTCCCGCCAGCCGAGACCCCGACCGGCAACGGGTCCCACATCGAGGCTTGCCAGCCGTGCAGCCACGGACGCGCCCACGGCCAGGCCACCGGCCCGGGTTCGTCCAGCAGGTCACGGCGGATCACCTCCACCCGCACATACCGGGCGTTGTCGGGATCGCGCTCCGCCCGCACGTCGGCGACTTCCAGCGACGCGGTCAGGTACTCGATGCGGTCTGCCACATCGGCGACCGCCGCGCCTTTGGGCAGGCGGACCCGCAGCACCTCGCCCACCGGCGTACGCTCCGCCCGCGTGATCCGGGGAACGCGGTCGTTGTGCGTGGCCAGCCCCGCGAACCGGCAGGCCCGATCCCACCGGCGCACCACGCGCGAGCGCCACAGCATCGCCCCGATCCGGGCGCGCACGTCCGGCAGCCCGAGGACCACGCCCACCAGGCACACCGCCGCCGCCGAGGCACCCACCAGACCGGCCGCCAGCCGTCCGGGCCACAGCGCCGCGCCCGCCAGCCAGCCGCCGCCGACCAGCGCCACCACCGTCAGCGACAACGCCAGCTCACGCCGACCCAGCCACAGCGGCCGAAGCACGTACATCGTCAGCCGCGATGTGGTGGTCGCCTCGACCCGTACCGGGATCTGGGGCATCTCCACCGCAGGCGGCAACCCCGAGGGACGCCCCGGAACCTGCGGACCCATGTAACCGCTCACCCCGTCACCTCCCAGCCGTGCCGTTCGGCCGCCGCGTGCGACGCCGACCACGGCGACGAGGAGAGTTCGGCCGCCCACTCCGCCGCCGACTTGGGCGGGGTGTGCTCCACGGTGGGCGCGCGCCACGGCGGATCATGCGGCTCCACCAGCTCAGCCCTCAGCAGGTTCGGCACCGCAGCGCCGGCAGCGGCGGCCCGCCGTGCCCAGCCGCTCTCACCTTCGGCGTAGCACTCGCGGACCTCCCGCGTCCACAGCGCCACCCCCCGCGCCAGACGGGTCGCGAACGCCAGAGCGTCAGCCGCGCCCAGCCCGTCAACGGCCACGATGAACGGCCGCCCATCGGACCCCGTCACCCGCAGCACCGGCCACCCGTCCGGGATGCGGTAGCACAGCACCCGGCTACCGGCTTGCGGCCTGATGACCGGCATCACACCTCACCCCCGCCCGGCACCGGCGGACCCGCAGGACCGCCAGGCCCACCCGGGGAAGCCGGGGGAGCGCCGTGGCGTACCGGGGCGTGCGGGTTGCGGCCCGCGCGGGCACGCCCGCCGCCGGGCGGTTCGCTCTGCTCCATCACCCCCGCCGAGTCCGCCGACTCCGCCGGGAACGCGCCCGGCCCGTAGCCGATCGGTTCGACCGCGCGAGCCTGCCACCAGCGCATTTCGCCCTCTTTGGCGGTGGCGAAGCACAGCCCGCTGATCTGTACGGGCTGTCCCTGCGCGAGCTGGACCGCGCCGACGACCGTGAACTTGATCTTCATGGAGTCGGTTCCATCCATAGCGAGAACGGTCACTTGCATGACCGGCTCGCCGTCGTCGGTTACCTTCGCCTTCTTGGTCGCGAAGTCCCGGGCGGGCGTGGGCGGAGCCGCCACCGTGAACGCCAGCCCGGACGTGTCGATCGGGAATTGCATGAACCACTCTCCGTCCAGGGGAGCATTGCGCGCTAAGGTTTGCGCGCAAACTATGACGTACACAGTTAGACGCGCTAACATCGGCACGTCAAGCGAAAGGGCGCAGGAGACGAACCCCCATGCCGAAAAAGCATTCGACCAACGGTCACCATCCCGGGCACATCGGCGAGCCGCACCACCCCCACGCCCGCGCCGATTCCCCGGCCGTCGCCCCCCAATGGGTCCGCATCACCGCCGAGCTACGCCAGGCCATCGCCACCGGCCACTACGGACCCGGCGCGTTGCTACCCTCCACGGCCGAACTGTGCGACGCCTATCAGGTGTCCACCACCACCGCCCGGCGCGTACTCGGCCAGCTCGTGA
Source organism: Thermopolyspora sp. NPDC052614 (assembly GCF_040678635.1). Lineage (NCBI taxonomy): Bacteria > Bacillati > Actinomycetota > Actinomycetes > Streptosporangiales > Streptosporangiaceae > Thermopolyspora > Thermopolyspora sp. NPDC052614. Next base: position 13,859 of record NZ_JBFATZ010000035.1, read on the forward strand.
TGGAAGGACTCGCCGAGGCCCGCAAGGGGCGCGGGACCGTCGTGATCCGCCCCCAGCCCCGCCGCACCCAACCCGTCCGCCGCTACAACCCCGCAGACGGACCGGCACCGGCCGACATCGCGCAGACCGTGATCACATCAGGACTGGACATCCCACCGGCCGACATCGCCGCCTTGATCGACGCCGACCCCGCGCGCCCGCTGTTCCACCACGCCACCGCCCTAGCCGACGCCTACGGCAACCCCGTCGAACTGTGCGACGCCTACGCCGCCCCCGACGCCGACCCCGAGCCGCTCCGCCGCAGTCTCGACGCCGGGCACGACTGGCCGGATGCGGTGCGCAAGGCCACTGGCCGCGCCCCCGCCTACGCCTCCACCGCCATCACGGCACGCCAGGCCACCCCCGCCGAAACAGACGCGCTCGCCATGCGCGCCACGGCCGCGATCGTGCTGATCGCCGACACCATCACCTACGACCACAGCCGCCGTGCCCTGGCCATCATCCGATCGGTCACCCCCGCCGACCGAACCCGCCTAACCGACTACTACCAAACCCCCGAGCCCGCCCGCTGATCCCCGGAGCGGTCAGCCCCCTCACACGACCCCTGTAGCACAAGACCCCCGGTGGTTCCACACACCGGGGGTCTGTCTCATCATGCCACGCTCTGTGTGATGAGTTTCCCTACAACATCAAGGCTCGCTCCGCGAGCGCCCTGGAGCGGAATAGTCCCGCTACCGTCACCGTGGAAGGCCATGGGCATGAGGCTTTTCATATACCACGCCTGGAACGCCGGTGCGCGACCGGTACCGCGCCGCTCCGCCACCGGCAGAACTGCGCTTCGCTTGCCCTACGGGTGGCCTTCGGCCATTCCGCCGGCCGCTCCGCTTCCCATCCACATGGTCGCCAACCTTCCGGCAACCCCGGTGCCCCCGCGGTTTCGATCATGATGCGGCGATACGCGGCCGACACCCCACCGGCACAGCACCGCGCGCCCGGGTCGCTCCGGGTGCCGGGGGCGAGATTCGGGGACTGCGCGCGGCGCTTCGCGCCGTGCTCGCCCCTCCCCGCCCCCGCCACCCTCCGACTCTTGGCCGCACGCGGCGCAGCCGGGCACCGCATGCCACCGCCCCGCCATACCCATGCGGACCGCAACCGGCCGCGACGACAGCGGCCCGGCCTCGATCTGCTTTCGATGACCCGATACTGGCTCCCGCAGCGGCAACGCGAGTTGTGCATCGCCCAACCCCGATATCCTTGGAGTCGTTCCGGCGCAGCCTTGCCCGTTTCCTCCTACGACCTGAGCGGCTTACATGGATCTTCAGCAAATCGGCATCGGCCATCCTGCGGTCAAGCAGGTGTTGTCCATCCAGAACAACACTGCTCCCAACCGTTTCCGGCTGTTTGTCGCCGAAGGGTTGTGGGAGAACAACGTCGTCCTTGACACCGGCCTGGACGTGGACACGTTCTTTTGGTGTCCCGAGGCCATCCATTCGGATGAGGCCCGCAAACGCAGCGATCAGTTGGCCGAGCGAGCCCATCGCGCGTTCCGCGTCTCACCCAAGACTCTTGAGCGAATGGCCGAACGAGGCAACCCAGACGGGATCATCAGCCTTGCCCGCATGCCCGAGTGGCACCCCGAACAGATCCATTTCGGCAAGTCCGCGCTTGTCCTTGTGACTGACGCCATCGAGATCCCCGGAAATCTCGGCACCCTGATACGCACCCTGGATGCCTGCCAGGCTGACCTGCTGATCATGACGAACCGGCGTACCCGCATGAGTCACCCCAAGGTCATCCGAGGCAGCCAAGGGATGAGCGTCCGCGTCCCACACATCGAGTTCCCCGAGCCCGCCGATGCCATCACTTGGCTCAAGCGGCACCGCTTCACCGTCTACCTTGCCGATACCGACGAGAGCGTGAACTACCGCCGTCTCGACTATCAGGGACGCACGGCGATCGTGGTGGGCAGCGAGCGATACGGCATCTCTAAAGCCTGGTACGAGCACGGTTTCACCCGGGTAGGGGTGCCCATGCTCGGCTACGCCGATTCACTGAACGTGTCAGTGTCCGCCTCGATCCTGCTGTATGAGGCTCGTGCTCACCAGAACCGCTGGTAGCCCAGGTCAGTCCGCCACGCCGCCCAGGTCGAACCGTTCGGGCATCTTCGGGTATGCCGTTGCGAAGAACCGAAGGAATTCATCCATATCGAACGGCAGGAAATCGCACGGGTCGTTGTCGTCCGTATGCGGGTTTGATTTGCAAAATAGCTTGCCCCCGCATATGCCGACGTTCGTGCAGCTCCCGCATTGCGGGTCGTCGAAGGGGTTGTGTGCCGCAGTCTCGGCGAAGATCTCGACGTGCCTCCCGACGTCGCCCATCAGCTCATCCAGGGAACTGATCGGGGAATGCATCGCGTCGCATAGCGCAAGCTGTCCGTCAGCGGTCACTTTCAGGTTGTATGGCGTATAGGCGGTGCATGGTGCGAAGGTCGGCCGGGGAAAGTCTCTCACGATATCCCCGTGCTCCATCTTGAGCCGTACGATATCCATGTACAGCTTTTTGAACTGTTCCCGTGTCAGCGTCGGAACCAGTATGTTGTAGTCGTAGTTCACGGTGTTGTATAGGTCGAACTCGACGTGGCGGACTCCCAGACTCTTTGTCAGCCGGTACACGTCCGCCGCGTGCCTCGCGTTCATCGCATTCACGTTGTAACGAATCGCGAGCACCGTGCCATAGTCGTTGAAATGATCCGCGTGTCGCTTGATTCGTTTCACGATCTGGTCGTAGCTGCCCGCGCCGTTGTGCCGCACTCGCACCGTGTCGTGATCGCCCTTGTTCGTCAGGGTGATCGAGATTGCGTCCATCTCGCGGACCACGGTCTCATCTAGAAGCAGACCGTTTGTGTCGATTTGAACGTGGAGGACCACGCCGAGTCGCCCTGTCAGCGCCCTTATCTCAGTGACGGCTTCCAGTATCTTTTTCTTCTGCATCAACGGTTCGCCGCCAATGAAACGCAAGGAGAGATCCGTGATCGGTCTACGCTTCTCGCTTATCACGGCATTGATGTATCGGCATATCCGCTGGATCGCCTCGGTGGTTATCGCCCCCGCCGAGCGATAGCTATTCTGATAGCAGAAGGCGCAGGCCAGATTGCATTCTTGAGTGAGTTCCACGGTGATAGCCAGCAGCGCGCTATTAGCCTTGCTCTGCACATAACGCTCCCGAGCTGCCGCCTTCTCGTCCATGTCGGCGGGAACCAGGAAGCCGCTCTTCTCCAGTTCCGCTACCCTCGCGGCCGGCAGGGCTTCAACGTCTCCCGCTGCCAGCGCGTCTACAGTAGACCGATCGACCAGCGCGATACTGCCCCAAAACTTGTTGAACAGCACCGCCTTTTCAGGGTCGCCGATCACGGTCACGTGATTGTAATAGGACGACTTGAGCATGATCATGGTCTCCCTCGTTACCGTGACCGGCGATCCCCGACGAGCGCTTAACTTAGACTTCCTCCGCCCGACACATCTCCGTGTCGAGTTCCACCTGTTCGGCTTCTCTCTTCGGCCTGATGCTGGCATCCGAGGATGACCCCGAACAGTTCCCGCACCCCGTAGGCTTCAGCGGCCGATCTTTGAGAGCAATCAGGACGGTCATTCGCGAGCCTCCTTCTCTCCGTTGACTCGAAGCTACGCATCGTCGGACGGAATGTCCAGACGCCGCAGTATCGGACTGTTCCTTATCGGGAGATTCGCGCGACCGCTATATCAGCTTCCCTTGCTGACCTTTTCATCGGAAGCCTGCGACGGCTTCACCTGCATTATTGACCTGATCGTGTGGTCTGAAGATGAGCCCTTACACCTACCGCATGCCGCAGCCTTAACCTCTCGGCCCTTGAGGTCAATCAGAAGGCTCTCCAACTATCTTCCTTTCTTTGAGATGGCGCTTTCTCCACATTGAGTTCTACAGGCCGATTGTCGCCCACACAATTTTTCCGCCGATCAGCGGACGCACGCCCCATTGCGTGCACAGCGACTCCACCAGGAAAAGGCCCCGGCCGCCCTCCTCGTCAAGAGTCACCTCACGGCGTTCGGGTGACTCCTGATTGGCGTCCCACACCTCGATAAGCAGCTCGTTTTCCAGCGCCCGCAGGCACAGGCAGACCACCTCAAGGCGGTCGTACAACTCGGGGTAGCGCGCCTGTGGAGGGATGAGGTTCGCCGCCTTTATCGCGTTCGTGACTATTTCGCTGACGACAAGTTCCGCGTCATCCACCACGGCCATCAAGTTCCATTTTTCCATCAGATGCCGTGTGTACATACGCGCGGTCCCGACCGATGACGCCATGGCGGGAAGGGCGATGCAGCTCGTGAAGCGCTTGTTCATGTTCCGCGCCATGCCATCTCGCCGCCGTTGCAGACCCGGCTGACCGGCCGCGTCCGTGATCGCTGTTCCTGTGCTTGAGTAGCCGTGCGGCTGGGGGTGGCCGCCCATCAGCCCGTCACCACTTCCGGTAGGCCCACCCGCTGACCGTTCGGCCGGGTGCCAGGTGCGACACGGGGAATGTCGCGGTCGGACTCATCGCCGGTCTCGCTCCCGATGCTCTCCGTATCGGCAGTCGTCGCCGTGGGAGTGGTGGCGGGGAGATCGACCCGCACCGACGACGGCCGGGCGTGGTCGGCCGGGAGCAGCGGGAAGACCAGCAGGCATGTTACGACCGTCGCGAGCAGCGCCGCCGCGATAAGGATGACGAGGGTACGAAGTCGCATTGCCCGCCCCTACTCGACCCTGGGCGTGCGGCGTACCGCGTTGCTGTACAGGACGCGGCATAACCAGGCCCGCAGAGGCACCGGGGGGTGACTGGGCACCATCCGTGCCACCAGCCAGAGACCCCGCCGCCATACGGACCGAACGGCGCGCCGAGATCGGGTCTTTGCCTCGCCATAGATGGCCCAGAACTGGGGAGCGACGTCCCCGTGACGCCGCGCGGCCCGTGCGTCGCAGGCCAGTTCGATCGCCCACCCCCACATCACGTGGACCACCAGCAGCGCGACCGCAGCGGCCCAGACCGTGATGCCGGACGTCAGGATGCCCGCGATCGTCGCCCCCAAGGTGGCGACCACGGTCCTTACCCTGTGCGTCCAGAACATCAGGGGAGCGATGTGGGTCCGTTCGTGCGCCATCACGAATTGCAGGATCTTGGGCTCATCGTTGAGCAATCGGTCTCCCACCAGCAGGACCGCGCGGCCCGTGCCCGGGAATGGTGCGACGCCCGCGATCCACCGATGCCGGCAGGCACACTCGGCGTCGTCTTTGTCGCACAGGCATTCCATACGGAACAGATGCGTCCGGTACCCGAGTTTCCGAATCCACGTCGCCGTTTCGTCCAGCACGCCAAGCGCCTGCGCAGAGGTCTCCGCGCGTACGGCCTGCTCATACGGCTCTTCGCCGTCCCAGTCGATCGACCCCCGGGACTTCCCCAGCGCAAGCCGTCGCAGTCCCACCAGGAGAGTTCCGACGCTGACCGCGCTGGCCACCAGCACCAGCGCGAGCACCGGCCCCGCCAACGTGCGCGCCCCGAGCCCCGCCAAGACGAACAGCACGGGCAGATAGCCCGCGAAGCACTGCGAGACGGGGTTGTCGGCGTTCCGCACCGCACCCTCTAGAGCCTGCCGATACAAGCGCTGCTTGCGGGTCTTGCTTGTCGCGTCTTGCGGGCTCTCCGTTGACATCGAACCTCCAGAGAAGTCGGGGGACATCGCTTGTGCGAGCAGCGCGGTATGGATCACTCCGCCGCTGCTGAGGTGACCTCGGCATGGGGCGTGACGTTCTCCCGCATGGCCGACAGCCAGGCGAACTGTGTGGACGGATAGCCGTCCTGCGGGAACGGGTCACAGTCGGTGGATCGCTGGACCGCCCATACGTCCCAGGCCAGGACCCGGCACCGCTGGCCAGGATGTTCCTTGCTGCGTGTGTGCAGGACGCTGTTCGCGACGGTGTGAACGCTGCGGGACTTGGCGAACTCGAACTCTCCAACGTTGTCCCAGTCGCCCGCCGCGTTCTGCACCTGAATCAGGTAGGCGATCGTGCGGATCGCAGGGGGAGCGGTCACGGTCACCAACTCCCTTCCTGAAACAGAGCAAGCATTACGGTTAGCGGTATGCACTAAGTACAGACCGTCCGAGACCTCCGGTGCGTCGGGCGAAGAAGGCGCGGTGCATCGATAGGTCCCCTATGACCAGCAGCCTTCCCAAAGATGTCCTAACCGGAGTTCATCGTGAACCAAGTGTGAGGGCAACTAGGATCGCTCTGCAAGTCGTATCAGAATGTACTTAGTTCAGTTTGTCAGTGCAAGATCGTCAGAGGAGACTGCATCGTGGATCTCGGGAGGGGTGCATGTCAGCACAGCGCAGTCCATCAGCTCGCCAACGCCGCCTCGCGGCCATCCTGCGCGGCCTGCGCAAAGACGCGGGGCTGTCGCGCGAGGCCGTTGCCGAACGGCTCGGATGCTCACCACCTACCGTCACGCGCATCGAGGCCGCCCAGACAACCGCCCGCGTTGCGGACGTGTCCGTGATGCTGGACATCTACGGCGTGACGGGCCAGTCGAAGGACACGCTTCTCCAACTGGCTCGCGATGCCCGCAAGCGCGGGTGGTGGGACAAGATGTCCGACGCGATCCCCGAGTACTTCCAGAGCTACGTTGGTCTGGAAGAAGACGCATCCGCCGTTTGGGGATATGAGTCCGAGTACGTACCGGGACTCTTCCAAACCGAGGAGTACGCCCGCGCCGTCCTGGAAGCCGAGCCGACTCGGCCACCCGAAGACGAGCTTGCGCACACCCTGTCAATCCGCATGAAACGCCAAGAACGCCTCACTGCCCCGAGCCCGCCCGAGATGTGGATGGTGCTCAACGAAGCCGTCCTCCGCCGCGAGGTCGGCAGCCCCGACATCATGCGCGGCCAGCTACGGAGACTTGCCGATCTCTCGGTGCAGAACCACGTCAACATACAGGTACTTCCGTTCGACAGCGGCGCGCACCCGGCGATGAACGGAGGCTTCAGCCTCCTGAAATTCCCCAAGCCATCCGATCCCGCCATCGTGTACGTTGAGTACTGGAGAGGCGGTATCTACCTGGAAGAATCTTCCGAGGTAGACGCCTACACCCGGCTATTCGATCATCTGCGCGCCCGAGCGCTTGGGCCTGATCAAACCCGCCGTTTGATCACGCAGGTAGCAGGAGGAAGTAAGTGAACCACGAGGGCGAGAGGGCTCCTATGGACCTCTCCCGCGCGGCTTGGCGTAAGTCAAGCCGTTCCAACGGCACCGGGGGCAACTGCGTCGAGGTGGCGACGATCAACGCTGACACCACCGTGATCGTCGTCCGCGACTCCAAGAACCCCCATGGCCCCGCGCTCGCCTTCAAACCTGGCGACTGGAGAGCCTTCGTTCGCGGCATCAAGCGCGGCGAGTTCGACGACCTAGTCTGACCGTCCGTTCCACGGTGAGACTCTGGCCAGCTCCTAGGGAGAGTATTTCCGTCTCTGAATCTTGATCCCAACGCCCGATCGACCCTGGTCGGGCGTTGCCGTCTGTACCTAGCATCCCGCGGATTCGGGGGATTAGAAGATCCTGCCTCCGGCGGGGGCTCTGACTCCGAGAGCAGCCGCACCAAGCGAACGCGCCGTACGTCGTGGCCGGGGCGCGCCTGTGCTCTCGTCTGCCGTTCGCCCAAGCCAGCCGAGCAGACCAGGGGGCACCGGTCAATGTCGTTCCTCCAGTGGGGGGCTCCACATTGACCGGTGCCCCCTGCTCCGCTGGGCTAGGAGTGGGCGACGGCAGACGAGAGCACAGGCGAGGGGGGCACGTGCGGGATCGAAGACGGCACTCTTACGAAAGTGGGATTGTTGTGGCTTTGGCGGTCACCGTCGCGACGCCGCCGGTGGAGCGGCGCCAACTGCGCTCCTCCAAGACCTGCCCGGCCATCGCACGCGGATCGGGGTGGACGTTGCCGTCGAAGTCGGTGATGGTTGCGCCCAGGCCGCGGAAGAACGTCTGGGTCGTCACCGTGGAGTTGGCCGGATCCTCGGCGTCGGAGATGGTGCGGACCTTGCCGTAGCCGCGCCACTCGTTCGGCTCGTCGTTGCCGATCAACGGGTCGATGAAACTGATCGGGGTCAGCCAGGCCGGGGTGCCCAGATACTGGTAGCGGGTGACCCGATCGGGCGACCCTCCGACGAGGTCTTTCTCCACAACCTTGGTCACCAGCAGCTTCTGGTAGTCCAGTTTGACCGTCGCGGGCACCTCGCGCCACTCGGTCCAGCACACGCCGCCGCTGCACACCTGCATCTCGCGCCACGTCAGGTAGGTGTAGGTGTGCCGCCAGCAATCCGACTGCGTCCCTTCCGCGCAGGGGGTGGCCTGCCCGTAGGTGATCTCGATCCGGCCTCCCAGCCCGTTGTCGATCGCACCCAGCCCCGGGGTCTCCACATAGCTGGTCTGCGGCGTCGCGAACTCGTCCCAGATGGTCTTGTGCGGCAGCATCACGGCGTCGAAGCCGATTTTGGGGAGCTCGATCTGCCCGTCCCCGGCAAGGCCCGTCTGACGGATGGCGTCCAGCCACAGATAAAAGCGCACATCCTGCGGTCCGTCACCCACATATGAGGTGACCACCTTGTAGTCCAGGTCCACCTTGGCCACATCGTCCCACTCCGATGTCCCCGGCCTGCGGGCATAGGTGGTGACCGTATCCAGTTGCTTGGTGATGAAGTACGCGGTCGTCCGGTTGGTGCATGCGGCGGTGGTGTCGCATTGCAGATCCCCGGGGATTTCGAAGTTCTCCCGATCGACCGAGGAGAACTCCATCTTGGTGGTCGGCACGCTTTCCGGGATGCGCTGGTTGTGGCCCCACTCCACCCGCTGCAGATACCCGCCCCGGTCATAGGAGGCATACCGCGGCCCGGTTCCCGTGTTTGTGCATGTGGCGGTGGGGTGCCAGCAGAAATTGTTGACCTCGCGGACGTAGGAATAGTCGATGACGTTTCCGTCGGAGTCGACCTCCTGGTCCAGGTTCCATCGCCAGGTCGCCGCGCAGACCGGCAGGCTGGAGCTGTAACGGCTGCTGTAGCAGGGCTCACCCGCCTCGTCACCGACATACCGGGTCTGCCAGGAGGCGTCCCTGCGGTAGCCGAACCGGTACACCATCCCGGTCTGGTCGGTGATCTTCCAGTAGGCGTCGCCCGCCTCCGCGCCCGGCACCTGCTCGATCTTCCAGCCCGTGTCCTGCTCGGTGTGCCAGGTCCCACTCGCCGGCTCGCGCACCAGCCGGCCCGACACCCCGTTCAGCGAGAGGATCAACTCCGAGTTCGTCTGGTCGTTGGAGTCGGCGCGCCCGTCGTTGGCGTCGGGAGACTCCCAGCACTGCAGATCCCCCAACCCGGTGGGCATCACCCCCTCCTGCGAGCAGGTCGGGAACCGCCGCTCGATGAACGCGGTCGGCAGATCCCAGCCCAGGCCCGCCCACCCCGACTGCGGGTTGGTCGCCCACGACATCGACTCCACCGCCGCCGAGTCATAGGACAACTCGAGGTCAGGCCCGTTGCCGGCCGGGGATGGCGGCTCGGGCAACGGGAAACTCCACCCGAACGATCCACCCGACGTGCCCGCTTCCCACGTCCCCGACGGCTTCAGATCGGTCGCGGCGAACGTGCCGTCCCCCGCCCCCGGCGCCTCCGCGGCGGAAGCCGCCAGCAGATAAATCGCGGCCTCCGACGTCGGCGCAGCGCCACCCGCGCCCGCCCGGGCCGCCGGCGCCACCTCCACATCGGCGACGAGTTCCCCGGCCTTGACATCATTGACCGCCGGCACGGTCACCGGAACGGCCGTGCAGTCTGCGGGCCGGGGCGTCGCCAGCGCACAGGCCGGGAGCCGGACCAAACGCAACCGCCCGGCGAACCCACCGCCGTACGCGTCACGGAAATCCTGATACGACAGCGCCAGGCGAACGCGCCCGCGATCCTCACCGCCGTCGGCACGCGCCACCCGCACACCGACCCCCACCCCGCCCAGGGCGGCGGCCTGCCCGGCCCCCAACGTCTCCACACGCACCTTCGACGGCGGATCCCAGGCCTGGCCCGTCTTCCCCGCCGCATCGGCGAAGGCATTCGCCTCGGCCTTGCCCGCCTTCACGGAAACCGGCTCATCACGAGACAGCCGGGCCACACGTACCGGCAACGTCCCCGCGCGCTTCAACTTCGCGGAGTCGTTCAACTCCACTTCGGCTTGCCCTGCCTTAGGCCAAACCGGCGCACGCGGTGTAGGTGGCGATACGCCGTCCTCCGCGCCCTTGAACTCCTTAATCTCCGGAAGTTCCCGGCCCTCCACCGACCGTTCCTCCGGATTCGGCCCGGCAGCGGAAGCATGAGTGAGCGCTACGTCCGGCAGGCCCGCCCCGGCGACCAACACCCCCAGAACAAGAGTGACGACCAGCCCAGATAATGGAATTCGAGCATGCCGAGCAGCCACGGCCGCACCCTCCACACCAGAGCGAGAAACACGGCCCGTCGGCCGCCATTTATACACCTAAAGACGACATAAAAATGATCATCCACACTGTGATCGACTATCGTGGATCCGTCAATACCGAATCAGACACCACTCGGTCATGCGCCGTGACAAGGAACGCGCAAGCCCTCACCTCATTGCGAAGAAGGCACTGCTCGGCAGCCCGGCCGATATCCATCGAGAGGCAATGCGATCTCGATCACAGACCGGCCACAACTGGTTCCGGGCAGAACATAAGATCATTAGCGGACGTCTCGATCCCGGTATCGACCACGCTTCGGCCAGCGGCGGGCAGTGAGGTGCCCCAGATCTTCCGGACACCTTCCCAACTAGGGTTGCGGGGGAACCGGAAGGGAAGGCTGTGGCGGAACGTAACCCGCGATTCAGCCGGGAGTTCAAGGACGAAGCCGTCCGGGTGGTGCTGGACGGCGATCCCCGTCCGGTTCACATACAAGACCGCGTCGAAGATGTCCCGCAGGTCGGTACGGGCTGCCTCTCCGGTCGGGCGTCGGTCGGAGCCGGGCTTGGCGCCAAGCGGTGCGCGCAGGAGGGCCGCCAGCCCGAGCCATCGGCCTGCGTGCTGGACGCCCAGAGCGTCAAGACCTCCACCAACGTCCCCGCCGCCGACCAGGGCATCGACGCCGCCAAAAAGATCGTCGGCCGCAAGCGCGGCATCGTCGTCGACACCCTCGGACCACTGCCGGCGGTACTGGTCACCGCCGCCTCCGTGCAGGACTCGGTCGCCGGCACCACGCTCATCGACCAGATCGCCACCGCCACCCACCATCCGCGCACCTGACCCAGGATCAGACAGAAACCCCAGGATAAAACGCCCACTAAGGCCATCGCCGTGCTGCAAGACCATGCAGCAGCCCGAGGATGAAAAAACATTCCTTGGCCCGGAGATCGCCGCCACGCATGTCGCGTGGGTTTCACGATGTGGGCCGTGGAGGCGTAGAGTGGTTCAAGATCGTGAGAGGGGTGGGCGCCGTGCCGGGGCGATCACACGACGGGGTGGCCGGGCTGTTGCTCGCGGCGGGTGGCGGCACTCGGCTGGGCACGCCCAAGGCGTTGGTGGAGTTCGGTGGTGAACTGCTCGCCGACCGGGGGGTGCGGCTGCTGCACGAGGGTGGCTGTCACCCCGTCGTGGTCGTGCTCGGCGCGGCCACCGTGCAGGTGAACGGCGCGGTGGCGGTGCGCAATCCGGACTGGGAGAGCGGCATGGGGTCCTCGCTCCGGGTGGGGCTGGCGGCGCTGCCGCCGCAGGCGCGGGCCGTCGTCGTCGCGCTGGTCGATCAGCCGCTCGTCGGTGCCGAGGCGGTCCGGCGGCTGGTCGCCGCCTGGAAGTCCGGGGCCTCCGTCGCGGTCGCCACCTACAGCGGACGGCGCCGCAACCCGGTGCTGATCGCCCGCGAGCATTTCGCCGAGGTCGCCGAACTCGCGGTCGGGGACGTCGGGGCACGCCCCTTCCTGCGCCGCAACGCCGACCTGATCACCGACGTTCCCTGCGAGGACGTCTCCGACCCCGCCGACATCGACACCGCCCAGGACCTCGCCCGCGTGGGCCGCCTGGCCACTTCGCCCGGCCTCGCCTGATCCTTCCGAGCCTGCCCATTGCCTCCGGCCCGGCCTGATCCGTCCGGCCCGTCCGTACTCACATCGACTGCGTCACATCGACTCCGTACTCACGTCGACGCGATTGACCCGATCGACGCGGGGCCGCTGCGGGCTGATCTGCGCCGCCCAGGGTCCGCCGGTCTGTTCGGGGGGTGTTGTTGGTTTGGGCGGCGGGAGTCGTTAGGCTGTCGGCCAATAGAACTTTATTCGGTTGGTGGCTGGAGGCGACAGCATGCGGATCGGGATGACCATCAACTACGCCGGAGGCTTCAAGGAGACGGTGGAGGAGCTCGGCGACTACGAGAAGGCCGGGCTTGAGATCGTCTTCGTGGCCGAGGCGTACAGCTTCGACGCGGTCAGCCAGATGGGCTTCATCGCCGCCAAGACCGAGCGGCTGCAGATCGCCTCCGGGATCCTGCCCATCTACACGCGTACGCCGACGCTGCTGGCGATGACCGCGGCCGGGCTCGACTACGTCTCCAACGGGCGGTTCGTGCTCGGCCTTGGTGCCTCTGGGCCGCAGGTCATCGAGGGGTTCCACGGGATCCCGTACACCGCGCCGCTGGGCCGTACGCGGGAGGTGGTCGAGATCTGCCGCAAGGTGTGGCGGCGCGAGCGGGTGGTGCACGACGGCAGGTACTACACCCTGCCGCTGCCGCCCGAGCGCGGGACGGGCCTCGGCAAGGCGCTCAAGCTCATCAACCACCCGGTGCGGGAGCGCATCCCGATCTTCATCGCCGCCATCGGCCCGAAGAACGTCGAGCTGAGCGCCGAGATCGCCGAGGGCTGGGTGCCCATCTTCTTCATCCCGGAGAAGGCCGCCGACGTCTGGGGCGCCTCGCTGGCCGCCGGGAAGGCCAAGCGCGATCCCGAGCTTGGGGAGCTGGACATCGTGGTGCAGGCGATGCTCGCCATCGGCGACGGCGACGAGGTCGCGGGCCTGCTCGACTTCGCCCGGCCCATGCTCGCGCTGTACATCGGCGGCATGGGGGCCAAGGGCAAGAACTTCTACAACGACCTCGCCCGCAGTTACGGCTACGAGAAGGAGGCCGAGCAGATCCAGGAGCTGTACCTGTCCGGCAAGAAGGACGAGGCCGCCGCGCTGGTACCCCGGGAGTTGCTGGAGAAGATCTCGCTGGTCGGCTCGGAGGGCCAGGTACGCGAGCGGCTGGCCGCGATGCGAGAGGCCGGGGTCACCACCCTGAACGTCACCCCCATGGGCGCGACCCACGAGGACCGCGTCCGCCTCATCGAGCGGATCCGCGACCTGGCGTCCTGATCGCGATCCGGAACCTGGCCGCGCTCGTCGGCGACGTGGCGCTTTCGTACGCCGGGTGTCCGGGAAGCCGGGGACGCCGACCTCGGACGGCGGGCTGCGGGAAGCGCCGCGAGTCACCCGGACGAGCGCACTCGCGTCGCCTCGCGCCCGTCGGCCGCGTGGTCACGCGGGTTCGGGTACGGATGTGTGGAGGGCGGGGAGACCGCAGGGATAACTCCGCCCTCGGCGTGACCGCGTGCGCCGGGTGAGGCACCCACATGGGCGCGACCCACGAGGACCGCGTCCGCCTCATCGAGCGGGAAGCCGGCGACTCCGACCTCGGACGGCGGGCTGCGGGAAGCGCCGCGAGTCACCCGGATGAGCGCACTCGCGTCGCCTCGCGCCCGCCGACCGCGTGGTCACGCGTTCCGGGTGCGGGTGTGTGTGGAGGGCGGGAAGGCCGCCGGGCTGGCTCCGCCCTCGGTGTGACCGCGTGCGCCGGGCGCGGTCACGGTGTGAGGCACGCGGTGAACATGGCGGTGAGGCGGCGTTCCAGCGACGCCAGGTCGAGGTCCTGGGCCGCGTCCTGGTCGAACGTGCGGCGCAGGGAGCCGCCGCCGAGGATGATCGCGGTGGCGAGGGTGGCGCGTTCGCGTGCCCTCGGGCCCTCCAGTCTGTCGGTGAGCCGTCCCAGGATGGCGCTCTCCACGCGCTGGCGCAGGATCACCCGGATCTCGGGGCTGCTGCCGGCCCGGTCGATCGCCCGCGCCACCGGGTCGGCGGTCTCCGCGCTGAGCCGCCGCGCCACATGCGCCGCGAGCCGGGCGGGCAGGCCCTCGATGTCGCCCTCGATCACCGATTCCAGCGGCGAGCGGGAGGCCAGCACCTCGGCGAACAGCCCTGCCTTGCTGCCGAAGTAGCGGTTGACCAGGGCGACGTTGGCCTCCGCCGCGTTGGCGATCATGCGCATGGTCACATGGTCGTACCCGTGCTCGGCGAACAGCACGGTGGCGGCCTCCAGGATCCGCCGGGTGGTGGCCTCGCGGTCCCGACACGGCCGGGCCGGGCCCCCGGTCGCGGCCGGCGAGGCGTTCAGCTGGGTGTCCATGGTCGCTGCCGTCCCCTCGCGTCCGGTCGCCCCGGACGTCTCTGATCGTCTCCCTGTGCACTGTAGTGCTCACCGACCGGAATATTGACAAGTAAACGGGCGTCTACTAAAAATCATGTGCACGGTACATGTATAGGGGGCGTTCGTGACTGAGACAGGCATCCGACCGGACGTCCCGACCACGGCAGCCGCGGAGCGGCGCGTTTACACCCACAGGGAAGTGCTCGAGATCCTGTCGGGGCTGCTGCTGGCCATGCTGACCTCGATGTTGTCCACCTCGGTGGTGGGTACGGCGCTGCCGACGATCGTCGGCGAACTCGGCGGGCAGGACCAGCTCTCCTGGGTGGCGAGCGCGAACCTGCTCACCATGACGGTGTCGGTGCCGCTCTGGGGCAAGCTGTCGGACCTGTTCGGTCGCAAGCGAATGTTTCAACTCGCCCTGGTGACGTTCGCCGGTGCGTCGGTGGCGGCGGGCATGGCGCAGGACATGGCCACGCTCATCGCGGCGCGAGCCGTACAGGGGATGGGCGCGGGCGGCATGATGGCGCTGGTCCAGGTCATCCTCGGCGACGTGGTCGAGCCCCGGCAGCGCGGGCGCTACAACGGCTACGTCGGGGCGACCTTCGGCATCTCCACCGTGGCCGGGCCGCTGCTCGGGGGCCTGCTCGTGGACGCCGAGGGCCTCGGCTGGCGCTGGTGCTTCTACCTGGCGGTGCCGTTCGCGATCGTGGCCCTCCTCGTCGTGCAGCGCAAGCTGCTGCTGCCCCGCGTCAAGCGCGACGCCCGGATCGACTGGTGGGGCGCGTTCACGATCACCGGATCCGCGGCGTCCCTGATGCTGGTGCTGTCCCTGGGCGGCCACGAGTTCGCGTGGAACTCGCCGCAGACCTTCGGCCTGCTCGGACTGAGCCTCGTCCTGCTGGCCCTGGCCGTCCTCGCCGAGCGCCGCGCCGCCGACCCGATCCTGCCGCCGCGCCTGTTCCGCGACCGGACCTTCGTGCTGAGCGGCGCCGCCTCGCACTTCGTCGGCATCACGCTCTTCGGCATGATGATCTACCTGCCCCAGTACCTGCAGATCGTCAAGGGCATGAGCCCGATGAACTCCGGCCTGATGACCCTCCCCATGGTCCTGGCGCACGTCACCGGCTCGCTGGTCTCCGGCCGCCTCGTCACCCGCTTCGGCCGCTGGAAGATCTACCCCACGATCGGCCTGCTCCTCGTGGCCACCGGCATGGCCCTGCTGTCCCGCCTGGACGCCGGCTCGCCCCATGTCCTGATCGGCGTGGAGGTCGCCGTCCTCGGCACCGGCTTCGGCCTGAGCATGCCCACCCTCCTGCTCGCCGCCCAGAACGCCGTCGAACGCCGCGACATGGCCGTCGCCACCGCCGGCGTCGCCTTCTTCCGCAGCCTCGGCGGCGCGGTCGG
This sequence comes from Thermopolyspora sp. NPDC052614, assembly GCF_040678635.1. NCBI lineage: Bacteria > Bacillati > Actinomycetota > Actinomycetes > Streptosporangiales > Streptosporangiaceae > Thermopolyspora > Thermopolyspora sp. NPDC052614. Next base: position 29,821 of record NZ_JBFATZ010000035.1, read on the forward strand.
CGTGGCCGCCTTCGGCGCCCTCCTCACCAACCTCGTCCACGACGAGATGACCCGCCTCCTCGCCGCCGCCAAGCTCACGCTGACCGGCCCCGTGAACCTCGGCACCCCCGAGGCCATCCGCGACCTGGCCCCCGCCGTCCGCCACATCGTGGTGCACTCCTTCGCCGAGGCCATGAGCGTCGTCTTCCTCCTCGCCGTCCCCCCGGCCCTCCTGGGCGCCATCGCCGTCTTCTTCCTACGCGAACTCCCCCTCCGCACCTCCAAGTCCACCTCCACCTCTTGACCACACCCACCCGCCCGCTCTTGGCGGGCCGGCCCCAGGCGCCGGTCGCTTCCCGGGCAGAGTGGGGATCTTCTCCTCGGCAGGTTGAGGATTGACGACCACGGCAGATCGGCGATTTTTGCCCCGGCAGATTAAGGACTGTCGGCACGGCAGATTGGGCATTTTCCCTTCGGCAGGTTCAGGACTGACGACGCGGCAGATTGGGGAACATTACCCTCGCGGATCTGGAATGATGGCCTCCGCGCATCGGTGATTGTCCTGGTAGGAGGTAGTCCTGGAGATTCTTCCCAGGCTGGCTGGCCGTACCCTCAAGGAACTCCTCGGCGAGCTGCGGATCGTGGTGGTCAACGGCCCGCGGCAGTCGGGCAAGACCACGCTGTTGAAGTCATGCCACACAGGCATGGACGGGGTCTTCGTCACCCTCGACGATCCCGCGCAGCTCTCCATCGCCCGGGACGATCCGCTGAGTTTCGTGCGGAGACGCACCAAGCCGGTGATTATCGACGAGATCCAGCGGGCGGGGGATCCGCTCATCCTCGCCATCAAGCAGATGGTCGACGACGACTGGTCGCCGGGACAGTTCGTCCTGTCCGGTTCTACGCGGTTTCTGAGCGTTCCCACACTCTCCGAGTCTCTCGCCGGTCGGGTCGCCTTCGTGGATCTGTGGCCCTTCGCGATGAGCGAGCGTACGGGCGGGGACGGGAGGATCTGCGATCAGATCTTCGAAGAGCCCGGTTCCGTCCTCGCCGGTGACCCCTCCTGGACGCGCGAGGACTACATCCGCCTGATATGCCAGGGCAGCTACCCGGAGGTGGTACGGCTCAGCTCCCGAACCGCGATCAGGAGTTGGTTCCGTGGCTACCTCGACACGGTGATTTCTCGTGACATCCGAGAGTTCGCGCAGATCCACAAGGCCCAGGCGATCCCCGATTTGATCGCCCTGGTTGCTGCCAACACCGGCGGACAACTCGTCGTGTCCCGCGTCGCGAACCGGCTCGGCCTGGACGCGGCGACCGTACGCTCCTACCTGGCCTACCTGGAGACCGTGTTCCTCGTGGCATCGGCCCCCGCCTGGTCGAACAACCTGTCCTCGCGGGTCACCCACGCACCCAAGACGTACGTCACCGACAGCGGCCTGGCGGCCTACCTGCTGGACGCCGACCCGGAGATGCTCCTGGTCCCAGGTCATCCCGGCCTGGGCGAGTTGCTGGAGACGTTCGTCTTCGCCGAGTTGCTCAAGCTGACCGGCTTCGCCGCGCGGGAGACCGCCGTCCGCCACTACCGGGACAGAGACAAGCGGGAGATCGACTTCATCCTGGAACGCCGGGACGGCCGCCTCATCGGCATCGAGGTGAAGGCCTCGGCCACGCCCAAGAGCGAGGACGCCAAGCACCTGCGCTGGCTGCGCGACCACCTCGGCGACCGCTTCGTCGCGGGCTACGTCCTCCACCTGGGCACGACGAACCTGGCCTCCGGCGAAAAGATCTTCATCACCCCACTGTCAGCCCTGTGGGGCCACGCGCCACCCGGCAGCGTGCTGCCGTCAAGAAACACCACGCGACGATGACGCCCGGCCCACCTGGCCCGGGCGTCACGCGGGTCCGTCGTGGCGGGTCGTCCCCAGCGGACTTCCGAGCTTAGAGGTCCAAATAGAAAGATCACCGGACGAGGCGTCGCCAGCAGATAATTGCCGCAGCTAGCTTCATGAACGCTTCGTGGATGTCGTCGCGTACCTCCCAGCGGACGCGCAGACGGCGGAACCAGCGCAGGAGCGCGATCGTCCGCTCGACCACCCACCGGTGGGTGCCCAGGCCGGAACCGCGTGGGGTGCCGCGTCGGGCGATGATGGGTCTGATGCCGGTGCGCCAGACCATGCGGCGGTACTTGTCATTGTCACAGCCGCGGTCGGCGTAGAGGCGGTCCGGTCGCTTACGCGGTCGGCCGACGCGGCCGCGTACCGGTGGGATGGCCTTGATCAAGGCATGAGCCGGGTGACGTCGTCGCGATGGCCGCTGCTATGGGACTCTGGCCCGTTCTTGCCGTTGCAGGGCGTGACCAGCGGATTTCCTGCACCCTGGTAGCCCTTGTCGGCCAGGGTGAGAATGCCGGCCCGCTCCAGCCTGCGCAAGAGCCCCCGGATCCGGGCCGCGGTCGGGTCGTGGGTGCTGCCGGGCAGCGCCCCGGACGTCCAGATGATCGTCCCATCCGATCCCCTCGGCAGGTTTTGATGGACGCGTTGACCGCCGACGCATTGATCATTGGGTGTGGCGAGCCCTCAGTCGGCTCAGGCCCTCGCTCATTCGAAAAAATCTTCCCTTAAGCCTTCTGATCTGCCTCGCCATTTCCGCCCATGTCGCAAATGCTTCGTTCGCATGTTCGACCTGAACGCGAGAGAATAGAAGCCGGCCAGCCCGCCAAGGAAGCGAAAGGAAGGTGACCCATGGCCGCCGCCACCGGCCCCGCCACCCCTTCCCCCCGCTCCCCGTCGCACCCCACCTCACCACACTCCACCTCACCGGGCTCCCCTTCCCCCCGCTCCACATCACCGGGCTCTTCGGCGCCGGGCTCCGCCCCTGCCCCGTCCCCCACGCCGAGCGCGCCTTCCACCCGGCCGCCCGATCAAACGGTCCGCCCCCGCGATACCAACGCCCAGGCCGCCTCGCAACCCACCCACCCCGATGACACCCCGGCCCGCACCCGTCCGGAGGAAACCGGCCCCTCTGCCGCCCCAGCCCCTGCCGCCCACTCGGCCCACCCGGCTCATGCAGCCACCGTAGCCGCCGGGGCCACCACGGCCACCACGGACGATGCCTGCGCGAAGGCCCGCGCGGCCACCTCGGAGGATCCCTGCGGGGACGCCCGCGTGGCCACCTCAGACGCTGTCTGCGGGGATGCCTGCGCGGCCGCCTCGGAGGATGCCTGCGCGGATGCCGGTGCGGATGCTGCGGGCCTGGTTGCGGAGGATGCCGAGTTCATGTCGCCGGGTGCGGGGCTGGCGGTGCTGCTGGAGCGTCTGGCCGGGACCGGCGCCGCGATGGGCACGCTGAAGAACCATGAGCTGATCTCGGTGATGATCGGCTGGCGGCGGCTGACCTCCTGGGCGCAGGCCGCCGAGCTGGAGGCGGTCGCCGAGCTGGAGGCGCGGGATCAGGCCCGCTACACCCGAGACGGGGTGATCTGCTCCAGCGACGTCAGCGAGGGCGTCTGCAGTGAGATCTCGCTGGCGCTGACGCTGACGGAGTATTCGGCCGGTGTGCTGCAGGGCCTGGCCTACGCCCTGACCCATGATCTGCCCGCCACCGGGGCGCTGCTGAAGTCGGCCGCGATCGACCTGCCCCGCGCCAAGGTGATCGTCACCGGGCTGACCGGCCTGTCTCAGGCGGCGATGCGCAGGGTCGAGGCGGCGGTGCTCCCGCACGCTGCGTCGATGACCACCGGCCGGCTGCGCGCGTTTGTCGCGGCCACGGTCGCCGAGCTGGCTGCGGAGGAGGTGGCGGCCAAGGCCAGGGCGGCGCAGAAGGACCGGCGCATGGAGGTGCGTGAGGACGAGCAGGGCACCGCCACGCTGCTGGGGGTGAACCTGCCGCTGATCGCCACCGTCGCCGCCGCCAACCGCATCACCGCCCTGGCCAAGGCCTTCAAGAACAACGGCGACCCGCGCACCATGGACCAGCTGCGCGCCGACGTGCTGCTGATGTGCATGCTGGGCCTCATCCCGGGCCGTAACACCCCCACCCCCGTCACCGACCCCGCCACCCCCGCCACCCCCGGTGCACCGGCCGCTCCGCCCGGCGGCGCACCGGCCCCGGCCGCCCCGGACCCGTCGGCGCGGCGACCGGACACCCCACAACCGGACACGCCACAACCGGATGGGCCGGAACCGGATGGATCGGAACCGTCCGCGCCGCGCCCTGGTGTCCCGAACTCGTCCGTGCCAGAACCGGCCACGCCGCAATCGGACAGGCCGCAATCGGACATGCCGCGATCGGACATGCCGGAACCGGTTCGGCCGGAACCGTCCGCGCCACACCCGGCCACGCCAAAACCCGGCATGCCGGAACCGGATGGGCCGGAACCCTTCACACCGCGCCCGCGCGTTGCGCACCCGCCCGCGCCGCGTCCGGGTGTGCCGCGGGGGGCCGGACCTGAGCCCGGGGGCTCCGGCTCCGCCTCTTCTGCGCCGGGGACGGCTCGACCGGACCGGTCGGTGCCGGAGACGGCCCTGCCCGAGGCCGCCTCGCCCGAGGCTGATCCGTCCACCACCTCCCAGCCCGAGGCTGAGGTGTCCGAGGCTGAGGGGTCCACGGCCGCGGGGCCGGATCACAGCCGCGGCCCGCATCAGCCCGCCCTTGGTCAGGAGTCTGCGGCGGATCGCGAGCCCGCGCCGCGCCGGCCCGCCCCCGAGCACGAGCCCGCCCCGGACAACCGGTCCGCGCGACGGGACGCCGCCGCGCGCCTTGCGGCCCGGCTCTTGTGCAGGCCGCGACGGGACGCCGCCGCGC
>NZ_JBFATZ010000036.1:0-21242 GCF_040678635.1 Thermopolyspora sp. NPDC052614
GTGGTGGGGCGGGATGCGGTAGACGGACACGTGGGATGGCGACTCGGCGGTGAACTCGGTTCCGGACCAGTCCGCGTGCCTGGTTTCCAGCTCGAACCCGGCGAGCTGGGCCATGAGGTCGAGTTCGGCCGGCCAGATGTAGCGGTGCGGGCTGCGAAACAGCCGGGCCTGCCCGCTGTCGTCGAACCTGACGTGGTGGGATACGAGGTGCTGGTGGAGGACGTCGTAGGTGTCCACGCCGATGTAGCCGGGCTCGCAGTGCCAGACGGTGGCCTGCTGGCCCGGCGGAAGCGCGCGGAGTTCGGGCACCCCCAGCTCGATCACGAACCGGCCGCCGGGGGTCAGGTGGCGGGCGGCGTTGCGGAAGCACGCGACCTGCTCGGCCTGGGTGAGCAGGTTGGAGATGGTGTTGTACACGAGGTAGACGAGTGTGTACGTCCCCGGGGCGGTGGCGGTCGCCATGTCGCCGACGATCACCGGGATCGTCGCCTCGTCCACCTTGGTCCGCAGTCGGTCGATCATCGCCTGCGACAGTTCGATGCCGGCGACGGGCACCCCTCGTTCGGCGAGTGGTACGGCGACGCGGCCGGTGCCGATGGCGAACTCCAGCGCCGGTCCGCCGCCCGCGAGTTCGGCCAGGCGGTCCACGGTCGGTCCCAGGACCTCGGGCGCGAACATGCCGACGCCCGGGGTGTCATAGCTGTTGGCGGTTTCGGCGTTCCAGATGTCCTCCTGCCGCATACCACCGACCATGGCCGCCGGTCGTACGCGTTGTCCAACGGATTTCCGCCTCGCCGCGTCTCCAGCCACCGTCGGAAGAGGCCGATGCCCCACGACGGTCAGGCCGAGGCGTTCCTGACGCGGGTGAGGAAGGTGTGCCAGTCGTCTGGGGTGAAGGTGAGGGCGGGGCCGGTGGGGTTCTTACTGTCGCGTATCGCGACGACGCCGGGGAGATTAGTGGCAATCTCGACGCAATTGCCTTCGTTGCCGCCGCTGTGAGTGCTCTTACGCCACTTGGCTTCGGTCAGGTCCACTGTTCGAGCGCCTTCCTCATCATTGACAGGGATGCGGCCTGGGATAGGGCCAGCACACGTATGGCGTCCATCTGGCCAATCAAAGTCTCGACGCCGTCCGCCTCGGTGACAACCTCTCCTCGCCAGAGGGATTCGAGATATACGACATCCGGCTGGCCCCTGAAACTGGCGACAATGATGGAGCCGGTGAGTCCGGCGTGGGCGCCTATGTCGATTGGTACCAGTTGGATCGACACGCGGTCTCGGCCCTCGGCGCTTTCGATGAGGTGGGTGAGCTGGGCGCGCATCACCGCGCGGCCACCGATGGGCCGGTACAACACTCCTTCGTCGATGAAGGCCAGGAGAGTGGGCGGGTCTTGCCGGCTCAGAAGCTCCTGCCTGGTGATGCGGCGTTCGACGGCCTCCTCAAGTCGTTGTGCGTCCCAGCGCGGGTTGGTGGACCGCAGGACGGCACGGGCGTAATCGGGTATCTGGAGTAGCCCTGGGACCAGCACGGGCTCCCAGTTCTTGATGGTCCGTGCTTCGCGCTCGATCTCCAAATAGGGGCGAAACCAAGACGGATAAGCGTCCTTGCTGATCAATCCCCAGAGACGGGTCAGAGTATCCGTATTGAATACTTTGTCGCTTTTCTGGGCGAAGTCCCGGCTTGGGTGTCGCTTCGCGGTTTCGACGTGGCCAACGTACGACGTCGAGTAGCACGTGCGCTCTCCCAGTTCCCTCTGGGTCAGCCCCGCTTCCATGCGAAGTCTGCGCAGCTCGGATCCCCAGTAGGCGAGGATGCTGCCGGTGGGGTCAAGGGAGATGGGGGCGGGCATGACGACGTCCTTTCGACCGTGCTACCGAACCCGGGCGGATGCTACGGGGAATGTATTTTTGATTGCCGGGCGACAGTAGTCACCAAAGCATTACCGATCGTAGTCGCCATCCGCCATTCTCGCTGGCGAATAACAGGCACCAGCGGGTGCCACGCGAATCGCTTCGAGGGCGGTGATCGATGTACGGCCAGACGGAATGGAAATTCCTCCACTTGGTCCGGCTTGCCTGGGATTTGCGAGAGATCGGACGGGCCACGCTCGTGGAGCTTTCGTGCCAGGAAGACCCGGTCCTGCTCCTCCGCGGCGCGCATCACGTAGGGAGGATCATGGCGGTCGAGCACGGCGACCGGTGGGTGTTCACCTGGGGCCGCGGGCGTAAGCGGCAGGTGGCGGCTTACGCCGAGGACGCGGCGGAGCGGATCGCGGCGGTGATCCGGTGACGGCCCCCGGACGGATCGGCGAGGCGACGTTCCCCGGCAGACCCGAGTCCGTCGCCGACGCCCGCGCGTTCGTCCGCCGGGCGCTCATCGCGCGGTACGGAACCGTCCTGGAGGACGTTGTCCTGCTGGTCAGCGAGCTGCTCGGCAACGCGGTCCGGCACTCGGACTCGGGCCGGCTCCCCGGCGGCGTCGTGACGGTGACCCTGTCCGAGCCCGCCGACGGCGTGATCCGCGTCGAGGTGCGCGACGCCGGCTCGCCGAGGGCGGGGGAGTTGCGGGCGCAGCCCGACGTGGACGAGAACAGCGAGGGCGGACGCGGCCTCTATCTGGTGGACCTCCTTGCCGACAAGTGGGGCTCGCATCTCGATGATGACGGACTCGTGGTCTGGTTCGAGATCAGCTTTCCGCCCGACAAAGGCCGGCGTGGACTGCCGTAGCCAGATGGCGCGGCACGTACGGCGCTTCCCCGGGCGACGCGGCGGGCCATACCGCTGATCGCGGCCCATCGGATCAAGGCCTCGGCCGTGGCCGGTTGGCGCTCATAGTCCGCGTCTCCCGAACGGGAGCGCATCTACTGGTCGGCTTTCTTTCACCTTGCCAGGGTCTTGAAGGATGGAATGACCTTCTTCAGCGCCTCATAATCTCTGTCCGCGTGCACGAGGGTGGCGTTGTTGCGGATCGCTACGGCCGCGATCAGGCAGTCCATCAGCTTGCGGATTGTGTGACCACGGGCGCGTGCGACGCGATACAAGCGCGCCGCATGCTCGTAGTCGGTGTGATGGTCCACGGTGAGCAGTGGAAGCCCGCCGAACATCCGCTCCAGCTTGAGCAACTGGCCTTGGTCCCTGGCCCCGGCCAGGATCTCCATGGTTACCGGTTCGGTGGTGGCGACCGGCTCCTGATCGGCGATGAGCTGCCGAAGCCTGGCGTTCACCGGGGAGCCTGTCTTGTGGAGGAACTCTATCCACGCGGAGGAGTCGATCAGATACACGGAGCGACTTTATTCGTTCGCCGCCTGGTCATGGCCCCAGGTTGCGACCTTGCTCTCGCGCATCTGGTCGAGATCCCCCTCCCAGCCCGTCCCCTCAAGGTCGAGAATCGCCTCCGTGCTCAGCGGCTGGCCGACCAGACGTCTCAACGCGAGATCGACGGCCTCCTTCTTGGTCCTGAGTCCGTACTTCTTCATGGCGGCCTCAACCAACGTGTCGTCGATATCGATGTTGGTACGGCTCATACACCAACCATACACCTCAGAGGCGTATCACGCCGGAGCTCCCAGCCGATGGCGGCCCCGGCGCGGTATACAGGTCTGCGTGGAGCTTCGCCTTTCTCGGTCTTCCACCCGATCCAGCCGTTGACGCTGCTCCCCATCAGAATCGCGGCGGCGGACGACGAGTTGCAGACGAGGCCCTGCGCGGTCTCCAGATAGCCCGGCGAGGTGGCGGACTCACGATTCGACGGTCACCGGGATGAGCGCCCCAGTCGCCGTCACCGACCGGTCCGGCGAAGTGGAGGACGCCGTTGACGCGCAGTCGAAGGGGAGCCAGCTTGTCGAAGTAGCGGATCGGCTCTTCCTCTTTGACGCGGAAGAATCCGGTGCTCGTAGCGGGAGGATGGCACACTGTGACCATGCGGCCACCCCGAGCGAGATACTTCAACACCACCGGCCCGTGCGACCCCCGGCGTCACTACATGCTGCCGCCCGTGCAACGGCTGCCGCAGGCACGCGAGATCATCGAGATGGACCGCTACTTCGTTCTGCACGCGCCCCGGCAGACCGGCAAGACCACCATGCTGCGCACGCTGGCGTCCGAGCTCACCGCCGAGGGAGACATCGCCGCCCTGATGTTCTCCTGTGAGCGTGCCAAGGCGGCCGGTGACGACGTAGCCTGGGCGGAGTCGATTCTGCTGGAAGCCCTCCACCAAGCCGCCGAGTGGGCGGGATGGCCGGAGGAACTGCTGCCGCCCGATCCCTGGCCACAAGCTCCGCCGGGCACCCGGTTCGGCTCGGCGCTGACCAAATGGTGCCACCGCTGCCCCCGCCGGGTGGTGCTGTTCCTCGATGAGATCGACGCATTGCAGGGCAACAGCATGGTCAGCATCCTCAGCCAGCTCCGCGACGGTCACAACGCGCGGCCGGGGGATCGGCCGTTCCCCACGTCCGTGGTGCTATGCGGGTTGCGCGACCTGCGTGACTACAAGGTCGCCTCGGGCGGTGACCCCGGCCGGTCCAACCCGGCCAGCCCGTTCAACATCATCACCAAGTCGCTGCGTCTGGGTGACTTCACCGCCGACGAGATCACCGAGCTGTACGGCCAGCACACCCGGGCGACCGGCCAGGAGTTCGCCAAGGACGCGGTGGACCGGGTCTTCGAGCTGACTCAGGGACAACCATGGCTGGTCAACGCACTCGCCCATGAGATCACCTTCGAGATGGGGGTGACCGGCACCATCACCCGCGAACAGGTGGAGGACGCCAGGGAGCGGCTGATCCGGGCACGCGCCACCCACCTGGACGCCCTCGCGGCCCGGCTGCACGAGCCCCGGGTCAAGCGAGTGATCGAACCGATCGTGGCCGGCACGTCTCCGGGCCTGGACGTCGCCTTCGATGACGACGCCTCCTACGTCCACGATCTGGGCCTCATCCGAGGAACCGCAGACCTGCGGATCGCCAACCCGATCTATCAAGAAGTCCTGCTACGGGTCCTAGGCGATCGCACCGAGCGTTTCGTACGCGCCGACCCGCGCCTCTTCGTGCTGCCCGACGGCCGTTTTGACCTGCCGCGTCTGCTGGAAGAGTTCGTCGTGTTCTGGCGCGAGCACGGCGAGGTACTCATCCGGCAGGAGGGCTACCACGAGGCCGCCTGCCAGATCATCCTCATGGCCTTCCTGCACCGGCTGGTCAACGGCGGAGGCCACCTCGACCGTGAGTACGCCGCAGGCACCAAACGCCTGGACGTACTGGTCCGCTGGCCCTACACCGGCCCGGAGGGCGAGCGGCGAATACAGCGCGAGGCCATGGAGCTGAAGGTCTGGCGAGCGAACGAGAACGACCCGCTGCCCGACGGCCTCGCGCAGCTCGACCGATACCTGGACCGCCTCACCATCTCCACCGGCGTGCTCGTGATCTTCGACCGGCCCCCCGAAGCCCCACCCTGGAAGGAACGCGGCGCCTTCGAACAGGCGACCAGTCCGTCCGGGCGCCAGGTCACCGTTCTGCGCGTATAAGCGGCTACCTTGCCTTACTCCGGCTGCGCCTCGCTGCGGCCGAGCCTGAGCGTGCTGCCTCACATCGCGCGTGATGAGCAGGTGGTTGCGCTCGCGGGTGCCGTTTGGGGGCCGTCCAGGCGAGGGGCGACTGGCGCAGGATCCAGATGTGCGGATCCGCGGGGGTCGCGAACTCCGCCACCCATAGGCGCAGCAGCGGCCACTCCACTTCGTCGCGTCCGTCACCGTGAAGCCGGTACGAATGCCATCCTCCTCCGCACCAGCAGAGAACCGTCCTGACTCCACCCACGACGTTCCCGGTAGCCGATTTTAGGTTCTTTGGTAACCCGGGTCGTTCACTTTGTCGGCAACTCGACATTCATCGTGATATTCGGTCCGCAGCTAACCTCGGTTAGGTGGTCGACGGATCCGCGCTCGTAGATATGAGCGAATGGTGAGGCGGCCGCCCGACCATCTGATTTCGACATATTTCGGCAGAGATGAAGGTGTGGTCGTCAAGCGTGGTCCGGTGACGATGTTCATCGTTATCCTTGGTTCGATCCCAGCGGCCGAGATCGGATTACATCGCGGCGTCGTCGGCCCTGCTCGATACGCGACTCCATCTCGTGGGTCGATTCAGATAGGAGACGGTAGGGGTGCTTCGGGTCCGTGTGGTGACCGCATGAGACGCCGTAGGCCATTGGCCCTGTTGCTGCAGGTTTTGCTGGTCGTGGTGGCCAGCCTGCTGGGCATCGTCACCAATTACGCGACCAACGTCGAGAACGCGCCGCTCTATCTGAAGGTGCTGCAACAAGCGGCGGTACCCGGCATCGGGGTATTGATCGTCCTTCTGGTCGCCGGACACGTGGTGGCGTACCGGCTGGAGAGCCCGGCACCGCTGCGGCGCTCCTGGGACCCGGCCCGCGCGCCCTATCCGGGGCTGGACGCCTTCACCGAGGATGAGGCTGCGGTGTTCTTCGGCCGGGAGGCCCAGATCGCCGAGCTGGTACGCAGGCTGCATGCTTCGCCACTGCGGCCGTCGGATCGTTTCATCGCCTTGGTTGGCTCCTCGGGCAGCGGCAAGTCCTCGCTGGTACAGGCCGGGGTGGTACCTCGCCTGCGGGAGAGGCGATGGGCGGTACTCCGCACGATGACCCCGGGCACGAACCCGTTCGGTGCTCTGGCCCATGTGCTGGCCCAGAGCGATGGCGGTCAAAGCGACGCCGTGATCTCCAGACGGCTTCGCCGGTCAACGCAGGAGCTGGCGGCGTTGCTCGGGGAGATCCGCAGTAGGTCGGGACAGCGGTTCAGACGCATGCTGCTCGTGATCGACCAGTTCGAGGAACTGCTGACCCTGTCCGGGGAACGCGATCGGGCCATGTTCCTGGACGCGATCGCACACGCGGTGACCCACGACTCCCGGCTATGGGTGATCGGCACCGTGCGCATCGAATTCCTCGGCGAACTGCTGGAGACGACACAGGCCGAACTCTTTCAGAGTCCGGTGGCGATCGGCGCGATCGGACGGTCCCAACTGCTGCAGGTGATCCGGGGGCCGGGGGAACTGGTGAACATGACGTTCGCCCCAGGCCTGCCCGAGGTCATCGTGGACGAGGCCGGGAGCAGCGACGCACTGCCGCTGCTGGCCTACCTGCTCCAGGAGGCGTACATTGACGCCGGCCCCGGAACCATGGTCACGCAGGAGCGGTATCGGGCGCTCGGGGGCGTGGTCGGCGCACTCTCGCGTCAGGCGGACCAGGTGATGGCCGACCTGCGAGAGGAAATGGAGGCCGACGTCATCTTCGCCGTGCTGCTGAAGTTCGTCACCGTGGAAGGCCAGGAGGCCACTCGCCGCCGCGTCCCGCTGGCGGACCTCACCGAAGGCGAGCGACGTGTGGTGGACGCTTTCGTCGACGCCAGGCTTCTGGTCACCGGCGCCGACGACGGTCGGCCGTACGCGCAGGTGGCGCATGAGGCGCTCTTCCGGCAGTGGCCTCCGTTGCGTCAGCAGGTCGAGGCGCGGATCGAGCAGTTGCGCCGGCGCGCCGAACTGGAGCGGTGGGCGGTCGACTGGCAGCGGTCGGGCCGGAGCGGTGACTACTTGCTCACCGGAGAACGATTGGCCCTCGCGCAGCAGTGGCTGGCCGCGCTGGAAGAAGCCGCACAGGCGTCCGAGCCGGTCCGTGAACTGGTCGCGGCGTCCCTGCGCCGAGACCGGGCCTTCCTGCGTCGCGTGTCGGAGGGGATAGGCCGCTACGTGCTCGCCAACGCCGAGCGTTATCCGGAGTTATCAATTTTGCTGTCGCTGGCCGCGCTCGGCGAATGCGCCGCCACCCCGGCGGCCCAGCGTGCGTTGATGGCCGCCCTGGCGTTCAGCCATCTGCGCATGGTGCTGACCGGGCACACCGACACCGTCCGCAACCTCGCCTGGTCGCCGGACGGTGCCCGCATCGCGACCGCCTCCAGGGACGGCACGGCCCGGATCTTCGACGCCGCCACCGGATACTGCGAGCGTGTGCTGTCGGGACACGAGGCGATGGTGGAGATGGTCGCCTGGTCTCCGGACTCCGCCCGGGTGGCGACCGCATCCCGCGATCGCACCATCCGCCTGTGGGAGGTCTCCACCGGGCGGCAGGTGGGCAGGCTGACCGGCGCCACCGATGTCGTCCGCGGTGTCTCCTGGTCCCCGGACGGACGGCACGTCGCCGGTGTGTCGCGAGACCTTGTCGTACGCGTGTGGGATGCGGCGACCGGCGAACTGACCTCCGCCCTGCGGGGCCACCGTGACAACGTGCTCGGCATCGCCTGGTCGCCCGATGGCGCCAGACTCGCCACCGCATCCCACGATCGCACCGTGATCGTGTGGGATACCGTGAGCGGCACCTCCGCCATGGTGCTGAAAGGGCACGCCGACTTCGTCGAAGGGCTTGCCTGGGCTCCTGACGGGCAGAGTCTCGCCTCGTCCTCTGGAGACCACACCATTCGGATCTGGGACGCCTCAACGGGAGGGCAGCGTTTGCTCATCCGCGGCCACGCCGACCAGGTGTGGAACGTCGCATGGTCCCCTGACGGGCGTCGCATCGCCTCGGTGTCCACGGACCGCACGGCGCGGATCTTCGACACGGGCGACGCCAAACCGCTCGCCGTACTGCGTGGTCACGACGACACCGTGTGGGGCGTCACTTGGTCGCCGGACGGCTGCCGCATCGCCACCGGCTCCGAGGACGGCACCGCGCGGATCTGGGACGTACGGCCTCGCGGTGCCGAGGCGGTCCTGTTCGACGGGCACGAGCGGCAGGTCAACCAGGCCACGTGGTCACCGGATGACCGTTATGTCGCCACCGTCTCCGACGACCGGACGTTGCGGTTCTGGGCGGCCGGAGGTGGCACGGCCGCACCGCTCAACGTCGCCGAAGGCCGCCATTCGGATCGAATCAACGCGGTCGCCTGGTCGCCGGACGGATCCCGAGTGGTGACCGGTGCACAGAGCGGGACTGCCAGGACCTGGGGCGGTTTGCCCGACCTCATCCTGAATCATGAAGGTACACCCATCGAGGCCGTCACCTGGTCTCCGGACGGCTCCCGCATCGCCACCGGCGGCCACGACCGCATACTGCGAATCTGGGACGGCAACAGCGGGGCACTCCTCGGCATGCTAACCGGCCATCAGGACTGGGTGATCAGCATCGCCTGGTCACCCAGCGGACGCATGATCGCCACCACCTCCGATGACCGAACCTGCCGGATCTGGGACGTCGGCACCGGAGAGCAGTTGACGGTACTGCGCGGCCACGAGAATTGGGTGGACGACGTCTCCTGGTCGCCCGACGAGCGGTGTGTCGTCACTGGATCGGCCGACTGGACCGCTCGCGTCTGGGAGACCTCGAGCGGGCGGTCGGTGGGGACATTACGCGGCCATGAGGGCCGGGTGCGAGCCGTTGCCTGGTCACCCGACGGTCATCGGATCGCCACCGGCTCTGACGACCGGACCGTGCGCGTCTGGAACGCCGGGAACCGAGAGGAGATCATCGTGGCAGGAGTCCACCAGGACAAGGTGACCTCGCTCGCCTGGTCTTCGGACGGACAACGCCTGCTTACGGCGTCCTTTGACGGCACGGCCCGGATCTGGGCCGCCGTGCCCGACTTCGATCGCCTGCAAGCAGCGGCCCGCAACCGCGTCTTCCGGTCGCTCACCGAGGACGAGCGCCGAAGCCACCTCCTGCCCTCGAACCCTTGATCACATCAGCGCGTCGACTTCCCTGACATCGGTCTCCACGAGGTACTCCTTGGGATCGAGGCCCATGCTCTCGCGCTTGGGGGAGGCCCAGTACTGCGCGTTGCGCTCCGCGAAGCTCTCCGGTCCCGCATAGGACAGCGCCCAGACGAACTGGTTTCGCTTCCGGTCCAGCCAGGCCCCGTGGATCTCGAAGCCGAACTCCAACCGCAGCGGCACGATCAGCTCCCGCCACTTATCGGCCCACTCGTCCAGCAACCCTTCACGTACCGTGTATACGCGAAGCTGCGTCGTCTTTCGCATCCTGTACCTCGCTCCCAGGCATCCGGTCATCAAGGCGTGACGTGGAATGGTCTTGTTCTGTTCGTCCGAGCCGAGAGTAATCTTGGCAGAGCATTTGCCTCGGGTGGGTCGCCGAGCGGGGACGGGCGTCGCACCAGCTCGGGCTGTGACACCGCTCACCGCATCCCTCTCCAGCAGGCACTACTGAACTGGGATCCTCGCGGCCAAGAGCTATGTGGCCTTCTTCTCGAATTTGAACGAGGCGACTATGGAGTACAGATCTTCGCGATAGCGAACCGGAACATTGCTTGCTTTGATCATCAACTCGTGTTTGGGAATCCACCGGCTGGACGCGGTGGTAGTCTGCGCTATCGCAGATTGATTGGCAGACACGGTGCTCTGCTCCTCCCTCTTTTCCGACCCACCGTCGTATCGCCCTGGCGCGATTTCGGTGGCGATGGACGATTTCGTAAGTGCCTTCCGCGCGGCGCTTGTACGGCAATTACGTTGTCTCACCCGGGAGGGGAAGGTGTAGTGCGCGGTGGTGCTGAGCATGACCTCGCCCTTGCCCGCCGTGCCGGGGCGGTAGCGTCCGGAGCCCCGCGCCGCAGGAGGTGGGGCGTCGCTACTCGGCATCGCTTGGCCCGTCGCAATCAGACCCTTTGGCGGGTCGGACGCGAGGCTGGAGAGGTTCGCCATACCTGGGTTGGAGATCGGGTGCGGGTGACTATTCACCTCGCGTCCTCGCATAGGGCTTTGCGCGGCGGGACGGGCATGGTCGCCTCCATGAGAAGATCTTCGGGTGACTCCGGCCGAGAACGAGCAACCGTCGTACGGCGAGCTCGTGACGCTGGTCGAGACACTGACCGCGCGTTTGGACTCGCTAGAGGAAGAAAACGCGCGGCTCGAAACGGAGATCGGTGAGCTGCGTGAGGAGAATGCGCAGCTGCGGCGGCAGTTGGGGCGTAACTCGCGGAACTCCTCGCAGCCGCCGTCGGCGGATGGGCTGGCCAAGCCGCCGCCCCGGTCGATGCGAGGCAGCAGCGGACGCAAGGCGGGCAAGCAACCCGGAACGCCGGGGACGGCGTTGATGCAGGTGGCGAACCCGGCACGGCGGGTGCCCCATGTCCCGGCCTCGTGCCAGGGGTGCGCAAGCGACCTGGCCGGCGCGGCTGGGGTGGGTGAGCCGGTGATCCGGCAGGTCTTCGACATCCCCGAGGTGGGCGTGGAGGTCACCGCGCATGAGTTGTACGCGGTGACCTGTGGCGGCTGTGGAACGCTCACCCGCGCCGCGGCCCCGGCGTTCGCCACCGGCCCGGCGGTGTACGGGCCACGGGTGTCGGCCCTGGCCGCTTATCTGTCGGCCCAGCACCACATCCCGGTCGGCCGGATCGCCGAGATCCTCGCCGATGTGGCCGGGATCGAGGTGTCCAGCGGATGGATCAGTGCCGCGGTCGCCAGGATGGCCGCCACGCTGGGCCCGGTCAACACCGCCATCGGCGATGCCATCGCCGGCGCGGCCGTGGCGCACTTCGACGAGGGCGTCACCCGCGTGAACGGCAAGAACCACCGGCTGCACGTGGCCGCGACCGCCACGCTGACCGCCTACCACATCGACGAGCACGGGCGCGGCACCGACTCGATCACCGCGTTCGGGATCCTGCCCCGCTTCACCGGCGTGGCCGTCCACGACGCCTACCGCTCCTGCCAGGCGTTCGAGGACTGCACGCATGCCTTGTGCAACGCGCACATCGTGCGCGAGGCCACCGGGATCGGCGAGTACGACGCCGCCGCCCGCGCCGATGGCTGGGCTGAGGCGCTGGTCCTGCTGCTGGGCGATGGCCATCGGTGGGTGGCGGCGTGGCGGGACAAAGGACACGTCCGGCTGCCGGGCTTCAAACTCGACGACCTGCGGCAGCGCTTCGATGACCTGGTGGAACGAGCGCTGGGCGCCCACCCGCCACGCGGTTCGGGCAGACAGAGCCCGGCCCGGAACCTGGCGCTGCGATTGCGTGACCGAAAAGACGAGATCCTGCGGTTCGCCACCGACTTCACCGTGGCGTTCTCCAACAATCGCGCGGAGCAGGACATCCGCATGATCAAGGCCAAGACCAAGGTCAGCGGGGGTTTCCGAACGCTTGGAGGCGCCCAGGCTTTCCTCGCCATCCGCGGCTACATCTCCACCGTACGCAAGAACGGCCTGCGCGCCGCCCCGTCCCTTTACGACGCGCTGCTCGGCAACCCCTGGATGCCCGCCCTCACGAACTGACGTGAATAGTCACCGGGTGCGGTTGGGGAGTTATCGATTATCGACAGGTGAGAACTGCGTGGGCGAGGAGCTTCATGACGACGATGAAGGCGCGTGACCTGATCGAGGCGGCCGCCAAGGACGTCTACGTCGTGCCCAATCCCTTTCTCGATCTGCTGGAGGATGGCCGCGTCCCCCGTGACCGGCTGGCGTGGCTGGCGGGCGAGCAGCAGTGGATTCTCAAGAGCGACCAGCGCAGTTTCGCCCTGCTGGCGGCCCGTTTCCCCGAGTCGCTGGCGGGTGAGATGTTCCTGTCGCTCAGCGGCGGTGAGATCGAGGCGCAGCGCCTTCTGATCGCGTACGGCGACGCCGTTGGTGCCGACGAGGCGTACTTGCAGCGGTACGAGCCCCGTCCCATGGCCCAGACCTACCCGGCGTTCGTGACCTGGAGCGCCGTCAACGGCACCCTGAGCGGCATCACCCTGGCCATGATCGCCAACCTGGGGATCTGGGGCGCCTACTGCGCCCGCACCGCCGACGCCCTGGTCTCCCGCTACGACCTGTCCGAGGACGCGGTGGCGTTCTTTCGCTACTTCAGCGAGGCACCACCGGGCTTTCAAAAACAGGCGACCGCCGCGGTGCAGGCCGGGCTCGACGCGGGGGAGGACCCGGCGATGGCGCTGCGCATGGCCCGCGCGATGCAGGCGTACGAGATGGCCTTCTGGCATTCGCTGGCCGAGGATCTCTGACCTGCCGGAGACCTATTCAGCGGCGAAGCCGCAGGGAGGCCGGCGAGTGACGGGCCCAGCGTGACGTCGACCACGGGTGGTCTGGTTCGAGATCGGCCGCCCCGACGCTGCGACGAGATGTGACCAGGGGCCTTTACCGTGGTGGCCCCGTCAGCATTGCGCGAAACGCACTACTGGTCGGCGCCGGTTCCCTCCCCAGCCGCAATCTTCGCATCCGTAGCGGAGGTCACTGCCCGAGGATCTCTACAGCAGTGGACACCAAGAGGTGTAGCTTTTTCACCGGCGAGGGAGTCGAAGGGGTGGTGGCGGCGAAGCGCACGATTATCGGTAATCGGTATGAGTTGGACGCCTTACCGCTAGGCCAGGGCGGCATGGGGGAGGTCTACTCCGGTTACGACAAGAAGTTGGACCGCAAGGTTGCGGTGAAGCTCATTCGTTTCCCCTACGGGCAGCACGACGAGGTGCTGGTGAAGCGCTTCCTGCACGAGGCTCGCATTATGGCCAAGCTGGAGCATCCTGGCACACCAGCCATTCACGACGCCGACGTCTTCGAGGACCCGCGGTTCGGCCCCCGGCCGTACATGGTGATGCAGTACGTGGACGGCATCACCTTGCAGCACGTCGTGGACGAGCAGGAAGCGCTGCCGGTCAACTGGGCCGCGGCGATCGGGGCGCAGGTCGCCGCCATCCTGAGCGCCGCCCACGACCGCGGGATCTTCCACCGTGACCTCAAACCTTCGAACATCATGATCACGAGCGAGGGTGTGGTCAAGGTGCTGGACTTCGGCTTGGCGATGTTCCACGAACCGGAGTGGACCAAGCTGACCAGCACGGGAACCATGCTGGGCACCCCGTCCTACATGTCGCCAGAGCAGGCCAGGGGTGCCACGGTGGGCCCCCAGAGCGACCTGTACTCCCTCGGGCTCATCCTGCACGAGATGCTCACGGGCCGGCGCGTGTTCGACGGGACGACCCACTTCGCGATTTTGGAGCGGCAGGTCAGGGAGTTGCCGCCACCGATCCGCGCCACCCGGGCCGAGGTGCCCGCGGAACTGGAACGCCTGGTGCTCCGAATGCTGGAGAAACGAGCGGAGGACCGCCCGGCCAAGGCGCAGGACGTCCACCACGCACTCCTTCCGTTCGCGCGTGGCCTGTCCACTCTCATCGGCGTCGTCGCCCCTGAACCCAGCGCCATCCGTATGTACGCCGAAGTGGTCGGCCGTATAGAGGCCGAAGGCACGGCCGCGAACCCTGTCGTCGGCAGTGACGATGAGGAGAGCGCGGGCCGCGCCGGATATCCCGACGCCATTTGGACAGGACCTGAGCCCACGGACCCCGGCATTGCCGACTTCAGCCTCGGCGACATCGCCCGTGCCCGGAACGAGGCCAGGGAACTGGCCGAGGACTCGCGCTATGGGCAGGCCGTCGAGGTGCTCGATGCCGTCATGGCCCCGGCGAGCAAAGTGCTCGGACCACTCGACCACCGAGTGCTGGACCTGCGCCTGCACCGCGCGGAAGTGCTCTTCGAAGGCGGCGACTACCACCGGGCCGCGCCCGAATTCCACCGCCTGCACGACGACCTGGCGCGGAAACTCGCCCCCGACGACGAGCACGTCCTCTACTGTCGCAAGCAGGAGGCGACCTGCCTGGCGCTCATGGGGGAGACGGGCCAAGCACTGACCATGTTGACCAGCCTGCTGAGCGACGAGGAGCGCGTCCATGGGCGCGACGACGACCGCGCGCTGGAACTGCGCCGTCAGATCGGTCTCCTGCAACTCGGCGCAGGAGACACCGACCGGGCCCGCGGCACGTTGTCCGCACTGCTGGATGATCTCGCCCGGCTGTACGGACAGGACCACTTCAGCACGCGCAGGGTTCGGGAGAGCCTCCTGCGGCTGTCCATGTGACACGCGAAGTCCTCTTCCGAAATCGAATTGTTGTGAGCGGCGTACACATTGATCGCTTGTGTGGGCCGAAACGGCTCCTGTAGCGTCGCCTACCCGGAGGCGTCGCGCGGGCCCTTTTGATTGGAGTGAATGAGCGATGTCGGGCGTCAAGCTGGAGGATCTCACTCCCGGCGCCGTCGTCGCCGGGGTGATCCCTCACGGCGAGGTGTCCGTCGTCGCGGTCAAGTGGCACGGATCCAACGCCGTCAACCTCACCTACCGCGCCGACCACGGCCTGGGCGAACAGGTGCTCTACCGCGATCATGAGCCCCGGCTGCGCATCAAGCGGGCGTCGGCCGCCTACGCCTTCGACGGCGACGGCACGCTGTTCAAGCTCGCCGCCGAGGCGCTGCGCATTCGGATGGCCGCCCGCTTCGACCCGATGCTCGCGGTGACCACCAGCGACCTCGAACCGTTGCCGCACCAGATCCAGGCCGTCTACGGCGAACTGCTCGACCGCAGCCCGCTGCGGTTCGTCCTCGCCGACGACCCCGGCGCAGGCAAGACGATCATGGCCGGTCTCTACATCAAGGAGCTCATGCTCCGAGGCGACCTGGAACGTTGCATGATCGTCGCGCCAGGCGGCCTGGTCGAGCAGTGGCAGGAGGAACTGCTGGAGAAGTTCGGCCTCCGGTTCGAGTTGCTCACCCGCCAACTCATCGATGCCCAGGTGGACCAGAACGTCTTCCGGACGCACCCGCTGCTGATCGCCCGGATGGACCAGCTCTCCCGCAACGACGACCTTCAGCAGCAGCTCAAACGCAGCGACTGGGACCTGGTCGTGGTCGACGAGGCCCACCGGATGTCCGCCCGCCACTTCGGCGACGAGCTGAAGAAAACCAAGCGCTACCAGCTCGGCGAGCTGCTCGGCAGGCACACCCGCCACCTGTTGCTGATGACCGCCACCCCGCACGCCGGCAGCGAGGCCGACTTCCAGCTCTTCATGGCCCTGCTCGACTCCGACCGCTTCGAGGGCAGATACCGCGAGGGCATCAGCTCCGCCGACACCGACGGCCTCATGCGCCGCATGATCAAGGAGGATCTGCTCACCTTCGAGGGCAAGCCCCTCTTCCCCGAGCGCCGCGCCTACACCGTCCCCTACGAGCTGTCCGGCCCCGAGCGGGAGCTGTACGAGGTCGTCACCGAATACGTCCGCGAGCAGATGGGCAAGGCCCAGCAACTCGCCGCCCAGGGCGAGGGCCGCCGCGGCAACACGGTCGGTTTCGCCCTCACCGTGCTCCAGCGCCGCCTCGCCTCCAGCCCTGAGGCGATCCTGCGATCGCTCGAACGCCGCCACAAACGGCTCCAGCGGCTCCGCCACGAGCTGGTCACCGGCACCGGCAGCCGCGTGGAGGCCCCGCTCAAGCTCCGCCTCGCGGGCATCCTCGGCAAGGACGTCGAAGAGATCGACGCCGAACTCGACGACATGCCCAGTGCGGAGATTGAGGATTTGGAGGACGACGTCGTCGATTCGGCGACCACCGCGCAGACGATCGCCGAGCTGGACAAGGAAATCGCCATCCTCGTCGACCTGGTCGAGGTGGCCCGCCGGGTGCGGAACTCCGGCACCGACAAGAAGTGGACCGAACTGTCCGAGCTGCTGCAGGGCAACACCCTGATCCGGGACGACGACGGCGGCCCGCGCAAGCTCATCATCTTCACCGAGCACAAGGACACCCTCGAATACCTGACCGAGCGCATCCGCGGGCTCATCGGCCGCGAGGAGGCCGTCGTCGCCATCCACGGCGGCGTCCCCCGCGACCAGCGGCGGCGCATCAAAGAGGTCTTCGCCCAGGACAAGCAGTGTCGCGTCCTCGTCGCCACCGACGCGGCGGGGGAGGGCCTCAACCTCCAGCAGGCCCACCTCATGGTCAACTACGACCTGCCGTGGAACCCTAACCGGATCGAACAGCGCTTCGGCCGCATCCACCGCATCGGCCAGACAGAGGTCTGCCACCTGTGGAACCTCGTCGCCCTCGACACCCGTGAAGGCGCCGTCTTCATCCGCCTCCTGGACAAGATCGAACAGCAGCGGAAGGCGTACCGGGGAAAGGTCTTCGACGTCCTGGGCGAGGCGTTCGCCGGGCGCCCGCTGCGAAGCCTCCTCATGGAGGCCATCCAGTACGGCGACCGCCCCGAGGTCCGCGACCGCCTCAACCAGGTCATCGACGCCTCCGTCGGCGAGGGCCTGGACAAGCTCATGGCCGAACGCGCCCTCGCCCACCAGCGACTTGAGGACGCCGACGTCGCCCAATGGCGGCTCCGCATGGAGGAGGCCCGAGCCCGCCGGTTGCAGCCGCACTACGTGAAGGCGTTCTTCCTGGCGGCCTTCAAACTGCTCGGCGGACGTATCGCCGAGCGGGAGACGGGCCGGTACGAGATCACCAACGTGCCCGGCGTCCTGATCGAACACGACCGGCAGATCAGAGTCGGCGTCCCGGTGCTGCGCCGCTACGAGCGCGTGACGTTCGAACGCGAACGCGTGCGCCTCCATGGCCGCCCCCAAGCACATCTCCTCGCTCCCGGGCACCCGCTGCTCGACGCGGTCGTCTCTCTGATCATCGAGAGGTACGGCACGCAGCTCAAGCAGGGCGCGATCCTGATCGACCGCCGCGACCCGTCCGAGAACCCGCACCTGCTGGTGGCCATCGCTCAGGAGATCACCGACGGCCGCGACCAGGTGATCAGCAAGCGCTTCGACTTCGTTGAGATCGGCCAGAATGAGACCCGGACGGCGGGCGTGGCCCCCTACCTCAACTACGCGCCCGCATCGGAGGAGGAACGGCGGCTCGTTGCCGGGCTGCCCGGCGAAGCCTGGCTTGACCGGGGCGTGGAGGACATCGCCGTCGAGTGGGCGATCGAGAACGGTCTCGCTTCGTTCCTGGAGGAGCTCCGAGCCCGACTGTCCGCGCAGACCGCCCGCATCCGGACCCTGGTCAAGCAGCGCCTGTTGCAGGAGATCAACTACTGGGACGCGCGGTACGTCGAACTGCTGGAGGCCGAGCAGTCGGGCAAGACACTGAAGATCCGGCCGGAGACCGCGCACCGGCGAGCACGCGACCTTGAGTCGCGGCTGGACCGCCGAATGGCCGAACTGGAACGCGCGGAACTGCTCCAGGTCCGCCCGCCTGTCGTGGCCGGGGCCGCTCTGGTCGTCCCACAAGGATTGCTGGACCGACTCGCCGGACGACGGGACGGCCCGGCGGACTCGTATGCCAAGCAGACCGCCGAGGTAGAGCGCCGGGCGGTGGATTTGGTCATGGCCGAGGAACGGCGGCTGGGCCGGCTTCCGGAGGAGATGGCCCACAACAACCCGGGCTACGACATCCGGTCCCGGACGCTCGACGACCACTGGGTCTTCATCGAGGTGAAGGGCCGTGTACTCGGAGCGACCGACTTCCGTGTCACACGTACGGAAGTGCTGACCGGCAAGAACTCCGGACACAACTTCCGACTCGCCCTGGTAACTGTTCACTCAGACGGACCGCAGCACGACGAAGTCAGATATATCGTTGATCCTTTCGCCTGGGTCGATTTCGGCGACTTCGCCGCCACGGAATTACAGGGCGACTGGAATAAGGAATGGGCTCGTGGAGGAGCGCCGGTATGAGCAGCGGTATGGGCACAGGTTCGAATGCCGGGCCGACCGGTTACCGGCGCAAGCTGATCGAGGTGGCACTACCACTCGAGGAGATTAACAAGCAGTCGGCTCGTGAGAAGTCGATTCGTCAGGGTCATCCCTCCACGCTCCATCTCTGGTGGGCCCGCCGCCCGCTGGCGGCCTGCAGAGCAGTTCTCTTCGCCCAGCTTGTTGATGATCCCTCGTCGCGGCCTGAGGAATTCCCGACCGAAGAGGATCAAGCTCTCGAACGAAAGCGTCTATTCGGTATCATCGAGAACCTTGTCAATTGGGACAACATCAATGACAAGGCTCTCTACGAAGAGGCTCGCAAGGAGATTCAGAAGTCCTGCAATGGAGACCTTCCGCCGATTCTGGACCCATTCGCTGGTGGCGGCTCGATACCACTTGAGGCCCAGCGGTTGGGTCTGGAGGCACATGCGTCGGACCTGAACCCTGTCGCAGTATTGATTAACAAGGCACTCATTGAGACCCCGGCCAAGTGGGCGGGAAAGCCGCCAGTCTTTCCTGGGGCGGCTGATTCTCGAATGGGCAACTGGCAGGGGACGACGGGACTGGCCGAGGACGTGCGTCGCTACGGAAAGTGGATGCGCGACGAGGCCGAAAGGCGTATCGGGAATCTTTACCCAAAGGTCAAACTTGAGGACGGCACAGAGGCTGATGTCATTGCCTGGATTTGGGCACGAACAATTACTTGTCCGAGTCCGGCCTGCGGTGGCACAATGCCATTGGTGCGCTCTTTCTGGTTGGGCACCAAAAAGGGGAAGGAGCGTTACGTATTTCCCGTTGTCGAGGGCGGGAAGGTGCGCTTTGAGATTCGCGGCCCGCAGGGGTCTCCACCAGACGGCACCGTCAACAGAGGGCGCGCCACGTGCTTGATCTGCAACTCCCCTGTGCAGGCGGATTACATTCAGCAAGAAGGCAAAGCTGGACGCATGCGGGCTCAGCTAATGGCGATTGCGGCCGAAGGGCCTCGAATGCGCTATTATGTTGCTCCGACTGAAGCGCATGTACGGGCTGCGGAAGTTGCGCGTCCAGGGGATATTCCAGAGGGGGATCTCGTTGAGGATCCAAGGAATATCTGGTGTGTAAATTATGGACTCGATACCTTCGATAAGTTGTTCACTGATCGACAGTTGGTTGCGCTTGCAACATTTAGTGACCTCGTTTCTGAGGTCAGGAATATGATCTCTCGTGAAGTGGTCTCTATTGGGCATGAGGCTACTCGTGAGGGCTATGCGGATGCGGTCGCGATGTACCTTGCCTTGGCGGTCAGTAGACTATCCGACTATTCATCCACCCTTGCCACGTGGTCGAGTAACAAGCAGAACGAGCTTTTGCGAGGAACCTTTGCGCGCCAGGCGCTTCCCATGACCTGGGACTATGGCGAGGCAAATGTCTTTGGCTTGTCATCGGGGACGCTGGATATAGTTATCTCGGCCATAGCGAAGAGCATCGAACTACTCCCTTATGATCGAGTTGGTGTTGTGGATCAGCATGATGCCATGCTTCGCCGGTATGACGGTATGGTGGTCTCGACCGACCCGCCGTATTATGACAATATTTGTTATGCAGATCTCTCGGATTTCTTTTATGTCTGGCTTCGGCGTTCGCTGCGCGACGTCTTCCCGACCCTGTTCGGCACACTGCTGACACCTAAGAATGATGAGTTGGTTGCCAGTGCCTACAGGCATGGCGGAAAGGAAGAAGCCAACCACTTCTTCGAAGATGGATTTCAGCGCGTTTTTGAACATGTAAGGCAAGGGATCTCTGAAGCATACCCCATGACGGTGTTTTATGCTTTCAAGCAGTCAGAAAGTGATGCTAGGGGGCAGGCTTCGACAGGTTGGGAGACCTTCCTAGAGGGCATGATTAGGTCCGGTTGGGCAATCACTGCAACATGGCCGATCCGAACTGAGAGGACTGGCCGGACAATTAGTGTTGGCACAAACGCTCTCGCATCTTCAGTGGTGCTTTCCTGTCGACCGCGGGCCGAAGAAGCAGACACGATCGATCGCCGAGGCCTGATCAACACTCTCAAATCAGAGCTACCTAGTGCACTCCGTGACCTTCAGCAGGGAGGGATTGCCCCTGTAGACCTGGCGCAGGCGGCCATCGGGCCTGGGATGGCCGTTTTTTCCCGCTACCGCAAAGTGATCGAGCCGGATGGGTCTCCAATGCGGGTACGGGCTGCCCTCGTGTTGATCAACCAAATCCTTGCGGAGGTGCTTTCGGAGCAGGAGGGGGACTTCGATCCGGACACCCGATTCTGCATCAAGTGGTTTGAGACGCATGGCTTTGATGACGGAAAATTTGGAGACGCCGAAACTGTTGCCAAGGCGATGGATATATCGGTCGCTGGGCTTGCTCGGGCAGGGGTACTCAAGGCCCGTGCGGGTATCGTGCAACTTATCAACCCTGCAGAGCTACCTGAAGAGTACGATCCTTTGAGCGACGCCCGGATTTCGGTCTGGGAGGTAGTCATGCATCTGGCTAAGCGACTTGATGAGAAAGGCATTGAGGACGCTGGACAGTTGATGGCAGCCGCCAAGAGCCGGATCGACTTGGATACTGCCAAGGAACTTGCTTACTTGCTGTTCTCGATCTGTGAGAAGCGTAATTGGCCCAAGACTGCGCTACTGTTCAA
>NZ_JBFATZ010000037.1:0-15692 GCF_040678635.1 Thermopolyspora sp. NPDC052614
GAGCGGTTGCCGATCGAGGCGACGCACATGCTGATCGCGGGCGCGATCGACTTCGTGGTGTTCATCGAGAAACGCAACGACTACGCGCGCGGCGGGCGGCTGCGCCGGTACGTGGCGAGCATCCGCGAGGTCACCGGCGTGGACGGCCGGGTGCTGTCCAGCGAGGTCTTCGCCCCCGGCCCGGACGGCTCGGCCGTGCCGCACGCCCCCATCTCCTGCATCGAGGAACTGATCCCCTACGGCTTCGACCCCGCGTACGGAGCGTGGGCATGAGCGGACTCGGCGGCGTCAACCAGCTCGTGCTCGCCCTGCTCGGCGGGGCGCTGCTCGGCGGCGGGCTGTTCCTGCTGGGCATGTTCATCCGCGGGGTGGAACGCAAGCAGATCTCCCCGAGCAAGGCCGCCGAGCGGCAGGAGCGGATACGCAAGCTCTCGACCCGGGCCGGGGTCGCCGTGGTCGTCGCCGCGGTCGTGCTCATCCTCACCAGGTGGCCGGTGATCGCGGCCGGCTCCGGGCTGCTCGTCATGGCCTGGCACGGCCTGACCGGCGGCGCGGCCGAGGAACGCCTCGCCATGCGCAACCTGGAGGCCCTGGCCGCCTGGACCGAATCGCTGCGCGACACCATCGCCGGCGCGGCCGGACTCGAGCAGGCGATCCCCGCCTCGGTGCGGGCCGCCGCCCCCACCCTCCAGCCCCACCTGCGGGCGCTGGTGGACCGGCTGCACACCCGCATGCCGCTGCCGGACGCGCTGCACCGCTTCGCCGACGAGCTCAACGACTCCTCCGCCGACCTGGTGGTGGCCGCGCTCATCCTCAACGCCCGCCTGCGCGGCCCCGGCCTGCGCGAGGTGCTCGGCGCGCTCGCCGCCTCGGCCCGCGAGGAGCTGGACGTGCGCCGCAAGGTCGAGGCGGAGCGCCGCTCCACCCGGCGCAGCGTGCAGATCGTGCTCGGGGCGTCGCTCGGCTTCGCGGCCCTGCTCATCATCTTCAACCCGTCGTACGTCGCCGAGTACGGCGACCCGCTCGGCCAGCTCGTGCTGCTCGTGGTGGCCGCCCTGTTCGGCGCCGGGTTCGCCTGGATGCGCCGCCTGGCCAAATTCGACAAGCCCGAGCGACTGCTGGCCCGCACGGTCCCCGAGTCGTCGGGAGGTGGCGCGTGACCGAGGCACTGCTCGCCGGGGCGATCGCCGGGCTCGGCGTGTTCCTGCTGATCCGGGCGCTGTTCCCGGCCCGCGCCGGGCTCGCCGCCCGCCTGTCGGCGATGGACGCGGTACGGCAGGGCAACGGCGTCTCCCGCGTGTCGTTGATCACCAACGACGAGAAGGAGAGCGCGCTGCGCAAGGCCGTCGGCGAGGCGGCCGCCCGCTTCTACGCGGCGCGCGGGTGGGAGTTGCGGTCGATCCGGGCCGACCTCGCCCTGCTCGGCAGGTCGTTCGAGGGATTCCTGGCGACCAAGTGCCTGCTGGGGGCGTCGGGGCTGCTCGCCGCGCCCATCCTCGCCGCCTGGATCCCGCTGATGGGCTGGGACTTCCAGCTCGCGGTCCCGCTGTGGTCGGCGCTGCTGATCGCGGCGCTGTTCTTCATGCTGCCCGACGTGCAGATCAAGCGGGACGCCGCCGCACGGCGGCGCGACTTCCGGCACGCCGTGGGGGCGTTCCTCGACCTGGTGGCGATGAACCTGGCCGGGGGACGCGGCGTGCCCGAGGCGCTGATGATGGCCTCCTCGCTGGGGGAGGGGTGGGCGATGGCGCGCATCCGCGACGCGCTGGCCGGCGCCCGCATCATCGGCATCACCCCCTGGCAGGCGCTCGGCCAGCTCGGCGAGGAGGTCGACGTGGACGAGTTGCGCGACCTGTCCTCGGCGCTGGGTCTGGTCGCGGACGACGGCGCGAAGGTACGGCAGTCGCTGGCCGCGCGGGCCGAGACGATGCGGCGGCGCGAACTCGCGGAGGTGGAGGGACAGGCGGGGGAGCGATCCCAGTCCATGCTCGTCGCGCAGTTGCTGCTGTGCGCCGGGTTCCTGCTGTTCCTGGCGTTTCCGGCCGCGATGAAAATGCTCGGCGCGTAGGGCTCATAGGGAAGGAATCACAATGAACTGGTTCAGGACTCCGCTGGTGGACTACCTGATCATCCTGCTTCAGGTGCGGATCCACCGGGCGCGCACCGCGCCGAGCCGGGGAGCCTCGGCGGTGGAGTGGGTGATCATCACCGCGATCATCGCCGGGGTGGCGCTGGGGCTCGCCACATTGATCCAAAGCCTCGTGGAGCAGAAGTCGCAAGAGATCCAGTCCGGCTTCGGCGGTGGCGGCGGTGGCGGTGGCGGGGGTGGCGGGGGTGGCGGGGGTGGCGGCAATGCCCGTGATGGCAGCGTCAGTGGCGGCTGATCGGGACAAGGGCGCGTCCGTCGTTGAACTGTCCCTGATCATGCCGGTCGTGCTGATCGTCATCCTGCTCGCCGTCCAGTTCACCCTGGTCTTCCACGGCAGGCAGGTCGCCGACGCCGCCGCCAGGGAAGGGGCGCGGGTGGCCCGGGCGGCCGGGGTGAACGCGCCGGGATGGAAACGGCTCGCGGAGCGGCGGGCCCGCGACATCGTCCGCACCATCGGCCCGCAGATGCTGCAGAAGGTGACCGTCGAGGCGTTCGAGCGCGGCGGCGAGCGGGGCGTCACGGTCCGCGGCGACGCGGTGGCGGCCGTGCCCCTGCTGCCGAACATGTCCTTCCCGGTCACCGCCACCTTCAGCGGGCCCATCGAGTGCTTCCGCCCCGACAACGGCTCGCGGAGATGTGGATGAGATCGACGGCACCAGAGGAGGAGAGAGGTTCGATGGCGGTCGAGGCCGTGCTGCTCGCCCCCGTCCTGCTGATCTTCCTGCTGCTGCTCGTCGGCGCGGGCCGCATCGTCGAGGCCCAGGGCGAGGTGAACGGCGCGGCGCGCGACGCCGCCCGCGCCGCCTCCGTCGAGCGGACCCTCGCCCGCGCCCGCACCGCCGCGGGCGACGCCGCCCGCGGCGCGCTCACGTTCTGCCAGGGCGGGCCGGGGATCAGCATGGCGGGCAGCGAGTGGCGCGAGGGCGGATCGGTGCGGGTGGAGGTCACCTGCCGCCTCGACCTCTCCGCCGTCTCCGGGTTCGGCTTCTCCCCGGTGAAGGAGATGAGCGCGAGCGCGGTCGTGCCGCTGGAGCGGTTCCGGAGGGTCGAGGGGTGATCGCGCCGCCCGAAACCGGCCGGCACCCCGGCGAACGCGGGTCGCTGGCGGTGTTCGTCGTGTTGTTCAGCGTGGCCGTGCTCGTCTTGGCGGGGCTGCTGGTCGACGGCGGCGCCCAGATCAACGCCCGGCTGCGGGCCGGGGACATCGCCGAGCAGGCGGCGCGGGCCGCGGCCGACGCCATCGACGTCGAGCGGCTGCGGGCCACCGGCGAGGTACGCATCGCCGGCGGGAGCCAGGCGTGCGGGCGGGCGCGCGAGGTGGTGCGCAACCACCGGGAGGCCGGCGCCGCGCTCACCCGGTGCACGGTGGCGGGGGGCGCGCAGCGGGTCACCACGCAGGTGCGCATCGAGTGGCGGGCGTTCTTCCTCACGATCATCGGATTCACCGGCGGGACCATGACGGCCGAGGCGAGCGCGGGCCCCCGGACGCGGTAGAGCCCGGACGCAAGAGAACGCAAGAGAGACGCCGGCCCCCCGGACGCAAGAGAGACAAGGAGCCCTGGATGGCAACGAGACAGCCCACGGCCGAGCGGTCACCGGCCGACGTCGTGCTGGGCATTCTCGCGATCGTCGCCCTGCTCGGGCTGATCGCGGGCGTGCCGTACGGGCTGTTGCGCTTCTTCGGCTCGCCCATCCCCGAGGGCGGGCTGTCGCTGTCCATGCTCACCGACGAGGTACGGCTCGGCACGATCCTCGACCTGCTGTCGATCCTGGTGTGGCTCGCCTGGCTCCAGCTCGTGGCGTGCGTGATCGTCGAGTTGTGGGCCGGCATCCGCAACGTCGGCGTGCCGAGCCGGGTGCCGTTCGCCGGGGGCACGCAGGCGCTCGCCCACCGGCTCGTCACCGCCGCCCTGCTGCTGTTCACCGCCGCCGCCGCGGTGACCCCGCTGGTCACCGCGAGCGTGCAGGCCAAGCCCGCGCCCGTCGCCACCGCCGTCGCGGACCCGTCCGCGATGCAGCAGCAGGCGCGGGAGGACCGCGCGCTGGTGCCGGTGAAGAAGGCCAAGAAGGTGTACGTGGTGCAGCCCCCGGCGGGCCGGCACCACGAGAGCCTGTGGGAGATCGCGGACAAGTGCCTCGGCGACGGCCGCCGCTACAAGGAGGTCTTCGAGCTCAACAAGCACCGCGTCCAGCCGGACGGCACCAGGCTGCAGATCTCCGACCTGATCCGGCCCGGCTGGGTGCTCGACATGCCCGACGACGCGATCAACGTGCACACCGTGCCGGCGGATGACGACAAGGCCGAGATCCTGTCCGGACATGAGGACAAGCCGTCGTCGCTCGACGGAAAGACCCACCACTTCGACGCCAAATCCGACGCAAAATCCGACGCCACGTTTGACGCCAAATCCAATGCCAAGGCGGGAGCGGACCAGGGCGACCCGGAGGACACCCGGGAGTTCCGCGTACCCGTCAGCAAGGACAAGCCCGACCACATCGACAGGCCGGGCGGCGTGGTGGAGTCGCCGCTGGCGGCGCTGCCCGACTTCCTGGCCGCCGCGTCGCTCGCCGCCGCCGGGCTGCTCGCCGCGCTCGGGCAGCGGCGGCGCGTGCAGCTGTGGAACCGTGCCTTCGGCCGCCGCCTGCCCCAGCCGGAGGGCGACGCCGCGCTCGCCGAGATGGCCCTGCTGCTCGGCGCCGATCCGTACGGCACGCGCCTGCTCGACCTCGGCCTGCGCCACCTCAACCGGGCCCTCGCCGAGCAGGGCCGCACGCCGCCGACCGTCTACGGCACCTTCCTGTCGCCCGGCCACCTCGACCTGTGGATCCACCCGGCCGACCGGGACGCGCCCGCGCCGTGGGTCGCCGTCGACAACGGCAGCGTCTGGCGCCTGGCGGCGGGCGACGGCCACCGGCTGCCCGAGGACGCGCTCGCCGGGACGCTCGCGCCGTACCCGGGGATGGTCTCGCTCGGCACCCGCGACGGCGGCCGGGTGCTGGTCGACCTGGAGGCCGCGCACGGCGTCATCAACGTGCGCGGACGCCCGCACATCGTGGCCGCCGCGCTCGCCGCCGTCGCCGTCGAGCTCGCCACCAACCGCTGGTCGGACCACATGCGGCTGATCCTCGTCGGCCTCAGCCCCGACCTGGCGCTGATCGCCCCCGACCGCGTCACGGTCGTCCCCACCCTCGCCGAGGCGCTGCCCGAGTTGGAGGCCCGCACCGCCGACGTGCAGCGGGCGCTCGCCGCCGCCGGGGTCGGCTCGGTGCTCACCGGACGCTGCCGGGGCGTGTACGGCGAGGCGTGGATGCCCACCTACCTGCTCAGCGCCGTCCCGCCGAACCCGGCCGAGGCGACCAGGCTCGCCGAGCTCGCCAAGACCGGCAGCCGCCTCGCCTCCGGCTACCTGGTGGCGGGCGACGACCTCCCCGGGGCGGCCTGGACGTGGGACCTCACCCCCGACGGCCGCGCCTCGATCACCGCACTCGGCCTGGACGTCCAGGGCCAGCTCCTGCCCGAGCAGCAGTACCACCAGGTCATCGAGCTGTTCCGGACGACCGTCGGCGACGGGGTGCCGATGCCCGACCCCGAGCCGAGCGGGCCGGTCTCCGCGCAGCTCAGCGCCTCCTTCCGGCCCGCGGCCGAGGTCCGCGTCCTCGGCCCGATCGAGGTGATCGCCCCCGGCCCGATCGAGGACGAGCGGCGCCCCATCTGCACCGAGCTGGTGTGCTACCTGGCGACCCACCCGGGCGGGGTGCACCCCCGGGTGCTCGGCGGCGCGCTGTGGCCGCGCGGCGTGGAGGAATCGGTCCGCGACGCCGTGATCGCCCGCGCCCGGGACTGGCTCGGCACCGACCGCGCCGGACGCCCCAACCTCGTCACCGAGGACGACGGACGGCTCTCGCTCGGCCCCGAGGTCGCCGTCGACTGGCAGATCTTCCTCGAACTCGCCCGGCTCGCCGCCGCCGACCCGCACGGCGGCGCCCCGCACCTCGCCCGCGCGCTCACCGTGATCCGGGGACCCCTGCTGTACGGCAGGCCGCCCGGACGGTACGTGTGGCTGGCGGGCGACCCGCTCGCCTTCGAGGTGCCCGCCCGGGTGGCCGACGCCGCCCACCGCCTGTCGGAGCTGCGCCTGGCCGCCGCCGACCCGCGCGGCGGCGTCGACGCGGCGCTCGCCGGGCTGCGCCTCGCCGACGGGGACGAGACACTCTGGCGCGACCTGCTGCGGGCCGCGCACGCCGGGGGCGATCTCAACGAGGTCCGGCACTGGGTGGACCAGCTTCGCCGGTGGGCCGCCGCCTCCCACCTCAAGGGCCGCCTGATGCCGGAGACCGAGGCGCTGATCGAGGAACTGCTGCCCACTCCCGCCTACCAGCAGGCCGGATAGGAGCCGACCGTGGACGCCATCCCTCCCCGCCGTGACCCGACCGCCCGCCCGCCGCTGAGGTGGGCGGCGGTCGCCGTGGGCGTCGGAGGGCTGGTCCTGGCGGGCTGCGCGAAGGAACCGCCTCCGCTGCGGCCCACCGGCGGAGACGACGCCGGCGTCGCGGAGTCCGCCCCGGCGGCGCGGCCGACGACCTCCGCCGGCGCGGGCTCCGGCGAACAGGGGGAACGCGAGCCGCCGGAGACCTCGGCGGACGAGTTCGCCTTCCCGGCCGACCTCAAGGTGCTGTACCGGCCACGGCCCGCCTCGGGGAACGCGGCGGGAGCGGTGCGGGACTTCGGCCGGTTCTGGCGGGCGTGGTGGTACGCGTCGGCGACGGGCGGCCGGGACACCCGCTACCGGGCGTACGTCGCGCCCGGATCGTTCCTCGGCGGCACGGGGATCTTCACCGAGGTCGTCAGGAACTGGGCGGAGTCGAAGGAGCGCCCGACCGGGACGATCCGCGCCTACGCCGTGCAGGCGGCCGAAGGCGACGACGGCCGCGTGTTCCTCGACGGCTGCGGCGACGAGACGAAGGCGGGCGCGAAGAACGTGAACACCGGCCAGGTCGACTGGTCGTTCGGCAAAAGCGAATCCTCTCGATACAAGTTCCGGGTCGTGCTGGCGCGCACGGGCGACACGTGGCAAATCCACGAATACCGCTCGTTCTCCGCCACCGATCCCGCAGGCAGGGAGTGCCGAGGATGAGACGGCTCCTCATGACGACACTGATCACCGTGATGATCTCCACGCTGCTCGGCGCGGTCGCGACGGGCCCGGCCGCGGCGAGGCCCGGGCCCCGAGGCGGCGGGCACGGCGATGGGAGGAACTTCGACGTCTACGCGCGATCCCTGGTGCACCTCAACGGCTCGGGGTACCGGCGAAACGGCACCCCGAACGTTCCTCCCAACTTCAAACCGCCGCGCTGCTGGTACCAGCCCCGCTACACCCAGGACGAGATGTACGCCTGGGCCCGGCGCAACTTCGAGGCGTGGCACCACCAAGGGCCGGAGGACCAGCGACTCGCGCAGGAGTGGTACGAGAAGATCCGCGACGAGATCGGCAAGCACGACGGCGAGGCCGGCAAGATCTGGTGGTTCCTGTCCGACGACGGCACCGCCGAGGGCGCGGCCTGCTACGCCCGGACCAGGCCGTTCTACAAGTACGTCGGCCCGCGTCCGCCCATCGCCAAGGACGATCAGATCATCGACCCGGTGGACCTGTCCTACATCGCCCGCGCCAACCTCACCCTGCCGAAACCGCGGATCAGGCTGAACCCGCCCGGCGGGCGGTCCTTCGTCGGCCTGGAGACCTGGGTCGAGGTCACCGACCCGCCCCTGTTGACGGTGACGGCGAGCGTACGCGGCGTGCCCGGCCTGTCCGCGCAAATCGAGGCCAGGCCTGCGAAGGTCATCATCAAGGCCAGCGGCGGCGACCCCGACATCCAGGACAAGCGGAACTCCTGCCCCGCCTACCGCAAGGGCATGTCGCCCAAGGACGGCTGCTGGGTGCGGTTCAACCGCTCCTCCCTGCAGGGACGGTTCACCATCACCGTCACCCGCAAATGGGATGTGACCACCAACGTCGAGGGCGTCACCTTCGACGAGGGCAGAGTCGATGCCACGACCACCGTGCGGATCGACGAGATCCAGTCCACCGTCGTGCGCTGAGCCGTACGTCATAGCCGCTGGGCATAGCGGCCACGCTCACCGTGTCTTGACGGCTACTGTAAACAAGCCTTGACACGTGACGGAGAAGGAGACGGCATGAGCCACAGCTTGCTCGGCGGTGACCCTGCGGAGATGCAGGCCATGGCCGCGCAGTTCACCCAGCAGGCCGACCAGGTACGCACCACGATGACCAACCTCGACCGCGAGGCGGCCAAGGTCGGCACGGCGTGGACCGGCCAGGGCGCGATCCGCTTCAAGGACGCCTGGGAGAGCTACCGCGCGGCCTTCCAGCGCATGGCCGAGGAGCTCGCCGAGGCCTCCCGCGTCATCAACACCTACCGCGGCAACATCGAGTCCGCCACCCGCTGACCCATTCACGTCCCGCGCGGCGTCGCCCCTACCTGGGGGCGGCGCCGCGCCGGCCTTTTCTGCGCCTTCAGTCCGGGCCTTCAGTCCGGAACGGCGGTCTGCAGGGGCGTGGCGGCCCCGGACACGATCAGCAGACCGCGGCCCGGAGGGCCGCCCACCGCGCCGCGGGGGAGGCGGACGGAGAACAGGTCGCCGTCGGCGGGGCTCTGCACGGACAGCAGCAGGCCGGTGCGGGACTTGCGGGTCTCGGCGACGAAGCCGCGGTAGGCGGTCGTCATGTCGCCCGTGGTGCCCGCGATGAGCAGTCCGTGCTCCTCGTCGCGGCCGGTCCGCAGGACGTCCTCCAGGGCGGCGCCGGTGGGGCTGTCGGGGGACAGCAGTTCGGCGTCGTCCACGACGACGACGTAGCGGGGGTGGCCCGCCAGCAGGGCGGGGAGCGGCGTCTCCGGCGAGCCGTCCAACGGCCTGCCGTTCCCGTCGAGTACGGCGAGCACCCCGGGGGCGTCGGCGAGATCCCGCAGCGGGCTGCGCCGGGGGGTCACGATGAGGACCGGCGTGTCCTGGGACAGCAGCGACCGGGCGGCGGTGACCAGGGCGGACGAGCGCCCCGAGCGCGCCGGGCCCGCGACGGCCGCCCCCGGGCCGCCGGTGAGCAGGTCGATGCCGAGGGGGGCGAGCGCGTCGCCGCCCACGCCGAGCAGCGCCCACAGGGGCGACGGCGGGCGGAACGACGGGACCAGGCCGCGGGCCTGAGAGGCGGTGATGCGCATCGGCAGGGCATCGACGCGGATCGGCGAGTTGGGGTTGTCGCCCGTACGCTCGGCGGCGACCCTGGCGAGCGCCTGCAACTCGGCCACCTGCGCCGGGCCCGACGGATCCGGGCACAGGAGGGCGACCTGGCTCTCGACCAGGCCGTGTTCGGCGAGGGAGAGCACGCGGCCGGGAGGCATCGACGAGGGCAGATTCTTGGCCGGCAGGCCGGCGAGCCCGTAGTCGGCGGCGTCCGCCAGCTTCAGCACCAGCTTCTCGTCGAACACCGTGGAGATCTGGCCGAGCAGCCCGGACCGGTCGGCCGTCACCACCGCCCGCAGCCCCACCGCGGGCCCCTCGCGCAGCAACTGCATGAGCGCCTCGATCAGCCTGCCGTAGTCGTACTGCTCGAACGCGGCGAGGAAGCCCTCCCACCGGTCCAGCATGAACACCAGCCACGGCATGCGCTCGACGTGCCCGGCGGCCCGCGCCTCGGCCAGCGAGGCGTGCCCCGCCTCGGCGAGGATCTGCTGGCGCCTGGACACCTCGGCGCGCAGGCGGGCGAGGAGGCGTTCCACGCGGTCGATCTGGTCGCGGGTGACCACCGCCCCGCAGTGCGGCAGCGCTACCAGGGGAAGCAGGGAACCCGAGCCGCAGTCGACGGCGTGCAGGTGCACGTCCGCCGGGGAGGCCGTGGCGGCGATCGAGCCGGCGATCGTGCGCAGGGCCGTCGATCTGCCGCTGCGGGAGGTGCCCGCGATGAGCAGGTGCCCGCCGTGCGCGAGGTCGAGGACGAGCGGGCGGCGGCGCTGCTCCCACGGCAGGTCGGTCACGCCGAACGGCACCGGGGGCACCTCCCCGTCGGCGCGGGAGGCGTGGTGCGCGGGGAGCTCGCCGAGGACGACGGCGTCGGGGAGCGGGGGCAGCCAGGGGCTGGGCTGGTCGGGGACGCCGGCCTCCCGCGCGGCCTCGCGGAGCGCGTCCACGAGAAGCGACAGGTCGGTCTGCGCGGCGTCGTCCGATTTCGCGGCGGCGAGGCGCACCGGGTGCCCAAGGGCCTGCCACGGCAGATCGACGACCCGCGCGGCGCCCTGCGCCTCCTTGCCGGGGGCGCGTCCGCCGATCCGGGCCGTCTGTACGGCGACCGCAGCGCCCGCGCCCGACTTCACATAGCACCGGCCGGGCAGCGACTTGGAGATGCGGGCGGCCTCCGGCCCGTCGATGACGTCGGCGGACTCGGTCGTGTCGGTCACCCGCAGGGCGATCCGCAGCGAGGTGTTCGCCTGGATGTCGGCGGTCACCACGCCCTGCGGACGCTGGGTCGCGAGGATCAGGTGGATGCCGAGGGAACGCCCGCGCCGGGCGATGTCCACCAGCCCCTCCACGAAGTCCGGCAGCTCGGCCACGAGCGCGGCGAACTCGTCGATGATCAGCACGAGCCGCGGCAGCGGGTCGAGCGGGGACCTGGCGCGCAGCTCCTGGTAGTCCTCGATGTCCTTGGCGCCCGCGGCGAGGAGGAGGCGTTCGCGGCGGCGGAGCTCGGCCGCGAGGGACTCCAGGGCGCGCTGGGTGAGGTGGCCGTCGAGGTCGCTGACCATGCCGACCGTGTGCGGGAGCCGTACGCACTCCTTGAAGGCGGCCCCGCCCTTGTAGTCGATCAGCACGAAGGTCATCTCGTCGGGGCGGTTGACCGCGGCCAGGGCGCAGATGAGGGTCTGCAGGAGCTCGGACTTCCCGGCGCCGGTGGTGCCGGCGATGAGCGCGTGCGGGCCGTCGCGGCGCAGGTCGACGCTGTAGGGGCCGTCGGGGCCCACGCCGATCAGGGCCCGCGTGGTGTGGCCCCGCCACTTGGCGCGGATCGCCCGCCCGCTGAGGACCGGGAGATCGAGCAGGTCGAGGAGCCTGGCCGAGGACGGCAGGGCGGCGGCCGCGTCGCCCCGGCTGACGTCGCGCAGCGGCGCCAGGGACCGGGCGAGCTGCTCGGACCACGACGTGGAGACCTGGTCGGCGAGGATCCGGCCCAGGGCGTCCAAGCCGCCGCCGTGCAGCCGTACGTGGCCGTCGTCGAAGCAGGAGACGACGGTGGCGCACTCCTCCGGGAGCAGCCTGCGGTCGTCGTCGATCGCCAGCGTGTACACCCCGGCGCGGGGGCCCTGGCGCAGCACCTGGGGCATGCCGGGCAGCGACCGCAGCACCTGGGCGCCGTCGAGGATGAGCAGCACGTCGTACGGCTGGTCGCTGTAGGCGGCGAAGGCGGGGCCGGAGGACGCCTTGCCCGCGCCCGACCACTGAGGGTCGTCCCACCCGCCGGGCCGGCCGTTCAGACCGGCGCTCAGGCCGGAGCCGAGCGACGACCGGCCGTAGTAGCCGTCCTCGTCGAGGCGTTCGGCGACGAGCGACGCCAGCTCCGCGACGCGCCGGGCGGCGGCCTCGGGGTCCGCGCCGACCAGGGCCGCGCAGCCGGAGTCGCGGGGGTCGCTGTGCGGCAGCCACCGTACCCAGGACCAGTGCTGGGCGCCGTCGGCCTTGGCCGACAGCACCACGACGGCCAGGTCGCGTGGGCTGTGCAGGGTGGCGGCCTGCCCGACGAGCCAGCGCGCGACGGCGAGGGCGACCGGACGCGAGCCGGTGAGGCCCGCCACGCCGAGCCGGCGCATCGCCAGGTTCACGGGAACGTTCCGGGCGATCGGCGGGTCGGGGAGCTTGACGTCCGCCGAGCCCCGCTCCGGGACGAACTCCAGGTCGGCGGGCAGGTCGGCCAGGCCAAGGCGCAGCCGCAGCACGTCGGGGTCGTGGATGCGCCGCTCCCACAGCCTGCGGCGCGGGCCCTTGGCGGTGAGCAGCGCCTCGGCGGGGTCGGGGGAGGCGGCCCGGCGCTCGGCCTCGTCCACGGCCCTGGCCGTCGCCACGTCCTGTTCGAACTCGGCGAGACGGCGCTGGTAGACCCTGACCGCCTCCCGGTGCTTCTTGCGGCCGTGCCTGCGGTCGCTCCACCACTGGCCGATCATGATCGCGGGGGTCATCAGGGCGATCAGCAGGAAGTACCACAGGTGGAAGACGAACGCCATCACCAGGCCGAACACGGCGGGCAGCAGCGCGGCGAGCAGTTGCAGGCGCATGCCCTCGCCGCGTTTGGGCTCGGCCGGGACCTCCAGGCGTCTGGTGCGCTCGGGCGGGGCGAGGCGCGGCGGGCGGTTGTACGCGAGACCGCCGTCCGGCAGCGTGTCGAGGTGGGCGTCGGGGGGCTCGACGGGGCCGCAGACGAGCAGCGAATTGCCGCAGCGTAGCAGGCGTCCGTCGCCCCACGCCTCCGGGTCCGTCAGCGGCGCGCCGTCCAGGCGTGGCGCGGCCGGGTCGTCCCACTGCTCGGCCTCGGCGGCCGACGGCTTTCGCTTGCGCCGGAACAGGCGTCGCCGTTCGCGGACGCGTCCGTCCCGTCCGGGCGCTCCGCTTCGCGCCGGGCCGCCGGAGGGACGGACCCGCCGGTCCCGCGGGTTGTGGTGCCGATCGAGGGCCTGATGCCGGTGGGGGCCGGGAAGGGAGGGTGCGGGTTCGACGGTGATTCCTCCGGGGGCGACGCGGACGACGGCGCCCGTGGGCGGCATCGCGGGGTCGCGGACGACGATGGCGCCGGCCGGGTCGGAGCCGATGGTGTAGACGCCGAGTCCGAGCCGGTGCACGGAGCCCGCGGCCGGGCCGCCGACGACGCGGATCTCCACGATGCCGACGGGTTCCTCGGTCACCGTCGCCGCGGCGGCCCCGGGGTCGAGCGCCACCACGTCGCCGTCGCGCAGCAGCCCGGACACCGTCGCGTCCGGATCGAGCGGCTTGCCGTCGAGCCACAGGCGGCGGCCGGAGGGCGACCGTCCGGCCGGCGCGGCGTCGGGGGCGAGGCCGTAGGGCGCGCGGGCGCGCGTCAGCCGTACGACGTTGGAGAGATCGGCGGGCGCGCCGGCCAGGGCGTCGGCGAGGCCGGCGACGGTGGTCAGTTCGTCGCCCTCGGCGAGTACGTCCCGGCGGCCGTGGGCTGTGACCACGGTGAGCATGATGCGCATGCGAGGCCTCCCGCGGATATCCGGTCGGGCGAAAACGCCGCTGTGGCCCGTACGGTTGTGGCTCGTACGCCCCACACGGTAGCGAGCGAACCGGATCTCATCTCGGCCTTTGCCGTAATGCCTATGGCGAATGAGACCTCATTCCAGGGTTTTATCCGCTTCCGCGTCATTCGCCGCCGTTGTCGCTGGTGATGCAGGTGGGCGAGTTGCCGGTGTTACCGGTGTTATGTCATGGAGAATGAGCATAATTCTGATGATCAAGGTGCGGCAGATACAAAATCTTTCGCTTCAGGTTGACGGCGTGTTGCCATAACGGATAGGCATGGGTCCGCGATTCCGGCCCGGCCGGGTCTGCTAATACGCCCATAATGGCGTGAATCCCGCATCGGTTAACGCGTTGCTCAGCTTGAAAACGAGGCCCGCCCCACCCCTCATGATGATCATGTCCGGGCGGGCCGAAACGCCCCTTGGAGTCACGCACCTATGAGGACCAGCGAGAAACCCCCACGCGAGGCGAACGGAGGCCGGGCCGGACTGTCCGCGCCCGCCTCCCGGAAGCTCCCGGTGCCGCCCCGCGAGCGCAAGCCCGCCCTCGCGGCCCTCGCCGTGCTCCTCATCGTGGGCGGCGCCCTCGCCACCACCCTGCTCATGATGCGCACCGGCGACCGGGTCTCGGCCATCCGCATCACCCAGCAGATCGCCGCCGGGCAGCCGATCGCCCTCGCCGCCATGGAGGAGGTACAGGTGGCGCAGACCGGCGTCGACTACGTGCCGTGGCGGTTGCGCCAGCAGGTGGCGCGGACGTACGCGCGGGTGCCCCTCATCCCCGGCACGCTGCTGATCAGGCAGATGACCACGTCCGCGAGCGAGGAGCTCGGCCCCGGCAAGGCGATCGTGGGCCTGGCGCTCAAGGCCGGCCAGATGCCCGCCGACCTCGCCAAGGGGCAGCGCGTCCAGGTGATCCACGTGCCCGCGCGGGCGGCCGAGGGCGCGGCCCGCGTGCTCGTGCAGAACGCCTTGGTGCACACCATCGGCCCGGCCGGCAGGAGCGGGTCCGGCGGCCTCGTCTCGATCATCGTGGACACCGCCGAGGCGCCCGAGGTCGCGCTCCACTCCTCCAGCGGCGAGGTCGCCCTCGCCGTGCTGCCCGGGGCGGGCTGAGGTGGGCCTCATCGTGCTCGCCGCCGACAAGGGCGCCCCCGGCGTCACCACCGCCGCGACCGCGCTCGGCGCGGTGTGGCCGCGCCCGGTGCTGCTCGCCGAGTGCGACCCCTCTGGCGGCGACCTCGTCTACCGGCTGCCGGGGGCGGACGGCGGCATGCTCAACCCGGGCCGGGGCCTGCTCAGCCTCGGCGCGACCGCCCGGCGCGGACTCTACCCCGAGCAGATCTACGAGCACACCCAGCGCCTGATCGGCGGCCTCGACGTGCTCGCCGGGCTGACCAACGGCGAGCAGGCCGCCGGGCTCACCTGGCTGTGGGGGCCCCTCGGGCGGGCGCTGGCGGCGCTGCCGCAGGCCGACGTGCTCGCCGACTGCGGACGCCTCGGCGGGCACCTCCAGATCAACGACCTGGTCGCCGAGGCCGACCTGGTGGTCCTGTTCACCCGGGCGAGCCTGGACAACGTGGCCCACCTGCGCGAACGCCTCGCCCTGCTGCCCAAGGGGCCCGAGCGGGGCGTGGTCGTCATCGCCGACGCGCGCTCCTACCGCCCCGCGATCGACGAGGTGCGCCGGATCGTCGCCGCCACCGGCCACGACGTCGCGTTCGTCGGCGGCCTGGCGTACGACCCCAAGGGCGCCGAGCTGCTGCGCGGGCAGTGGGGCGGGCGGCTCGACCGCAGCCTGCTGATCCGCACCGCCCGGGACCTCGCCGGTCGGCTCGCCTCCCGGGTCGCCTCCACCCGCACCCGGGACCCCGCCGTGGGCTCCACCAACGGACTCACGGGCGGCCTCACGGGCGGGCTCACGGGCGGGCTTACGGGCGGGCTCACCGCCACGCCGCCGCCGGTGCCGCGGCCTCGTCCGGCGCGGGAGGGCGAATGATCGCCTTGGAGCGCTCCATTACGAGGGAGGGCAGGTGACCGATCACAACCTCGTGAAGCGGTTCCGGCAGGTGGTCGGGGACCGGCTGGCGCATCAGCGGCGGATCGACCAGGCCGGCGGCGTGCCGCCGATGTCGGGGGAGGACGAGCGGCAGTTCGCGCGTGCGCTGATCGCCCAGGTGCTGGAGGAGCACGCCCGCTCGGAGATCGGGCTGGGGCGTACGCCGCC
>NZ_JBFATZ010000038.1:0-14863 GCF_040678635.1 Thermopolyspora sp. NPDC052614
CCCAGCAGCCAGTCGAACGACTCGGTCTGCAGGGCCAGAAGGCCGGGAACTTCAAGCGGCTCCTGGATACGCGCGAAAGACACGCGACGAGGACCGGCGGGTACGGCGGAGGCGTTGCGCGAGGCTGCCAACAGATGTCCTTCCGAGGGCTCGCGGACTGATCACACGCCCACCGGACGGCGGCACCACTTATGATTCAACGGAAAGCGGGACGTCGAGGGAGAGCGTGACAAGGCAGCATAGAG
The DNA here is from genome assembly GCF_040678635.1 of Thermopolyspora sp. NPDC052614. Classification (NCBI taxonomy): domain Bacteria; kingdom Bacillati; phylum Actinomycetota; class Actinomycetes; order Streptosporangiales; family Streptosporangiaceae; genus Thermopolyspora; species Thermopolyspora sp. NPDC052614. The sequence goes on from NZ_JBFATZ010000038.1 coordinate 246, forward strand.
CAAAACACAGATACCTGTCCACACTCTACATTAATCGTCAACCTCGATCCCGTAGGAAGCATCGCACGTCCACGCGGCAGCCGTCAAGTTCCGCACAGGCTAAACCGGTGTTTCCGCGAATACGCAGGCCCCGCGACAGCTCCGCGAAACGCGGAGGCCACGATCACGCCGGCGCGAAGATCAGTCAAGCCAAGGAAGCCATCGGTCTGATGCCCAGCCTGACCCGGCCCGGCCGCGCCTCCTCCATCACCGCCACCCGATCACCGCCGCGTCGCCACCCCGATCACCCGGGGAGAACTGGGCGTGGTCCGGCCGTTGATCAGGAAGTCGAAGCGGCGGATGCGTTCGATGACGAATCCGGCCTCGCCGATGGCCCGCTCGATGTCGCGCGCCAGATGACAGCCCGCGCCCTGCAAGGGCCAGATCAGGTCCAACGCGCGCTGCGTCCGGGCGAACCCCGGCCGCCGCGAGCGTACGTGCTCATAGAAATGCAGCCGCCCGCCCGGCCGCAGCACGCGACCCGCCTCCGCCAGGGCGCGCGGCAGATCCCGCACCGAGCACAGCACCTGCGAGGCGACCACCACGTCAACCGAGCCGTCGGCCAGCGGCAGCCGCTCGGCGTAGCCCGCCCTCACCTCCACGGGGACGGGCGCGTCGGCGGCGGCCCGCTCGGCCAGCCGACGCAACTGAGGCTCGGGCTCGATGGCGATCACCTGCCGCACGGCGGGCGGATAGTGGCGGAAGTTGGCCCCATGCCCGGCCCCGATCTCAAGAACCCGGCCGCCGACCTCGGCGAGCAGCTCCCGCCGATGTTCGAGCCCGCCGTGGGCGTCCTCGTACTCGGCGGATCGCGGGTACAGCCGCGCGAATAGCGGATGAGCGCCCGTTGATCTGCCCACCATCACCCCCTGCGCACCCCCTGCGTCGTGACGGTGCCGAGCAGGCTCCCGACTCACCGGTGCCGCCGGTACGGTTCGGTCGGCATCGGAACCGCCGATATCACCGCAGACTCATACTAACCGGGCGTGATCCAGCCGGTGAGGAGGCGAGGCGCGACCACGATGGGGATCAGGACGCGTAGTTTCGCAGGACCCGCAGTGCCCTCGCGGCATCCGGACCTTCGGTCTTCAACGTCGAATCCTGCGCCGCGAGGCGTTGCGCGCCGATCCGGCAGAACTCCTCGGCCGACCCGCTGATCACCGAAGGCGCGTCGGGGTCGCCGAAGCGCCAGACGTCCCCGCTCGGGCCGACGAGTTCGCAGCGCACCGGTCCGGCCTCCTCGCCGGCCAGCGCGAACGCGTACGGCAGCGTCCGATGGCCCAGCCAGGCGATATGCCGCAGCCGATCGGTGGCGGGGTAGTCGAGGCCGAGCGGAGTGGCGATGTCGAGCGCGTGCGCCCAATGCTCGGCGAGCCGTGCCGTCGCGAATGTGCGCGGAGACAACGGCATCGCCGCCCAGCTCAACCGCTGTTTGGGCGGGCAGGCGCGCAGTCCGTCGAGCGCCGCCCGCCTGGCCCTCCGCCAGCGCTCCAGCACCTCGGCGGGCGGCACGCCGCGCTCGGCCGCGACCAGCCGGTCCACGGCCTCATCCACGGAGACCCCGTCCTCGCGGGCGAACGCCCCCGTGTCGCCGGCGATCGAGGCGATCGCGAGTTCCTCGGTCTGCGCCAGATGGAGCACGACATCGGAGACGGACCATCCCGCGGCGGCGGACTCCCGCGCCCACGCGTCCGGGCTCAGCCCGCTGAGAAGGAGATCGAGTTGGTCGCACTCGGCGGCGAGATCGTCAAAGATGTCTGTTTCCTGGCCCTGCACGGTCATGCTGCCAACGTACCGAACATTATTCTGTACGCCAATGGCCACCTCACGCTGTAAGGCATAGGTGTCGAGGGGATCGCTGCGAGGCGGCGCGGCGTGGAGTGATGAGCGGTCGGCGAGGCGACGCCACGGAGTCCGGCCCGGCCGGGCGATTTTGAGCGCAAACCGTGATCGCGCAATCCCGTCGCATTCGCTACTATTGCCTTATGACTGCCGGGTTGGCCATGGGCCGTACACAGAAAGCGCGCCCGGCCGCGGCTTGATCACCTCGCGGGCCAGAGGCCCGCCCCCGTTACGAGAAGCGCGTACAGCCACTCGTAACGGAAGGAGGTGAATACATGAGCTGGCAGGATTTCGTCGCCCGTCACCAGGTCGGTGACGTCATCGAGGGCGTGGTGACCAAGCAGGTGCCGTTCGGCTCGTTCGTCGAGTACGACGGCGTCACCGGTCTCGCGCACGAGCAGATCTGGCCCGTCGGAACCCGCGTCTCGGTCAAGATCCTCGCGATCGACCCTGAGAAGCAGCGGTTCAGCCTGGCCGCGGCCTGAGTAAAGCGCTGATCCGGGGAAAACCGACTTCCCCGGATCAGCGCCCATCGCGTCGCAGAAACGAATGGCAGATCGCGCGAGAGACGGGCTTCCGACGATGTCGGAATCACTCCTCGCCGGAGAAACGCTCCCAGGCGGACTGCCGGGTGATCCCGAGCGACTCACCGATCTTGGCCCAGGTGACGCCGCGCCGACGCAGTTCCTGCACCCACGAGCGCAGGTCGGCCTCCGCCTGGTCGATGTGCGCGGCCACGCGCGGGATGTGGCTGAGCATCTCCGCGTCCGTCAGCGAACTCCACATGGGCACGCGGGGCATGGCGGGGCCCGCGGAGCTTGACTCGATGATCGACGAGGCCAGGGCCACGCATTCGTCGCAGATGTACACACCGGCGCCGGCGACCAGCTTGTCGACCTCGGTTTCCGGCTTGGTGCAGAAGGAACACCGAGCGAGTTCGACCTGTGTGTCAGGCGATGTCACCGCACACTCCTCCCGTGTCAGGCTTTCCCTGACACCCTAGGCCGTCAGGAGTCCCCTGACAAGCAAGCCTGATCAGTGCGACGGAATCACTTCGAAAGCGCTGGTACGCCTGGCCGAGCCCGCCGTACCGACATCTCAGAACAACCCGGCGACGTGACGACCTTGAGAAACTCCGGCCCGGCCGACAACCAGCGGCCCAGCCCAGAGGTGCCCGAAAAGCACTGATCCGGGGGAAACCGACTCCCCCGGATCAGCCACTACCGATTATCACCGCCCCCGCCCGATGCGCACCACGATTGACGGCCCGCGAAAACGTCAGCCCGCGGAATCGGCCAGACGCGCAGGAAAACCGCCGGTGGCGATCGGACCCCAGCGCGTCGGCGTGATACGCAGCAAGGACTTGTCCTGGCGAACCATCGCGGCGCGATACTCGTCCCAGTCGGGATGCTCACCGGAGATGACCCGGAAGTACTCGACCAACGGCTCCAGCGCCTCGGGCATGTCCAGCACCTCGGCGGTGCCGTCGATCTGCACCCAGGGCCCGTTGAACTCGTCGGACAACACCACCACGCTCACCCTCGGCCTGCGCCGTGCGTTGCGGGCCTTGGCTCGTTCCGGGTACGTGGACACCACGATCCGGCCCTCCGCGTCGACACCGCAGGTGACCGGAGACGCCTGCGGGGCGCCGTCCTTCCGCTCAGTGATCACGATCGCCCGGTGACGAGGACGAACGAACTCCAGCAGGCGTTCACGGGTCACGATCTCGTTGGTCGCTATCTTCGGACTCATGCTGGCCAACACTAGTTGTCCAGCGCCGTGACCAGCGCTTTGCCCCCGCAGCCGAAGCACTGGGTGCGATCACGGACCCAGCGCCCACAGCAGCCGGTAGTAGCGAGTCCGAACCGGATCCGGCTCGACGCCGTAGGCCCGCAGCAGCGGCTCCTCCCAGCCCGGGCCATAGTTCCACTGCGTGCTCCACGTGGCGATCGCCAGATCGGCCCACCGATCGGCGACCCCGAGCGAGCCAAGATCCACGTGCCCGCAGCAGCGGCCGTCGGGCGTCAGCAGGGTGTTGGGCGCACAGGCGTCACCGTGGCAGACCACGAGCCGATCGACCGGCGGAACATCGGCGAGCACATCCAGCACCTGCTCCAGATCGGTCAGATCAGGATGGTCGGACCGCCAGGCGTCCGCGCGAATCAGCCCGGCCGACGCACGACGGCGAACGTCCGCCAGACGCTCGTCAACGGACCAGGTGAACGGGCACTCGACGACCGGCAGGGCATCGTGCAAGGCACGCAGACCCGACCCGATCGCGGCGACCGCCGTCGCGGGATCGCGCTTCCACCGATCCGCGACCGCGTTGTCGCCCGGCAACCCGGCGGTGACCAGCCAACCCCCGTCCTCGTCCGCACCAAGGTCAAGAACGCGAGGCACACGGGTGAACGCCCCCGCCCAGCGCAGCCGATCCGCCTCCGCCCGCAGGTCAATCCCGCTGCTCACCGGCGTCCACTTCACAAACCGCCGATCCGGGCCATCGCCCAGGCGAAAGGTCAGCCCACCGACCTCGTTCTCCCACACCGCCGACACCACACGACCCGCCGCCGCCCGCAGGACCGGCGCGGGTACCACGACATCCGACTCGGGCGGCCCGGCGATCACATCGCCAGCATGCCACACCACGCCCGCCGCGCCGCTCTGTGAACTGTTTCGACTTCGACTGCCGTACGGCGGCGAACCTCCGGTGCGGGACACCGGCCCGGCCTTCGCCTCCGGCCCACCGAGCCGCCACTCTGGGCGGTCGGCCCGAAATCACGCGGCCGACCCACGGGGGCTGGACACACTTCGATCGACGAATGCGATGTCGATCTCAGGCGGCTTCGAGGGAGTCGAGCCAGGCGAGCAGGCGGGCGCCCTCGCGGTCCATGACCCGCGGGTCGCGCAAGGCGTTGGCCAGCAGTGACATGCCCTGATAGGCGGCCACCAGCGTCAGGGCGAGGCCGTCGGGTTCCGGCTGGCCCAGTTCGCGGAACTGCTGCTCCACCCAGTCGAGCAGCAGCCGGATGACCTTGCCCGCCTCGACGTCCAGGCCGCCCTCGTCGCGTTTGTCGAGTTCGCTGGCGAGCGTGCCGGTCGGGCAGCCGTAGCGTGCGGCCATGTCGCGCTGGCTCACCCACGTCTCGACCAGGCCCTTGAGCCGTTCGCGCGGATCGGGGAGCCGGTCCAGGCGGCCGGTGAGCAGCTCCAGCCGCCGGGCGTGCTCGGACAGCGCGGCGGCGACGAGCTCGTCCTTGGTCTTGAAGTAGTAGTACACGTTGCCGGCCGGGACATCGGCCGCGTGTGCGATGTCGGCGATCGTGGTGCGCTCGACCCCCTGCCGGTGGACGACCTCGGCGGCGGCCGCCATGAGCCGCTGCCGTTTGGCGCCGGCCGTCCGGGCTCGGGCGGACGATTTCAAGTCAGTCACCTGACTAACTATAGGCCGAGACGTGTTACAGTCCTTCTAAGTCAGTCAACTAACTAACTTGGAGGGACGCCCCCGTGATCACCGTTACCGGCGCCACCGGAAACGTCGGCCGTACCCTGGTCCGCATTCTCACCGAGCAGGGCCATGAGGTGACCGCCGTCTCCCGCCGCATCACCCCGTCCGACGTCCCGTACGGCGTCCGCACGGTCGCCGCGGATCTCGCACAGCCGCCCACCGGCCTGCCGCCCGCGGCGGACGCCGTGTTCCTCCTGATCGGCGGAGACCTGATGATGGCCGACGACCCCACCCAGGTCATCGCCCCGTTCGCCGACGCCGGCAAGATCGTCCTGCTCTCCTCCCAGGGCGTGGCCACCCGCCCGCACTCGGAGTCACACGGCCGCGCCTTCGCCGCCTTCGAACAGGCCGTCATGGAATCGGGAGCCGAGTGGACCATCCTGCGCCCCGGCGGCTTCGCCTCCAACGCCTACGCCTGGGCCCCCTCCATCAAGGCCACCCGCACCGTCGCCGCCCCCTTCGGCGACGTCGGCCTCCCGGTCATCGACCCCGACGACATCGCCGCCGTGGCCGCCATCACCCTCACCCGGCCCGGCCACACAAAAGCGATCTACGAATTGACCGGCCCCGAGCCGACCACCCCACGCGGGCGCACCGCCGCCATCGCCGCCGCCATCGGGGAGCCCATCACCTTCATCGAGCAGACCCGGCAGGAGGCCCGCGCCCAGATGCTCACCTTCATGCCGCCCCCGGTGGCCGACACCACCCTTGACATCCTCGGCACCCCGACCGCCCGCGAACAGTCCGTCAGCCCGGACGCCGAACGAATCCTCGGCCGCCCCCCGGGCACCTTCGCCGACTGGGCCCGGCGCAACGCCGCGGCCTTCCGCTGACTCCGCCGCACCCCCGTAAGACGGCCCACCGGTACATGCACCCGGGGTCCTCGGCCGTTCAGCCGCCGTGCCCGGCACGCCGATGGGCCGTCGGCGGCGAGATGGAAACCGTATCGCCGATCAGGACACGAAGCCCCCGTGCCGACGTGCCCGGCCGCGGCAGTGCCCGCGCGGCGACCGCGAGATGCGGCCCCGGTCAGGCCACCCGCCGCACGGCGCGGGCAACGCCCTTCTCCACATCGCCGCACGGCAACCGGTCCGCGACCCAGCCGTGGCTCTCCGCACGGTCATCGAGGCAGGACAACAGCCGCCACCTGCCCGGCTCCCAGGCGAAAATCGCATCCTGCCCGTAGCGCCACCCCAGAATGCGCGCCGCATCGTCGTCGAGCCCGACGATCGCGACGCTGGCCTCGACATGCAGGCGCCGCTCGTCCCCGCCCTCGGCCGGCCACCAGGTCAGCCCCCGCCCGCTCACCTCGGCCACCAGCATCGCCTGAGCACGGGCATTGGCCGCCGCCGAGACCGTACGGCCGCCCGGATTGCAGGCGGTCACGATGTGCACCGTCCACCCACGCGGATCGGGAAACTCCCCAATGGTCACGGCATCCGGCCGGGCCCGTACGGCGAGCACACCGTGGGCGGTGCGGAGCCGTACGACCGCCTGGCGATAGTGCGTCCAGCCGACGACGAGGGCGGGCGAAGTCATGACAGGGCGTCCCTCCGGGATCCGTGGACCCCGGTAGCGCACCGCCCCGGTGATCCGCTCGTTTCCCCGCGCACCCCGCGCGGGGCAGGTCCTCACCCGGGGCACCCGCAGCGGAGCGGGATGCCGTCCAGCAAGCCGGGGCTGAACGCTGGAACTCGTGACCCAGCCGGAAGCTAGCACCCAGAATGCAACCGGCGCAATGTGACTTTCCCGGCGATGCGATCGGTACGGAAGACTCTCGTCAATCTCGCCTCCCCGATCATCGCCTACGTCGACGACGACCGGCCGATCCTGGCCTCGTCGCAACCTTCCCTATTCCCCCACGATAAGGAGCATCCAGCTCAACGCCGCTTCGCGGTCGTCACCCGGAATCTCCCGGTTCACATAAGCCGCCGGCACGAACGGCCACGACCGCCAGCCGCGCACCGGACGGATCGCCCAGACATCGTTCTCACGACGCAGCGTCCACCCCTGGCCTGTGTCACGAGGAAGCGGCGGCGCGGACTTGACCAGCCGGGGCACTGCGGCAAGGCGCCTGAAGAGCCCTCGCCACCTGCCGGGCTCGCCCGGCACTTCGGCCGGCTGCTCGGCGTAGCGCCGTGGCCTGGAGGGACGCAGTGCCCAACCGATCAGGTGAGCCGCCTGACGAGCTTTAGCGACACTCACGCTTGCTCACCACCCGCTCGTAACTGGAGTCGCTGAACTCGAACTCCTTGCCGTGCAGCAGTCCGATCACGTACGCACCTACTCGCCACAGGCCAGGTTCGCATGGGGCCAGGACCTGGACAATGAGCGGATCCCCTTCGTCGCCAGGGATGGCGGTCTCCCGTACCGACGCTTGCTCATCCCATCTTCCCTCGCTCGTACGACGCTCCAGCGTGAGCGTCAGATAGTGCCGAGACGGAGGGATATCGCAGACCACGCCGACCTGCCCGAGGATGCTGGTGCCCGTCACGCGTGGTTTACCACCAAGGGCGAAGCCGAGGTCACGCGACTTGCCGCTCGCTACCGGATAACAACTGACAGTTGCCATAGCCGGCAACAGAGCAGCAGAAACGTAGGCCATGCTGCCCATCTTCGTCGGCATCCCACTCCCACCACACAGCCGTGCACTGACAGCTATCAATGCTCGCTGGTTGTAATGATGGCTGATGGGGCGGTCATGAGCGGCCAATTTCATGTTTCATGCGGGTGGAGCGCCGACCAGGCAACTGGCGCTGATTAGCACAGCGGGGGCGAGCAGCAGGCCGAGCTCCTCCCCGGAAACCCCGCCAGCGTTGTCCTGGTGTCCCGGCCCCGGCGATTAGCACCGCCTGGGCCGCCCGCAATCTAATCGGCGAGGATTCGCACCTCAGCACCCGGCAGGGCTGACCACCAATGCTTGTAACGGCGGTAGACCTCGGGCTCCCGGTCGGCGAGCAGCGCCATGAGCGCCCGCGCCTCGTCGGCCAGCTCGTCCCACGTCTCGCGGGGCAGCGGGTGGAACGCGGTGGTCTCGATTCCTTCCTCGACCCGCCGCCACACGCCTGCGACCTGCCCGTCGACCAGCAGCGTCGGCAGAACGTCGCCGTTGACCCGGGTCACGAGCTTGCGATAGCCCGGCGGGATGACCCGGCTGCGGTCGGCGTAGGCCAGCAGCACGTTGTCCCACATGGGCAGCAGCCGCGGCGGCGCCGGTGTGTCGGCAGCCGGACGCGGCGCCCCGGGCAGGTCGAACAACTCCGTGCCGTCGGGCCCGGTCAACCGTTCGAGCCCTCCGGCCAGGTCGTTCAGCGCGCCGCGGACCCTGGACCGCGTCACCAGGGCGAACTGCGCGACATCGGCCACCGACGCCGGGCCGTACGCCTCCAAATAACGCAGAACCAGCGTCCGCAGGGCTTGATCGGCCGCTTCCCCCACCGTCGGCGGAATCCCCGCCGCGATGTAGGCGGGCCGCTCACCGAACGACCATGGCCCACCGGTAACGGCATGCAGCAGCGGCGCGTACGACCGCACAGCCCACCACACGCCCTTCGGCGGAACACCGAGCCGCGCCTCGATCCAGGCCATCATCTCGGCGTTGGACCGGGGCTCCGCCGCGAACCCCAGCAACTCGCCGATCAGCCCGTCAGCGTCCGCCGCCGTGATCCCGCTGCTGGTGAAGCGCCGGTCGCCAAGCCTGGCGGCGCGCAACGAGGGCTGCATCGCCTCGTGAAAGTGCGGATAGTCCTCCGCATGAACCGCATGCAGCGTGATCCGCAAGAGCGTCGCCTTGACGACCTTCCGGTTGGCGAACGCCGCGTCCAAATCCGCCGGATCGAACCCGGCGACCCTGTTCCATAAGGCCAGGTACGGCGAGGCCGCGTGCTGCGCCTGAACCGCGACCAGACGACGTACGGCCTCGGCGACATCCAGGGCCTGCCGCCCCAGCAGCAGTTGCCGAGCGAGCGTGGCCCGGTTGAGCTCCCGCGCGGTAAGCCGCATGCGTCAGTCCTCGTCGGCCGGCAGGGTCGGGTGATCGCTCGTGAGCGAGACGCCAACGGCGAACCCGTAGGTCATCTCACCAAAGGTAGGCCAGAACGTCGCGCCCAGCCGGAGACTAACCACGATTCATCCACCTGGAGACATCCCGGACGCATTGCGCACCACAGCCCTTTCCTCTAAAAGATCAAACCAGGCACCCCAACCACCATCCAGGAGGGTCGTCTCGTAAGCCGCCCCTCCGCCGAGAGGCAGCCATGCGATCACCGTCCTACTTGTACGAGCTGCTCGAATCGACGATCTTCACCGAAGGGCTCGACGACTCTGACCTGTGGATGCTCTTCTTCAGCGCCCTATGGATAAGGGGCGCGAGCCTTGAGGAACTCACCAAGGACTTCCACCTGGATCCGACCACCCGCACTCCGTGCTACCTGAGCGAGATCCTCGACCACAACATCGACGACGGCTCCGACTGGGTGGCCGAGGTCAACGGCTGGATCGCCATCGTGCCGGGACACGGCGACGGCGAGCGCCTGCGCGCCCTCAGCGAAGGCGGCCGCGAGGCACTCGGCTTCCGCATGGACATGAGCGGCAACGCCTACCTGGAGTACGCCCGCGACGGCCGCATGATCGTCTCCTTCGACCCGATGGCCCCTGACGAGCGATACGGCGACGACCCGCACGCCCTCGACCACCTGATGAACGGCCTACGCTTCGAGATCACCGTCGACGTCGACGACCCCGTGGAGGTGTCGGAAAGCCTCAGCTCGGCCTTGGAACTGATCGGACGCTTCACCGAAACCGACATCGCCACCGACTGGTTCCAGGCCCGCCACTCACGCTTCAGACCCACATCCTGACCCGCTCGGCCCACATCACGACTCGGCCTTCGAACCGGCCGCGGCACGACGGAGGAGCTGCCGCCCGATTGCCTCTTCCATGATCGCCTCGGTACTTTCGACCGGTGAAGAATGATCTCGGGTTCACGTGTACGTGCTGCGGAGAGCGGCACGAAGGTTTGCCCTTGCACTACTCGACGGACGCGCCGGTCTACTGGACACCCGAGATGGCCGAAGACCCGGACTCCGCGCTGACCTCAGACCAGTGCGTGATCAAAGGTCAGGCGTTTTTCCTGCGCGGGCTGATCGAGATCCCCGTGATCGACCACGACGAGGAGTTCAGCTGGGGCGTCTGGGTCTCACTCAGCCCCGAGAAGTTCGCCCGCGCCGCAAAGCTGTGGGACACCCCGGGCAGAGAGAACGAGCCACCCTATTTCGGCTGGCTGTCCACTGAACTGCCCCTCTACTCACCATCGACGATCAATCTCAAAACCAACCTGCACACCCGCGCGATCGGGCTACGCCCGCTCATCGAACTGGAGCCGACCGACCACCCACTGGCCGTCGAGCAGCGGAACGGAATCACCCTGGCCCGAGCGCAACAGATCGCCGAGACCCTCCTGCACGCGGGACAATAGGCCGCACAAGCCGTCCATCGAGGCTGCGCTTGGCCGGGCTCGATTACGGGCCCAGAGTCCACATCAGCCGGTAGTAGTGCGTCCGTACCGGATCCGGCTCGACGCCGTAGGCCCGCAGCAGCGGCTCCTCCCAGCCCGGGCCATAGTTCGTCGAGCCCGACGATCGCAACGCTGGCCTCGACATGCCGGCGATGCTCATCGCCCGGACATTCCCGCCCATCAGCAAGGACTCCTGGCCGCCCCCGTGGCACGGGTAAAATTCCAACACGATCCGACGTTCGTCGCGCCCGGTCTCACTACGCTGGCCGCAGTGACCGCCCACACCAATGACGCAGAAGCCCAGGCCATCGCGCGAATGCGGGAGGCTCTGATTGAGCAGATCCGCGCACTCGGCAAACTCCGCACCCCCGAGGTCGAAGCGGCCTTTCGTACGGTGCCGCGCCACATTTTCCTGCCCGGCGTAGACCTGGCGACCGCCTACGCCCGACAAGTCGTCGTCACCAAACGCGCCGACGACGGCACCGCTTTGTCATCCGCTCCCTCGCCCGACATGGTCGCCGCCATGCTGGAGCAACTCCAGGTACGCCCCGGCCAGCGTGTCCTGGAAATCGGTATGGCCACCGGCATCAACGCCGCCCTCTTAGCCGAGCTGGTCGGCCCGGCCGGTCACGTCGTCACCGTCGAGATCGACGACGATCTGGCCGCCGGCGCCCGGAGCTCTTTGGCCGCAGCCGGGTACGACCAGGTCGAGGTCATCTGCGCGGACGGCGCCGCAGGAAGTCCAGCGCACGCACCATTCGACCAGATCATCTGCACCGCCGGGGCCTGGGACATCCCCGCTGCCTGGTGGCAGCAACTGGCCAAAGGTTCTATGTAGGTCAACACTGCTTGGGTCGGGTCGGTTCTTGCGTTCGGTAGATGGCGTCCGTGCGGAGATGGTGGGTGACTGTCCCCCATGGGTGGTGCGTACTTGCGGTAGCAGGACTCGCGTGGTAATCGCGCGCGTAGATAGATAACGCCTCAGCCGTGGGCGAGGCAGGTTGGTGTCCTCATGCCTCCACTACGCGAACCGCACCACAACATGCTCGCCTTCGAATACCGCATCGACCCACGTGCCTGCCGCAACGTTCGTCGGGCGTCAGCAGGGTGTTGGGCGCGCAGGCCCGACCCGATCGCGGCGACCGCCGTCGCGGGATCGCTCTTCCACCGGTCGGCGACCGCGTCATCGCCCGGCAACCCGGCGGTGACCAGCCAACAGCCGTCCTCGTCCGCACCGAGGTCGAGAACGCGGGGCACGCGGATAAAGTCCGCCGCCCAGCGCAGCCGGTCCGCCTCGGCCCGCAGGTCGATCCCGCTGCTCACCGGCGTCCACTTCACAAACCGCCGATCCGGACCGTCGCCCAGGCGGAAGGTCAGCCCGCCGACCTCGTTTTCCCCCACTGTCCACGTACGACCCGTCGCCGCCCGCAGGACCGGCGCGGGTACCACGACGTCCGACTCGGGCGGCCCGGCGATCACATCGCCAGCATGCCACACCACGGTCCGTGTCCAGCCGCGAGCCTGGTACGCGGGGCGAGGACACTGTTACCGGTGTGGTCGCCTGGCCTTCCTGCGCTCCAGGTCTAGGCGCGCCTGCTCACTCGCCCACTGATCCACGGTCGAAAGTCGCCAGAAATTCCTACGCTGTTGGCATGCTTCGGGTGCCGGGAATGGATGCTCTTTGGGGCCACCGCGGGAGATCCAGGCCCGCACGGTGCCCACCTCCACGCCGGCAAGCCGCGCCGCCTCCTGCGCCGTGATCCAACCGTCGTTCGGGTTGAGGCCCGGCAGGACACCGCTACTTACCTCTAGCAGTTCCCCTCCGACCAACTGCCCGGCTGCCGTATGGAGAAGTGTCGCGAGGGCGAGAGCATCGGCATGCGTAAGATCCAAACGGATGACAGGTTGGATGATCTCTGACGATAGAGGCTGTATCGACAAGGACCTGATGCGAACGTCCCACTTTCGTCCTGTCAAGGCCGCATAGCGATTGAATGCTCTACGGAGTTCCTGGCTGAGAGCTGAGCTCGATTGGTGAGAATCAGGCACAACGTCAACGTTGCAATTTCTGGGCCAGCTGCGCAACCCTTACGACAAGGACTGCAGGTAAAGGACCGGACCAGAGCGCGTTGCTACGGTCGGGATGAGTTTGGTTGCTGTTTGTAACCGAAAAAGAGTCGGTTTCTGCTAGTGCTTCCGCATGGAACAGGCCAGTATTGCTCCTGAGCGTCGAGTCGCTGGCCTGTCCGCGAAGTGGGCGGACGCCAGCGGCTCCCTGGTTGCAGCCAGGAAGCCGCCGATAGTTGCGTCTGATCCTCACCGAAAGGACGGTAAGAACCCTCATGACTCTACGGCGAAAATCCCCAGAGGGGAACAGATCCATCGCAAGGGGCCGAGGGGATGTACCAGGGAACCCGGGCGGTCACGGTCCCTTGCTCTCCCTGCAGGCGTTTGTCGTCCTTACGACCGCCTTCTTTGTGGGAATACTGGCGGGTTCGTTGGCCTTCGAGGCCCACCGCAACCTTCCTCTTGCCGCTCTTGTTGGCGGCGGTGCATTCGGGGCTGCTGTGACGCTCATCAGGCGCCTTCTCGCCTGATCTAGGCCTGGGTCTTCGTGAAGATCTGATCCAAGTCATCCCTGAGATGGTCGCCGAGTCCTCATGCCGACCGATGAGGGGGTAGGAGCCAGATCATCCTGCTCCTGCCTCCTCATCCGCACCCCGGCGTTGGGATCGTCTCGTCGTTCGTTGAGTATGAACGTCCGATGGCACAGACGAACAAGTGACGGCGGCCATGAGAAGCTGGCTCTGGCGCAGATCATGTGACATCCTCACGTAGGGTCACCGCCGAAGGTCACAGAGGATGAGCTTCCGGAGAAGGTCGAGTTGGCCCGCCCATATCGGCTTCGTTTAAGCGCCTTGACCCTCGTTACGTTGCCCTCGACGGCACCCGAGGAGTAGGGCAGAGTCAAGCCATTGATGACGGCGTCCAGGTCGCGTTCGATCCCGCGGGCGAAGGAGCGCAGCGGCGGAATGTCCGCGGCGTGTACGGTGGCCAGCCACGTCTTCAGGGCGGACGCTCCGGTGCGCTTCATCGTCATCTCGGCGAACGTGGGCACGTGCTGTGCCAGGTCGGCCAGTCCGGGGCTGCGCTCCAGGAGAGCCTTGAACTGGACTTTGTCGTCACTGGAGAGATGGCTGGGGTGGCTGGTGACCCAACGGGTGACCTGGCCGACGGTGAGCGGGGTTGGCGGCGGCTCGAACTTGGAACTGATCGGACGCGTCACCGAAACCGGCATCGCCATCGACTGGTTCCAGGCCCGCCACTCACGCTTTAGACACACATCCTGACCCGCTCGGCCATATCGCGACTCGGCCTTCAAACCGGCGGGGCGCGTAGCGCCGTGCTCTGGAGGATGAGGCAGTGCCCAAGCGATCAGATGCCTGACGAGCACTAGCGACACTCACGGTTGCTCACCACCCGCTCGTAACTGGAATCGCTGAACTCGAACTCCGTCATGCAGCAGTGTGATCACGTACGCACCTACCCGCCGCAGGCCAGGCAGCATGCAGCCGCGCACCGACAGCTATCGATGCTTGCTGCTGATGATGCGGTCAAGAGTCAGGGCTCCGGCGTAGTCGCAGTTTGAGGCCTGATGTCCGGATCTTGTGAGGCGGCGGCCGGAATACGCGAGCAGGCACGACCTTCGCGATCATG
>NZ_JBFATZ010000039.1:0-12913 GCF_040678635.1 Thermopolyspora sp. NPDC052614
GAAGCGAGAGACCGTACTCAAGCCGAAGCCCTCACGCTTTGGTGATGTGACGGACCTTCCGGGCAGAAACGCCCGGAATGCTGAGAGCCGCTGAGACTCTGAGCAACGGCGACCAGCATGGGCCCTCACACAGGGAGAGGGTCAATTCCGGCACAGCCGGCACCGCCCTGCCTGCCGTGAAGCTGTGCGGCCCATCCAATGGCAGGGCGGACCGTCTACCGATGACGACGACGCGTACGGGAGATCAGCGGCGGGGCGCGGTCAGGGGGAGGAGAACCTGGTCGACGATGGCGGCGACATCGTCCCCGGTCACGTGGCCCTTGTCCATCGACTCGGTCAGGATCATGCGAGGGCCGACCGACGCCACCAGCGGGGTGACGCACGCGGGGTCGGCCTCGCCTCGCGCTGCGGCGGCGCGGAGGCACCCGATGAGGATCGTCTGATTGGGAAGGATGACGCGTTCGCGCACGGTGCTGACCAGCTCCGGGGGCCGTCCACGGTCGGTCATCAGCAGGATCAGGGCCTTGCCGCGGGGTTCGTCGAGGACGCGCGCCAGGTTCCCCAGCAGGGTGCGGAGGTCTCCGCGAAGGGTGCCGGTGTCGGGCGTGGGTGGATCTCCGAAGCCCTCGACGGGGTCGGTGAGGGCCGCCAGCAGCAGTTCGGCCGGGGTTGACCAGCGCCGGTAGAGGACCGATTTGCCGGTCTGCGCGCGCCGGGCGAGCTTGTCGAAGGCCAGCGCGTCGAAGCCGTGCCGGGCCAGTTCCTCGAACGCGACGCGGTAGATCGCCCTGGTGAGGGCCGGGCCGCGTCTCCGGGTGGTCGTGCCCGCTGCGGCGGGGGGTGCCGCGCTCTGCCCTGCATGCCCGGAATCCGCCGAGGCGGCGAGACGAGTAGCCACGCTCACGGTTATAGCCGACCCGCCGGTCCGCTCGTGCGATCGCCCACCGCGCCGGGCTTGCCGGGTGCGGCCGCCGTACCCGGCACGGCGCTGCACCTGCCGCAGCGGCCGGAGCCGCGCGGGCACGACGCCCGCCGGTCCTGGACAGGCGACCTCGCGGGGGATAGGTTCGTCACCTTAGAGGACAGATCTGTCTCTTAACTGGAAGGGTCACTTGATGACGGACAAGTTCGCCCTGGTCAACGTACGTGTCTTCGACGGATGGCGGCTAACCGACCCGACCCTCGTCGTGGTCGAGAACGGGCTGATCGGGCAGGATCCGGCGGGTGCCGAGCGTGTCGACGTTCACGGCGCCGTCCTCCTCCCCGGTCTGATCGACGCCCACGTCCACGTCGACGACGCCGAGAGCCTGCACGCGCTGGCCCGGCACGGCGTGACCACCGGCCTGGACATGGCCGTCTGGCCACGGGAGACGCCGGCCGCGCTGCGCGCCCTGACGGGCACGGCCGATCTCCGGAGCGCGGGCCTCCCGGCCATCGGTCCCGGCGGTAACCACGCGCGCATGCTGGGCCTGCCGCCGGAGGCGATCGTCACCGAGCCGGACAGGGCCGACCAGTGGGTCGCGGATCGCGTCGCCGAGGGCTCGGACTACATCAAGATCGTGCTGGAGGCTCCCGGGGAAGGCGGGCCGGAGGCCGACGTCGCCCGGGCCGTCGTCGAGGCCGCCCACGCCCGGAACAGGCAGGTCGTCGCGCACGCCACGTCCGCCGGAGCGTACGCGATGGCCCTCGACGCCGGCGCCGACCACATCACCCACTGCCCGATCGGCGCCCCGGCGGACCCCGCAGACGTGACCCGCATGCTCGACCAGGGCAGGACCGCGACCCCGACACTGGTCATGATGCGCGAGATCGCCGGGTTCACCGGCCGCCCCGACGGCTTCGCCGGGAGCATGGCGACGGTCACCCGGCTGCACGCGGCCTGCGTGCCGATCCTGGCCGGAACGGACGCCCACGTCCAACCCGGCCTCCCCTTCCAGGTACGGCACGGCCTGAGCCTGCATGAGGAACTGCGGCTCCTCGTCGAGGCCGGCCTGAGCCCCGCCGAAGCCCTGCGGTCGGCCACCGTGCTGCCCGCGCATCACTTCGCCCTCCACGACCGAGGTGTCATCGCCCCCGGCAAGCGGGCCGACCTGGTCCTCCTCGACGGCGACCCGCTGGCCGACATCGGCGCGACCGCCGCCGTCCTGCGGGTGTGGTGCGCCGGCATCGAGCACGAGACGGCGCCGACCGCCACCTCCGACCTGGCCTGAGCCGAAGCCGGGAAGCCGAGAAAAGGCGACAGGTCGTAATGTGCTCCCGGCGTACGCGGTCATCATGGCCGAGCCGACGGAACACCTCGGCCGGGCCGCCACGGACCGTCGCGGCGACCGGGCTGGGTGCGTGACGCCTCGGCACCTGGCTAGACGATTCGGAAGTCGGCCATCATCGCCATGTCCTCGTGTTCGAGGTTGTGGCAGTGGAGCATGTAGCGGCCTCGGAAGCCGTCGAATCGGACCAGCACGTCCACCACCTCGTACGGGCGTACGTCGACGGTGTCCTTGAGGCCCGCGTCCGCGGCCTCCGGTCCCCTCATGCCTCTGGACAGCACCTGGAAGTGCGCCAGGTGCAGGTGCACCGGGTGGTGGAAGTCGCTGGTGAAGCGCCATACCTCGGCCGTGCCCAGCCGTGGTTCCGCCAGCGGGATGCCGGGCCGGTACGGCAGGCCGTTGATCGTCCAGCCCGCGCCCGAGGCCTGCCTCGTCCGGCGGAAGTCGAAGACGCGGGTGGTCACCGCCGCCGACCGATCGGGAGACGGGAGGTCGGAGAGTCGGCGGGGTACGCGGCTGTCGTCCCGTACCCGGGAGGTGACGCGGAACCGCATCACGGCCCTGGTCAGGCCCTCGCCCAGCGTGTTCACCATCGTGAGCTCGGTGCCAGGGGCGTACTCGGAGAAGTCCACCACCACGTCGAACCGCTCGCCCGGGACGATCGTGATCGAGGAGTGCGTGACCGGCTCGGCCAGCAGGCCCTGGTCGCTGCCGATCTGTACGAACCGGGCGCCGCCGGTCAGTTCCAGGCGGTAGCGCCGGGCGTTGGAGCCGTTGAGCAGACGCAGCCGGTACCGGGCGGTGGCCACGTCGAGCACCGGCCAGGGGGCGCCGTTGACCAGGATCACGTCGCCTTGCACGCCCTCCGCGTACGCGTCCGCGACCCCTGGGCGTACCAGCAGGCTGGGATCCAGCGACGGGTAGCGGAACGATCCGTCCTCCTCGAACGCCCGGTCGCAGATCAGCACGGGGATGTCCCGCTCGCCCTTGGGGAGCGGCAGCGCGTCGTCCTCGTCGTCCCTGACCAGCGCGAATCCGGCCAGTCCGCGCCACACCTGGGGCGCGGTGAAGTCCATCCGGTGGTCGTGGTACCACAGCGTGGCGGCCCGCTGCCGGACCGGGTAGACGTAGTCCTTCGCGCCCGAGTGGAAGCTCCACAGCGACGGGTCGTGGTGCCCGTGCATCCCGGGCGGCGGCCGGTAGCCGCGGCCCTCCGCCACCACCAGATCCGTCGGGTAGCCGTCGGAGTCGTCGGGCGTGACGCCTCCGTGCAGATGGGTCGACGTGGGTACGCTCAGCTCGTTGCGCACGCGTACGGTCGTCGCGGTGCCGCTGCGCAGCTCAAGCGTCGGCCCGGGGAAGCGGCCGTCGAAACCCCACACCTCGGTCGTCGTCCCCGGGATGATCTCCACCCGGGCCGCCCGCTGGACCAGCTCGTAGCGACCCGGTCCCACCGGCCGGGCGGCGGGAGGGATCGGCAGCGGCACCGTGAACGGGCGCGGCAACGGAACCGCGCTGGTCAGCAGCTCGCCCGTCGTCTCCGCGGGCAGCAGGACCCGTGCGGCGGCCCAGCCCGTACCCGCCAGCGCGGTGGCCGCGGCCACGCCGATGAATCCGCGCCGTGTCAGCCTCCGCCGCCGCTCCGCTTCAGCGTTCCGCGTCGTGCCGGGGGTCGTGCCGGGGGATGGCGTGCCGGGGATCGGGGTGCCGGAAGCCGTCGCGTTCGGGAACGCTGTGCCGGGGACCGCTTCGCCAGGGGTTGCCGGGGCGGAATGGGACGTGTCCGGGGCCACGTCCTGCACCGCACTCGTGTCCTGCGCGGCACCCGCAGCGCTCGGGGGCGTGCTCGGGCTCATGCAGGGCTCCTCCCGGCGGGCACCTCGGGCGTCGGGCGTTCCTCCGCGTCCTGGGCCGGACCGTCCGGACCCCGTTCGATACGGCCACAGGCCCACGTCGTCATCACGGCGGACAATCCGAAGATCAGCATGCCGAGGGGGATGTGCAGATCGAGAGTCCGGTTGAAGCCCGTGGTGTGTTGCACCCCTTCCAGTGCCGTGAGGAGCAGGCTCAGCCACAGCGGCCAGGCCGCCCCGCCACCCGGGCGCCACAGCAGGATCGCCGCCACGAACTGCAGCGTGACCACGCCCGACGCGACCTGCCCGACCACCGAGTGAACCCGCAGCAGGTCGACGTCGCCGGTGATGAACATCCCGGCGAGTACGGCTTGCGCGAGCACCATGACCAGGTGTGTCACGGTGGTGACCCGCAGGGACCAGACGATCCAGCCGGCCACCGGCGGGCGGCTCCGCGCAGCGTCCATGGGTGCCGTGCCCTTCCTACTCCCGCCGTCCCGCTTGGCCACGCCCGCCGTGCGGCGCACCTGCCAGGGGGAGAGCGCCGATAATCCCTTTCGCGGCGTACCGTATCCCCCTGACCCGCCGCCCCTTCATCCGGCTGCCGCGGTACAACGCCGAGCCCGCCATGGACGTCAAAACGCTTGGCGAGGGGGCGCTGCTCGCCTTGGCCGCGGTCGCCGGTTTCGCCTACGCCGGGATCAGCGGAACCAGGAGTACGCCCTCGGCATCCGCCTCCGCAAGATCGCGACGGGAAGGTGGCGGATGCCCTCGCCGCCTGCGGGCGGCGGCGGGCGGCCGGGCAAGGCGCGAAGCCGTGCCCGCTGACGATCTTCAGAGGGGGAGAACGCGGAATGAGAATGTCGGCGAGATCCCCTAGGGTAGAGATCCGAAACGGAGATACTCGACAAATAAGACATAACGGACATAGCGAGTTTCAGAACTTTAGAGCATTGTCTGTGTGAAACTGATTCACGCGCTAAGATGCCGCTGTTGCCGTGGATCTGACGGTGGTTCATGGGGAGGCAGGGATTGGTGGAGGCGAACGGGGCGGCGGCCCGTGCGGGGGCGGACGGCGAGGCCGCCTCCGCGGAGGCGGTGGGGCGGGTGCTCGGCACCCAGGCCGCGTCACCGCTGTCGTTCTGGGTCGGGCTCGAACCGGGGCGGGTGGTGCAGCTCGACGAGGTCGTCGTCACCCGGCGCGACGTCCCGGGGCACGGCCCTGTGCTGGTCGCCGGGGTGGTCACGGCCGTCGAGGCGCGGCACGAGGCGGCCAGCTACGACTCCGACGTGTTCCTCATCGCCGACGGCGCGCTGCCGGCCGCGGTGGTGGAGTCCGCGGAGGTGCGCGTCACCCGCGTCGAGCCGGAGGTGTTCATCCCGCCGCTGCCTGGCGCGGTCGCCTACCGGGCGCGCTCCGCCGACCGGGACCAGGCCCTGTACTTCGACGTGATGGACCGCCGGATCCCGATGGGCCTGGGGCGTGACGGCCAGCCGCTGTACCTCAACTTCGACTTCCTCGACGGCACCCGCGGGGCGCACGTGTCCATCTCCGGTGTGTCGGGCGTGGCCACCAAGACGTCGTTCGCCACCTTCCTCATCTACTCGATCTTCAACTCGGGGGTCCTGGCGACCGAGGCAGCCAACACCAAGGCGCTGATCTTCTCGGTGAAGGGCGAGGACCTGCTCTTCCTCGACCACGCCAACACGCGCATGGACGCCGCCGCCCGCGAGGCGTACGCGCGGCTCGGTCTGCCCGCCAAGCCGTTCCAGAGCGTGCACGTGTTCGCGCCGCCGCGCCCCGGCGACCCCAACGGCGTCCCGCACGTCTCCGCCCGCACCCGGGGGGTGAGCGCCTTCCACTGGACGCTCGCCGAGTTCTGCGCCGAGGAGCTGCTGCGGTTCGTGTTCGCCGACGCCGACGACGAGCGGGCGCAGTACTCCCTGCTCGTCGGCCAGGTCGCGGCCCGGCTGAGGGCGTGGGCGACGCCGGGCGGCGACGGCGGCGCGGTCACCGTCAGGGCGCCGGACGAGCCGACCGGCGTGACCTGCCGCACCTTCGCCGACCTGGTGGACCTCATCGACGCGCGGCTCGCCGACGACGCCACCCGGCAGACCTGGGCCGGCATGCAGGTGCCGGTCGGCACCGTCAACGCGTTCCTGCGGCGGCTGCGCAGCGTCGTGCGGCCGCTGTCGCCGATCGTCCGGGGGGACCTGCCGCCCGACCGGCCGCACTCGATCAGCACCTCCGACGCCCAGGTCTCCATCGTCGACCTGCACAACCTGCCGGAGCGGGCCCAGCGGTTCGTGGTCGGCGTGGTGCTGCGCGGCGAGTTCGCCCGCAAGGAGAGCGCCGGCACCGCGCGCCCGCTGCTGTTCGTCGTGCTCGACGAGCTCAACAAGTACGCCCCGCGCGACGGCGACTCCCCGATCAAGGAGATCCTCCTCGACGTGGCCGAGCGGGGCAGGTCGCTCGGCGTGATCCTGATCGGCGCGCAGCAGACGGCCTCCGAGGTGGAGCGGCGCGTCGTCGCCAACTGCGCCGTCAAGGTGGCCGGGCGGCTCGATCCGGCCGAGGCGTCCAGGCCCGAGTACGGCTGGCTGCCGTCCGTCTCCCGGGACCGGGCCACGATCGCCCGGCCGGGCACGATGTTCGTCGCCCAGCCGGAGATCCCGGTGCCGCTCGCCGTCACCTTCCCGTTCCCCGCCTGGGCCACCCGGCCCTCGGAGGCCGCGCCCGCCGCGCAACCCGCCGCCCAGCCCGGCGTCACCACGCGCAGCCTGCTCGCCGACCCGTTCAGCGGCCTGCCCGGGGCCGACGACGACATCCCCCCGTTCTGAAGGAGCCAGGATGAAGATCCTGCACACCGCCGACTGGCACGTCGGCAAGGTCCTCAAGGGCCGCTCCCGGATCGACGAACACCGCGACGTGCTGCGCGAACTGGTCGCCCTGGCACGCCAGGAGGACGTGGACGCCGTCATCGTGGCCGGGGACGTCTTCGACACCTCCGCGCCCACGCCCGAGGCGCAGGACCTGGTCATGCGTACGCTGCTGGCGCTGCGCGAGGGCGGGCGGGACGTGGTCGTGCTCGCCGGCAACCACGACAACCCACACCAGTTCGAGGTGTTCCGCCCGCTCCTCGGGAGGCTCGGCATCCACATGCTGGGCACGTTCCGCAGGCCGGACCAGGGCGGCACGCTCGCGTTCACGGCCCGATCCGGCGAGCCGGTGCGGCTGGCCGCGCTGCCGTTCCTGTCGCACCGGTACGTGGTCCGCGCCGCCGACGTGCTCGCCGGGACCCAGGCCGAGCACAACCGGGACTACGCCGACCGGATCGCCGGGCTGATCGGCGCGCTCACCGCCGGGTTCGCCGCCGACACCGTCAACCTGGTGACGACCCACGGCACCCTGCCCGGCGGGAAATTCGGCGGCGGTGAGCGGGAGGCCCAGTCCATCTTCTCCTACTACTTCGAGGCCACCGCCTTCCCGCCGTCCACCCAGTACGCGGCGCTCGGGCATCTCCACCGGCGGCAGCGGATCCCCGGGGCGTGCCCGATCTGGTACAGCGGCTCGCCCGTCGCCGTCGACTTCGGCGAGGAGGCCAACAGCCCCGGGGCGCTGCTGGTCACCGTGGAACCCGGCCGACCGGCGATCGTACGGGAGGTGACCGTGCGGTCCGCCCGCCCGCTGGCGACCGTGCGCGGCACGCTGGAGCGGCTGGAGGCCATGGCCGACGGGCTCGGCGACACGTGGCTGCGCGTGATCGTCGAGGAACGGCCCGGCCCCGGGCTCGCCGAGACCGTACGGGAGATCCTGCCGAACGCCCTGCACGTCGACATCGACGAGCGTTTCCGCCCGGTCCGGGCGCGGCCCGGCGGGAGCGGGGAAGGCAGGGCGGCCCGGGGCCCCCGGGAGCTGTTCCGCGATTTCCTCAAGGACGCCAACCGGCCCGACGGCGAGGTCGCCGCCCTGTTCGACCGGCTCTATGACGAGGTGACGAGCTGATGCGCCCCCTGCGGCTTCATCTGGAGAACTTCGGCAGCTTCCGCGAGCCGGTCACCGTCGACTTCAACGACGTGGACTACTTCGCGCTCGTCGGCCCGACCGGGGCGGGCAAGAGCACGGTCATCGACGCGATCTGCTTCGCGTTGTACGGCACCGTGCCCCGGTGGGGGCGGCAGGGCAGCGTCGCCCACGCGCTGGCGCCCTCGGCCACCTCCGGGAAGGTGGCGCTGGTCTTCGAGACCGGCGACCGCCGCCACGCCGTGGTGCGCGCGCTGCGCCGCGACGCCAAGAACGTCGTGCACACCAAGGAGGCCCGGCTCGACGAGCTGGACCCGTCGGTCCCGGCGACCGCCGATCTCGCCGAGCTGCTGGCGGCCGTGGTGCGGCCGGTCGCCGAGGGCGAGGACGTCACGGCCCAGGTGCAGCGGGTCACCGGGCTGGAGTACAGGTTCTTCACCCAGTGCGTGGTGCTTCCGCAGGGCCGGTTCGCCGAGTTCCTGCACGCCCCGCCGCGCGAGCGGCAGGACCTTCTCGTGCAACTGCTGGACGCCGACGTGTACGCGCGGATCCGGGAGCGCGCCGTACAGGAGGAGGCGGCGGCCAGGCAGCACGCGGAGTTCGCCCGCGGGCAGCTCTCCAAGATCAGCAACGCGGGCGAGGGTGACGAGCGCGCCGCCGCCGAGCGCCTCGACGCGCTGCGCGTTCTGCGGGAGAGCGTCCAAGGCGACCTCGACGCGCTGCGCTCCCGGGAGGAGTCCCGGCGGCGGCTCGCCGAGGCGCGGGAGGCGACCGCGGCGAAACTCGACGCGCTGAACGCCCTCGCCATGCCCGCCGAGGTCGAGAGCCTCGCCGAGGAGCAGCGCCGTACGGCGGAGCAGGTCACGCGGCTCACCGAGGAGGTGGCGCGGCTGGAGGACGAGGAACGCCGCGCCGACGACGAACTCGCCGCGCTGGGCGACAAGGCGGCGCTCGCCGTCACCCTGGCCGCCCTCAACGACCAGGACCAGGTCCGAGCCGACCTCGAACGGGCCGAGGCCGAACGCGAGGCGGCGGAGTCCTCCCTGACCGCCCTCGCCGCCGAGGCCGAAAACGCCGCCGAGGCCCTCGCCGCGGCCGAACGCGAACGGGACCGGCTGCGGGACGCGCACCAGGGCGCCGCGCTCGCCCACCGGCTCGTCGTCGGCGAGCCCTGCCCCACCTGCCTGCGCCCGGTCACCGACCTGCCCGAGCACGCCGAGCTTCCCGGCCTCCGTACGGCCGAACGCGAGCTCAAGGAACGCAAGTCGGACGCCGAGCAGGCGGCCGAACGGCACCGGCGGGCCGAAGCCGAAGCCCGCGACCTGGCGCGGCGGGCGCAGGACCACCGCAGGCGGCTGGCCGAGCTCGCCGCCCGAGCCGGTGACGCCGATCCCGGGGACGTCCGGCGGCGGCTGGACGCGATCGGCGACGCCGAGCGGCGGGCCGCCGAATCGCGGTGGAACACCCGGGCCGCCCGCGCCTCGTTGGGCGAGGCCGAGCGCCTCGCCGCGGAACTGCGGGCCAAGGCCGAGCAGTCCTGGCGCGACCTGGACACGGCCCGCGACACCGTCGTGGCCCTCGGCGCCCCGCCGCTGGACCGCGAGGACCTCGGCCGCGCCTGGGCCGCACTGCTGGCCTGGCGCGAGCAGGCCGCCGCGCGGGAACGGGGCACGCTGGCGGAGCAGGACGGACGGCTCGGCGAGGAGCGGCGGCTGCTGGAGGCGCAGCGGGCCGCGATCCTGCGGCGCCTGGCCGAGCACGACGTGACCGTGCCCGCCGACACCCCGCCCGACCGCATCGGGGAGAACCTCGCCGCCGCCGTCGCCGAGGCGAAGTCCCGGCTGGACGAGGTCAAGAAGAACCGCGAACGCGCCCGGGAGCTGGCGCGGGAGGCCGAGGAGAAGGAACGCCAGGCGCGGGTGGCGCACGAGCTTGAGCTGCTCCTGCGGGCCAACCAGTTCGAGCGGTGGCTGTGCGGGGAGGCCATGGAACTGCTCGTCGCCGACGCGTCCGAGACGCTGCGCGAGCTGTCCAACGGGCAGTACGAGCTGGTCACCACCAGCAAGGGCGACCTCGAGGTGATCGACTACGCCGAGGCAGGCATGCGGCGCAGCGCGCGGACGCTGTCCGGCGGCGAGACCTTCCAGGCATCCCTGGCCCTGGCCCTCGCGCTGTCCCGGCAGGTGGCCGGCCTGGCCGCCACGGCGGCCCGCACCCTCGACTCGATCTTCCTCGACGAGGGCTTCGGCACCCTCGACCCCACCACCCTGGACACCGTCGCCACCACCCTCGAACGCCTCGCCACCGGCCAGGACCGCATGGTCGGCGTCGTCACGCACGTACCCGCCCTCGCCGACCGGGTGCCGGTACGCTTCGAGATCACCCGCGACGCTCGGGGATCGCACGTGCGGAAGGTCACATCATGACGATCGCGCTTGGGCAGGTCGGCTTCACCGTTGACGCCTGGGACCCCGGCTATGCCGCCGCGCTGGCCGAGGAGGCCCTCGCCGAGCCGGGGCGGTCCACCAGCGCGGTGCTCGACCTCGACGTGGAGATCCCGGCCGCCGCCTGGCGGCCCGTCGTCCCCGCCTCGGGTGCGACGGCCCCCGCCGTGCTGCTCGTCGCCGATGGTGTGCGCCGCATCGACGCCCGGCTCTGGATCCACGACCCGGACGACGGGATGCCCTCGCCCGGCATCGCGGCGTCGTACGCGGCAGGGATCGTCCGCTGCGCGCCCGGCGGGGCCGTACCGGCGGAACTCGCCGCGATCGAGGTGCGCAGGTCGCTGTTCAGCGCGTCGCCGTACGCGTCCGATGTCACCACCGCCGCGGCGACCTACCAGGTGGAATCAGCCGCCGACGGGAGCGTGGAGGAGCTCTCCCTGGCGCTGCAGCGGCAGGTAACGCAACTCGAAATCGACTTGGCGGTGCGGTATCGCGCGGCGGCCGACGAAGCGGACCTGCTGCTCGTCGACGGGCCGCTGCGCGGTCGTACCCACCTGCCCAGGACGGTCGGATACATCAAGACGCACCACACGTCCTACCTGCCCGCCCTCCAGTCCGGCACGGTCACCGCGCTGCGTCCCGGGCAGCGGACGCCCGTCTTCCTGATGGGCACGAGCTGGCGCCGCCACGCCTGGTACCTGCGCCTGCCGGTCCGCTCCACCGCCCCCTGGGCCGGCGTCGTCCGCTGCGAGGCGGGCGCCGACCTCTCGCCGGACGAGGTCGTCACGCTCGCCGACGCGGTCACCCTCGCCCTGCCGTCGCTCGCCGGCGTTGACTACAAGGATCCGCGCGCCCCGCAGAACCTCGTGCCCATCGGCGGGCTGGAGAAGCTCCTGCGGCATCGGCTCGGCGACATCCGCCTGCTCTACCGCTCCCTGCGCGCCGCCGCCGTCGGTTGAACCCCGACGCCGTCGGGCGAGCGGCGTGAGTGGCGCCGTGTACGGCGTCGGAGGCGGCGCGGTTCGCGCCCGGCCGGGTCGCACGCCCTAGAGGGCATCGGTGCGATCCGGCGAATGCTCACCGGAGGCCGCCGTCGTGTGGGCACGAGAACGTGGCAATCACGGCGATCAATGATGCCGGGTCATGCCCTGCGGGCCGCTACCGGCTTTTCCCGGACCCCGGGGCGAGTGCCTGAGGCGTTCCGGCTCAATCCGGTCCGTCCGCCGCGGGTGGTGGGCCCGGCACCCGGACGGGCAGCGTGTCCAGGATCGCGTCGGCGAGGTCGGCGGCGGTGGGCTCGTACCGGCGGGCGAGGGTGCGGAAGACCGTCTCGGCGCGGATCGCCGGCCAGTCGGGCGGCAGGTGCTCGGCGGGCAGGTGGGGGTCGCGGCGGACGAGTTGGAGCCAGTCGCCGTACAGGAAGAGCTGCCGGGCGAGGTCGTCGGCGACGGTGGGGAGCGGGCTGGGGGTGTCCCAGCGGTCGAGGAAGGCGCGGTAGCGGTCGGCGATCTGGGCGGTGTCGAAGGCCTTGCGGACCAAATCGGCCGATTCGGTGGGCTTCAGGGCGCGGGCCTGGAGGACGGTGACGTTGTCGCCGAGGCCGAGTGCGGTGAGCATCTCCACGACGTCCTTGGTTCCGGGCGCGATCCACAGGCCGCTCTGCAGCGGGCCGAACCCGGCCCAGATGAGCTGGGAGCGCAGGTCGTGACGGGTGCTGCGTTCGCCGGCGGGCAGTGAGAAGCCGACCATCGTCCAGGTGCCGTCCCAGTCGCGGTTGACCGCGCCGGTCTCCCAGATGCGCCGGTGCCCGTCCTCCAGGACGGCGGTGGAGCGGGCGGTGAGCCCGAAGTACGTCTTGCGCCGGTGGCGGTGCCGGGCCAGCTCGGGGAACTCCTGCCGCAGCCGCCGGGAGGACACGCCTTTCAGCGAGTTGACCAGGCGGGACAGGGCGACCTTCGGCGGGAAGCGCACCAGCAGGTGGACGTGGCTGCCCTCGCCGTTGAACTCCGCCAGCTCGCACTCGAAATCAGCGCACACGTCCCGCATGATCTGCTCCATGCGCTCCAGGTGGACGCCGGCGAACACCCGATGCCGGAACTTGGTGACGAAAACCAAATGGGCGTGCAGAGCGAAAACGCAGTGTCTACCGGCTCTGATGTCTCCATGCTCGGCCATAGACCAATGCTAGGATCAGGGCGTGCGGCTCCGATACAACTTCCGCCTCTACCCGACGCCCGGTCAGCGTGCCGCGCTGGCGCGGGCGTTCGGGTGCGCGCGGGTGGTGTTCAACGACGGGCTGCGCGCACGGCGGGAAGCCCGCAACAA
>NZ_JBFATZ010000040.1:0-10966 GCF_040678635.1 Thermopolyspora sp. NPDC052614
GCGCTGTTGCCCTCATCGCGCCACCGCGCTGGTTCAGGCCATCTTCGTCCTACAGACCATCCAGGAAGACCGCCACTCAGGATGAAAAGGCCTCAATGCTCTAGGCTCCGCATGGTCTGAGATCGAGAAAGCATCGCGCTCGGCCGTGCTGGTGGCGGGAGCTCAGCAGACCCTCGACTTCACCCCCGAAGAGGACTGACGACGATGGCACTCAGCAACAGGGACAGGATCGGCCGCGGGCTGGAACTGCTGGGGATGGGGCTGGAGCCGTTCGTGGACATGATGATGAGCATGGCCACGTCCGGCAACCAGGACTGGGTGGAGGTCCTTCAAGCGCGGGATGCGGCCAAGCACGGGGTGCACAGGACCTATGAGAAGTCCGATGTGCGGTTCCTGTTGCGTGTGCTCACCGAGGAGTGGCGGGTCTTCAAGGAGCGACTCTCCCGTGGGGAGCAGAATTTCGCCAGCGAATTGCGCGAGGTCGGTAACAAGTGGGCGCACACCAAGCCGTTCTCCGGTGACGACACCTATCGCGCCCTGGACACTATGGAGCGTCTGCTGATCGCAGTCGGGGCGATGGACCGGGCCGATGAGGTGCGCAAGCTGCGTCTGGACCACCAGCGCAGCCTCTACGACAGCGAGGCCCGCCGGGCCGCGCAGTCCGTCACGTCGCTGCCCAGCATCGAGGCCAACGGGCTCAAGCCCTGGCGGGAGATCATCACCCCGCATCCGGACGTGGCGGCCGGCAAGCTGGACGCCGCCGAGTTCGCCGCCGACCTCCACATGGTGTCCACCGGGCAGAGCGCGGGCGAGGAGTACACCGACCCGATCCAGTTTTTCCGCCGCACTTACCTCACTGAGGGCTTAAAAGACCTGCTGCAGCGGGCCGTCAGCCGGGTCGGCAAGGATATGAACGCGACTCCGGTCTGGAACCTGCAGACCAACTTCGGCGGCGGCAAGACCCACTCGATGCTCGCCTTGTGGCACATCTTCTCCGGCAGGCCGTTGATGGACTTCCCGCAGGAGATCATCGACCTGTTCGCCGGAACCGACGTGAGCGCGATCGGGACTCAGGTCAGCCGGGCCGCGCTCGTCGGCAACCACATCGACCCGGCCGCGGGCAAGGTGAAAGAAGACGGCACCCACGTACACACCCTGTGGGGCGAGCTGGCCTGGCAGCTCGGCGGCCGGAAGGCGTACGAGATCGTCCGGCAGGCTGACGAGGCGCACACCAACCCCGGAGACGCCCTGCACCGGCTGATCGCCGCGTACTCGCCCTGCCTGATCCTCATCGATGAGTGGGTTGCCTACGCCCGTCAGCTCTATGGCCGCGAGGACCTTCTGGCCGGAACATTCGACACCCAGTTCACCTTCGCGCAGACCATCACCGAGGCGGTCAAGGCCGTGCCCGGGGCGCTGCTTGTCGTCTCCATCCCCGCCTCCAGCCACGAGGAGGCCGAAAAGGGCATCATGGGCAGCGCCCTTGAGGTCGGCGGGGTCAATGGCCAGGCTGCCTTGGACCGTCTGCAGAACGTGATCCGCCGCGTCGCCCGGCAGTGGCAGCCGGCCCGTGCCCACGAGTCGTTCGAGATCGTGCGGCGGCGTCTGTTCGAGGAGCCCGACGCCAAGGCCAAGGCCGAGATCGCGGCGATCGCCAGGCAGTTCTGGAAGTTCTACAACGACCACAAGGGCGAATTCCCGCGCGAGTGCTCCGAGATGTCCTACGAGAAGCGGATCATCGACGCCTACCCGATCCATCCCGAGCTGTTCGACCGGCTCTACGAGGACTGGTCCACGCTCGACCGCTTCCAGCGCACCCGCGGCGTGCTGCGGTTGATGAGCACCGTGATCCATCGGCTGTGGATCGCACAGGACTCCGGACCGCTGATCATGCCGGGGTCGGTGCCGCTGAACGACCCGACGGTGGTCAGCGAGCTGACCCAGTACCTCCAGGACAACTGGAAGGCCGTCATCGAGGTCGACGTCGACGGCGACAGCGACACGGCCACTCCCGTGCAGATCGACAAGGAACGCACCGTGTTCGGCAAGCGCGCCCTCACCCGGCGCCTGGCCAGGACGCTTTTCCTCGGGGCGGCGCCGACGCTGACCATGCCGCACAAGGGCATCGAGCAGCAGAACATCTGGCTCGGCGTGGCCATCCCCGGTGACGTGGTCGGCAACTTCGGCTCCGCCCTGCACGTGCTCACCGACCGGGCGACCTTCCTCTACGTTGACGGCTCCCGCTACTGGTACGACACCCAGGCGTCGGTCACCCGTACCGCGAAGGACTACGCCGAGCGGTTGCACCAGGAGGATGTCTGGCTGGAGATCGTCACTAGGCTGCGTGCCAAGGAACTGCGGGTGCGCGGCGACTTCGCCGCCGTGCATGTGACCGACGACAGCGCCGACGTGCCGGACACGGGGGACGCCCGCCTGGTGATCCTGCATCCGCGGGTCGTGCACGCGCGGAAGGACGCGGGATCTTCGGCGAGGCTGCTCGCGCAGAAGATGCTCGACACGCGTGGCAGCGCGCAGCGCATCAACCGCAACATGCTCGTGTTCCTCGCCGCCGACGCCAAGCGGATGGAGGAACTGGCCGAGGCTGTGCGAGAGTACCTGGCCTGGCGCAACATCGACGGGCGCAAGGAGGAGCTGGACCTGTCGCTCCAGCAAATCAATCAGGTCAAGACCCGGCTCGCCAATGCCGATCAGGCCAGCGAGCTGCGCATCCGCGAGACGTACTATTGGGCGTTCGTCCCCGACCAGCCGCCCGGCGGACACATCACCTGGCAGGAGGAGAAGGCTGACGGCAGCGGAGACCGGCTCGCCGAGCGGGTCAGCGCCAAGCTCCGGCAGCGAGACGCGCTGCGCGTCGTTCAGGGTGCCTCGGTGATCCGCGGCAACCTGGACCGCGAGCTGGCCAGCGTATGGGAGAAGGGGCACATCTCCGTCGGGGAACTGTGGGACTACTACTGCCGCTACCCGTACCTGCCCCGGTTGCGCGACCGTGCCGTGCTCGACGGGGGGATCGCCGCCGGGCTGGACGAACTCGACTGGGAACGCACCGGCTTCGCCCTCGCCACCGGGTACGACGGCAAGCGGTTCGAGGGCTTGGTCCTGCCGCCGCGAGCCTGGCCCGCTCAGATCACCGACAGCACACTGCTGGTCCGGCCCGACGTGGCGCTTGCCCAGCGGGAGGCGGAGAAACCCGTCGACGACGGCACTTCCGGCGGCGAGGGGACCACGGTCGTCGGCGGACACACCGGGGACGGGGGAACCGCAGGCGAGACGAAGGGCGGGAGCACCGGCGGGGGTCCTGTCGTTCCCCCTCCGCCCGCGCCCAAGAACGTCCGGTTCTTCGGTGTCGCCAAACTCGATCCCGAACTGCCACAGAAGAGCTTCACCAAGATCTACCAGGAGCTCGTCCAGCACCTGAGCGCGGTGGAGGGCGCCCAGGTGCAAATCACCATCGAGATCAGCGGTGAGAAGGCCGAGGGCTTCCCCGACGACAAGGTCCGCATCGTCTCGGAGAACGCCCGCGTGCTG
This sequence comes from Thermopolyspora sp. NPDC052614, assembly GCF_040678635.1. Classification (NCBI taxonomy): domain Bacteria; kingdom Bacillati; phylum Actinomycetota; class Actinomycetes; order Streptosporangiales; family Streptosporangiaceae; genus Thermopolyspora; species Thermopolyspora sp. NPDC052614. The sequence goes on from NZ_JBFATZ010000040.1 coordinate 3,547, forward strand.
AAGTTCGAATCGTTTGGCTTCGAGGATCGCTGACCGAGGTGCCTGACATCGAATCTGTTGCCACGGATCGCGATGAAACCATCGCTGACAGTTGATGCGAGTGATGGAATGTAGTTCAGATCGTTTGCACCATGCGCCGTCAGGCCCCCACTGATCACGGAGTCCGCATGCCGGTTGAGAAAGCAGAACGCGACGTTCAGACCCTGGTAGGCCAGATCTCCAGCGGCGAGATCAAGCTCCCCGAGATCCAGCGCGGCTACGTATGGAAGCCGACGCAGGTGGCCAAACTCGTCGAGTCGCTCTACCGGGGCTACCCCAGCGGATCACTGCTGTTCTGGCGGACCCCGGTGGAGCCGGCGGCGCGGAACGTCGCGATCGGCGGCCCGCAGGCCAAACCGGCCGTGCAGCCGCTGTTCCTGCTCGACGGGCAGCAGCGGCTGACCTCGCTGCACCGCGTGCTCAACGACCATCCCGAGGCGCAGATCGTGTTCAACGTCGAGACGGAGGCGTTCCAGAACCAGAGCGCGGCCACCGCCAAAGACCCCCGCTGGATCAAGGTCTACGAGATCGTCCGGCCGGGCGCCAAGCAGTTTCCCATCGTCTCCGAGCTGCACGGCGCGGTCCCCGCGCTCGACCCCGACCTCATCGGCGAGCGGGTGGCCCGGCTGGCGGCGATCCGCAACCGCGCCTTCCACATGGAGATCCTCACCGACTTCGAGTACGACGAGATCGCGCAGATCTTCGTCCGGGTGAACAGCGGACGCCCGCTCAAGACCAGCGATCTCGCCCTGGCCACCCTCTCGGCCCGGTGGCCGGGAGTGCTGGAGAAGCTCGAGGACGAGGCGGCGTACTGGGCGAAGAAGCACTACCAGGACCTGGATGTCACCTTCCTCACCCGTGCGCTGACCGGCACCGTGCTCGGCCGCGGCCTGTCCACCTGGTCGCACAGCCGCCTGATCGCGGCCAGTGACGCGCAACTGGAGACCGGCTGGGCCACCGTGCAGCGGGGCCTGCGCCACCTCATCCCGCTACTGCAGGAGAACCTGCGGGTCAGCAACAGCAATCTCATCCCGTCCCACATCGCGTTGCTGCCCCTCATCGTGCTGCTCGGCGAGCGGCCGGACGCTCCGCTGGACCCGGAGACCGCCAACGGCATCATCTACTGGTTCCTGCTCGCCAACATCCGCAACCACTACAGCAGTTCGACCGACACCCGGCTGGGCCAGGACATCCCGGCGACACGCGGCCCGGAACCTGTGAAGCAGTTACTCGCCAACCTCGGCATCCGCGGGGCGCGCATCGAAGTGACGCCGCAGGATCTGGCAGGACGCACCGTCGGCAGCCCGTACTTCTTCCTGAGCTTTCTCGTCGCGAAGAACGCGGGCGCGCGGGACTGGTGGTACGGAACCGAGATCTCGGCCACCGCCGAGGCGGGACAGAAGCTGGAGTACCACCACATTCATCCGCAGGCGACGCTGCGCGGCCACGCCAACGGCTACGGCAAGACCGAGATCAATGACCTGGCGAACCTGGCCTTCATCTCCGCCAAAGCCAACCGGAAGATCAGCGACCGGTCGCCGGCGACCTACTTCGTCGACCCGGACCTGCCGCCGCTCACCGAGGGTGAGCTCGCCGCCCACTTCGTCCCCTACGACGACGCGCTGCGCAAGGCCGACGCGTACCGCGACTTTCTCGCGGCCCGCCGCGCCCTGCTGGCCAAGGCCATGACGGACCTGCTCAACCGGTTCCGGCCGGGATGGCTGGACGAGACGGTCGCGCCGGCCGACCCGCTGGCCGGCTGCTCGCTCGAGTTCGTCATCTACCAGAGTGCCTGGGACGCCGGCCGGCTCGTGGCCGTCGCCACGACGCAGTCGGCGAGATGGGAGGCGGCGTTCAGCCTCGCCGATTTAGAGTCGGCGATTCAGGCGGCCGACGGCGGTCTGGACGCCGACATCGAGATCGCAGGGGAGAGCATTCCCGTCCGGGTGGAGAGCGACACGGTCGTGATCCCCATCGGCCCGTTCCTCGTCACCGGCACCGTCGACGCCTGGCGCAAGATGCTCGACAGGGAGAGGGCCGACGCGCAGCCGCTGTCACGCTGCCCGGTCGTCGAATCGCGTACCTGGGACGGCGACCGTGTCCCATTCCCTGTGACCAGCATCGAATGAGTGAAGCACCATGGCACAACCGGCGGAAAGCGAGTCGCCCGCTCCGGGAGTCGGGGGCGGCGCGGCGACACCAATCAGGACTCGCCGTCCGCGTGCGCCTGCTGCGGAGCACGAGGGGCCGCCATGGTGCGCCGGTTCGAAAGCGGCAACGACGCGGCCGTGGCCGTACTGGCGACCGCCCTCTACCAGGCGCTGCCGCCCGCCCTCGACGACACGGTCGCCGACCAGCCGGGGGAGGGGCGCAAACTGCTGACGTTCAGCGACAGCAGGCAGCAGGCGGCCTTCTTCGCCCCCTACCTGGAATCCAGCTACGCAACACTGGCGATCGCTGCTTTACGCGCTTCTCGAAGGTGCGGCCGAACAGTTGGAACTCAGCAGCGACGACATCGGGGGCACCCTGTATGCCCGACCCGGGGGCAATACAAGCATCGTGCTGTTCGACGCCGTGCCCGGCGGCGCGGGAAGCCCGGTTCGTATCGCCGCCGCGCTGGACAGGGTTGTGGAAGCGGCGCTCCACCGGGTCGCGACGTGCGACTGCGGCGAGGAGACCTCGTGCTACGGGTGCCTGCGCAGCTACCGCAATCAAAGCCATCACGAGGACCTCGCCCGCGGTTGCGCACTGGAAATCCTTCAGCCGCTGCTGGCCTCCGGCCCCCTCACGGCGGTGCCTCACTGAAGCCGGGAGTCACCGCTATCCACGCTCGCAATTGTGGATAGCGGTGGCCGGATGGCGCGATGGACGTTATCGTCGGCCGGTCCCAGGGCTCGTACGGCTGCCACCGATCCAAGGCGGGCCGCCGCCAGATCGTTGATCGCGGTGAGTAGCTCCGCCGGGGCTGCCGACTTCGAGGCTTGCTGACGCTCCGGGCGTGCCTCAAGCGCCTGCGGCAGACGCATCTGTGCAGGTCAGAAACCTACGGCGAATGACCTTGGGTGCTTCACCCCAAGTTGGAACCGTCCGCGCCGGCGGCTTTGGGGGTAACTCCCTATGGATCGCCGACACACCGTGCGTGATGCTGAGCGCGACGCCACCGGTACGTCTCGTCATCTGGAGACGATGTGATGAAGCGCCGTCATTTACGCCTCGCGGCCGCCTTGGCAATCTTGTCGCTGCTGGCCGGCTGCAGCGGGCCGTGGTGGGTCTCGGTCAGGCCGTTGAATCTGCCCATCGAGTTCACGCTGAACAGCGAGGGGGAATTCGAGGTGAGCTTCAGCATCTCGACTCCGCCCAATCCCCTCGGCCAGATAGAGATCGGAGGGGAGGAGACGCTCGCCGAGGTCGGTGACGACGAGACGCTCATCGTCATCGAGCATCAGGTCGGGAATCGCAGGGTCGAGGACCGGTTCACCGCCGACGGACGAGGATCCCGGCAGGACGACGGGGCAGGAGGGGGTCCCGTCGGGTACTGTCTGGCCGGTACCTTCTACCTCGGCCAGGACGCCGAAGGCGTGATCCGCATCGTCGCCCTGAACTCTGCGAGCCGGGTCAAGCTCGTGTCGGCGGCGGCGGGCGCGAGCGCGTGCGGTGCCTCCGAGCCGACCACACCCCCGCATCCCTCGGCCACCGCTGAGCCGTCTGAGACTGAGTCGCCCGAGACCGAGCCGTCTGAGATCTCTGATTCCGAGGATCCCGGTGGGCTGCCGACGAGGCGGATCCAGCTTCTGGGCAGATCGTTCGTCGTGGCGCTGGCCGTCACCGACGAGGCCATATCCACCGGGATGAGTGGGTGGGACCTCGGAGACCTGCGCGGTCTGGACGGGATGCTTTACGCCTTCGACACCCCTCGCGAACCAGGGCAGAGCTATTTCTCCACCAGCGGCTACCGGTTCCCTGTGGACATCCTGTTCTTCGACTCGAATGGTTTCTTCCTCGGTGGGGTCAGCGCGCCACCCTGCCCGCAGGGCGCCAACTGCCGGCAGTATTACCCGGCCCAACCTTTCCAGTACGTCATCGAGACGCCCTCGGGCCACCTGCCCATGCTGGGCCGTGGCACCAGGCTCCTCATCCAGTCGTGAACTTCGTATGTGTGCTGCTTGTGAACTCAAAACACAGTTGATCATGGGCTAGATCGGGTGTAACGTGCCTTCTCGGCGCATCTAGGGCGATACGCGCTCAAATTGGTCGCGCCGTGATCCATGCGGAGGGTGCGTGCAGCCGCTGTTGGCCGGGGATCCCCAAACGATCGGTCGCTACCGGTTGGTCGGCCGCCTGGGCGCGGGCGGCATGGGTGTCGTCTTCGCCGCCGTCGACGGGTCCGGCAGGCGGGTCGCCGTCAAGCTCGTCCACGAGCCGCTCTCGGTCGACCTGGAGTTTCGCCGCCGCTTCAGCCGGGAGGTCCGGGTCCTCGCCAAGGTGGAGGGGGCGTGCGTCGCCCGCGTCCTCGACTCCGACCCCGGCACCGAACGGCCGTGGCTCGCCACCGAGTTCATCCCCGGCCCCACGCTGGAGCAGCACGTCCGGGCCGAGGGGCCCTTGACCGGTGACGCACTGTACGGCCTGGCCGCCGGGCTCGCCGAGGCGCTGGTGGCCATGCACGCGGCGGGGGTCGTGCACCGCGACCTGAAACCGCCGAACGTGATCCTTTCTCCGCAGGGTCCCCGGCTCATCGACTTCGGCATCGCCAAGGTCCTCGACACCACCTCGATGACCCACACCGGCACCCTCGTCGGCTCACCCGGCTGGATCAGCCCCGAGGAGTACGGCGAGGGCGAGGTCGGCACGCCCGCCGACGTGTACGGCTGGGCATTGGTGGTCCTGTTCGCCGCCACGGGCGAGCCGCCGTACGGCACCGGGCGTCCGGAGGTGCTGGCGTACCGGGTGCGGGAGGAGATGCCCGACATCGAGGCCGTGCCGGAGAACCTGCGCGAACTCGTGGGCCGTGCGCTGGTCAAGGACCCCGGGCGCCGCCCTGCCGCCGACCAGGTCCTCGCCGCGGTGATCGGAACCTGGCAGGGCGAGGACGCCGAGCCGGAACAGGTCGACATCACCTCGATCATCCAGCGCACCTGGGTGCTGCCCCGGCAGGACGCCCCCGACTGGCCGGAACCGCGTTCCGCCAACATCGCGCCCACGCGCGTGGCGTCCGAAGAGCCGTCGAGCCCGACAACGGCGGACACGCAGGTCGCGGCCGAGGGCACCCAGGCCACGGCCGTCGCCGCGGCGCCGCTTCCCGCCACCGTCGTGGCCGCTGCCGCCGTACCCGCCCATTCCGCCCTCCCGCCCGCACCCGGCGCCGGCCAGATGACGGTCGTCGCCCAGCGCCCGGGGCCGTCCTGGGTCCACGCCTACATGGTGACCGCGGTCGCGGCCACTTTGATCGCCATAACCGCGATCATCGCCTTTTCCGTTTCGGACCGTTCCACTCCTTCCGCGGCGCCTTTCGCCGTTCAGACGGTTCCGCCCCAGCCGTCGGCGTCGGCCGCGCCCACCCCCGTCACGACGGTGACCGCCACGGCCACGACCACGGCCACCGCGCCCGCGAGGAGGAAGCGCGCGGGCGCGGGGGCGTCGTTCAAGGGCATCAAGCTGAAGCTCCCCAAGGGGTGGCGCATGGATCGCGTCCGCGACGACCTGGTCTGCATCCGCTCGCCGTACACGCAGGGCTTCGCCGGCCCCTGGCAGCCCCGCTTCGCCTGCGAACCGGACGCGCTGGTCCTGCGGGTCGGCGCCGGAAACAACCGCTGGCCGGGCTCCACGATCGACGACCCCGTGTACGGCTGGAGCGTCGGCAGCCCGATGCCGTGCCTGCGCGACGGCCATGTGTGGCAGGACTGGACGGGCGATTACGGCGCCGAGTTCGGGGCGTACGCGAACTACGTCGCCGCCTACGACGCCACCCTCTACGACAGCAGTCTGGTGACAATGGCGGATGGCAGAAGGGCGGCCTACCGGGAATGGCAGGTGTGGTGCGCGGACTACGGCGGTTACACCATGAAGATCTGGCACCTGCCGAAGTCCAAGGTCTCACTCTTCGTGCTGAGCGCCCGGCCCGAGGACGTCCCGGGCCTCGACAGGATCGCGAGATCGGTCAACCTTCTCGGCTACAAGCACGCCGCGCCGGTCTGAACGGCCGAGGATGCGAGCGCCGCGGCGTCGGGTCACGGCCGGTCGGTCGCATGGGGGACCGGCAGGATTCGGATCACCCGCAGGCGCTGAGCGCCCGCATGGCCTCCGCCTCGACGCGTGAGAGATCCTCCAGGACGTCACCGGCCTGATCGAGGTAGGCCGCGTCGAGGGTCTCTCCGGCCTTCGCGATCAGCGTGGCCGTCTGCGTCCAGAGTGCCGCCGCCTCGGCGTACAGGGCGTGGCCGGTGCGCAGGCCCTCGTCGTCGATCGAGCGGGCGCACTCACCGAGGAACTCCCGGTACAGGTTGCGGAACAGCGCCCCGCCGGTGCCGCCCTGTTCCATGAGCATGGCGGCCTGCCGCAGGTCCTCGTGCGGCTTGTCGGTACGGCGCAGCCACCCGCGTACCTCGCGGGCCGCCTTCGCGATGCCGCGATGGCCGAGGTTGGCGATGGGCGCGGCGAGGAAGTCGTTCGCGCAGTTCCTGATCGCGGCGATGAGCTGATCGCGCGACACCGACACCGGGCCGGGCGCGGCGATGGTGAAGGACCGGTTTCTGGCGGTCATCGGGCCGCGCTCGGCCCTGGCGGCGGCGAGGCCGTCCAGTCCGGTGCGTACGGCTCCGCCCGCCTCGTCGGTGTCCACCAGGTAGGCGTGCCGGTCGTCGTAACCGTACATGGCCACCACATGGCCGCCGAAGTGCACCTTCGGGGCGAAGTAGTCCAGATGGTAGCTGTCGAGTTGCAGGCCGACCGGCCGTCCCGCGTCGATCTCGGACACCACGTTCTGCCACGCCTTGCGCTGCGAGGTGGTCTCCGCGATCCGCAGTTCCAGCCCCAGCCGGGCCGCCACGTTCCTGGTGAGTTCGAAGGGCCTGACCCGGCCCCCGAGGAACGAGAAACCCATGCTCTTGCCGTCCCAGTAAATGAACGACAGCCCCGAGCCGAGCCCGAACAGCATCGGCTCGGACAGGTCGATTCCCTCGTGCCGCAGCAGCACCCCAAGCGCCGTCGTCTCACAGTGCTTCATGCCGCGGGCCTCAATGCCTTCCACCATGCTCATGTCGTCTCCGGTCATGTCATCTCCACTGCCGGGGGGAGGGAACTGTTACGTGATCCATCAGTGAATCTCAGCCTTTCTCAGCTGCTATCGTGATCGCGTGAAGCTTTCCGAGTGGGCGGCACGCAA
>NZ_JBFATZ010000041.1:0-10884 GCF_040678635.1 Thermopolyspora sp. NPDC052614
ACCTCGACACCGTCCTGACCCCCAAGGCCGACACCGCCTGGCACCTGCACGAACTCACCGCACACCACGACCTCGCCCGGTTCATCCTGTTCTCGGCGGCGTCGGGGATTCTCGGCGGGGCCGGGCAGGGCGACTACGCGGCGGCGAACGCGTTCCTCGACGCGCTCGCCCACCACCGGTACGTCCGGGGGCTGCCCGCGACCTCGCTCGCGTGGGGCCTGTGGGCCGAACGCAGCGGCATGACCGGGCACCTCGGCGACGCCGACCTGGCCCGCATGGCCCGCGGCGGCATCCGCCCGCTGTCCGCGGAGCAGGCGCTCGGCCTGCTCGACGCGGCGATGGACGGCGGCCACCCCCATCTCGTCCCCATTCGGCTTGACCCGGCCGCGCTGCTCGGGAGCGCCGAGGTGCCCGCGGTGCTGCGCGGGCTGGTCAGGCCCGCCCGCCGTACCGCCGGGTCCGCCGCGGGTGACGGCGGCCCGCCCGCGGCCCGGCTCGCCGCGCTGCCCGCCGCCGAACGCGGCAAGGCCCTGGTCGCGCTGGTCCGGGAGCACGCCGCCGCCGTACTCGGGCACCGGACCGCCGACGCCGTGGACGCCCTGCGCGCGTTCCGCGAGGCCGGGTTCGACTCGCTCACCGCCGTCGAACTGCGCAACCGGCTGAACGCGGCGACGGGGCTGAAGCTGCCCGCCACGCTCGTGTTCGACTACCCGACCCCGCAGGCGCTCGGCGAGCACCTCGCCGAGCTGCTCGCGCCGGCGGCGACGGCCGCGGCGGCCGACGCACGGTCCGGGCCGGCCACCGGGCCGGCCACCGGGTCGGCCACCGCCGGCGACGACCCGGTCGTCATCGTCGGGATGGGCTGCCGGCTGCCCGGCGGCGTCACCGACCCCGGCGGGCTGTGGCGGCTCCTCGCCGACGGCGGCGATGCCGTGACCGGGTTCCCCATGGATCGTGGCTGGCCGACGCCGTCCGGCGGATACGTGCCGCGCGGCGGGTTCGTGTCCGATGTCAGCGGCTTCGACGCGGACTTCTTCGGCATCAACCCGCGTGAGGCCCTCGCCATGGATCCGCAGCAGCGGCTGCTGCTGGAGACCGTGTGGGAGACCATCGAGTCCGCGGGGGCCGACCCGGCGGCGCTGCGCGGCGGCCGAACCGGCGTGTTCGTCGGCGCCGCCCGCCAGGATTACGCCACGCTCGACGGCGCGTCCGTGCCCGCCGAGCTCGAGGGCTATCTCGTGACGGGCAACGCCGCGAGCGTCATCTCCGGCCGGGTCTCCTACACCTTCGGTTTCGAAGGCCCGGCCGTGACGGTCGACACCGCGTGCTCGTCGTCGCTCGTCGCGCTGCACCTCGGCGTACGGGCGTTGCAGCGCGGCGAGTGCGACCTGGCGCTCGCGGGCGGGGTCACGGTGATGGCGACGCCCGGCGTGTTCGGCGAGTTCGGCCGGCAGGGCGGGCTCGCGGCGGACGGGCGGTCGAAGGCGTTCGCGGACGCCGCCGACGGGTTCGGCATGGCCGAGGGCGTCGGGATGCTGCTGCTGGAGCGCCTGTCCGACGCGCGCCGGAACGGCCGTCGCATCCTGGCGGTGATCCGCGGCAGCGCGGTCAACCAGGACGGCGCGTCCAACGGGCTCACCGCGCCGAACGGCCCCTCCCAGGAACGCGTCATCCGGGCGGCCCTGCAGGACGCGGGCCTTTCCCCCGCCGACGTGGACGCCGTCGAAGCCCACGGCACCGGCACCCGCCTCGGCGACCCCATCGAGGCGCAGGCGCTGATGCGCGTCTACGGGCAGGACCGGGACAGGCCGCTGCTGATCGGCTCGCTCAAGTCGAACATCGGCCACACGCAGGCCGCCGCGGGCGCCGCCGGGGTCATCAAGATGGTGCTCGCGCTCCGGCACGAGACGCTCCCGGCGACCCTGCACGTCGACAGCCCGACCAGCCAGGTCGACTGGACGGCGGGCGACGTCGAACTGCTCACCGAGGCCCGCCCGTGGCCGCGCGACGGCCGTCCGCGCCGCGCGGGCGTGTCGTCCTTCGGGGTGTCCGGCACGAACGCGCACGTCATCCTGGAGGAGGCAGCGCCTGAGCCGGCGACGCCCGAGGAGGCCGGGGAGCCCGCGGGCGAGCCCGTGTTCCTGCTGTCGGCCCGCACCCCGGAGGCGCTGCGCGACCAGGCGGCACGGCTGCGCGGCCATCTCGCCACGGGGGCCGATCCGCGGGGCGTCGCCGCGGCGCTCGCCCGCCGGACCTCGTTCGAGCACCGGGCCGTCGCGCTCGGCGCCAGGGTGGACGCGGCGCTGGCCGCGCTCGTCGCCGGGGACGCCGACCCGGACCTCGTCACCGGTACGGCTCCGCCGGGCGGCGCCGAGGCCGTGTGGGTGTTCCCCGGGCAGGGCTCACAGTGGCCAGGGATGGGCCTGCGGCTCGCCGAGGAGTCGCCGGTGTTCGCCGCGCGGCTGCGCGAGTGCGCCGACGCGTTGCGCCCGCACGTGGACTGGGACCCGCACGAGGCCCTCGGCGACCCGGCCGCGCTGGACCGCGTCGACGTGGTGCAGCCCGCGCTGTGGGCCGTCATGGTGTCGCTCGCGGGCCTGTGGGAGTCGTACGGGCACACGCCCGCGGCCGTCGTCGGGCACAGCCAGGGCGAGATCGCCGCCGCCACCGTCGCCGGGGCGCTCACCCTGGCCGACGGCGCCGCGATCGTCGCGCTGCGGTCCCGGCTCATCGGCGAGCGGCTCGCCGGGCACGGCGGGATGGCGTCGGTGGCGCTGCCCGCCGACGACGCCGCGGAGCTGATCGGCCCGTGGAGCGGCGACCTGCACATCGCGGCGCTGAACAGCCCCGAGCAGACGATCGTGTCCGGCGGGACCGCCGCCCTCGACGAGTTCCTCGCCGCCTGCGACGCCCGCGGCGTCCGGACCCGGCGGGTGCCCGTGGACTACGCGTCGCACTCCCCGCACGTGGACGCCATCGGCCCCGACCTGCTCGCCGCGCTCGACGGCATCGCGCCCCGGCCCACCCGCGTCCCGCTGTACTCGACGCTCACCGACGCGTGGGCGTCCGGCGACGAGCTCGACGCCGGATACTGGCTGGCGAACCTGCGGTACCCGGTACGGCTCGCCCCCGCCCTCGCGCGGCTCGCCGCCGAAGGGCACGGCGTGTTCACCGAGATCAGCCCGCATCCGACGCTCACCGCGGCGCTCGCCGCGTCCGCGCCCGACGCCGTCGTCGTCGCGACCCTGCACCGTGACGAGCCCGGACTGCGGCAGTTCCACCGCGGCCTGGCCCGCGCGCACGCGCACGGCGTGCGCACCGACTGGCGCATCGGCGGACGGCCCGGCGAGGGCGTCCCCACCTACCCGTTCCAGCGGCGACGGTACTGGCTGACGGCGGCGCCCGCCGCCGATGTCGCCTCGGCCGGGCTCGTCCCCGCTACGCATCCGCTGCTCGGCGCGGCCGTACGGGCCGCCGACAGCGACGAACTCGTCCTCACCGGACGGCTCGACGCGGCCACCCGGCCCTGGCTCGCCGATCACGCGGTCCACGGCACCACGCTGCTGCCGGGCACCGCGTTCCTCGACCTGGCGCTGCACGCCGCCGACGCCGCCGGCCTCGGCGCCGTCGAGGAGCTGACCCTGGAGGCGCCGCTCGCGCTGCCCGAGGCGGGAGCCGTACGCCTGCAGGTCGTGGTACGGCCAGAGCCGGGCGGGGCGGCCGTCTGCGCGATCTACTCGGCCTACTCGGCCTACTCGGGTGCCGACGACGACGAGCCGGTGTGGACGCGGCATGCCACCGGTATCCTCGCCGCCGCCCCGGCCGCCCCGGTCGAGCCGGTCGCCGGGGCGTGGCCGCCGCCCGGGGCCGTCGAGCTTCCGGTGGACGGCATGTACGACCGGCTCGCCGAGGGCGGGTTCGCGTACGGCCCCGCGTTCCGCGGCCTGCGCGCGGCCTGGCGGCACGGCGACGACGTGTACGCCGAGGTCGCCCTGCCCGACGGTGAGCGGGCCGACGGCTTCACCGTCCACCCGGCCCTGCTCGACGCCGCCCTGCACACCGGGGCCCTCGCGGCCGTCGAGTCCGGCGAGGGGCGGCTTCCGTTCGCGTGGACGGGCGTCACCTCCCACGCGTCCGGCGCGACCCGGCTGCGGGTCCGGCTGCGGCCGGCCGGCACCGACGGCGTTTCCCTGCACGCCTGCGACCCCGACGGCCGTCCGGTCCTCACGGTCACGCGCCTGGTCTCCCGCCCTGTCGCCGCCGAGCGAATTCGCGCGGCCCGCGGCGCCGCCCTCCCGTTGCACACCGTCACCTGGCGTCCCGTCCCCGCGTCCCGCCTGCACACCCGCTGCGCCCTCCTCGACGGCCCGGACGCCGAGGAGCTGGCGGCCGGGCTGCGGGACGCGGGCGCGCCGGTGGAGGTCGTCGCGGACCTGGACGCGGCGGCGCGAAGCGGTGCCGGGCTCGTCGTGCTGGCGTGCCCGGACGGGGGCGCGACCCCGGACGGGGTCGTCGCGGGTGTCATCGCGGGGGCCGTCGCGCAGCTTGAGGCCGTCCAGCGGTTCCTCGCGGACGAGCGGTTCGCCGAGTCCCGGCTCGCGGTCGTGACCCGCGGCGCGGTGGCCGCGGCCGACGGCGACACGCTGCCGGGCCTCGGCCAGGCCACGGCGTGGGGGCTCGGCCGGTCGGCGCAGCGCGAGCACCCCGGCCGGATCATCCTCGCCGACCTCGACGCCGGCGGTTGTCTCGGTACGGCCCTGGCCGCCGCGCTCGCCGCCGACGAGCCGCAGGTGGCGGCCCGGGCGGGTGCGGTGCTCGTACCGCGGCTGACCAGGGCCGCCCGCGAACCGGCCGACGCGGAACCCGCCGAGCACGGCACGGTCGTCGTGACGGGCGGCCTGGGCGGACTCGGCGCGGTCGTGGCCCGGCATCTGGTGGCGGCGCACGGCGTACGGCGGCTCGTGCTCGCGGGCCGATCCGGGCCGGATGCCCCCGGTGCCGCCGCGCTCACCGCCGAACTGGAGGGGCTCGGCGCTCAGGTGACGGTCGCCGCATGCGACGTCGCGGACCGGGAGCAGGTCGCGGCGCTGCTCGCGGCCGTCCCCGGCGACGCCCCGGTGACGGGCGTGGTGCACGCGGCCGGCGTACTCGACGACGGCCTGCTCACCGGGCTGACGCCGGAACGGCTCGCGGCGGTGCTGCGGCCGAAGGTCGCCGGCGCGCTGCATCTGCACGAGCTGGCCGGTCCGGACCTGAACATGTTCGTGCTGTTCTCGTCGGCGGCGGGCGTCCTTGGGTCGCCCGGGCAGGCGAACTACGCGGCGGCGAACGCGTTCCTCGACGCGCTCGCCGCCCACCGCGCCGCACGCGGCCTGGCCGGACAGGCGCTGGCGTGGGGCCTGTGGGCGGATGCGGGCGGCGTGACCGCCGGGCTCGACGCGGCAACGCGCCGCCGGATGGCCCGCGGCGGGCTCGTCCCGCTGGCCACCCCCGACGGCCTGGCGCTGTTCGACGCGGCGCTGCGCGGCCCGGCCGCCTCGGTTCCGATCGCGCTGGACCTGGCCGCGTTGCGGGCGAGCCGGGCGGACGGCGCCGCGATCTCCCCCGTGCTCGCCGACCTGGCCGGTCCCGCCCCCGCCGTCGCGGACGGCACATCCACGTACGGCGGGGGCGCCGAGCATGCCGCGGCGCTCGCGGCGAAGCTGGCGGCCCTCACCGAGACCGAACGGACGGCGACGCTGCTGCGGCTGGTCCGCACGCACGCGGCAGCGGTCCTCGGCCACGCCGGCGCGTCCGCGATCGACCCGCAGCGCGGCTTTCTCCAGTCCGGGTTCGACTCGCTCACCGCGGTCGAGCTGCGCAACCGGCTGACCACGGCGACCGGCCTCCGTCCCCCCGCGACGCTGATCTTCGACCATCCGACGCCGCAGAAGCTCGCCGAGTACCTCGCGAGCGAACTGCCCGGCGGCCCGCCCGCCCCGGGCCCGGACGAGCGGGACGCCGTCGGCGAGGCACCGCTGCTGGCGGGCCTGGACCGGCTCGACGCGGAGCTGGCGCTGCTCGACGCCGACGCCCGCGCCCGCGTCACGGCCCGGCTGCTGGACGTCGCCGCGCGCTGGCGGCACGGCGGGCCGGAGGGCGTACCGGGGGCCGGATCGGACGGCGGACCGGGCGAGCGGGACGCGGTGGCCGGGCGGCTTCAGGAGGCGTCGGCGGAGGAACTGTTCGCCTTCATCCAACAGGAATTCGGCAAGTCATGACCGGTGGACGACGTGGCAGAAGGGTGTGACCCGACGTGACGACCGAAGCGAAGATGCTGGAGCACCTGCGCTGGTTGACGACCGAGTTGCACGACGCCCGGCGGCGGCTCCGGCAGGCCGGCCGCGAGCCCATCGCGATCATCGGACTGAGCTGCCGGTACCCGGGCGGCGCCGACACCCCCGAGGCGCTCTGGGACGTGTTCGCGTCGGGCCGCGACGCGATCGGCGAGTTCCCCGCGGACCGCGGCTGGCCCACGGCCGACCTGTTCGACCCGGACCCCGACCGGGCCGGCAAGACCTACGTACGCGGGGGCGGGTTCCTCGCGGACGCCGCCGGGTTCGACGCGGCCCTGTTCGGCATGTCGCCGCGGGAGGCCCTCGCCACCGACCCGCAGCAGCGGCTGCTGCTGGAGACCGCGTGGGAGGCGTTCGAACGCGCCGGGATCGCGCCGGACTCGCTCAAGGGCACCAAGACGGGCGTGTTCGCCGGGGTCATGTACCACGACTACGCGGCACGGCTCCCGGAGATCCCCGAGGGCCTGGAGGGCTACATCGGCAACGGCAGCGCGGGGAGCGTCGCGTCGGGCCGGGTGGCGTACACGTTCGGGCTGGAGGGCCCGGCGATCACGGTGGACACGGCGTGCTCGTCGTCGCTGGTGGCGCTGCATCTGGCGGCGCAGTCGCTGCGCCGCGGCGAGTGCGACCTGGCGCTCGCGGGCGGCGTCACGGTCATGTTCACACCGCAGGTGTTCGTGCAGTTCTCCCGCCAACGCGGGCTGGCGGCGGACGGCCGCTGCAAGTCGTTCGCGGACGCCGCCGACGGCACCGGCTGGGGCGAGGGCGTCGGGATGCTGCTGCTGGAGCGCCTGTCGGACGCGCGCCGGAACGGCCGTCGCATCCTGGCGGTGATCCGCGGCAGCGCGGTCAACCAGGACGGGGCCTCCAGCGGTCTCACCGCGCCGAACGGACCTTCGCAGGAACGCGTGATCCGGGCGGCCCTGCAGGACGCGGGCCTTTCCCCCGCCGACGTGGACGCCGTCGAAGCCCACGGCACCGGCACCCGCCTCGGCGACCCCATCGAGGCGCAGGCGCTCATCCGCGTCTACGGACAGGACCGCGAGGAACCGCTCTGGCTGGGCTCGGCCAAGTCGAACCTCGGCCACACGCAGGCCGCCGCGGGCGTGGCCGGGGTGATCAAGATGGTGCTGGCGCTGCGGCACGAGACGCTTCCGGCGACGCTCCACGTGGACACCCCGTCCCGGCAGGTGGACTGGACGGCGGGCAACGTCGAACTGCTCACCGAGGCCCGCCCGTGGCCGCGCGACGGCCGTCCCCGCCGCGCGGGCGTGTCGTCCTTCGGGGTGTCCGGCACGAACGCGCACGTCATCCTGGAGGAGGCGCCGCCCGTGCCCGAGGGCACGCCGCAGGCGGCGCAAGGCGTCCCCGCGCCGCTGCTGCTGTCCGGCGGCACCGCGCAGGCCCTTCGCGACCAGGCCGCGAACCTGGCCGCGGCCCTCACCGCCGGGACGTCCCTCGCCGCGGCCGCGCACGCGCTCGCCACGACCCGCGCACGGCTCTCGCACCGCGCGGTCGTCCTCACCGACCCGCTCCCCGGCGAGGACGCCGTCGCCCGCGCGACGGCCGCGCTGGAGGCGCTCAGTGCCGGGGAGGATCACCCGGACGTACGGGTCGGCAAGGTTCACGCGTCCGCGGCGGACGTGGTGTGGGTGTTTCCGGGTCAGGGGTCGCAATGGGCCGGGATGGGCCTGCGGCTCGCGGAGGAGTCGCCGGTGTTCGCCGCGCGGCTGCGCGAATGCGCCGAGGCGTTGCGCCCGCACGTGGACTGGGACCTGCACGAGGTCCTCGGCGACCCGGCCGCGCTGGACCGCGTCGATGTCGTGCAGCCCGCGCTGTGGGCCGTCATGGTGTCGCTCGCGGGCCTGTGGGAATCCTGCGGCGTCACCCCCGCCGCCGTCATCGGCCACAGTCAAGGCGAGATCGCCGCCGCCACCGTCGCCGGAGCCCTCACCCTCGCCGACGGCGCCGCCATCGCCGCCCTGCGCTCCCGGCTCATCCGCCACCATTTGGCCGGCAACGGCGCCATGGCCTCCATCGCCCTGCCGTACCAACAGGCCGCCGAACTCATCACCTCCCACCGCGATCTGCACATCGCCGCCCGCAACAGCCCGCACCAAACCGTCGTCTCCGGCGACCCCGCCTCCCTCGACCGGCTCCTGCAGGTCTGCGCCGACCGCGGCATCCGCGCCCGCCGCATCCCGGTCGACTACGCCTCCCACAGCCCCCACGTGGACGCCATCGCCACCGAACTGCTCACCGCCCTGGACGGCATCCGCCCGCGACCGGCCCGCATCCCCCTGTTCTCCACACTGACCGGTACCTGGGCCGAAGGGGAAACCCTCGACGCCCGCTACTGGCTCGACAACCTCCGCAACCCGGTACTGCTGGCACCCGCGGTGCGGACGCTCACCGCCGACGGGTTCGGCGTGTTCACCGAGATCAGCCCACACCCCACACTCACCCCCGCGCTCACCGACTGCGCACCCGAGGGCCTGGTGGCCGGGACGCTCCACAAGGAAGCGCCGGGACTGCGCCGATTCCGCGAGCAGGCGGCGCACCTGTACGCGCACGGCGTGCCCGTCGCATGGGACATACCCGACGCCGGGACCCCGTGCGACCTTCCCACGTACCCGTTCCAGCGGCGCCGCTACTGGCTGAACCCGCCGACGGTCGCCGACGTGGCCGCGGCCGGGCTGGCCGCCGCCGGACACCCGCTTCTCTCCGCGATCGTCGAGCCCGCCGACGACGGCGGCCTGGTCCTCACCGGCCGGCTGTCGGTACGGGACCAGCCGTGGCTGGCCGACCACGCCGTGCTCGGCACGGTCGTGCTGCCCGGGACCGCGTTCCTGGAGCTGGCGCTGTTCGCCGGCGACCATGCGGGCGCGCCGACGGTCGCCGAACTCACCCTGGAGCGCCCGCTCGCGTTGCCCGCCGACACGCCCGTCCGGCTCCAGCTCGGCGTGAGTCCCCCTGACGAAGACGGCGGCCGGGAGTTGACCGTTCACTCGCGTCCGGACGACGCACCCGTCGGCGCGCCGTGGACGCGCCACGCGATCGGTCGTCTCGTGCCCGCGGAACCGGAGGCGGAGGCGGAGCCGGATCTGTCCGTGTGGCCGCCGCCCGGCGCCGAGGAGATCGACGTCGCCGGCCTCTACGACACGCTGGAGGCGGGCGGCTACCGCTACGGTCCTGCATTCCGGGCGCTGCGCGCCGCGTGGCACGGCGACGGCCACACCTACGCGGAGGTCGCGCTCGACGCCGCACCCGACGCCCGGCACCTCATCCACCCGGCGCTGCTCGACGCCGCGCTGCACGCGATCGCGCTCGGCGGCGATCCCGCGGAGGGCGTCCACCTGCCGTTCGCGTGGTCGGGCGTGGCCCTGCACGCGACGAGCGCCACCACCGCCCGGGTACGGATCACTCGCACCGGCCCGCGGTCGGTACGGGTGGCCATGGCCGACGGCGCCGGGCTGCCCGTCCTCACCGCCGACGAGCTGACCATCCGCCCGGTCACCGCGCAGAGTCTCGCCGTTCCCAGTCTCGCCGTTCTCGGCCTCGCCGTTCCCGGCGCCGACGACGCCCTCCACCGGATCGCCTGGACGCCGCTGGCCGCTCCCCCGCGGGTCCCCGACCTGGCGGTGTTGGCCCCCGATTCCCTCGGCCTCGCGCCGATGCTCGGCGTACCCGTCGTGGACGGCCCCGCCGCGGTCCCGCCCGGCACGACCGTCCTCGCCGCGCCCTGGTCCCCTGGCGACACGATGAGCGGCGACCGGATGCCCGCGGCGGTGCGGGCGGCGACCGCCGACGCCCTCACGCTGCTGCAGCAGTGGGCGGCCGGTGACCGGACCCTGGTCGTGGTGACGCGGCGGGCCGTTCCGGTGGCGGCGGGCGAGGCCGTCGATCCGGTCGCCGCGGCCGTGGCCGGGCTGGTGCGGGCGGCGCAGTCGGAGCATCCGGACCGGTTCCTGCTCGCCGATCTCGACGGCTCGGCGGCGTCGGTCGCGGCGCTGCCCGCGGCGGTCGCGTCCGGCGAGCCGCAGACGGCCGTCCGCGACGGCCAGGTGTACGCCCCCGCGCTGGCGCCCGCGGCGGCACCCGGCACGCTGACCGCGCCCGACGGCCCGTGGAGCCTCGACCTGCTCACCGGCGACACCTTCGACGACCTGCGGCTGGTCCCCTGCCCGGAGGTCACCGGGCCGCTGGCGTACGGGCAGGTGCGGGTGGCGGTCCGGGCGGCCGGGCTGAACTTCCGGGACGTGCTGCTGGCGCTCGGCATGGTCGGCGCGTCCGCGGCCGGCGGTGAGGGCGCGGGCGTGGTCACCGAGGTCGGGCCGGGGGTGTCCGGGGTGAAGCCGGGCGACCGGGTCATGGGCCTGTTCGAAGGCTCCTACGGCGGGCCGGTCGCGGTGGTCGATCACCGGCTGATCGCGCCGATCCCGGACGGCTGGTCATACGTCCAGGCCGCCTCCGTGCCGGTCGCGTTCCTGACCGCCTACTACGCACTTCTCGACATCGCCCGGGCCCGCCCCGGCGAAAGCGTGCTCAT
>NZ_JBFATZ010000042.1:0-2500 GCF_040678635.1 Thermopolyspora sp. NPDC052614
AGGTTAAGGTCTCGTTCGTTATCGCAATTAAGCAGACAAATCACTCCACCAACTAAGAACGGCCATGCACCACCACCCACAAAATCAAGAAAGAGCTCTCAATCTGTCAATCCTCATTGTGTCTGGACCTGGTGAGTTTCCCCGTGTTGAGTCAAATTAAGCCGCAGGCTCCACCCCTGGTGGTGCCCTTCCGTCAATTTCTTTAAGTTTCAGCCTTGCGACCATACTCCCCCTGGAGCCCAAGCACTTTGATTTCTCGTAAGGTGCCGAACGCGTCAAAAAATAACATCGTCCGATCCCTAGTCGGCATAGTTTATGGTTAAGACTACGACGGTATCTGATCGTCTTCGATCCCCTAACTTTCGTTCCTGATTAATGAAAACATCCTTGGCAAATGCTTTCGCAGTAGTTAGTCTTCAATAAATCCAAGAATTTCACCTCTGACAATTGAATACTGATGCCCCCGACTGTCCCTATTAATCATTACGGCGGTCCTAGAAACCAACAAAATAGAACCACACGTCCTATTTCATTATTCCATGCTAATGTATTCGAGCATAGGCCTGCCTGGAGCACTCTAATTTTTTCAAAGTAAAAGTCCTGTTTCCCCGTCACACCCAGTGAAGGGCATGAGGTTCCACAGAGGGAAAGGCCCGGCCGGACCAGTACACGCGGTGAGGCGGACCGGCCAGCCAGGCCCAAGGTTCAACTACGAGCTTTTTAACCACAACAACTTTAATATACGCTATTGGAGCTGGAATTACCGCGGCTGCTGGCACCAGACTTGCCCTCCAATTGTTCCTCGTTAAGGGATTTAAATTGTACTCATTCCAATTACAAGACCCAAAAGAGCCCTGTATCAGTATTTATTGTCACTACCTCCCCGTGTCGGGATTGGGTAATTTGCGCGCCTGCTGCCTTCCTTGGATGTAGTAGCCGTTTCTCAGGCTCCTTCTCCGGGGTCGAGCCCTAACCCTCCGTTACCCGTTGCAACCATGTTTGGCCAATACCCAAACATCGAAAGTTGATAGGGAAGAAATTTGAATGAACCATCGCCGGCGCAAGGCCGTGCGATTCGAGAAGTTATCATGAATCACCAAAGAGCCCAGAGGGCATTGGTTTTTAATCTAATAAATACATCCCTTCCGAAGTCGGGATTTTTAGCATGTATTAGCTCTAGAATTACCACGGTTATCCAAGTAGTAAGGTACTATCAAATAAACGATAACTTATATAATGAGCCATTCGCAGTTTCGCTGTATAATTGCTTATACTTAGACATGCATGGCTTAATCTTTGAGACAAGCATATGACTACTGGCAGAATCAACCAGATAACTATCGTCCGCCGCGGAAAAACGGCAACCGGTGCTGCGAGCAGCGCCGGAGAGATGTCAAGTTCACTGGGTGGCGTCCGGAGACGCGCCGGGCAAAGCACCTGCGGCAGGAGCCGTGGGCGCCGTGCGAGCCGGCAATCCGCTTTCCCACTCATGTGTTCCCCAGCGAAGCCGTCGACCACACTGAGCCCGAACGGGCGGCGTGTGGCCTGGGGCACGCCAGGAGAAGGACTCAGCGCCCGACTTCAGCCATTGCGGCGTCCGGCGGGCGTGGTTGCCTTCCGTTGCTCGATGGTAGAACTCGCCAGAGGCCAGTAATCCACAGAACCCATCCCTACAGCGGCGATTGCCGGGGCATTCGTCGCCTTCAGGGCATCCCCAGTACGCCGTGAAGCCTGAGCGACCGGTTTCGTGGGGGCCGACCAACACTATGAATCCCTCGCTAGCGAGACCGGAGCCTGCAAGCCTGTTCAAGGGACCACGCAATGAAAGTCTTCAAGATATGGTACAGTTGTTTGATTGCGGTTGTGTTGTGGCCGGCCGATTGCTCGACTGGCCACCCGCTCTCACATACCCTCCGAGCTCTCTGGTGGGGCGCCCCCGCCACCCGGCACTCGTTGGCCACTTTTGATTTCCCGCAAAATTCATTTGTATGGCAAATCCAAAAAATCGACTCACGAACATACATTTCCAACAACGCACCACCCCCCCCTCTCGGCGCCGGGTTTCTCGGCACCAGCGCGCCCCCAGGCCTGCCAGCAGCCAGCCCACGTATTTCTTTTGCCCTTGCCGCCGCCCCCAGATGGTACAGGGTAGGTTCAGGGTAGGCCTTACCCTGCACCCCGACACAGGCGCCACCAGGAGGCTTTAGAGGCTAGAAGCGCTATAGGGAGGCCCTGGCCGAAGGCCCTGGCGTACGCTGCTATCGCTATGCCCATCTACGGGGGGCGCTAGAGGGAGCAGGTGGCCGCCAGGCTTGACCAGAAGCCGCACGTAACAAAGCATCAGCCTAGCACTATAACCACCCCGCCCACCTAAAACGCAGCCAGCGCAGCAGGAGTAGTAGGGTAGGCATATAGGCAGGCCCACGCCGCCCTAAAGGGGGCCCCGACCTCTCCTAGGTCGCCCCTATACGCCCGCGGCGGCTTATTTACGTGGTCGTGG
>NZ_JBFATZ010000043.1:0-6185 GCF_040678635.1 Thermopolyspora sp. NPDC052614
GCGGTGCTGGCCGCTCATCCGGGTGTCGCCCGGGCGGTGGTGACCACGCGGCCCGGCCGTACCGGAACGACCCGACTCGTCGGATACATCGTCCCCGTCGGCACCGGCTCCTCCTGGATCGGCACCGCGGAGAGCATCCGCGAGACCGAGGTCGACCTCACCGGCGGCGTGTCGGCGGCGGAACTGCGCCGCTTCGCCGCCGCCCGGCTGCCGGAGTACATGGTCCCCGCCGCGTTCGTCGTCATCAACGAACTGCCCCTGGACCCCAACGGAAAGGTGGACCGCGACGCGCTGCCGGAGCCGGAGTCCCGCGGCGCGGCCTACCGGGCCCCGGACTCGCCCGCCGAGCGGATCCTGGCCGCGGTGTACGCCGAGGTGCTGGGCCTGGAGCGGGTGGGCGTGGACGACGACTTCTTCACGATCGGCGGGGACAGCATCCGTTCGATTCAGGTCGCCTCGCGCGCCGGCGCCCAAGGGGTCAAGGTCAGCCCGCGGGAGATCTTCCAGCACCGCACGGTGGCGGAACTGGCGGCGGCCGTGGCCCGCCGCGACGACGAGACCGGCGGCCTGACGGAGTTGGAGGGCGGCGGCCTGGGCTGGATGCCGCTGCCGCCGGCCGCGCGGTACCTGATGGAACTCGGCGGCGGATACAACCGGTTCGCGATGTCCGCCTTCGTCGACCTGCCCGTCGGCATCGACGAAGCCGGGCTGCTGGAGACGCTGACGGCCGTGCTGAACCGGCACGACGCGCTGCGCGCCCGCCTCGAAACCGACGGGCTGCGCGCGGCTCCCCCCGGGTCCGTGGAGGCCGACGCCCTGGTCCACCGGGTCGCGTGCGACGGCCGCTGGGACGAGCCGTGGCGGGCCCGGGCCGCCGCCCACCTCGACGAGGCCGCCGGCCGCCTCAAGCCCGCCGCCGGCGTGATGATTCAGGCGGTCTGGTACGACGCGGGGCCGGACCGTGCCGGTCGGCTGCTGCTCGTGCTGCACCACCTCGTGGTCGACAGCGTCTCCTGGCGCATCCTGCTTCCCGACCTCGCCACGGCGTGGCGACAGGTGCGCGCGGGCCGGACGCCCGCGCTCCCCGCGGTGGGCACGTCGCTGCGGCGCTGGACGCACGCGCTGGCCGAGGAGGCCAAGAGCCCCGGCCGGGCGGCCGAGATGCCGCTGTGGCGGTCCATGGTCACCGGCCCGGACCCCGATCTCGGAGCACGGCCGCTCGACCCGGCGGTGGACGTGACGGCCACAGTCGACCACGTGTGGCTACGGGTGCCGGCCACCGTGACCGACGCACTGGTCACCGCCATCCCGGCGGCGTTCCGGTGCGGAGTGGACGACGGGCTGCTCGCGGCGCTTGCGCTGGCCGTCCGGCAGTGGCGCAGGAACCGCGGCGTCGACGAGCGGTCCGTCCTGGTCCGGCTGGAGGGCCACGGACGCGAGGAGAACGCCGTGCCGGGGGCCGACCTGACCCGCACGGTCGGCTGGCTCACCAGCATGTACCCCGTCCGGCTGGATCTCGGCGACATCGACGCCGCCGAGGCCGTCGCGGGCGGCCCCGCCGCGGGCGACGCCATCAAAGCGATCAAGGAACGCCTGCGCGCGATCCCCGACCACGGTCTCGGGTACGGCCTGCTGCGCCACCTCAACGACGAGACCGCCGCCGAACTGGCCCGGCTCCCGGACGGCCAGATCGCCTTCAACTACGTCGGCCGGTTCTCGGCCGCGGACATGCCGGAGAGCCTGCGCGGCCTCGGCTGGACCGAGGCGCCCGACGCCCGCGACCTGATCGCCACCCCGGACGACGACATGCCCGCACTGGCGGTCCTGGAGATCGACTGCCTGGTCACCGACGCCGGCGAGCTCACCGCCCGGTTCGCCTTCCCGACGGGCGTACTGTCCCGGGCCGACGCGCAGGAGCTCGCCGACCTGTGGTCGGCCGCGCTCGCGGGCCTGGCCGCGCACGCCGCCGAGCCCGGCGCGGGCGGGCTCACGCCGTCGGACGTGCCGCTGGTGCCGGTGACCCAGCGGGACCTCGACGCCTGGCGGCGGCGGTACGGCGAGCCGGCGGACGTGTGGCCGCTGACCGCCATGCAGCAGGGCATCCTGTTCCACTCGCTGCTGGACACCACCGCGCACGACGCCTACCAGATGCAGTTCGTGCTGCATCTGACCGGCGAGATCGACCCGGACCGGATGCGCGCGGCCGGGCAGGCGCTGCTCGACCGCCACCCCAACCTGCGCTGCGCCTTCCCGCCCGACTCCGCCGGCGGTCTGGTACAGGTCGTGCCGGAGCGGGTCGAACTGCCGTGGCGGCACGTGATGACGGCCGGCGGAGAGCAGGAGCTGCGACGCCTGCTGGCGGAGGAGCGCGCCACGCCCTTCGATCCGGCCGTGCCGCCGCTGATGCGGATGTCGCTCGTGCGGACCGCGCCGGACCGCGCGGAACTGGTGCTCACCACCCACCATGTGCTGTTCGACGGCTGGTCGGTGCCGTTGCTGATCGAGGACCTCTTCCGCCTCTACGGCAACGGCGGTGAGACGTGGGCGCTGCCGAGGGTCCCCGCGTACCGCGCCTTCCTCGACTGGCTCGCGCGGCAGGACCGGGACGCGGCCGCGGCGGCGTGGGCCGCCGAGTTCGCCGGGACGGACGACGCCACCCTCCTGGCCCCGGGGGTGCGGGTACGGCCCGCCGCGGGCGGCGACGTCGGGAACGTGGAGGTGCCGCTGCCTCCGGAGCTCGTGCGGCGCCTCACCGCCCGCGCCGCCGAACTCGGTATCACGGTCAACACCGTGGTGCAGGGAGCGTGGGCGCTGCTGCTCAGCCGGTTGACCGGCCGCCGGGACGTGGTCTTCGGAACCACCGTCTCCGGCCGGCCCGCCGGGCTGGACGGGGTGGACGAGATGCTCGGGTTGTTCATCAACACGCTGCCGGTGCGGATGGACTGCGCTCCCGGGAGCTCCCTCGCCGTGCTGCTGACCGACCTGCAGGAGCGGCAGGCCGCACTACTGGACCACCACCACTACGGACTGCCCGACATCCTGCGGGCCGTCGGGGTGGAGACGCTGTTCGACACGCTCGTCGTCTTCGAGTCCTTCCCCGTGAACCACGCCGGCCTGAGCGATGCGACGGAGGCGGCGGGTCTGGTCTGCTCCGGTCTGACCCCGGTCACCGGGACCCACTACCCGCTGGTCGTGACGGCCGACGTCGATCCCACCCTGCGCCTGTCGCTGCAGTACCAGCACGGCGCCTTCCGGCGCGGCGACGTCCAGGCCATGGCCGAGCGGCTGCACCGGGTGCTGGCCCGGTTCGCCGCGGACCCCGACGTGCCCGTTCACAAGATCGAGGTGCTGTCGGAGGACGAGCGGCGGCGTCTGCTGCACGACCTGAACGACACCGACGCGCCCATCCCGGATCTGACCGTGCCGGAGCTGTTCGAACGGCAGGCCGCGGCCGCCCCGGAGGCCGTCGCGGTGATCGGGGACGACCGCTCGCTCACCTACCGGGAGCTCGACGAGCGGGCGGACGCGGTGGCGCGCGGCCTCGCCGGGCGCGGCGTGGGGCCGGAGTCGATCGTCGCGGTCGCGCTGCCCCGCTCGCCGGAACTGGTCGTCGCGCTGCTGGGCGTGTGGAAATCCGGCGCGGCGTACCTCCCGATCGACCCCGGGTTTCCCGCTCACCGGCTCGGGCACGTGCTCGCCGACGCGCGGCCCGCGCTCCTCGTCGCCGCCCCCGCCGCCGAGGAGCCGAAGGCACCCGCGGCGGACGGCGTCGAACGGGTCGGCGTCGAACGGGTCGACGTGGCCGGACTGGTCGCTGAGGCGAACCGTCGCACCGGCGGCTCGGCACGGCGGGACCGGCGGGTGGCGCGTCCCGGCAACGCGGCCTACGTCATGTACACCTCCGGGTCCACGGGAGAGCCGAAGGGCGTCATCGTCACCCACCGCAACGTCGTCAACTGCATCCCGGGCCTGGCGGAGAGCGTGGGCGGGCCAGGGGCCCGGATGCTCGCCCAGGCGTCGATCGGCTTCGACGTCTCGGTGTTCGAGATCTTCTCCACCCTGTGCACCGGCGGCAGCGTCGAGGTGGTCCGGGACGTGCTGGTCCTGGCCGAGCGGGACGCCTGGACCGGTGACGTGATCAGCTCGGTCCCGTCGGCGTTCGCCGAGGTGGTGAACGGCGCGGCCGGCCGGATTCGGCCCTCCGCCGTGGCCTTCGCCGGGGAGCGGCTGCCGGCCTCCCTCGTCCGGTCGGTCCGCGCGGCGTTCCCCGGGGTCCGGGTGGTCAACGGGTACGGCCAGACGGAGACCTTCTACGCCACGACGTACGCGATCGGCGGCGACGACCCGTGGGACGGCGGCCCCGAGGTGCCCATCGGCACCCCGCTCGCCAACGTGCGCGTGTACGTCCTGGGCGCCGATCTCCAGCCCGTGCCCCCGGGCACGTACGGAGAGCTCTACGTATCCGGCGCGACCGTCAGCCGCGGCTACCGAGGGAGGCCCGGGCTGACCGCGGAACGGTACGTCCCCGACCCGTTCGGGCCTCCCGGCTCGCGGATGTACCGGACCGGAGACCTGGCCCGGTGGAACGCCGAGGGCCGGTTGGAGTACGGCGGGCGCACCGACGTCCAGGTGAAGATCCGCGGCGTCCGGGTGGAGCCGGCAGAGGTGGAGGCGGTCCTGGCCGCGCATCCGGGCGTCGCCGAGGCGGCGGTCGTCCCGCGCCGGGCCCGGGGCGGGCGCGGGACCTACCTCGCGGCGTACGTGCTGCCCGCGGCGGGCGGCCTCCCCGACGGACTGCGCGAGCACCTGTCGGCCACGCTCCCCGACGTCATGGTGCCCTCGGTCTTCGTCGCGCTGGACGCGTTCCCGCTGATGCCCAACGGCAAGCTGGACCGGGCCGCGCTGCCCGAGCCGCAGTTCGGCGGCGGCCGGTACCGGGCGCCGCGCACGGCGTACGAGGCGGCGCTGTGCCGGTTGTTCGCCGAGGTCCTCGGCGAGCCGCGGGTCGGCATCGACGACGATTTCTTCCTGCTGGGCGGGCACTCCCTGCTCGCCACCCGCCTGGTCAACCAGATCCGGGCGACGCTCGGCGCCGAGGTGCGCATCCGGCAGGTGTTCGACTCGCCGACGGTGGCCGAACTGGCCCGCCACCTGTCGCCCGGCACCGCCGCCCGGCCCCCGCTGGTCCGCCGGTCCCGGCGGCCGGACCGCGTGCCCCTGTCGCACGCGCAGCGGCGCCTGTGGTTCATCGATCGGTTCGAGGGACCCTCGGCGATGTACAACCAGGGGCACGTGCTGCGGCTGCACGGGCCGCTCGACGTGCCCGCGCTGGGCGCGGCCCTCCGGGACGTGATCGGGCGGCACGAGGCCCTGCGGACGCTCATCGTCGAGGACCCGGACGGGATCCCGTACCAGCACGTCGTGCCGGTGGAGGAGCTGCGGTTCGAGACCCGGTTGGTCGAGACCGCGGCGGACGGGGTGGACGAGGCCGTCGACGCCACGCTTGCGCTCCCGTTCGATCTGTCCGCGGAGATCCCGGTGCGGGCGACGGTGCTGCGGATCGGCGCGGAGGAGCACGTGCTCGTGCTGGTGATCCACCACATCGCCATCGACGGGGAGTCGATGGCCCCGCTCGCCCGCGACCTCGGCACGGCGTACGCGGCACGCCGCCGGGGCGCCGCGCCCCGCCGGCCGGAACCGCCCGTGCAGTACGCCGACTACACCCTCTGGCAGCGCGACATGCTGGGCGACCCCGGCGACCCCGGCAGCGTGCTGGCCACGCAGACGGCGTACTGGCGACGGGAACTGGCCGATGTGCCGCAGCCGATCAGGCTCCCCGCGGACCGGCCCCGGCCGCGCGTGGCCACCCACCGCGGCGACACCGTGGAATTCCGGCTCGCGCCCGAGTTGCTGGCGGCGGTCGAGGAACTGGCCGCCGATCAGGGGGCTACGGTGTCCATGGTCATGCAGGCGGCGCTCGCCGTGCTGCTCAGTCGGCTCGGCGCGGGCGACCGCCTCGCCATCGGCTCCCCGATCGCCAACCGGACCGACGCCGCGCTCGCCGACCTGGTGGGCTTCTTCGTCAACACGTGGGTGCTGCGGGTCGACCTGTCCGGCAATCCCACCTTCGAGCAGGTGCTGGCGCAGGTCCGGGACCGGGCGCTGGAGGCGTACGAGAACCAGGA
>NZ_JBFATZ010000044.1:0-5738 GCF_040678635.1 Thermopolyspora sp. NPDC052614
CCGAGGCGGCCGAGGCCGAACGCGAACGCGCCCTGGCCCGCGCCGAGGCCGCCGAAGCCGCCCGCGCCGAAACCCTGGCCGCGACCGCCGTCGCCCAGGCTCGCGCCAAGCTCGCCGAGGAGCGCGCGGCCCGCGCCGAACACCAGGCCGCCGCCCGCATCGCCGTCGCCGAGGCCGAACGCGACCTGCTGCGCGAGGAGCTGTCGGTGCACAAGGCCCGCATCGACGACCTGCGCGCCCAGCTCGAAGCCGCCCGCGCCGAGGCCGCCGAGCTCCGCGAGCGCGCCGTGTCCGCCGAGCTCCGCAGCGCCCCGGCTGCGCCGGACGCCAACCAGCCCTGAACGCCGCAGGACGTTGTCCCGCGCGGCGAAGCCGCCCGCGCCCGGCGGCAGTCCGAGGAACGCCTGCGCGCCGCCGAGGCCGAACGCGACCTGCTGCGCGAGGAGCTGTCGGTGCACAAGGCCCGCATCGACGACCTGCGCGCCCAGCTCGAAGCCGCCCGCGCCGTGTCCGCCGAGCTCCGTGAACGCGCCGTGTCCGCCGAACTACGTCGAGCTCCTCAGCGCCCCGGCCGCGCCGGACGCCGCCAAACGGCCCTGAACGTTCCAGGGGGGTGTCCCAATGGGTGAAGGCGGCCGGGCTCGGCGAGCGCGCCGTGTCCGCCGAGCTCCGCCGGACTTCGCAACTCCCCGGGCACGCCGGACGCCGCCAAACAGCCCTGAACGTTCCAGGACGTTGTCCCGGGCGGCGAAGCACCCGGGCCAACCGAGGGACGGGAGTCGGCGGCCGAAAGGAGCGTTGGCTTCCGCGCTGGTCGGCGACCGGTGGTCGGTGGCGGCCCCGGCCTGAGTACCTGGGGCGTTCGTGTCAGGGCCGGCCCGCCCACGTGGTGGTCAATCCGTCAGGACGCGGGGCCGGGCTCTGCCGCGGGGCCGTGGATGATTTGTTCCAGGCAGTCGCGGAACAGGTCATCCACGGTGCGTCCGGACTGGAAGTACTCGGTCACGCCGGCCATCACCGTGGGGTGTGCCGCGGCGTACGCGGCCATGTCGAAGCCGTCCAGGGCGTCCGCATCGGGGCGGCCGACCTGTTCCTCCAGCACGTAGCCGACGGTGAAGCGCAACACCGTCAGCACGATCAGGCGGGCGCGCCGCAGGGGGATGCCCCGGCCGACCAGTGTGCTCATCGCCAGCTCGGAGATGGCGGCCATCTTGAGCGAGAGCTGGGAGGCCGCGATGATCCGGGCGCCGTCCGGGTGGGCCAGCAGCGCGCGGCGCAGCCGCTCGGCCAGGCCGGTCAGCCAGTCCTGCCAGCGCTCGTCGGGGCCGGGCGGCTCCAGCTCGGGGAACTGCTGCTCCAGGATCTGCTCGGCGATCGCGGTGACCAGCGCCGCCTTGTTCGGGATGTGCCAGTAGAGGGTCGGCGACCGTACGCCGAGCCGGGCGGCCAGTTTGCGCGTGGTCACGCCGTCGAGCCCCTCGGCGTCCAGCAGCGCGACGGCCTCGGCGACGATTCGTCGTTTGTCCAGAGCCAATTCAGGCACCTCCCTTCCGTAATCTATCAGCGATAGATTACTCTATCGGTGATAGAGATCCATGATCGGAAGGAGGCACAGATGAGACACCGGCACTCGCCCCGCGACCTGGCGCACCGCGCGACCCACCGCGTACCGGGGGTTCCCCCGCACGCCGAGCGCCCGCCCGGCCACCAGGGCCAGGACCGCCAGGCCCACGGACGACCGCACACGCCCGCACACCACCGCTCGCGCCACCGGCACCACCAGGGGTTCAACCATTCCCCGGCCCGTCCGCCCCGCGTCCTTACGGCGTGGCAGTCGTGGATCGCCCACGCGTTCGGTCAGGAACTGAGATGAAGGCGGCGGTCCTCCACGAGGTCGGCGGCATCCCCCGCTATGAGGACTTCCCCGACCCGGTGCCCGGCGACGGCGAGGTGATCATCGACGTGAAGGCCGTCGCCGTCGAGAACGTCGAAAAGGCGATCGCGGCGGGCACGCACTACGCCGCCGAGAAGTACATCGGCCACCTGCCGGTGATCCCCGCCTTCGACGGCATCGGCGCCCTCCCGGACGGCACGCTCGTCGGGTTCGGCAACCCCCGCCTGCCCTACGGCGCGCTCGCCGAGAAAACCGTGGTGGCCGAGGGCTCCTACATGCCGATCCCCGACGGCATCGACCCGTCCGTGGCGACGGTGATGGCCTCGGCCATCACCGCGATGTCGATGAGCACGGCCGCAGTCCTCGCTCCCGGGGAGACGGTGCTCGTGCAGGGCGCCACCGGGGTCGCCGGACGGCTCGCGGTCAAGGTCGCCCGCCTGCTGGGCGCCGGCCGGATCGTCGCCACCGGCCGCGACGACGACCGGCTGCGCGAGGTACGCGACATCGGAGCCGACACGGTGATCAACACCGCGGTCCCCGACGAGGCGCTGGCGCAGGCGTACCTCGACGCCAGGGGAGACGGCTACGACGTCGTCGCCGACTACCTGTGGGGCAGGCCCACCCAGATCCTGCTGAGCGCCCTGAAGCCGCGGACGTTCGCGTTCGGCAAGCCGACCCGCGTGGTCCAGATCGGCGAGTCGGCCGGCGCCGGGCTCGCCCTCGCCGCGGCGAGCCTGCGCACCTCCGGCGTGGAGATCTACGGCGCGTCCAAGGGCCTCGACCCGCAGACCATGGACGAGGCGTACCGGCGGATCGTCGCCTGGACGCGGTCCGGCGAGCTCACCTACGACGTGGAGAAGGTCCCGCTGCGCGACATCGAGGCCGCCTGGCAGCGCACCGACCTCAAAGGCAGGCGGCTCGTCGTGATCCCGTGACCGCCCGCGCCCGCGTCCGCAGCCGCGGCCGTCGCCGCCGGGATCGCCTCGGCCGGTGACACGGCGGCGACGGCCGCGACACCCGACGGACACCCGTGCGTACGCCGCATGCGGCGGCGTCGTATACGGCGTTGAAGGAGCCCTCGCGGCCGGACCGCCGACGTTCGTCGCGGCCGGACTGCTGGCGGTCGTCGGCTCGGTGTACTTCGCCGCCGGGGCCCTGCCGAGCCTGGTGGTGTCGGAGTACGACCGGATCGCCGGGCTCGTGGCGGCGCTGTTCGCCGGGGCCGTCTTCCAGCCGCTGCGGCGGCGGCTGCAGCGCCTCGTCGACCGCATGCTGTACGGCGACGCCGGCGATCCCGGCCGCCTCGCCGACCGGCTCACCCAGGAGTACGGTTCACCGTCCGCGCGGGCCAGGCGGTCGATGTGGACGAAGCGCAGGTCCCAGTGCCGGTGCCGTGCCGGATTCCGGCTGAGCTGCCAGATCAGGTCCAGGTCGGCCGTATGCGTGTCTCGATGTACAGCCCCGTCCGCCGCTCCTTCCGCGGCGGCGTTTGAGCGGTTTGAGCGCTTAATCCTCTGGACCGTAGGACGTTGTGCGTGCCCGCTCAAGAAGGGAAGGGGCGCCGGCACGCCCGGGTACGGCGGTCAGCCCCCCTGGACCTCGTCGAAGAGGGCGAGGGCGTCGGCGGGGTCAGGGCCGACGAGGCGTTCCAGGCCGGCGGTGGTGAACTTCGCCCACCGGCCGGCCCGCGCCCACATTCGCTCCTCGAAGGCGCGGACCGCCTCGTCCAGCTCGCCGGGGCCGGAGGCGGCGGCGACGGACTCGGCGAGTTCGGCGCCGTCGAGCATCGCGAGGTTCGCCCCCACCCCCAGCGGCGGCATCAGGTGGGCGGCGTCGCCCACCAGCGTCACCCCCGGAACATGGGCCCAGGTGTGGGGGGCGGGCAGGACGTGCAGGGGGCGGTACACGAAGGCCGTGCCGTGGCGCAGGAGGTCGAGGACGGGCGCGGTCCAGCCGTCGTACAGGGCCAGCAGGGTCGATCGGACGGCCTCGGCGTCGGACGGGTCCAGGCCCGCCCGCCCGTCCGGTTCATCCGTTTCATCCGGGCCGTCCAGCCCGTCCAGGCCAAGGTGCAGGGCCGGGTTCTCGTGCCAGTCCAGCGGCGCGCGGAACTGGGCGTACACCTTGACGTGGCCGCCGCTGTTGCGCTGCGCGACGAGGCCGCGGTTCACGCCGTACACGGCCATGGCGCCGTCGCCGATCAGCCGGGCCAGGCCGGGGTGGCGGGTGTCGATGTCGTCCAGGGAGGTCTCGATCAGGGCGACGCCGGTGTAGTACGGCGTCGCGGGCGAGACCGCCGGGCGGACCTTGGACCAGGCGCCGTCCGCGCCGACCACGAGGTCGAACGCCTCCTGCCATCCGTCGGCGGAACGGACCAGCGCCCCCTGCGGCGCTTCCGGCGCCACCTCGGTCACCGCCGTGCCCCACCGCACGTCCAGCGGTCCCAGCAGCAGGTCGCGCAGCTGCCCGCGGTCGATCTCGGGGTTGGCCCGCTCGTCCGGCCGGGGCCGCCAGTCGCGCAGGACGGTCCCGTCCACGTCCAGGACGCGCATGGCCTGCCCCTCGGGGCGGGACAGCGCGTGGAACTCCGCCAGCAGGCCCGCCTTGTCCAGCGCGAGCTGGCCCAGGTTCTCGTGCAGGTCCAGAGTGCCGCCCGGGGGACGGGCGTCGGGGGCGGGGTCGCGTTCCAGGACGGTGACGGGGTGGCCGTGCCGGTGCAGGACGCGTGCGAAGGTGAGGCCGGCGGGGCCGCCGCCCACTACGGCAATACGCTGTATCATGTCGATACACTGTATTTCACGATACGGTGTATCGCAACGATACGATGTAAGTCATGACTGTGTGGGACCGGCCGGAGCCGCCGACTCGCCCCGCGCCGCTCGACCGGGAGCGGATCGTCGCCGCCGCCGTCGCGCTGGCCGACGAGGGCGGGCTGGAGGCTGTTTCGCTGCGCAAGGTTGCCGCCCGGCTGGACGCCGGGCCGATGCGGCTGTACGGGTACATCTCCACCAAGCAGGAGCTGTTCGACCTCATGGTCGACGAGGTCTACGCCGAGATCCTCCCCCGGGAGCGGCCCGGCGACTGGCGCGAGGCGCTGCGCGTCATCGCCCACCGCACCAGGCGGGCCGCCCTCCGGCACGAATGGCTGGCCGACCTGCTCGGCGGCCGTCCCGCCCTGGGCCCCAACGCCCTCGCCGTGACCGAGGCCACACTGGCCGCGCTCGACGGCCTCGCCGACCTCGACACCGTCATGCGCGCCGTGGAGACGGTCACCGCCTACGTCACCGGGGCGATCAGACGCGAGATCGCCGGGCTGCGGGCCGAGCGCGCCACCGGCCTGTCGGAGTCCGAGTGGCAGCGCGCTCACGGCCCGCACATGCGCAGGATGCTGGCCACCGGCCGTTTCCCGGCGCTCGCCAAGGCCCTATACGACGGCACGGAAGTGGACGCCGAAACGTCCTTCGCCACCGGCCTGGAGTGGGTCCTCGACGCCGTGGCCGCCAGGCTCGCCCGGCCGGCCACAGGCGAACCGGCGGATCAAGCGGCGGGTGAACCGCCGGGCGGGCCGGGAGACGAGCGCGGCCGGGCCGCGGAACGGCCCACGCTCGGCGGGTGAACGGGCGCGGGCGGGCGAACCGGCGGGCCAATCGGCGGGCGGGCCGGGAGACAAGCGCAGTCAGGCCCTGGCCCAGGTCCGCGCCGCCCATGCCAAGGCCCGCCGCGCGGTCGAGGACGCCGAACGCGCCCGATCCCAGAGCGGCCGGGCCCACGACGGCGCCGAGCACGCCCGCCGCGCCGCCGAGAAGGCCGGCCGGGCCGGCGCCGCCGCCCTGGCCCGCGCCGA
>NZ_JBFATZ010000045.1:0-3068 GCF_040678635.1 Thermopolyspora sp. NPDC052614
ATCTCCTGGTTCGGTGACAGCGACGACAACGGCCGGATCGACTTCATCGCCTCGCCGTACTTCGACGGCGAGACCAAGGCGATCTACGACGCCGCTGCCAACACCTGGTCCGGCACCATCGTCGGCAAGAACGGCGAGATCCTCAAGTAGGACCCGCCATCGGGACGCGGGGGTCCACACCTTGCGTCTCACCCTCACACAAGGCCCGGCCCACCAGCCGGGCCTTGTGCCATTTTGGGGGTTGTCTCACAGGTCACATTTGTCCCTTTACCTCCGCCACACGCGCCAGATGGTCAAATAACGAGGCAGCCCCAGGTTGGTCAAAGCCCTGTTCGTGACTAGTTG
Organism: Thermopolyspora sp. NPDC052614; assembly: GCF_040678635.1. Classification (NCBI taxonomy): domain Bacteria; kingdom Bacillati; phylum Actinomycetota; class Actinomycetes; order Streptosporangiales; family Streptosporangiaceae; genus Thermopolyspora; species Thermopolyspora sp. NPDC052614. Next base: position 346 of record NZ_JBFATZ010000045.1, read on the forward strand.
ATCTGGAAAAATTTCGCTTTACCCCCCGTATCCCTTGCCGTCGTCCCCGGAAGGCCTCGTATGTCCACCCGAGCGAAGCGGCTCGCCGCCACGCTGGCTGGCGTGCTGACCGCGACGATCGCCGTGGTGCTGCCCGGCTCTCCGGCGGGAGGGGCGGTACTCCACCACGCCCGCTCGGCGCCCGACTGGGTCGTGTCGGCGCCTCTGGCGCAGCGCGCGGCGGACGCGCAGAAGGTGATGGACTACTGGACCCCGGAGCGGCTCAAGGCGGCCAGCAGCTACGCCACGCCCGCGCGCAGCGCCCCGCAGACGAGCCCCGCCCCGACGACGACCACCACGACGGCGTCGGCCTCGTCGGACACCGAGCGGCCGACCACCGTGCAGCCCACGCGCGGACGCGCGGCGGTGAAGAACGGGCTGCCCACCACCGTCGGCAAGGTGTTCTTCCGGATCGGGGACAAGCTCTACTGGTGCTCGGGGACGGCCGTGCACTCGCCGAACCGGAACCTGGTGGCGACGGCCGCGCACTGCGCCTACAACGTCCAGGAGCCCAAGCCGGTCGAGGACTGGATCTTCATTCCCGGCTACACCGCGGACGGCAGGACCGACTGGGGCATCTACGTCGGCCACACCCTGAACCTGCACGACAGCTTCGCCGGCCTGGTCGACTGGGACTACGACTACGCCTTCGTCACCGTGCACCGCGGCTTCACCTGGCAGGCGGAAAAGGACGCCAAGGGCCAGCCGAAGAAGGACGCCAAGGGCAACCCCATCTACCGGCGCATGGACGTGGGCCGGCTGGAGGACAACGTCGGCGGCCAGGGCTTCCTGTGGAACCAGAGCCTCAAGGTGGTCACGCACGCGTTCGGCTATCCCGCGGGCGAGCAGCCGAACGGCACGCGGCCCTTCGACGGCAACTCGATGCGGTGGTGCGTGAGCCGCAGCCGGATGCGCGTCACCGCGCCCAACCTCCTGCTCAACCGGGGCGTGTCCATCCCCTGCATGTTCACCGCGGGGGCGAGCGGCGGGCCCTGGCTGATCCGCTACAACAGCACCACGGGCAACGGCTACCTCAACGGCGTGAACAGCCGGACCTGGGATCGGGACGCGGACCGGCGCTACGACCACATCTCCTCGCCGAGCTTCACCAAAGCCACGTACGTGATCTACAAGCACGCCACGACGCAGAGCACTGGGTGATCTTCGCCACCCCGCCGGCGTTTGTGTGGGCTCCTTTGACGTGAATAAGACCGGTTCGGTGCCATCCAGGCGGTGTGATTTAGATCACATGGCGGATCGGGGGAACCCGACCGGGGGCGGCGGTGGGCGGGGCGAGCGGTGCGACCGTGATCTGCATGGACACGTTCCAATGGCGGCCACCGCTAAGGGGTGCGGTGTTTGTCTCGAAATGATCTCGGCGGTTCAAGGTCAACTTTTCCTGCCAGAACCGCTACCGAGACTCAAGATCGCCGCTGTATGTTCCTGGCTATCCCTTTACTGACGCATGGGACGCAAGATGCGTTCCACGACAGCCCAAGGAGTTTCCTTGAACACCCGAGTCAAGCGTCTGGTCCTCCCGCTGGGTGGGGCCGTTGCCGCCTCCGCCCTGCTGGGCGCCTCCCTCGTCACCGCCTCCACCGCGAGCGCCGCTCCGCTGAAGTCCAGCGAGTACCTGGCCAAGACCCCCGCCGAGGCCTACTCGGTGGCGCAGTTCTGGCTCGACTCCAACGCGAACGCCCTCAAGAGCGCCAAGGAGTATCACTACGACTATAAGCTGAACGGCGAGAAGCTCCAGGTCAAGGGCGGGCCGGCCCCGGACAGCAAGCCCGGCGTGACCGCGCCGACCGGCTTCGGCAAGGTCACGACCACCAAGGTCAAGAACGTCAACCTGCCCAAGACCGTGGGCAAGGTGTTCTGGGTCGACGGCAAGGGCCAGACCTGGTGGGCCTCCGGCAGCGCGATCCACTCGCGCCACGGCAACCTGGTCGCCACCGCCGCCCACAACGTCTTCGACGGCAAGAGCGTCTTCGACAAGTGGATCTTCGTCCCGGGCTACTACAAGGGCAAGGCGCCCTGGGGCGTCTACGTGGGCAAGCAGGCCTGGACCCACTACGACTTCTCGGTCTACGAGGACTACGACAAGGACTACGCCTTCGTCAACGTCTACAACGGCTTCTCCATCGGCGACAAGGTCGAGGTCAACAAGCCCGACTACGACGCCTGGACCGGCGACAAGTGGGTCGAGTCCAAGGAGATCTCCTACAAGGAATACCAGGGGATCCTGGACAAGTACGGCTCCAAGGCCCCGGTGTGGAGCAAGGTCGAGCACGGCGCGGCGAAGGTCGGCCCGGACTACCCCGGCCGTAAGGTCCTCCTCTACACCGAGGTCACCGAGGCGACCTACAACGCCGCCCCGACGGCCGGCGAAACGCCGGCCAACGGCAGCAAGGCCAAGACCCGCGACATCCCGCTGACCCAGGCTCAGTACGAGAAGCTGCTGGACGAGAAGGCCGGCGGCAAGGTCCTGGGCAAGGTCTGGAAGGACGCCAAGGGCAACTTCTGGCTGACCAGGTACTACGTGTACCAGTGGTACAAGTTCAGCCACGCGCACAAGTTCTACCTGGACTTCTTCTACATCGGCAAGGTCAAGGACGTCGGCACCCTGTCCAGGAACGTCGGCGGCCAGGGCTTCGCCTGGAACCAGAAGCGCGGCGCCACGGTGT
>NZ_JBFATZ010000046.1:0-2376 GCF_040678635.1 Thermopolyspora sp. NPDC052614
TTGAGTCGTATGCCGCAGGCCCGAAGCGGGGTGATCTACGCATGGGCAGGGTGAAGCTCAGGTAAGACTGGGTGGAGGCCCGAACCCACCAGGGTTGAAAACCTGGGGGATGATCTGTGTGTAGGGGTGAAAGGCCAATCAAACTCCGTGATAGCTGGTTCTCCCCGAAATGCATTTAGGTGCAGCGTTGCGTGGTTCTTGCCGGAGGTAGGGCGCTGGTTGGCTGATGGGCCTTACCGGGTTACTGACGTCAGCCAAACTTCGAATGCCGGTAAGTTGAGCGTGGCAGTGAGACTGCGGGGGATAAGCTTCGTGGTCGAGAGGGAAACAGCCCAGATCGTCGATTAAGGCCCCTAAGCGTGTGCTGAGTGGGAAAGGATGTGGAGTTGCTGTGACAACCAGGAGGTTGGCTTAGAAGCAGCCATCCTTGAAAGAGTGCGTAATAGCTCACTGGTCAAGTGATTCCGCGCCGACAATGTAGCGGGGCTTAAGCACACCGCCGAAATCGCGGCATTCGAACATCATTGGGTGTTCGGGTGGGTAGGGGAGCGTCGTGCCATCCGGTGAAGCCTGGGAGTGATCCTTGGTGGAGGTGGTGCGAGTGAGAATGCAGGCATGAGTAGCGTTTCAGAAGTGGGAAACTTCTGCGCCGGATGACCAAGGGTTCCTGGGGCAGGCTGATCCGCCCAGGGTAAGTCGGGGCCTAAGGCGAGGCCGACAGGCGTAGTCGATGGATGACGGGTTGATATTCCCGTACCCGCTGTGGTGCGTCCGTGTCGAGGCCGGTGATACTAAGGGTCCTTAGCCCGGCCGGTCCTTCGGGGCTGGTGTCAGGGTGAACGCCTGGCCTGATCTGGTAGTAGGCAAGCGATGGGGTGACGCAGGAGGGTAGCCCATCCCAGGCGGTGGTTGTCCTGGGGTAAGCATGTAGGGCGAGAGATAGGCAAATCCGTCTCTCATGTGGCCTGAGGTGTGATGCCGAGCCGATTGTGGTGAAGTGGGTGATCCCATGCTGCCGAGAAAAGCCTCTAGCGAGTGCCGTGGCGGCCCGTACCCTAAACCGACTCAGGTGGTCGGGTAGAGTATACCGAGGCGTTCGGGTGAACTGTGGTTAAGGAACTCGGCAAATTGCCCCCGTAACTTCGGGAGAAGGGGGGCCTTCGCTGGTGAGGGACCGTGCGTCCTGGAGCTGGTGGGGGCCGCAGTGGCCTGGGGGAAGCGACTGTTTACTAAAAACACAGGTCCGTGCGAAGTCGTAAGACGATGTATACGGACTGACGCCTGCCCGGTGCCGGAACGTTAAGGGGACCGCTTAGCCGGCTTTGTGCCGGTGAAGGTGAGAACTTAAGCGCCGGTAAACGGCGGTGGTAACTATAACCATCCTAAGGTAGCGAAATTCCTTGTCGGGTAAGTTCCGACCTGCACGAATGGCGTAACGACTTCCCCGCTGTCTCAACCACAGGCCCGGTGAAATTGCAGTACGAGTAAAGATGCTCGTTTCGCGCAGCAGGACGGAAAGACCCCGGGACCTTCACTGCAGCTTGATATTGGCGTCTGGAATGGTTTGTGTAGGATAGGTGGGAGACTGTGAAGCGGTCACGCTAGTGGCGGTGGAGTCGTTGGTGAAATACCACTCTGGCTGTTTTGGGCGTCTAACCTGCGCCCCTGATCGGGGTGGGGGACAGTGTCTGGTGGGTAGTTTAACTGGGGCGGTTGCCTCCTAAAGGGTAACGGAGGCGCCCAAAGGTTCCCTCAGCCTGGTTGGCAATCAGGTGTCGAGTGTAAGTGCACAAGGGGGCTTGACTGTGAGACCGACGGGTCGAGCAGGAGCGAAAGCTGGGACTAGTGATCCGGCACCGCCGTGTGGTTGGGGTGTCGCTCAACGGCTAAAAGGTACCCCGGGGATAACAGGCTGATCTTCCCCAAGAGTCCATATCGACGGGATGGTTTGGCACCTCGATGTCGGCTCGTCGCATCCTGGGGCTGGAGTAGGTCCCAAGGGTTGGGCTGTTCGCCCATTAAAGCGGTACGCGAGCTGGGTTTAGAACGTCGCGAGACAGTTCGGTCCCTATCCGCTGCGCGCGTAGGAGACTTGATGGGGGGCTGTCCCTAGTACGAGAGGACCGGGACGGACGAACCTCTGGTGTGCCAGTTGTATCGCCAGGTGCATGGCTGGTTGGCTACGTTCGGGAGGGATAACCGCTGAAGGCATCTAAGCGGGAAGCCTGCCCCAAGATGAGGTCTCCCGCCCCACGCGAGTGGGGGTAAGGTCCCCGTGAGATGAGCGGGTTGATAGGCCGGGGGTGGAAGTCTGGTAACAGGTGTTGAGCCGACCGGTACTAATAGACCGAGGACTTGACCTCACATGAACCACGC
>NZ_JBFATZ010000047.1:0-2354 GCF_040678635.1 Thermopolyspora sp. NPDC052614
TGCTGCGTGATCATCGAGTACGGACCCGTCGACCGCGCGTGGATCTTGTCATCCACCAGGTGCAGCAACTTCAGGATGTAGATGTAGCCGACCGAAATCGGATCCTTGAACGGCTCGCCGGAGCGGCCGTCGAACATGCGCGCCTTGCCGTTGACGCCGACCATGCGCTGCCCGTCCCGGTTGACCAGGGTGTTCTGCAGCAGGCCGGTGATCTCCTCCTCGTGAGCGCCGTCGAAGACCGGCGTGGCCACCTTGGTCCGGGGCTCCACACGCTCGAAGCCCTTGTCCCGCAGCCGCTCGGCCCAGGCCTCCTCGACGCCGCCGATGTCCCAGCCCTGGGCCGCGATCCAGCCCAGATGGGTCTCCAGCACCTGCCCGACGTTCATCCGGCCGGGCACGCCCAGCGGGTTGAGGATGATGTCGACCGGCGTGCCGTCCTCCAGGAACGGCATGTCCTCCACCGGCAGGATCTTGGAGATGACGCCCTTGTTGCCGTGCCGCCCGGCCAGCTTGTCCCCGTCGGTGATCTTCCGCTTCTGCGCCACGTACACCCGGACCAGCTCGTTCACGCCCGGGGGCAGCTCGTCGCCCTCGTCGCGGGAGAACACCCGCACCCCGATGACCTTGCCGGACTCGCCGTGCGGCACCTTCAGCGAGGTGTCGCGCACCTCGCGCGCCTTCTCACCGAAGATCGCCCGCAGCAGCCGCTCCTCCGGCGTCAGCTCGGTCTCGCCCTTCGGCGTCACCTTCCCCACCAGAATGTCGCCGGGGACGACCTCGGCGCCGATGCGGATGATGCCGCGCTCGTCCAGGTCGGCCAGGACCTCCTCGGAGACGTTGGGGATGTCCCGGGTGATCTCCTCGGGGCCGAGCTTGGTGTCGCGGGCGTCGACCTCGTGCTCTTCGATGTGGATGGAGGACAGGACGTCGTCCTGCACCAGCCGTTGGGACAGGATGATGGCGTCCTCGTAGTTGTGGCCCTCCCACGGCATGAACGCCACCAGCAGGTTCTTGCCCAGCGCCATCTCGCCGTTGTCGGTGCACGGGCCGTCGGCGAGGACCTGGCCGGCCTCGACGCGGTCGCCCTCGTCCACGATCGGCTTCTGGTTGAAGCAGGTGCCCTGGTTGGAGCGCTTGAACTTGGCCACCCGGTAGGTGATGCGGGTGCCGTCGTCGTTGAGCACGGTGATGTAGTCGGCCGAGACCTCCTCCACCACCCCGGCCTTCTCGGCCGTGATGACGTCGCCGGCGTCGGTGGCGGCGCGGTACTCCATGCCGGTGCCGACCAGCGGCGCCTCGCTCCGCAGCAGCGGCACCGACTGCCGCTGCATGTTGGAGCCCATCAGCGCGCGGTTGGCGTCGTCGTGCTCCAGGAACGGGATCATCGCGGTCGCGACCGACACCATCTGGCGGGCCGACACGTCCATGTAGTCGACCTCGTTCGAGCGGATGTACTCGAACTCGCCGCCCTTGCGCCGTACCAGCACCCGGGCCTCGGCGAACGAGCCGTCCGCGGTCAGCGGGGTATTGGCCTGCGCGATGACGTGCCGGTCCTCCTCGTCGGCGGTGAGGTAGTCGATCTGGTCGGTGACCTTGCCGTCGACGACCTTGCGGTAGGGCGTCTCGACGAAGCCGAAGGAGTTGACCCGGCCGTAGGACGACAGCGAGCCGATGAGACCGATGTTCGGGCCCTCGGGGGTCTCGATCGGGCACATCCGGCCGTAGTGCGACGGGTGCACGTCGCGGACCTCCATGCCGGCCCGCTCCCGCGACAGACCACCCGGCCCCAGCGCCGACAACCGCCGCTTGTGGGTCAGACCGGCCAGCGGGTTCGTCTGGTCCATGAACTGCGACAGCTGGGAGGTGCCGAAGAACTCCTTGATCGAGGCCACGACCGGCCGGATGTTGATCAGGGTCTGCGGGGTGATGGCCTCGACGTCCTGCGTGGTCATGCGCTCGCGCACGACCCGCTCCATCCGGGCCAGACCCAGCCGCACCTGGTTCTGAATCAGCTCACCCACGGTACGCAGCCGCCGGTTGCCGAAGTGGTCGATATCGTCCACCTCGACCACCACATCGCCGTTGACCCCCGGCATCGAGTCCTCACCCGCGTGCAGCCGCACCAGATACTCGATCGTGGCGACGATGTCCTCTTCGGTCAGCGTGCCCTGGTTGATGTCGATGTCCACCCCGAGCTTCTTGTTGGCCTTGTACCGGCCGACCTTGGCCAGGTCATACCGCTTGGGGTTGAAATACAAATTCTCCAGCAGCGTCTGCGCCGACTCCTTGGTCGGCGGCTCGCCCGGGCGCAGCTTGCGGTAGATGTCCAGCAGCGCGTCGTCCTGGCCGGAGGT
>NZ_JBFATZ010000048.1:0-2307 GCF_040678635.1 Thermopolyspora sp. NPDC052614
GAGCGTGGGCGGCGCTCCGATCACCGTCCTGCGCCGGTACATCGAGCAGCAGAACCGACCGGTCTGAGCCGGGGAGACGCTGGATCGCCCGGGGGCGATCCAGCTTTCCTTGCCCCGCTACGTGGGAGAGTCCGCTTCACCCCCGGCCTGAAGGCCGGAGCACTGCGGACGATCCGGTAGCCCATCCCCTCGCCGCCGACCCGCACGTAGGCGCCCTGGTGAGTCTTGTACGGCGACTTGTCCTTGTCGAAGCGCACGTCGCGGTAGGGCCGGAACAGGCTCGCGGCCCCGAACTCCCCGGCCAGCTCGTCCGCGAGCGCCTGCAGCGGCGCCCGCACGGCCTCCTCGTACAGGTGCTTGTGCGCGGTCCAGTACGTCTTGGAGTTGTCGGCCTCCAGCCTCTCGTAGAAGACCAGCGCCTCATCGGGGAAGCCCTCGAAACCCATGCGCCCAGCTTGCCACCCGGCACCGACACCTTCGTCCCGCCGATCCTCCCGGGAGACCTTCCTGCCCCGCCGGCCGCGTCCGCGTGCCCCTCGATCCGCTGCGGCCGGATTCGGACCGCCCGCTTACCGTTCCGCGACGTCCGATATCGACCGGAAAATGTCCTGAATTGTCGGATTAGTGGGCCTTCCTCCTAGGTGACCCTGCCCAACAGTCTGGCATATGGCGCATTGAGGGCAAACCGCCGTCTACCAGCAGGTATGCGAATGTTTTTCGGTGTCTCTTCTGTCACTTCGGCACATCGAGGGATAGACTGCCCCCGCACAACAGGCGAGGACATTTAGACATACATCCCGTTAAATGCCAGCAACGTCGCGTTCAGTGACGTCGGCCGCACACGAGCTGATTCGGTCCGTCGGGGGGTCGCGGCCCTGGTCCCCCATTTCGGACGATGCGGGCATGGGGGAGAGGACGCGTGTGAGCGAACGACGTTACCCGGTCCCGGACTCTCCACACGTAGACCAGCACACCTTGCCACGCTCCTCCTCCGACGCGGACGCCGTGCCCGTCCGCCGGGCTGGCACGGCGCCGGGAGCGGTGGAGAGCACCCCGGGGGACGCCGTGTCGGACTCTGTGTCGGACGCTGTGCCGACCGGCGTGTCGGACGCCGTGGCGTCGGACGCCGTGGCGTCGGACGCCGTGGTATCGGACGCTGTGGCGTCGGGCGACGTGGCGTCAGGCGACGTGGCGTCGGACGCTGTGGGGGAAGCCGACGGTATCGCCGTGGACTCACCGATCGGCCGGGCCATCCGGATCATGAGCGACGGTTTCCTGGTGCTGGACGGCGAGTGGCGGATCGGGTTCGCCAACGTGGCCGCCGAGCGGCTGCTCGGCGGTTCCGGCGGGCTGACGGGCCGGTCGCTGCCGGAGGTCTGCCCACGGGTGGGGACCCACGAGTGGGAACGTCACCGCCACACCCTCGCCACCGGCGGCGCGGTCGAGCTCAACATGTGGATGCCGGACGTACGACGCTGGTATCGCGTGCGTCTGGTCGGCGGCGTGGACGGCACGCTCGACAGCGGGCTCACCGGTGACGCGCCGTGCTACATCGCGCAGATCAGCGATCTCACCGACGACATCGAGGTGTTCGCCGAGCGCGCCGCGGCCGAACGCTTGGCGGCCGAGCGGGCCGCGATGGAGCGCACCGCGCGCATTCAAGAGCTGACCGGGGCGCTCGCCGAGGCCGTGACCGTGCAGGACGTGGTGGACGCGGTCGCCCGTCACGTGCTGCCGCCGTTCGGCGCCACCGGGTTCCACGTCGCGTTCGTGGCGCACAACCGCCTGGAGTCGGTGGGCTCGGTCGGGTACTCGGCGACGTTCATTGAGAACCTGCGGCGGCTGCCGCTGACGGCGCGGTATCCGCTGCTCGACACCATCCGCGACCGTACGCTGAGGTTCATCACCTCCCGGGAGGAGTACCTCACGCTCTATCCGCATCTGGCGCATATGCCGCCGGCGGGTGACAAGAACGCGTGGGTGTTCCTCCCGTTGATCGCGTCCGGCCAGGTGTTCGGCGGGTGCGCAATCTCCTTCATCCACCCGCGTCCGTTCACCGACGACGAACGCAGCCTGCTCACCGCGATCAGCGGCCTGCTGTCACAGGCGCTGGCCCGCGCCCGCCTCTACGACGCCGAACGCACCCGCGCCCAGGAACTCCAACGCGGCCTGCTCCCCCGCGAGCTGCCCTCCCTGCCCGCGGTCACGGTGGCGGCGCGTTATCTGCCGGCCGGCAAGGACATGGAGGTCGGCGGCGACTGGTACGACATCATCCCGCTGTCGGCCGACCGCGTCGCCCTGGTCATC
>NZ_JBFATZ010000049.1:0-2243 GCF_040678635.1 Thermopolyspora sp. NPDC052614
TGTCGCCGGATCTTGAAAGCTGACCCCCTGGGGTACTTTGAAAGTTAACCCCCCTCCGAGATCTTGGAGGGTGCTGAAAGTGGAGGACTGGGCCGAGATCCGCCGTCTGCATCGGGCAGAGGGCGTGCCCATCAAGGAGATCGCCAGACGGATGGGGGTGGCCCGCAACACGGTACGGCGGGCATTGGCCTCCGACCGGCCGCCCAAGTATCAGCGGGCCCGGCGCGGGTCGGTCGCTGATGCCTACGAGCCACAGGTCAGGGCGCTGCTGCGGGAATGGCCGAAGATGCCTGCGCCGGTGATCGCGCAGCGGATCGGCTGGCCGTACTCCGAAGGGCCGTTGAAGAAGCTGCTGGCCCGCATCCGACCCGAGTACGCCGGTATCGACCCGGTGGACCGGGTGTCCTACCAGCCCGGCCGGCTCACCCAATGCGACCTGTGGTTCCCCGAGCCGAGGATCCCGGTCGGGCCGGGCCAGCGGCGGATGCTGCCGGTGCTGGTGATGACGCTGGCGTTCTCCCGGTTCATGACCGCGATGATGATCCCCTCCCGGCAGGCCGGGGACATCTTGTCGGGCATGTGGGCGCTGATCAGCGGGATCGGCCGGGTGACCACGACCCTGCTGTGGGACCGGGAGTCGGCGATCGGCGGCGGCGGGAGGGTCAGCGTGCCGGCGGCGGCGTTCGCCGGAACCCTGGCCACGCAGATCAAGCTGGCGCCGCCCCGGGATCCGGAGTTCAAGGGCATGGTCGAGCGCCACAACGGGTTCCTGGAGACCTCGTTCCTGCCGGGGCGGACCTTCGCCTCGCCCGCGGACTTCAACGAGCAGTTGGCCGAGTGGCTGGCCCGGGCCAACACCCGCACCGTCCGCTCGATCCAGGGCCGCCCGGCCGACCTGCTGGAGGTGGACTACCGGTCGATGCTGCCGTTGCCGCCGGTGGCCCCGCAGACCGGCCTGCACCACCGTGTCCGGCTGGGACGCGACTACTACGTCCGGGTGGACAGCGTGGACTACTCGGTCGACCCGCGGGTCATCGGCCGGTTCGTCGAGGTCACCGCCTCCCCGCAGCAGGTGAGGGTGGTCTGCGACGGCCATCTGGTGGCCTGCCACACCCGCTCGTGGGCCAGGCACGGCGTGGTCACCGACCCCGCTCACGCCGCCACCGCCGCCGCGATGCGCCAGGCCCTGGCCGCCGAGCGCGACAGCCGCCGGGCGGCCACCCGCTTTCACCCCGACGGCCACGCCGTCATGCTCCGGGCTCTGCCGGACTACGACGCCCTGTTCGGCGTCGACTTCGACCCATCCACATCCAGCACAGAAGCGAGCAGCCAGTGACCACAGCCACCACAGCCGCCACAGCCACCACGGCCACTTCGGCCACTTCGACCACGCCGGCCGCGACGCCCAAGGACGGGCTGCCGTCGATGATCGCCTACCTCACCCGGGTACTCAAGACGCCCACCATCGGCGCGTTCTGGCAGGAGCTGGCCGCCCAGGCCCGTGACGAGAACTGGTCGCATGAGGAGTACCTGGCCGCGCTGCTGCAGCGCCAGGTCGCCGACCGGGAGTCCAAGGGCACCGTCATGCGCATCCGCACCGCCCACTTTCCCCAGGTGAAGACGCTGGAGGACTTCAACCTCGACCATCTGCCCTCGCTGCGCCGTGACGTGCTCGCCCATCTGGCCACGGCCACGTTCATCGCCAAGGCCGAGAACGTGATCCTGCTGGGGCCGCCCGGGATCGGCAAGACCCATCTGGCCATCGGCCTTGGGGTCAAGGCCTGCCAATCGGGCTACTCGGTGCTGTTCGACACCGCCGGCAACTGGATCGCCCGGCTGTCGGCGGCACACCATGCCGGACACCTGGAAGCCGAGCTGAAGAAGATCCGCCGCTACAAGCTGATCATTGTCGATGAGGTGGGCTACATCCCGTTCGACCAGGACGCGGCCAACCTGTTCTTCCAGCTCGTCGCGTCCCGCTACGAGCAGGGCTCGATCATGGTCACCTCGAACCTGCCCTTTGGCCGATGGGGAGAGACCTTTTCCGATGATGTCGTCGCTGCGGCGATGATCGACCGGCTCGTCCATCATGCCGAGGTCCTGACCCTCACCGGCGACTCCTACCGAACCCGCCAACGCCGGGAACTGCTGGCCAAGGAGAACCGGGCCAGCCGCGACTGACCAATGCCGGGGGGTTAATTTTCCCGGAACCGCGCGGGGTCACTATCGCGCGTCCGTTGACA
>NZ_JBFATZ010000050.1:0-1948 GCF_040678635.1 Thermopolyspora sp. NPDC052614
GGACCCTGCTGGTTAACTCGTCTCAGGCTGCGAGAGCGACTTCTGCCAGTTCGAGGCGGGCGAGGTGACTGGTCCGTGTCCGGTCGAGAGGGTGTCCGTTCCACCAGGCGTCCAGCCGGATGAGGTTGAGCGCGACAGCCGAGTAGATGTGTTCGAGGTGGACCTTGGGTAGTCCCCGGTAGCGGGCGCGGCGGAGTCCGGTGACCGCGATGGCCTGGCGCAGGGTGCCCTCGACTCCGGCGCGGATTTTGTACTTGTCCAGCCAGTCCCGGCTGGTCTGCTCGGCGCGGGCGGCGTCCAGGGCCTGTTGAAGGGGCTGGGGGTGCACGGTGAGCTGACGGCGTTCTCGTTTGCCGCTGGTGCAGGCCGGACGGACCGGGCACGGCTTGCAGGCGGTGGCGGGGAACATCACCACGATGGCGTCTTTGCCGCGCTGCCGGCAGGGGCTCCATGAGCTGCTGGTATGGCCTTGCGGGCAGGTGACCTGCCGTTTGTCCCAGTCGATGGTGAACGCGGTCCGGTCGTAGCCGCCGGCGGCGCGGGCCTGGGGCGAGTGATCGAGCAGGACCGGGGCGACCAGCCTGACCCCGAACTCCTCGCGCGAGGCGACCAGGACCTCGGCACAGGGGTATCCCGCATCCATGTAGTGCTCGGCCGGGAGCAGCCCGCGCCGTGCCATCGCCCGGTGGATCGCGGTGGTCATCTGATTGTCGGGGACGGTGGCGTCGGTGGTCGCCACATTCGTGATCAGATTCGGCGGCACCGGCGGCGCCTGAACCTCCCCGACCTCACCAACCTGCTGAACCTGCCGGCCGTCCTGGATGTTCTGGCCGGGCGCAGCGCCCGCACCGGCCGCGGCAGCGGTGTGGCAGGTCTCGCTGATGTGGACCTTGTACCCGTTCCAGTACAGGTCCTCGCCCTTGGCCGCCCACCGGGCGTCGATGTCGTAGGGGGAGGTCAGCCGGTGTCTGGCGGGCGGCAGTCCCTCTCCGCCGTCTTCGAGGGGCCGCCGCCGCCTGACCACCTCCCGCCCGCCCTTGCCCGGGACACGGATGTAGTTCTGCACCAGCATGACCCGCAACGCCTGCACCGCGGGCAGGTTCCGCAGCCAGGCCGGGGAGAACGGCGCGTACACCGCCTCCACCAGCGCGTAGGCGTCGGTGCCGTAGGCGATCGCCAGCTGTTCGCGTTTGGCCTGCGAGGCGGGCAGCCGCCAGGAATCGGCCCGGGCCCGGTACCGGCCGGCCCACCCGGGCACCTCCAGCACCCGCGCCACCCAGTCCGGCGCGGCGGCCGAGATCGCCTCCAGCGCGGCCCGCACGCACTCCCCGGCCAGCTCCAGATGGTTCAGATCCCGGATCGCGGCGATCACATGCGTGGAATCGGTGCGCTGCTTGCCGCCCGCCCCGATCAGGCCCTTGCCGGACAGCCGGACCAGCAGCAGATCCAGCGCCTTCTCCTCCAGCCCGTGCGCGACCACCCGGGAGCGGAACTCGCTCAGCACCGAGGAGTCGAACCCCGGATCCTCCAAGCTCAACCCCAGGGCGTACTTCCAGCCCAGATCCGTGCGGACCGTCTCGGCCGCCTGCCGGTCGGTCAGGTTCTCCACCCGCTGCAACACCGTGATCAACGCCAGCCTGCCCGGTGACCAGCCCGGTTTACCCTGGGCCCCGAACGCCGCCGCGAACTCCGCATCGGCGAACAACTCGCCCAGCTCATCCCGGACCCGCACCGCAAGCGGCGGCTGCCGCTTGCCGCGATACATCGACCGAATCGCCGCCGCGATCACCGGATCCGGCTCCGGCCACGGCCTGGGCCGCATCGACACAGACCACTCCATCCACGACCGGGACGAGGGGAAAACACCGGCCGCGACCGCATGATCCCGAACATCAAGGGCTCAGGTCACGAACCTACCGCCGCATGTCGCGAGTTAACCAGCAGGGTC
>NZ_JBFATZ010000052.1:0-1267 GCF_040678635.1 Thermopolyspora sp. NPDC052614
GGGGGAGGGAACTGTTACGTGATCCATCAGTGAATCTCAGCCTTTCTCAGCTGCTATCGTGATCGCGTGAAGCTTTCCGAGTGGGCGGCACGCAACGGCGTGCACTACCAGACCGCGTGGGCGTGGGCGAAAGAGGGCCGTATGCCGGTCCCGGTCCGCCAGACGCCATCCGGTACGTGGCTGGTCGACGAGCCCACCCCGGAGGCGTCCGGACGGGTCGTGGCGTACTGCCGGGTCTCCTCAGCGGACCAGAAAGCCGACCTTGACCGGCAGGTGGCCCGCGTGGTCCAAGCGGCCACCGCGCTCGGCCTGCCGGTCGCGGAAGTTGTGACCGAGGTCGGTCCGGGGCTGAACGGGCGACGGCACAAGCTGCACCGGGTGCTGTCCGACCCGCAGGCGGCGGTGATCGTGGTCGAGCACCGCGACCGGCTGGCCCGCTTCGGCGTCGAGCACCTCGAAGCGGTCCTGTCGGCGTCCGGGCGGCGCCTGGTCGTCCTCGACCCGACCGAGACCGCCGACGACCTCGTACGGGACATCACCGAAGTCCTCACCTCGATGTGCGCCCGCCTGTACGGGCGTCGTGCCGCCAAGAACCGGGCCGCCCGCGCAGTGGCCGTGGCGACCGGTGAGGCCGAATGAAGAAGTTCCGGCCGCGGCCCGGTCTCGTGGTGCAGGCGTACCGGTTCGCTCTGGACCCCAACGCCACCCAGGAGCATGCGCTGCGCTCGCACTGCGGCGCCGCGCGTGCCGCCTACAACTGGGCTGTCGGCTGGGTCCAGGCGTCGTGGCGGCAGCGCCGCGCGGAGGAGACATACGGCATCGGCGAGGACGAACTCACCGAGTGGCGGCCGTGGTCGCTGCCCGCCCTGCGCAAGGCGTTCAACCAGGCCAAGACGACCGACCCGAGGTTCGCCGACTGGTGGGCGGACAACTCCAAGGAGGCGTACAACACCGGTCTGGCGAACGCTTCGGCCGCGTTCGACAACTACGCCAAGTCCAAGAACGGCAAGCGGCGCGGCAAGCGGATGGGCGTACCCCGGTTCAAATCCAAGCGGAAGGCGCGCCTTTCCTGCCGGTTCACCACCGGCACCATCCGCGTCGAACCCGACGGCCGGCACGTCACCCTGCCCCGCCTGGGAACCATGCGGGTGCACGAGCCCACCATCAAGCTGCCGGCCCGCCTGCAGGCCGGGACGGCGCGGATCCTGTCCGCGACCGTCCGCCACGAACGCGGACGCTGGTTCGTCTCCTTCCAGGCCGAGGTCGA
>NZ_JBFATZ010000053.1:0-1164 GCF_040678635.1 Thermopolyspora sp. NPDC052614
CTGAGCGTCCGGGCCTGGTCCTGCCCGTGCGGGGCGGTCCACGACCGGGACGTCAACGCCGCCAGGAACATCCTCGCCGCCGGACGGGCGGAGAGTCTAAACGCCTGCGGAGGGACCGTAAGACCCGCCGCCTAGCGGAGGGCAGGACCCGGTGAAACAGGAAGCCACAGAAGTGCCGCACGCGCGGCACAGGCTGAACCCCGGCCCTTCAGGCCGGGGAGCGCGTCAATACGTGCAGATCGACGCCGACGGGCTGTACGTCGCGGCCGGATGGTACACCCCCGCCCCCGACCAGATCGAGCGCTTCCGCGCCGCCGTCGACGACGACAAGGCCGGCGTACGGCTGGCCGAGATCGTGGAGGGGTTCCGCGCGATCGGCCTGTCCATCGAGGGCGACCGGCTGAAGACGCGCCCGCGCGGCGTGCCCGACGACCATCCGCGCCTCGACCTGCTGCGCCACCGCACCCTGCACGCGGGGCGGCGCTGGCACCCGCAGGAGTGGCTGCACACGCGCGCGCTGACCGAAATCACTTCCGTCTCGCGGGAGACGCGCCGCCCACGTCTTCACTTCACCGAGGGCGAGGTGAGATGTTCTACCACGCGAGGCCGCCGCGATCTCGGTCCGATGGGGGGCGCTGATCACGTCGGCAGCACGATTGCGGAGGTACATATGGCGTTCCAGTTGACCGTGCTCTACAACCACCCGGAGAACCCCGAGGCGTTCGACGCGCACTACGACAAGGTGCACGCTCCGCTCGCGGCCCGGCTTCCCGGTCTGCGTGGCTACACCGTCAGCCGACCCGTTCCCCGAGGGGACCAGAAGCCCGCCTATCACCTGGTCGCGATCCTGACCTTCGACGACGAGGCCGCCTTCGCCGCGGCGATGGCGAGCGACATCGGCAAGGAGACCACGGCCGACCTCGCCAACTTCGCCATGGCGGGGGCGACGACCGTGATCGGCCCGGTCGAGACCGTCGCCTGATCTCCGCCCGCCGGCCGGGGCCCGCACGCCCGCACCAGGGCACCAGGGGGCCCGGCCGGCGGGACTCATCCGGACGGCAGGGCCTGCTCGGTCCAGATGCATTTGCCGTCGGGGGTGTAGCGGGTGCCCCAGCGTTGGGCGATGGCGGCGATGAGCTGGAGGCCGCGTCCGCCCTCGTCGGT